>JBBQHP010000041.1:0-44964 GCA_038324085.1 Burkholderiales bacterium
CCGTTCGCTGGCGGAGCTGATTGCGTTCGGCTCGACGATCCTCGATACCGATGACGTCATGCCGGGTGTCGCGGCGATGATGCCGATGCTGCAGGTCGAAGGGACGTTTCCCGACGGCACCAAGCTGGTGACGGTGCACGAGCCGATCCGGCCCGGCGCCGCCGCGCCGGCCGCGGGCGTCGTTCCCGGCGAGATCCTCCCGGCCGATGGCGACATCGAGCTCAATGCGGGCCGCGCCAAGGTGTCACTGCGCGCGGTCAACACCGGCGATCGCCCGATCCAGATCGGCAGCCACTACCACTTCTTCGAAGCCAATCGCGCGCTCGACTTCGATCGAGCGCAGGCCTTCGGCATGCACCTCGACATCCCGGCGGGCACCGCGGTGCGGTTCGAGCCGGGCGAAGCCAAGGTGGTCGTGCTGACCCGGTTCGGCGGCAGCGGGGAGGTGTTCGGACTGAACGCGCTGACCAATGGCGAGACCCGCAGCGATGCGGCCCGCGAGGCGGCGCTGAAACTCGCGCGCGAGCGCGGCTTCAAGGGAGCTTGAGACCATGGCAACCATCTCCCGGCGCGAATACGCCCAGATGTACGGCCCGACCACCGGCGACGGCGTCCGGTTGGGCGACACGTCGCTCATCGCGGTGATCGAGCACGACTACGCGGTACCCGGCGACGAATGTCTGCACGGCGGCGGCAAGACCCTGCGCGACGGCATGGGGTTGAAGTCCGGCTACGACAGCGCCGATGGCTCGCTCGACATGCTGATATCGAACGTGGTCATCATCGACCCGGTCCTCGGCATCGTGAAGGGCGACATCGGCATCAAGGACGGTCGCATCGTCGGTGTCGGCAAGGCCGGCAATCCGGAAACGATGGACGGGGTCCACCCGAAACTGATCTGCGGCATCGCCACCACTGTGCGCGACGGCGAGGGACTGATCGCAACGCCGGGCGGCATCGACGTCCATGTGCATTTCGATTCGGCGCAGTTGGTCGAGCATGCTATCGCCTCCGGCCTGACCACGATGATCGGCGGCTCGCTCGGCGCCATCACCGTCGGCATCGACTGCGGCGGCGCCTGGAATGTCGGCAAGATGCTGCAAGCGGCCGAGCAATGGCCGATGAACTTCGGCTTTCTCGGCCGCGGCAACTCCTCCAAGCCGCAGTCGCTGTACGGCCAGATGGCGGGCGGCTGCCTCGGCCTCAAGATCCACGAGGACTGGGGCGCGATGCCGGCGGTCATCGACACCTGCCTGCGGGTGGCGGACGAGCTCGACTTCCAGGTGCAGCTCCACACCGACACGCTCAACGAGTCCGGCTTTCTCGAGCACACACTGGAAGCGATCCGGGGCCGCACCATCCACATGTATCACACCGAAGGGGCCGGCGGCGGCCATGCGCCCGACATCATCGCGGTCGCCGGGCAGATGAACTGCCTGCCGTCGTCGACCAATCCGACCAACCCGTATACGATCAATACGTTCGACGAGCACCTCGACATGATCATGGTGTGCCATCACCTGAACCCTGCGGTTCCGGAGGACGTTGCCTTCGCCGAGAGCCGCATCCGTGCGCAGACCATCGCCGCCGAGGACGTGCTGCACGACATCGGCGCCATCTCGATGCTGGGCTCGGACAGCCAGGGCATGGGGCGCATCAACGAGGTGATCTGCCGCACCTGGCAGCTCGCCTCGAAGATGAAGGATCAGTTCGGCCGCTTGCCGGAGGAGGCGACGGCGATCGGCGACAATGAACGCATCAAGCGCTACATCGCGAAGTACACCATCAACGCGGCACGAACCTTCGGCATCGACGCGCATATCGGCTCGCTCGAGAAGGGCAAGCTCGCGGACATCGTCCTCTGGCGGCCCGCGTTCTTCGGCATCAAACCCGAGTTGACCGTGAAGGGCGGTTTCATCGCCTGGGCGGCCATGGGCGATTCGGCAGCGTCACTGATGACCTGCGAGCCGCTGCTGATGCGCCCGCAATGGGGCGCGTTCGGCGCGGCCAAACAACCGCTGTCGGCCTGCTTCGTCAATCCGGCGGCCGTCGCCGCGGACATCGCCGGAACGCTCGGACTGAACAAGCAACTGCTGGCCTCGCGTGGCACGCGTAAGCTGAACAAGTCGCACATGCTTCACAATACGGCCTGTCCCAACATCACCGTGAACCCGCAGACGTTCGACGTGATGATCGATGGTCAGGTGATCACGTGCGAACCGGCGAAGGTGGTTCCTTTGGCCCAGCGATACATGCTCCGCTAGCGGACGTCGAGCCGAAGTTGTCGAGAGCACCCTCCACGAGATGGCCACCCGGCGTCACCATGAAGCGATTCCGACCGCGGGATGCCAGGTTGATCTGCCGCCTTCGCGTCCGTGGTCTCCGTATCGAGCCACATCACCCCTGAACGACGAACAATGAACACTATCGTCCCCGGCACATTCGCACCGCAATCGACGAGCAGAACCACTTCGGCGGCACGAGTGGGTATCGGGGGCCCGGTCGGCAGTGGCAAGACTGCCCTCCTCGAGCACCTGATTCCGCGTTTCATCGCGCGCGGCACCAGCCTCGCCGTCATCACCAACGACATCGCCACCAAGGAGGACGCCGAACGGGTCCGTCGCAGTGGTCTGATCGCACCGGAGCGTGTCCTGGCGGTTGAGACGGGAGCCTGTCCCCACTCCGCGATCCGTGAAGACCCGACGCTCAACATGCAGGCCGCCGAGGAGCTGGAAGCGCGCTTCCCCGGGCTCGAACTGATCCTCATCGAATCCGGCGGGGACAATCTCGCGTCGTCGTTCTCGCTCGATCTCGTGGATTACTGGCTGTTCGTGATCGACGTAGCGGGGGGCGACGACATTCCGCGCAAGCGCGGATTCGGCGTGCTCACCTGCGATCTGCTCGTGATCAACAAGACCGATCTCGCACCGTACGTGAAAACCGATCTGCCGCGCATGGTTCGCGAGGCGAACGAGGTGCGCGACGGGCGCGGCGTGCTGCTCACCAATTGCGCCACCGGCGAGGGTGTCGAGGCCATCGTCGAGCACCTCGCCCGCGAGGTGCTGTTCGATCGTTGAAGCGCCGGTCATGAAGCTCGACGATCTGAGGGCGGCTGCGCCGACGCGACTGGATCTCGCGTTCGAACGCGCGCCCGGCGGTGGCACGGTGCTGCGACGTCAGCTCGTCGCCTATCCGTTCCATGTCGGGCGCGTGCTCCACCTACCCGGCGACCCGCCCGGGTTCGCGAGCGTGTACCTGCAATCGTGTTCCGGTGGTCTGTTCCAGGGCGAGCGCCTCGGCCTTGCGATTGCCGCGGGGGAAGGCGCCCAGGTGCATCTCACCACGGCCGCATCGACCATAGTGCACACCATGAACGACGGGTACGCCGAGCAGAGCCTGCAGATTTCGGCCGCGGCGGGCTCGCTGGTCGAGTACCTGCCGGATCCATTGATCCTGTTCCCGGCCGCGCGCCTCGATACCCGCCTGGTGATTCGCGCCGCCGAAAGTGCGACGGTCATCGCCAGTGAGAGTTTCCTGCTGCACGATCCTCACGCCGGGGGCGCGGCATTCGACTGGTTGCGCTCCGAGACCCGCATCGAGGACGAAACGGGCCGAACGCTTGCCGTGGATCGGTTTCGAGCGGAAGGCCGGGCGGTGATGGCGAACCGGCCGGGGGTCAACGGCGGCTTCGATCTGCAGGGAACCTTGCTCGTCGTCCACCGGACGAATCCGCAGGCGGCGCTCACTGCGCTGCGCAGTGCGCTGTGCGAGTCGGCCGACGCCTACGCAGGTGCGTCGCTCCTGCCTGGCGGCAGCGGAGCGTGGCTGCGTGTCCTGGCGCGTGACTCTATTGCGTTGCGTGCGATCATGCGCGAAGTGTGGAGTGCCGTGCGCCTGATGGCCACCGGTTCGTCACCCGGACGGCGCAGAAAATGATTCGTCTTCAACAACCGAAACCGCCATGAGCGACACGAACGTGCCCGCGAGCGTCATCGATCAGTATCGCATCCACGCCGAGCCCTACTATCGGGCCGTCGACCAGGAGATCGAACTCTACGAGGCAGCCTACGCCGCGCGCCTGCCGATGATGCTCAAGGGACCCACCGGTTGCGGCAAGACACGCTTCATCGAGTACATGGCGTGGAAACTGGGCAAGCCGCTGGTCACCTTGGCCTGCAACGAGGACATGACGGCGTCCGACCTCGTTGGCCGGTTTCTGCTCGATGCCGAAGGCACGCGCTGGCAGGACGGCCCACTCACGCTCGCGGCGCGCTACGGCGCGATCTGCTATCTCGACGAGGTCGTCGAGGCGCGCCAGGATACCGCGGTGGTGATCCATCCGCTGACCGACGCGCGCCGCAGCCTGCCGCTCGAGAAGAAGAACGAACTGGTCCAGGCGCATCCCGATTTTCAGCTCGTCATCTCGTACAACCCCGGTTACCAGAGCATCCTCAAGGATCTCAAGCAATCGACCAAGCAGCGCTTCGGCGCACTCGACTTCCACTATCCCGAGCGCGAGATCGAGATCGAGATCGTGGGGCACGAGGCACAGGTCTCGAACGAGATTGCCGGCAGGCTCGTGTCAGTCGGCGCCAGGACGCGCAACCTGAAGGGTCACGGTCTGGAGGAAGGCGTTTCGACCCGCATGCTGATCCACGCCGGCCATCTGATCCGGCAGGGCATCGACCCCGTGGCAGCGTGCCGGGTCACCCTGGTCCGGCCGATCACGGATGACCTCGACATGCGCGACGCCCTGGACGCAGTCGTGACGGCGTTCTTCTGATGGCATGCCGCCGGAGCCTCGTCGAGGTCAGCACGCGACTCGGCTGGCTGTCGATCCCCGCGGACTGCGCGGGGCCCCTCGCCAGGTGCCTCGCGTGCGTTCCACGCGCGTGATTGCAGTGCGGCCGCCATGGCTACCGTAGCGTCACCTGCCGTACGAATCCCTGATCCCTGTCCCGCCGGCGTGTCGTTTGCCGATGTTCGCAAGCGACTCAGCCTCTACTTGCGGGCATTGTGGGACCGAGGCACCGATCTGCGAGCTTTCCCTTCGGCCCTCGAAGCGAGCAGGCCCTACATCACGCCGCTCGGCATCCATTTGCCCGAGGCGTATCGGGCGGCGCGCGGCCAGATGGGCGTCGAGTTGTATCGGGCGGCGACGGCGCATGCGGTGGCACACCTGCTGTTCTCGCCCGCGCAGCCCATGAAGCGCGGCAGTCTGCGGCCGGTTCAGGTCGTGCTCACGGGCTTGCTCGAGGACGCGCGGGTGGAGCTGCTCGCGTGTCGGGAACTGCCGGGCTTGCGCCGGTTGTGGCTCACGTTTCACGAGGCTCACCCCGAGACTGGCGTGGCCACCTTCGCCGGACTTGCAGTGCGACTGGCGCGCGCGCTCCTCGATCCGGCGTACCAGGACGACAATCCCTGGGTGGGCAAGGGCCGCGCGCTGTTCCTCGACCCCGCGAACGACCTTGCCGATCCCGCCCTCTGTCGTCATCTCGGCTCGCTCCTCGGCAACGACATCGGGCAGATGCGGCTGCAGTTCAACGCCAAGACCTATGTGATCGAACCGCTGTACCGTGACGACAACAGCCATCTCTGGGAACCGGAGGGTGCCGACCAGGGCATGATGCTGGAGGAAGAGGTCATGCTGGTCCAGCCGGAGCTGGTCGAGAGCGACGGCGGCGACACCGTCGACGATCCGGACACCGGGGATTCCATTCCTGGCGTGAAGCCGGTGGGTGCGGATTCGCCGGACGACGCCGCCCCGGCGCTGGCGGAGTTCCTGCGCAGCGCCCGGTATTCCGAGTGGGATTACGTGATCGGCGCTGCGCGTCCGCAGTGGTGCACCGTGCAGGAAGAGCGTGCCGAGCCCGGAGCCCCGGCCTTGATCGATGCCATCCTGGAGCGCAACGAAGACCTCGTGCAGCGGCTCGATCGATTGATTCGCGGTAATGAACTGCGCAAGCCCGTACGGCTTAGAAAGCAGATGGATGGTGATCGCTTCGATCTCGATGCCGTCGTCGGTGCCATGCTCGACCTGAGGACGCGGCGAACGCCGGATCCCCGCTACCACGTGCGGATCGACCGGCGCGAACGCGATCTGTCCGTGCTCGTGCTGCTCGACATGTCGGAATCCACGAATGACATCGTCCCGGCGTGCAATGCGACCGTGTTGCAACTTGCCCGGGAATCGACCGTGCTGCTGGCGCACGCGATGGAGCGGATCGGTGACCAGTTCGCCATTCACGGATTCTGCTCGAACGGACGCCACGAAGTACGCTACCAGCGCTTCAAGGATTTCGACCGGCCCTTCGACGAAGCGGTCAAGGCGCGCCTGGCCGGCATGCGCGGGGGATTGTCGACGCGTATGGGCGGCGCCATACGCCACGCCACCGCTTGGCTCAAGGCTCGGCACAGCGATCGCAAGCTGATCTTGCTGATTACGGACGGGGAACCGCACGACATCGACGTACACGATTCGAAGTATCTCGTTTTCGACACCAAGAAGGCGGTGGACGAAGCGAGCCGGGCCGGCGTTCTCACCTATTGCATGAGTGTCGATCCGAAGGCGGATGACTATGTGACGCGCATATTCGGTGTGCGCAACTACATGGTGGTGGACCACATCGACCGGCTGCCGGAGAAGTTGCCGGGGTTGTACCTGAGGCTCACGCGCTGACCGAGCTCGTGTCGACGCGATCGGCTGCGCGCTCCGTCAAACGGGTGTAGCGGCTCCCGTTCGGCGGTTGCATTTGGAGGCGGGCATTGTGCAGCGCTTCCAGAACGACCACCCCATTGCCCGCAATCCGATGGCGATGCCCGCCTTCGAGAAAGTGATCCGAGAGGTCGCCTTCTTCGGTGAGCCACACCGTGCCTTCGAGGCACACCACGACAGTGCCGGCCGCGCCGCGGACCCGCAACAGCATCCCTTTGGTCAGCCTCATGATCGTGCACCTCCGAATCTGCAGTCACGGCGAGTCTAAGGCGGACGAGTCGGACCGAAACAGGCATAGCGCGTGTGTTTGTAGTGCGGTACAGATGAGTAGTCGGCAATCTGTTATGGTTGATCCGAGACACTTCTGTGCAGCCCGCGCGGGCATGACCCGGAGCACGATGCCTTGGTGAACGCTTCCGCCCCGGAATTCGTCTATCTGCAATTGGCCCGGCAAGTTGCCGATGCGATCGTTGCCGGCGCCCTCGTCCCGGGCGAACGGCTGCCGTCCGTGCGCGCTCTCGCGGAGCGCGAGCGTGTGAGCGTCGCGACCGCGCTGGCTGCCTACCGCCATCTCGAGAATCGGCGGCTCGTGGACGCACGACCGAAATCGGGCTACTTCGTTTGCCTGCGGGCACCGCGATTGCGCGAACCGGAAGCGCGTGCCGTCAGGCGCGCACCGACCTTCGTCGGGGTCAATCGACTGGTGATGGAGATCCTCGAGGCGTCGCACGACCCAGACATCGTGGCGCTGGGCGCCGCTTGTCCGAGCGCGTCGCTGTTCCCCACGGGAAAGCTGCAGCGATTGCTGTCAGCGCAAACGCGGCGGCGTCCGGAACGGTTGGCGGAGTATCGGATGGGTACGGGGGTGGAAGCCCTGCGGCAGCAGATCGCACGGCGTGCGTTCGTCGTCGGTTGTCGCATCGAGCCGGAGAACGTGATCATCACGAACGGCTGCATGGAGGCGCTGAACATCGCGCTCCGCGCGGTGACAAAGCCCGGAGGCGTGGTCGCGCTCGAGTCGCCGACCTACTTTCGGTGTGTTGCAGATCGTCGAAAGCCTCGGCCTCAAGGCGCTCGAGATTCCGACCAGTCCCCGAACCGGACTCTCCGTGGATGCGCTCGACCTCGCGACCCGCAAGCCAGGCGCCGTCAACGCCGTGGTCGTGATGCCCAATTTCAGCAATCCGTTCGGTTGCCTGATGCCCGATGTGCAGAAGAAGCGCATGGTGGAACTGATGGCCGAGCGCGACATTCCGATCATCGAGGACGATATCTACGGCGACCTCCATTTCGGGGACCGCCGGCCCAAACCGGCCAAGGCCTGGGACCGGACGGGCAATGTAATGCTGGCGTCGTCGTTCACCAAGACCCTCGCGCCGGGCTTGCGAGTCGGCTGGATTGCGCCCGGTCGCCGGTTTGCGGTGGTGTCGATGCTGAAGTTCATCAACACGATCTCAACCGAAGAAGTGGGGCAGGAAGTGATCGCCGCGTTTCTCGCCAATGGCGGCTACGATCATCACCTGCGGCGATTGCGGCAGGCGTTTCGGGAGCAGGTAGGCCGCATGACCGACGCAATCGAACGCCATTTTCCCGCGGACACCCGGGTCACTCGCCCCGCGGGCGGCTTTGTGCTTTGGGTGGAATTGCCGGAGTCAGTGGACTCGCTGGAGTTGTTTCGTGCCGCGGCGGCCAAGGGTGTCAGCCTGGGTCCGGGCGTCATCTTCAGTCCGACCGGCCGCTTCACCCATCATCTCCGCGTCAATTGCGGCTTTTCGTGGTCCGAACGCATCGAACGTGCGGTGCGGGACGTCGGCCATGCCGCATCCCGTCTGGCGCGGTAGCACTGCCCGAACCAAACCGGGCGTTGATGGCCTTCACATTGCCGTGAGGGCGGACTCGGTTTCGATGCCGCGCGGCGGGTATTCCACCCCCTCGCGCAGCATGCCTCGCAGCATCAGGTCGTGCAGGTATTGCGCGCGTTCTCGCACTGGCCGCCAGACTACGTTCGGATCGGCGCCGAGCGCGATGTGCAACGAAATGACGCCGTGCAGCCCGGCCCACAACGTCTGGGCGATGAGCTCGGCATCCGTCAATTCTTCGCGGAACACCCCCGTGTCGATGCACGTCTGCACCACGGAGCGAAACAGGCCGTAGGAATCCGAATCGGGGTCTGCGTGCTTCTCGGCCCGCAGCACGTCATCCGGCGGCAATAGCGGCGTCATGAACATGAGGCGGTAGTGGTTCGGCTGCTCCAACCCCATCTCGATGTACGCGCCCCCGAAGCTGATCAAGCGCTCGAGCGGGTTGAGCTTGGTCATGCTCGGGCGGAAGGTCGCCATCATCGCTGCGATGTCTTCCTCGCACAGCGCCCGGACCATTTCGTCCTTGTCCGCGAAGTACTTGTAGATGGTCGCAGGGCAGTACTCGATGCAATCGGCCACTTTTCGCAGGGTCACTGCATCGTATCCCTCTGATGCGAATAAGTTTCGCGCCGCTTCGAGGATTCTGCTCCGCATTTCCTCGCGCTCTCGTGCTCGTCGTTCGGATACGCCCATGATGTAGTGAACCTCGAAAAGTAAATAAAAGTGTTGACATGATAAACACTGTTTACTATTCTGTCACTCGTTCACTAAATAACTGTGAGAAACAAGTCACCTACACGTTACAGAAGTTCGTGGATTCTGCAAAGCATTGAGTGAAATGGCTTTTATGTTGACATAATGCGCTGTGAGCGCTTGCTCTCAGTGGCTCTCGGGTAGCTGACGGGAGGCAAGTGAAGTCAGCAGGGCGATCTGCATTGCAAAACGTGCTGCCAATCCGGTCTACCACCCAATCGATCCCCGGGGCTCACATCAGCCTCGAACCAAAAGGAGTGTTGCCATGAATTCGATCCGTACCCAAGCCGCTGTCATTGCCGCCATTGCCGCTCTCGGTATCGCCGGGTCCGCTGCCGCCGACGCAGGCGTTGCCGTGAAATCACGCGTCTATAGGCAAGCGCAGGACTGGACTGGCGGCGGCGCCCCCGATTCGGCCTTCACCAAGGCCAACGTCGTGAAGTCGCGCAAGTTCGACACCTTTGCCGCCGACACGATTGCCGGACCCGCTCCGATTCAAGCGACGCAGGCCGTGCGCACGCTGAACTGGGACGACGCGCCTGCCTGGATCGGCCGCGAAGGCGGTCCGGTCGTGACGCCGGTGTCGCAGGCGGTCAGCCCGTTGCAAACCCGCAACAACTACGCATCCAACAACTGATGATGCCGGCGGCCGTGCCGGACCTTATGGTCCGCGTCACGGCTGCCGGGCATCGAGAACTGCTCAGGAGCTTCACATGACCAGCATCACGTTTCCCCGTTTTCGTTCCCCCAATGCCGGGCTGCTGCTTGGCGCCGCTCTTGCCGCGATGACGGCATTTGCGCTTCCGGTGAATGCGGCGCAATCGACGGCCGGCTTCGACCGCCCCGCAAACTACGACGTTCGTGACCAGCGCTCGAGCGGGCCGGTCGGGGCTGTCGCCACGCTCCGCAATGCCGATACCGGCAGTCTCGCCGCGCGTGATTCGCGCTGTGACATCCGCGACGTCTGCTCGGAGACTCCGCCCATCGCCGTAAAGGCTGAGACGGTGCGCGCCGATGCTGGCGCACGCAATCCGGCGTGTGACGTTCGGGATACCTGTACCAGCAATGGAACGTCGCTGGCTGCGTCGGAGGCCTTCGTGATCCTGTCCCGTGACGGGAGCGCCTCGGTCACCCTGACCCGGTAAGAAGCCCGCCTGCCGTGCGGGCGCGCAGCGTCTTCGATCGAGCTGTTTCGTTGTCTCCTCCCCCTGGCCTCGGCCGCGGTCCTTCTCCCCTGGGACCCGCCGAGGCATTTTTTTCGTCAACATACGGGTGCCCCTTCCAAACAGGAGAGTAGCCGTGCCCGATACCATTCCCGGCGTGCAGCGCGCCGAGCCCTGCGTTCTCGTGATCTTCGGCGCCTCCGGCGATCTCGCGCAGCGCAAGCTGATTCCCGCGCTCTACAACCTGCACCGCAACGGATTTCTCCCGGAACGATTCGCCGTGGTGGGCGTATCCGGCTCGTCGCTGACCGATGAGGAGTATCGGGTACGGGTCGACGATTCCGTGCGCCGCCACTGTGCCGACTGCAGCGACCTGGATTTCTCGAGTTCCAGCGGTCACCGGTTTCACTATCTTTCCGGTCGCATCGAGACGGCAGATACGTATGCACGACTGAAACAGCGGCTCGCTACGGTTCACGAGGAGCACGGCACCCGCGGCAACACCGTCGTCTATCTTGCCACGCCCCCCGACCATTTCGCGACCATCGCAGAAGGGCTCGACGCGGCCGGCGTCCTCACGCGCAAAGCGAACGGTGCCGGCTGGACTCGCCTGATCGTGGAAAAGCCGTTCGGCCATGACCTCGAATCCGCGCGCGAACTGAATCGCCGACTGCGGGCGTGCCTCGACGAATCCCAGATCTACCGCATCGATCACTATCTGGGCAAGGAGACCGTGCAGAACCTCCTGGCCTTCCGCTTCCTGAACGGCATTTTCGAGCCGATCTGGAATCGAAACTATGTCGATCACGTGCAGATCACCGTGGCCGAGATGCTCGGTGTGGAGAACCGTGGCCGCTACTACGATACTTCGGGGGCGTTGCGGGACATCGTCCAGAACCACGTGTTCCAGGTGTTGTGCCTGATCGCGATGGAGCCACCGTCATCGCTCGCGAACGAGGAAGTCCGCAATGAGAAGTTGAAAGTTCTGCGCGCGTTGCGCAGACCCGTGGGCGAGGATCTATTGCGCAACGCGATCCGTGGACAGTACGGTCCCGGTTCGATCGACGTCGAAGCCGTGGCCGGCTATCGAGAGGAGCCGCACGTCGCGCCCGAATCCGCCACCGAGACATTCGCGGCGCTGCGACTCGACGTCGACAACTGGCGTTGGGCGGGGGTTCCGTTTTACGTCCGCACCGGCAAGCGCCTGCCGACGCGCAGCACTCAGATCGTTATCCAGTTCCGCCAGGCGCCGTTGCCGCTCGTGCCGATGGAGACCATGCAGCATGCCAACCGGCTCACCATCCAGGTGGCGCCGGAAGAGCGCATCCAGTTGCGATTCCAGGCGAAGAGTCCCGGACCGGGAATGCGCCTGTCGCAGGTGGAGATGGCATTCAGTTATCGCGATCTCGGCGGGGACGGCCTCGCGACCGGCTATGAGACGCTGCTCCACGACTGCATGATCGGCGAGCGGATGTTGTTCCTCCGCGCCGACATGGTCGAGGAGGCGTGGGACGTGCTCACTCCGCTGCTCGACCTGTGGACGGCGCTGCCGCCACGAGAATTCCCCAACTATGCCGCGGGGAGCTGGGGCCCGGCGAGTGCTGACGAACTGCTCATGCGCGACGGTCGTCACTGGGTCGAGCCCGGAAACGCGACTTGAGGACCTCTCGATCCGTCGCCGCGACGGCGCGACGGATGGCGGTTCGGCGTGCCTCGCTGGATCCTGCAAGCGCAGTCGGGCTCGCGCTTCCCGGAATCCAGTGGAGCGGCTGCGGGGAATAGCCGCAGGTCAGCCATATTGACTCTGGCGACGACAGGGATAGGCTGACGAAAGACATCACGCGGAGGCCATCGCATGGCGGGGATCTTCCTGAGTTACCGACGCGACGACAGCGGAGGCCATGCCGGGCGACTCGCGGACGATTTCAGGCAGGCCTTCGCGAGCGACGTCTGGCGCGACATCGAGGCCATCGAGGCCGGTGCCGATTTCGTTGCGGCGATCGGCGATGCCGTCGATGCCTGCACCGTGCTCCTGACACTGATCGGCCCACGCTGGTTGGATGCGAAAGATGCCGCGGGCAAGCGACGTCTCGATGACGAGCGCGATTTCGTGCGCATCGAGATCGCTATGGCGCTGGACCGCGGCGTGCGCGTGATTCCGATCCTCGTGGGCGGTGCGGCGATGCCCGCGGAATCGGATCTTCCTGCAACTCTCCGCCCACTCGCGCGGCGGCAGGCGCACGAGCTGTCGGATAAGCGCTGGGAATACGACGTGAATAGGCTGTTCGAATCCCTCGAGAAGCTGCCGGGGCTGGCGCGCCGCAAAGCCGGACCGCGCGGTGACCCAGTGGCAGCGCCCCCCGCCCGCGGTCCTGGAATACCGGGCTGGGCCAAGGGTGTGATCGGCGTATGCGGCGCACTCGGCGGGCTTGCCATCCTCGTCAACATGATGGAATCCTCGTCCAATCCCCCTGGTGTCGAGGAATACGCCGCGCGCGCGGTGGAGCAGCTGAACCAGAGCCGCCCCGTTAGCGCGCCGACGATTGCCCCACCGCCCGCCCGCGCAGCTGCATCAGTGCCCGAACCAGCCGCGCCGGTCGTGCGGACCGTTCCGAAGAGTGCGCTCGCCGGCGTCGGCGGAATCTGGGTTTCGCCAGAAGGCGACGGGCTCTACATCGAACAGCAGGGCGGCCAACTGTCGATCGTCGCTGCCGACGCCGCGCAGCAACATGGATTCCTGGGGCAGGGCGCGGTGCAAGGTCGCAATGTCCGGATGATGCTCATGCATCTGCAGTCGGGGCTCAACATGGAGATCCGTGCGATGCTCTCGGAGGATGGCCGCCGGATGCAGGGCACGGCGCACATGCCCGCGACGGGAGCAACCGAGAACTTCACCCTGACACGGCGCTGAGCGCGGGCCGATTGTGACGCCGAGGCGAACCCGCTAGAGTGCACTTCATTCCAAGAACAGTCCCGGGAGGAGATCGTTGATCCGGACCGCGTCGATCGCGCTCGCGTGTGCCTTGTTCGCCGTCGTCTTGGCAGCCCGGGCGCAGGATTCCTGGCCCACGCGACCGGTTCGGATGATCGCGCCGTTCACGCCTGCGGGCGCCACGGACATCCTCGCGCGCTTCACCGCGGACGCACTGTCGAAGCGTGTGGGTCAGAACATCATCGTCGAGAACAGGCCGGGGGCGGGTGCGAATCTCGGCGCCGAACTCGCGCTGCACGCCGCCCCCGACGGCTACACCATATTGATGGCTCCCTCGACCGTGTACGCCGCCGGCATGTCGCTCTACGCGAAACCGAGATTCAATCTGTCGAAGGATTTCATCGCAGTCGCGACACTCGCCTACGTGCCCCACGTGCTGGTGGTCGCATCCGGGGTCAAGGTGACCAGTGTGCGCGAGCTGATTGCCCTCGCAAAAGCCGAGCCCGGGGGTCTCAACATGGCCTCGCAAGGCGTGGGCACGATCTCGCAACTCGAGGGCGAACTGTTCCAGCACATGGCCGGCATCCAGATGACGCACATTCCCTACAAGGGTAGCCAGCCCGCGCACGTGGACCTCATGGGTGGTCGCGTGCAGGTAATGTTCGACAGCGTTGCGGCGGCGCTGCCGCAGATACGCGCCGGCAAGCTGCGCGCATTGGGCGTGACCACGCCCGTTCGCGTGAAGCAGTTGTCCGAAGTCCCCACGATCGCGGAAGCAGGGCTGCCCGGCTACGTCTCCGAATCCTGGCTCGGCATATTCGTGCCGGCGGGCGTCTCGAACGTCGTGGTCGCCCGGTTGTACCAGGAGCTTGCTGCCATCGGCAGCGATCGCGCGTTCGTGCAGAAATTGTCCGACAGCGGCTTCGAGGTCAAGGTGATCGGGCGGGAAGACTATGCCCGGCTGATCGAACGCGAAGCCGCGCATTGGGCGGTGGTGGTGAAGCGCGCCAACATTTCCCTCGAATAGGACAGCACGCCGTGGGACCGCTCGCGGGAATCCGCGTACTCGACCTGACACGCATCCTCGCAGGACCGTTTGCGGGACAGATACTCGCCGACCTCGGCGCCGAAGTCGTGAAGCTGGAGCGACCCGGGACCGGAGACGACACGCGTTCGTGGGGTCCGCCGTATCTGAAGGATCGCGACGGCAATGAGACGCGCGAGAGCACCTATTTCCTGTGTGCCAACCGCGGCAAGCGTTCCGCCACGATCAATATTGCGCATCCGGACGGGCAGGCGCTCGTGCGCGCGCTTGCCGCGAAGGCCGACGTCATGCTGGAGAACTACAAGGTCGGCGACCTCGCCCGCTACGGTCTGGACTATGGCTCGATAGCGCCGTGCAATCCGACGCTGATCTATTGTTCGATCACGGGCTATGGTCAGAACGGTCCGTATGCCGAGCGTCCCGGCTACGACCCGATCGCGCAGGCACTCGGCGGCATGATGAGCGTCACCGGTGAGCGCGACGATCTTCCCGGTGGTGGTCCGCAGCGGGCCGGGGTGGCCGTCATCGATGTGATGACCGGGATGTATGCTGCGCTCGCCGTGACGGCCGCGCTCGAACACCGGCACGTCAGCGGGAAGGGGCAGCACATCGACATGGCGCTACTCGACGTGCAGGTGGCGGGCATGATCAACATCGCGCAGGCCTACCTGGGAGCGGAAGTGATACCGGGTCGTATCGGCAGCGGCCACCCCAGTGTGGTGCCGTCGCAGATATTCAAGGCGGCCGATGGCTATCTGATGCTGACCGCCGGCAACGATGCGCAGTTCGCGCGGTTCTGCGAAGTGGCGGGACGCCGCGAGTTGCTCGCGGACGTGCGCTTCTCGAGCAACGAGGCCCGGGTGCGCAATCGCGACGTGGCCATTCCCGTTATCGCAGCCATCGTGGCGCTGCATCCCAACGCCTTCTGGGTGGACAAACTGAACGCCGCCGGTGTGCCGTGCGCGCCGATCAACGACGTCGCGCAGGTGTTCGACGACCCGCAAGTCCGTGCACGCGGCATGCGAATCGATCTGCCGTATTCCGTGTCGGGCAGTCTCGGCATGATTGCGAGCCCCATGCGTTTCTCCGACAGCAAGGTGGAGTACCACCTCCCGCCGCCGCAACTGGGCGAGCATACCGACGCCGTATTGCGCGACTGGCTCGATCTCGACGCGGCGGAGCTCGCGCGGCTGCGGGCATCGGGTGCAGTCTAGAACCCGGTGCAAGCGGGTTCGACGCCGCGCAATGAGTTCTCCAAGGAAGGCATAGCAAGACCAGCGAGTCGAAGTCACGCTGACAGTCGCCGGGCGGACGGCAAGGGCTCGATGGCCGGAGCCCCCTCAACGTCTGGCGCGCCCGCATGCAATTCTCGTCGAAGGACCCGCAATCACCCAACCAACGGAGCAAGCAAGATGATTGGAAATCCCGTAGCGCTGACCATCCGCCGCAAGTTCGAGCGTCCGACCCCGGACGTTCTCGATGCATACCTCGATGCCCCGAGCGGGTTCGTCACCGATGCCTTCAATGGTCGCGGCAGCATGCACCACTCGATCAAGCCGCTCGAACCGACGATGCGCTTCTGCGGCACCGCGGTGACCGCCTATTGCGGACCCATGGACAATCTCGCCGCGATGGCCGTGCTCGATTTTCTCCAGGCGGGTGACGTCATCGTCATTGCGTCCGGCGGTAACGACACCGCGGCCGTGATCGGCGACCTCTGGGCGATCTGGGCGAAGCGCATCGGCGTTGCGGGCATCGTTTGCGACGGACTCGTGCGCGACGTCCCGGGATTGCTCTCTGCCGGAGTGCCGGTATTCACCCGCGGCTGGTGCCCCAACGCGGGCTATCGCAATGGACCCGGCGAGGTAAACCTCGGCGTGACCTGCGGCGGTGTTCACGTCGGTCCGGGCGACGTTGTGGTCGGCGACCGCGACGGCGTGGTCGTCGTGCCCCGCGAGCAGGCACGTGCCGTCGCCGAGCGACTCGCGCTGGTGCGGGAGAAGGAAGCGGACGCGGAGGCGAAGGTCAAGCGTGGCGAGAAGCTCACATTCTGGGATGAAGCGGCTCTTGACTCCCGGGGTGGCGTGCGCTATCTCGACTGAGCGGGCGGGCCCGTATTGGCGCCATGCGCGCCGTCGGCGCGAGGCGGGGCCGGTGTGCGCGTCGGCACGATTCCCTATGGGGTATGGCCTAGAATAGAGGGCCGATCACGATCGCACGAACACGCGCTCTCACGACGTTTTCTCCGTGGCTCTGTTCTCACTGATTCTCGCGTTGCTGCTCGAGCAGTTCCGTCCGGTCGATCCGAAGGGTCCGGTGTTTCGGTCTTTCGGACGTCTCGCCGATGCGCTCGCGTCGAATTTCAACGCGGGAGAACGGCGCCACGGTGTGCTTGGATGGCTCTGCGCGGTGCTGCCCTGGGTGGTGGCGGCCAATATCGTGTACTGGCTGCTGTATGACGTCAGCTTCCTGCTTGGCTGGGCCTGGAGCGTGATCGTGCTGTATCTGACCATGGGTTTTCGCCAGTTCAGCCACGGCTACACCATGGTTCTCGAATCCTTGCGTGCCGGCCAGCTCGATCGCGCCCGCATGATGCTCGGGGTCTGGCGCCAGGAGGCCGCGGACGAGTTCACCCAATCGGAAGTGGCAAAGGTCGCGATCGAGCAGGGTTTGCTCGGCGCTCACCGCCATGTATTCGGCGTGATCGCGTGGTTCGTCTTCATGCCCGCCGTGTTCGGCACCGTGCTGCCCGGCGTCGTGGCGCTACTGCTCTCGGGACCCGGTGGCGCCGTGCTCTATCGATTGGCGGTACTGCTCAACGAACGCTGGGGCGCGCGCGAGGACCCGGAGTTCGCCCAATTCGGCGGCTTCGCCCGCGATGCATTTCGATACCTCGACTGGGTACCAGCACGTCTGACCGCGATCTCCTTTGCGATCGTCGGAGATTTCGAGGATGCGGTGTACTGCTGGCGATCGCAGGCTGCCGGATGGAACGACCCTCATCAGGGCGTCGTGCTGGCCAGCGGGGCGGGCGCGATCGGCGTACGGCTCGGCGAGACGCTGCACTCTGCGGGCAGCGTGAACTTCCGGCCCGAACTGGGGCTCGGCGACGATGCCGACCTCGAGCACATGCAAAGCGCCGTGGGGTTGATCTGGCGCACCCTGGTGATGTGGGTGCTGGTGATCGCGCTGGTCACGATCGCTTTCTGGATCGGCTAGGCGGATCAGCGTTTGAGCTCTGCCAGGATGCGCCGGTAGGAGGCCAGTCGTCGCGCACTCACCGCGCCGCTGGCCACACCCGCGACCAATGCGCAGCCGGGTTCGCTGGCATGGCGGCAATTGCCGAATCGGCATTGACCGAGAAGCGGACGGAATTCGACGAAGGCGTGATCGAGATCCTCGGGCGAAAGATGGTGCAGGCCGAACTCCTGCATACCGGGCGCATCGATGATGTTGCTCGACCCGTCCAGGTGGTAGAGCCGGGCATGGGTCGTGGTATGACGTCCCGAGTCGAGAGCGATCGACATCTCTGCGGTTGCCGCGTTGGCCTCCGGCAGAAGCCGATTGATGATGGTCGACTTGCCCATGCCCGATTGACCCACCAGCACGGAAGTCTGCTGAGCGAGCCAGGGGGCGAGCGGGGCCACGTCCAGCTTTGCGGCGAGCGGCACGAGCGGGTATCCCAGCTGCTCGTACAGGCGCAATGATTCGAGTGCGCCGCCGGATGTGTCCAGATCGAGTTTGTTCAAGACGATCACTGCGCGAATCCTGGCATGTTCGACCGCGACGAGGCAGCGATTCAACAGATCTTCGTAGTAGCTCGGCGAGGCCGCGAGCACGACGATCACCTGGGTCACGTTGGCCGCGATCAGCTTCTGACGATACGCATCCGATCGGTAGAAGAGCGACAAGCGCGCTTCGAACGCCTCGATGACACCCTGACCCTCGCCGGCGTACGCGACCCGGACCCGGTCACCACAGGCGATTTCGCTGCGCTTGCCTCGCGGAAAACACACGAGGGTCGCACCGCTGTCCAGTTCGACCCGATAGCTGCGACCGAAAGCGGCCACGACCGTACCGGTGCCGAGTTCGGAACCCGGCGAACGCGATGAGCGCGCGATGCCGGCGCTACCCTTTGCCTGCCGCGGCGATGCAGGAGCGCCGTTCCCGCACGCCAGCGGCGAGGCCATCGAGCAGCGCGACGCTGTCGCCCCACCCGATGCATCCATCGGTGATGCTCTGGCCGTAGACGAGGTCGTGTCCGGGTTCCGGTTCCTGACGGCCCGCGACCAGATGGCTCTCCACCATCATCCCGACGATACGGTTCTCCCCGGCGGCGAGTTGCGTGGCGACATTCGCGCAGACCTGCAGCTGGTTCTGGGGATCCTTCTGGCTGTTGGCATGGCTCGCGTCGATCATCAGGCGCTGCTCGAGCCCCGCCTTCGCCAGGTCCCGGGCGGCGGCGGCGACGCTTGCCGCGTCGTAGTTGGGCAGCTTGCCGCCGCGCAGTATCACGTGGCAGTCCTCGTTGCCCGCGGTGGAGACGATCGCGGAGTGCCCGCCCTTCGTGACCGACAGGAAGTGGTGCGGTTGCCGTGCCGCCTTTATGGCATCGACCGCGATCTTCACGTTGCCGTCCGTGCCGTTCTTGAATCCCACAGGGCACGACAGTCCCGAGGCGAGTTCGCGATGGACCTGACTCTCCGTGGTGCGCGCCCCGATCGCACCCCAGGCAACGAAGTCGGCGATGTACTGAGGCGTGATCATGTCGAGAAACTCGCAACCGGCGGGGACGCCGCGTTCGGTGATGTCGAGCAGCAGTTCGCGCGCCACGCGCAGGCCGCGATTGATTTCGTACGTGCCGTCCAGTGCCGGATCGTTGATCAGGCCCTTCCAGCCCACCGTCGTGCGCGGCTTCTCGAAGTACACGCGCATCACGATCTCGAGGTCGGACTCGAGGCGCTCGCGCACCGAGACAAGGCGATCGGCATACTCCCGCGCCGCGATCGGATCGTGAATCGAGCAAGGGCCAATCACCACGATCAACCGGTCATCCATTCCGTGCAGGATGCGGTGCAAGGCGTGTCGAGTCCGCTCGACCACCTCGGCCGCGCGCTGCGAGCACGGAAATTCGCGCAGCAGGTGCGCTGGCGGCACGAGTTCCTTGATCTCGCGGATGCGGAGGTCGTCGGTACGGTGGATCATGGCGGATGCGGGACAATTCGAACGACCCGCGAGTGTAACCCCGCGTCCCCCCGGTCGACGCTCCTACCGGGCTTGATTCCCTGCCATCCTTCGGGCGCGCGCTGCGATCCTGCGCTCAGGCGGGGGCGTCCTCCGCGTTCTTGCGCAGCATTCCGACCAGGCCGCTGAAGGCCCGGTCGAACAGCGGTACGTTCACCATTACCGTCATCCGCCCGGTGCGCAGCGCGCTGGTGATGTCGAACATCGAGAACTCGCCGATCTTCGTTCCCTTCCGGTTGGTGAAGACATAGGTGCCACGGTACGGACTCACGTACGACAGGCGGGCCTGCACCGTCGACGCGCCTTCTTCGTGCAACTCGATCCAGTCGCCCTCCTTGAATTGCAGCACGAGCTCGGTCCATTCGTCGCCCGTCGGCAGCGGAGGCTCATCCCCCGGGATCGTGATGGCCGTCATACCACCGGTGTCCGCGAGGCCCACCGCACCGGTTGCGCCGTGTGTCGCCACGACGCCGGGCAGGTCGCCGAAGGACACTTCTTCCAGCTCGATGCTGCCTTCACCGAACGGATTCTTGACCGTGACCGCGGGCAGCGTTTCCGGCGCCGCCACCGGACGCATTTCCGATTGGATCTGGATCGCCACGGGTTCGTCCGATTCGGGCTCGGAGAGCTCGATGGCCTCCACCATCGGCGATTCGATCGAGACTTCCTCGACGATCATGCCGCCGCCATCTCCCAGGCCGGGCGCTGCAGCGGACCGGTCGTCCCCTGCGATGTCCATCTGGGCGCGCCGCGTCGCGGCATGCTCCGCGGACGACGGCGATTCGACATCGGAGTGAGCGGCATCGCCGCCGCCGATGGCCTTGGCGTGGCAGCGCATCAGAACGGAGTTGAAGCGCTCGCGGGTCTGCTTTTTCGTGTTGACGATGTCCATGCCCATCGTCAGCCGCCTGAGCAATCCGGGCAGCACCGACACGAGACGCTGGCGCTCCGCAGTGGTCTGTTTCGGCGACAGGCTCCAGACCATGATATCCATCGTTTCGACGAGACTGTGCCAGGCGCGGCTTTCACGCCCGCCCTTGGCATAGGCGATGATCAGCAGCTTGAGCCATTCCGTGGCGAGGAAGCGCAGCACTGCGCGGGGCAGCGCCTGCTTCTGGACTCGCGCCTTCACTTCGTTCTGAGCGAACAGGCGCGCGACTTCGAGCCGTTCCCTGTCCTGGATGCGCCGCGATTCCTTTTTCCCTGCTTGTTCGGCGGTCCTGTCCGCGTCCTGGATCAATACCTCGAGCTCGGCCGTCACGCGATCGAAGATGCCAAGGTCGTCCACGAACTCGTCAACGATCTTTTGCAGGATCGCGTCGATGCGCTTGTACAGCGCGCTGCCCGCGTCGAACCCTTCGCCGAGTCCCACGGACAATTCGCCCAGGGTGTCCAGCATGTGCCGCGCCGGATGGGCCTTCTTCGCAAAGAATGTCTTGTCGAGCACTGCGACCTTGAGCATCGGGATCTGCAGGCGGCCGATGAGGGCCTTCATCGCAGCCGGTATGCGGGGATCGCCGAAGATCTGATCGAACAGCATGGCCACGATGTCGAGTGTGACCGTGTCCAACTGGCCCATCTGACTGGTCAGGCTCGTGCCCTTCAGCGCGTGCAGCATGTTGCGGGCAGGGGCGGCTGCGCCCGGATCGGCGAGCGCGGAGAAGCCGCCGGGCAGCGCGACGCTGCCGGCGTCGAACGAAGCCAGCGCGGCCTGGATGTCGGCGCCCACGGTGGTGTAATCGCCATGTTGCAAGCGCGTCAGGGAACCGATGAAGGCGCCCCCGCCGGCGCCACCCATCCCTCCCGGACCGCCCAGGCCGTCGAGGGTGGGCAGGTCCGTCGCTTCGACGCCGGATGCTGCAGGCATACCGCCATTTCCTGGCGCGACGGTACCGCCCGCGCCGGCAATGCCGGTTCGTGTGCCGGTCACCGTGCCACCGATGCCCGGGATGCCCCCGCCGTTACCTGCGACGTCGCCAGCCGTTCCCGGAAGTACGGCGGTCATCCCGCCGCCAGAACCACCGCCGCCACCGCCGGCGACGCCTGGCATGCCGCCGCCAGAACCACCGCCGCCCCCACCGGAAACGCCATGCATGCCGCCACCGGGACCGCCGCCGACACCGGTCATACCGCCACCGAGACCCATGCCAAGGCCCGGAATGCCGCCACCGCCGCCGATCCCGGGAGCGCCGCCACCCCCGGCCCCCGGCAACCCCCTCCCGCCGAGGTCACCCGATCCGCTCGACATGCCGCCGCCGTTGCCCGGTAGCGGAATTCCGCCCGCCCCAGGCTGCCCACCGCCACCGAACCCGGCCGCGCCGCCTCCGAATGCTGCCCTCGCGGGGCCGCCAGATGGTCCCCGAGCCGCGATCCCCATCATCAGTTGCTGGAGCATCGCGAACGGGTCTTGTCCGCCTGCCAGGCCGGCAGCATCGACGGAGGCGCCGGCGCCGCCCGCAGGAGCGACGCCAAGTCCGGGCATCGACAGGCCGACGCCGGCGGGCAACGACATGGTCATCGATGCGCCGCCTGCGACCGAAGGACCGGCAACCACTGGCAATGTCACGCTACCGAGGACCTGGCCAGAGTCCGACCTCGCACCCGACGCGCCCGCCGGCGCGGCGCCGGGAACCGGCTTCTTGCTGCGACCGTAACGGATCGTCGGCAGGACGCCATGTTCCTTCAGCAGCTTGTTGATCTCGGCGTAGAGCTTCGGCACCGGAAAGCGCACGCCCTGATCGAAATAGCGGATGAGAAGTTTCCGCAGCTTCGGGCCCTGCTCCACCACGCCGAGCGCCGAACGAAATGCATCGCAGATCGCCAACGGTGAGAGCGGATTCTCATGGCTTTCCATGTTCGGGCGATCGAGCAGTACCGCCATGCGCTGGTCGAGCGCGGCGAGTTCCTCGTCGGCGCCGTTGCGGATCCGACCGGCTACGTCGGTGAAACGCACGCTCTCGTCCAGATCGCCGTCAGCGACCAGCGACAGCTCGGACCATGACGTTTGTACGTCGGAGAAGTCGGGCGCCTCCTCGGCATCACCCGTCGCCCTGCGGTCGAAAGCCTCTTCCAGGCGCTCGCGAAAACGCTCCTCGAGGCGCGGGCGGACCGTCGGCCATTGCTCCTTGGCGGTCAGGTAGAAGTCGCGATTCTCCCGGTCGAGGGACTGTTCGGCGAGTTCGAAGAGTTCGTCGACGAAGGTGTCGAGGGCCTTCGAGACGGACTCGCTGAGGGCCTTGACGCTGCGCGTGCGGCATTCGCGCAGCAGCCCTGCCGGGGTCTTCAGGTCGACAGGTTGTCCGGTTTTTCCAGGCGGGAAGGCAATCACGTTAGAGGCCGCAGCGTTCATTGTCGTCTTACTCCCTCGATGCAAGTCACTTCATCGGGGACGTCGCGCACGGCCTTCTGAATCGGTCTTGTCTTCGGGCGGGGACGGGCGCGACCGGGACCTTTCACAGGTGGAGATCCTGCCCCCGCCTGCGTCCAGCCTTCTGTTGCACCTGGCAGTTCCGCTGTCCTGACGGGTGTAACGCCCGCTTTAGACCGGTGACTTTGCGTCCCCACCTTTCGATGGGTTTGCCGTTTTTCAGCTGCGCGCGGACGTGAGCCCGCTCGGAGACCGTGGCCATGGTCGCCGCATGACGCGTCGTCCGGCTCCGGTCCCTTTCGTATTAACTGCCATCGACGGTAAAACTTTAGGGCAATTTGCCAACTGCGCGAGCCGTGGACGGTGCTCCGATGCGGTGCCCGCAACGACCAGATCGCGCGGCGTGGGTGCGGTCCGTGCGGTCACCGCCTGCGCGGCGCTCGCCGTCCGAGCATCGAGGAGATCTGGAAGCCGCGGGTGGTCTGCGCGAATGGACACTCGAGCGTTGGGCAGTTTTTCCGCAAACCGGTGGTTGCCCGGAATCGCAGGTTCAGATCGGGTCGCGTGCAAGATTCCTGCCGGAGAATTCCCGGTGACGCTGCTTTCGCCCCGAAACCATCGCGTCCTGCGCCGTGGCTATAATCACGGCCTTGCTGTTGCCCAGCGAAGGAGATTGCCATGCTGCAAGCCGCCGACCTTACCATACGTCTCAATCCTGCCGACGACGTGGTCATCGCACGCGTTGACCTGCCCGAAGGTACCGAGGTCATCAAGGAGAAGATCCGAGCCGGCGTGCGGATTCCTGCGGGACACAAGATTGCTACCCACGACATCGCCGAAGGCAGTCCGGTGCGTCGTTACAACCAAGTGATCGGTTTCGCGACCCGTCCCATCAAGGCCGGCGAGCACGTCCATGTCCACAACCTGGGCATGGGCAACTTCGAGCGTGACTACGCGTTCGGCGCCGACTACAAGCCCACAGAGTTCGTCGCGAATCCGGCAACCTTCGAGGGCTATCTGCGCCAGGACGGCCGCGTCGCGACACGCAACTACATCGGCGTCGTTTCCAGCGTCAACTGTTCCGCCCACGTTTCGCGAATGATCGCAAAGCATTTCACGGACGAAATGCTCGCTGACTACCCCAATATCGACGGCATCGTTCCCATCACGCACAAAACCGGTTGCGGTCATGCCTCCGATGGCGAGCCGGTGAACGTGCTGCGGCGAGTGCTCGGTGGTTATGCCACCCATCCGAACATGTTCTCTACGCTCATGATCGGACTCGGTTGCGAGGCCAATCAGATCAACGATCTGCTGGCAGCGCAGGGCTTGAAGCGTACCGATCAGTTGCAGGCCTTCACCATCCAGGACACGGGCGGCACCGGCAAGACGGTCAAGGAGGGCATTGCGCGCATCAAGGAGATGCTGCCCGAGGCGAACCGGGTCGGACGTTCCACGGTGCCCGCGAGCCACCTCATCCTGGGACTCCAGTGCGGCGGTTCCGACGGCTACTCCGGCATCAGCGCGAATCCGGCGCTGGGTGCTGCGGTCGACCTGCTGGTCCGTCATGGCGGCACCGCGATCCTGTCCGAGACCCCGGAAGTGTACGGGGCCGAACATCTGCTCACTCGACGCGCCGCTTCACGCGAGATCGGCGAGAAGCTCGTCACGCGGATCAAATGGTGGGAGCAATACACCGAGCGTCTCGGCGGTGAGATGAACAACAATCCATCGCCGGGCAACAAGGCCGGTGGACTCACCACCATCCTGGAAAAATCCCTCGGTGCCGTGGCGAAGGGAGGCACGAGCGCCATGGTCGACGTCTACGAGTACGCCCAGCTCGTCAAAGCCAAGGGTTTCGTGTTCATGGACACGCCTGGCTACGATCCGGTATCGGCCACGGGACAGGTCGCAGGCGGTGCCAACATGATCTGCTTCACCACCGGCCGCGGATCTGCTTACGGGTGCAAGCCCTCGCCGTCGCTCAAGCTCGCAACGAACTCCGCGCTCTTCAATCGTCAAGAAGAAGACATGGACATCAATTGTGGTGTGATCGTCGATGGCAAGGCATCGATCCAGGAGGTGGGCCAGCAATTCTTCGAGCTCATCCTGAAGACCGCCTCGGGCCAGAAATCGAAAAGCGAGCAGTGGGGCTATGGCGAGGACGAATTTGCGCCCTGGATTCTCGGCCCGACGATGTAGTTTCGGCAAAACCCGGGAGATATCACTTGGCGGACGATTTCGGCTCGAAGGATCTGATGGATTTCTTCCAGAAGATGTGGAATCCGATGTCGTTCCCGATCCCGGGCATGTTTCAGCCGACCATGGATGCAGCCGAGGTGGAGAAGAAGATAGCCGAACTGCAGGCAGTCGAGACCTGGCTCAACATGAACCTCTCGTTCCTGCAGATGACGATCAAGACGTTGCAGATGCAGAAAACCGCGCTCGACGCACTGCACGAGACGGCCAAAGCAGCCGGCGATCGGAACGATGCGGCTTAATGCCCCGGCGCCCGCGGTCTTTCCTGTCCCGGATACGTTGCCCGTTCGTGGCATCGACGGCGCCCGCGTGGTCCAACCGGTCGACAACGAGGAACGCGGCCATCGCGAACCGGCCCCTCCTGGACTACCGGCCGCGACTCACTATCGCGTGTTGCCGGGCCAGCCGGGATTCATGGAGCAACGCGATATTGCGCGGCGCAGTCTCGACCGCCGTCGCGATCGACTGGCCGTACTGCTGGACACGCGTTCGGGGCAGGATCGCCGCAGACAGATGCGACGTGAGCGCGACGCCGCCTCGCGCTCGGTCAGCGTCAAGGCGTGAGCGCCGCCCGGCACTGCGGCGGACAGAGCCATCCCGCAGTGCGATACATGCCTGGATCTAGAGGGGCGGTAGGGGCACGCCAATCTGTTCGAGGATGCCCCGTGGGGCCCCTCCCGGCACCGGGTCCGGGCGCAGCTCGGTGAGCTTGTCGTTCTCGACTCGATAACGGAAATACTGTTCGGGAATGCGCACGGCGATGCCGGTCGGAGCGATCGGAGGCAAACCGGGAAATACGAACACCCCGCTGTGGGTGCCGCTCTGACGCCACTTCACCGCAATGAGATCATCGTGCCATTCGGCCGGGTCGTGATCGTACGTCCAGTCCGGAAATCCGGTGTACAGCGCACGCAGGAAGGGCAGGAATTCGGCTTTCGTCAGCACCCTTCCATTGGAAAACACCTGCAGGCTCTCGGCCATGGTGGCACCGATGCGGTCCACATCGTGAGCCTTGAGGCCGGCCACGTAGTCGAGGAAGACGGGCGGAATGTTTTTCATGCGGCGAGTTCCAGGGTTTGCGTGATGACGGGGAGATCACTCGCGTCGTCGAATTCGGCACCGGCTTCGACGCCAGCGCGAGCAATGCGCTCTATGTCCTCAGTCGTATCGTACAGAACGAACATAGCGCCCAGCGCGAAGTCGGCGCCGGTGCCGATGGCCCAGAATCGCGGAAGCGCCTCGACGTCCCGGGCGGGAGTTACGCTGAAGATGCCCCGCGGATTCGCGATGAGCGCGCTCATGCGCGTCGTCTTGTACGCGTCGTCCGAATCGCGACGTGGATTGAGGTGGTATTCATCTTCGAGAATTACGTGCATGCGGCGCCAGGTCTCGAAGATGGCATCCGGCGTCTCGAGGTTGACGTCTTCCGGATGGCGATTGAAATAGCTTGCCAGCACCGTGTTGTGCACCGAGTAGCCCACGGTACCGATCCAGGTGTCTCGGAAGCGAAACAACTTTCCGGGTGTTTCCGTATAACGGGCTTTTTGCTTGCGCGCGCCGTAGGAGGCCAACGTGTCGCAGGCAATGGCCACGTGCGCTCCTTTTCGAACCACGACGATCGTGGACATCAGGCCACGTTCGATGCAAGCCGCGTGAGCGCCGCCACCAGCTGTTCGCGTATCCCGGTTTCCCAGGCCGAATGGCCTGCATCTGGAACCACGATCAACTCCGCATCGGGCCAAACGGCCTTCAGATCGAACGCCGATACTGCGGGGCACACCATGTCGTAGCGCCCTTGCACTATCACGCACGGCAGATGCCGCACGCGGTGAACGTTGTCCAGCAGACTGTTTGCAGGGAGGAAAATGTCGTGGGCAAAGTAGTGAGCTTCAATTCGGGCGAGCCCCAGCGCAACGCCATCATCGCCAAAATGCCGAATCACGTCGTCGCTCGGGAGCAGCGTGGAGCAGGCGCCTTCGTAAAGGCTCCAGCTGCGCGCCGCCGGCATGTGTACCGCAGGGTCGGGATTGTCCAGGCGGGCTCGGTAGGCCGCCAGCAGATCGCCGCGCTCCGCTTCCGGTATGTAGCCCGCAAATCGCTGCCAGGTCTCCGGGAAGACCTGGCGCATCCCATAGAGAAACCACTCGATTTCCGGTGGTCGGCAGAGAAAGATGCCACGCAACACGAATCCGAGGCAACGATCCGGATGCATCTCACCGTACGCGAGTGCGAGCGTCGAACCCCAAGAGCCGCCGAAGACCAGCCAACGCTCGATACCAAGATGGGATCTCAGCTGCTCGATGTCAGCCACCAGATGGGGTGTCGTGTTGTCGGTTATTGCGCCGAGCGGTGTCGAGCGACCCGCGCCGCGCTGGTCGAACATGACGATGCGATAGCGCGTGGGATCAAAGAACCGACGATGGGAAGGGCTGGCGCCCGATCCCGGCCCACCGTGGAGAAACAGCACGGGCAGCCCGTCAGGACTGCCGCTCGTCTCCCAGTACATCTCATGCGTGGCGTCGAGCCGCAGCCGTCCGTATGCGAAGGGCTCGATCTCTGGATACAACTCGGTGCGAATTCCGCTTTTGATTTCGTTCATCGTGCTTCGCCCGGGAGCCTGCGGACGCTGAATCCGCGGGCCCGCAGAAGTTCGACGATTCCGGTTGGTCCGGTCATATGTCCGGCACCGACGCCCACCAGGATAACCTCCGATCCGGCGAGCAACTGCACGATCTTGTCCGCCATCGCACTGTTGCGCCGGTCGAACATGGCCTCCTTGAGGTCGCGGCCGGCGCGCGGTGGCATGCTCTTCAGATCGCGCATCGCTGCGTCGTCCATCCGCCGCGCATCGCCGGCGCGCCACGCGGCGATCATCGCCTCCAGGTCGCGCTTCAACGTGCCGGAGTGAAGCCCTTGCACGGTGTTGTCCAGCATTGCCACCTGTGTTTCCCGCGACATTGCGTCGAGCATCGCCAGTTGCATCGCCATGGATTCGAGCTCGACGATGCTCTTCCCGTCCTGGTGCGCGCGCGCTGCCAGATGCATGTCCACGCCCAGGGAAACGTCGAAACCCAACCGCCCGACCTCCGTCATGGCAAGGGTCATGGCGACCATGTAGGGCTTCATCACCCGGGCAAGTTCAAGCGGCAGTCCATTTGCGGCGAACAACCCGCGCACGTCGTCGAACAATGCCGGCGGCACGTTGCTCTCGAGCGTCTCGGGTGGTTCGTACATCCCGGAGCCCATCGCCATCATCAGGACAGACTGATCCGTCGGATCCGCTTCCAGCGCAATGATCCGGGCGCGCGAGTAGGCGTCCTCGATCACCCTGGGCAGCGGGTACATGGCGGGACTGCCAACGTGGATCGTGCCTAGCAGATAGGCGGTGGTGGACTTGGACGTGACTTCCCAAAGCAGCGCCCCCGCGTCCTCGGCGATTGCGGCGGGCGCGCCCAGGACGCTGGCCAGCGTCGCAGCAAACAGCAGAAAGCGCGTGATCAAGTAATGATTCCTCCGTCGTGCGCGGACCCGCTCGGCGAAGTGCGGCGCAGGTCGCGAGGAGGGCGGCGCGTATAATCCGACGCCTCCGTTCGCTGCGCAAGAACTCTCCATCCATGGATGAAACACTGAAGAAAGCCGCGCTCGACTACCATCGCCTGCCTTCTCCCGGCAAGATCTCGATCCTGCCCACCAAGGGTCTCATCACGCAGCGGGATCTCGCGCTCGCCTACTCGCCCGGCGTCGCCTTCGCGTGCCACGAGATCGTCGCGGATCCTTCGAGTGCACGGACGCTCACCGCGCGCGGCAACCTGATCGGAGTGGTCACCAACGGCACGGCGGTACTCGGGCTTGGTGCGATCGGCCCGCTCGCGGCAAAACCGGTGATGGAAGGAAAATCGGTACTCTTCAAGAAGTTTGCCGGCATCGATTGCTTCGATATCGAGCTCAACGAGCTCGATCCCGACAAGCTTGTGGACATGATCGCGGCACTCGAGCCCACATTTGGCGGCATCAATCTCGAAGACATCAAGGCGCCGGAATGTTTCTACATCGAGCGCCAGTTGCGCAGACGGATGAAGATTCCGGTGTTCCACGACGACCAGCACGGCACTGCCATCATCGTTGGCGCCGCGGTCCTGAACGGACTCAAGGTCGTCGGGAAGGCCATCGACGAAGTCAAGTTGGTGGTGTCGGGTGCCGGCGCCGCTGCGCTCGCTTGCCTCGATCTCCTGGTGCAGTTGGGCGTGCGCATCGAGAACGTCACCGTCACCGACATCCTGGGCGTCGTCTACAAAGGACGCGTGCAGGAGATGGATGAGCTCAAGGCTCGTTACGCCAAGCAGACGCCGGCGCGGACGCTCGCAGAAGTGATTCCGGGAGCCGATGTCTTCCTCGGCCTCTCCGCAGGCGGGGTGCTCAAGCCGGAAATGGTGCAGGCCATGGCGGCGCGCCCCCTCATCCTTGCGCTCGCCAACCCGACACCGGAGATCATGCCCGACGAGGCGAAATTGGTGCGTCCCGATGCGGTGATCGCCACGGGGCGGTCGGACTTCCCGAACCAGGTGAACAACGTCCTGTGTTTTCCGTTCATCTTCCGCGGCGCGCTCGACGTTGGCGCGACCACCATCACCGAGGAGATGAAACTCGCTGCCGTTCGGGCCATTGCCGAGCTGGCAATGGCCGAGCAATCCGAGATCGTGGCGAGCGCGTACGCGCAGGAAGATCTGCGTTTCGGTGCCGAGTACCTGATTCCGAAGCCCTTCGATCCGCGTCTGATCGTGCAGATAGCGTCCGCGGTGGCAAAGGCGGCGATGGACAGCGGCGTGGCAACGCGGCCGATCGAGGATTTCAACGCTTATCGCGAGCAGTTGATGAGTTTCGTGTATCAATCGGGACTCATCATGAAGCCGGTGTTCGCAGCGGCCAAGCGCACTCCCAAGCGGGTCGTGTTCGCCGAGGGCGAAGAAGAAAGGGTGCTGCGTGCTGTCCAGGTGATCGCCGACGAAGGTCTCGCGAAGCCGATCCTGGTCGCGCGGCCGGAGGTGATCGAGCCGCGTATCGAGCGTTTCGGATTGCGCATCAAGGCAGGTGTCGACTTCGAGCTCGTCAATCCGAATTCCGATCCACGCTTTCGGACCTATTGGCAGGCTTACTACGACCTGATGCAGCGCAAGGGCGTGTCGGTCGAGCTCGCGAAGCACGATGTCATCCGTCGCACGACGCTGATCGCGGCGCTGATGGTCCGGCAGGGCGATGCGGACGCCATGATCTGCGGCACGTATGCCGAACATCACAAGCATCTCGAGACCGTTGCAGACGTGATCGGCCTGCGGCCAGGGGTCAACCGCTTTGCCGCGATGAACATGCTGATCCTGCCCAACCGCACCCTGTTCATGTGCGACACCTACGTGAATCAGGATCCGACTGCCTCCGAAGTCGCCGAGATGACCATGCTCGCGGCGGAAGAGGTGCGACGTTTCGGTCTGATCCCGAAGGTGGCCCTATTGTCGCACTCGAACTTCGGAAGCGTCACTTCGGCGTCGGCGCAGAAGATGAGCGAGGCGCGCGAGATTCTCGAGCAGCTGGATCCGAATCTGGAAGTCGAAGGCGAGATGCACGGCGACGCCGCGCTGTCCGAAGCGATCCGCACTCGGCTCTTTCCGAATTCCCGGTTAAAGGGCGAAGCGAATCTGCTGATCATGCCCACTCTCGACGCGGCAAATATCTCCTTTAACCTCCTCAAGATCACGAGCGGAGACGGCATCACTGTCGGACCGATCCTGCTCGGCGCCGCCAAGACCGCGCACATTCTCACGCCGACGGCCACGGTGCGTCGGCTCGTAAACATGACGGCGCTGGCGTCGGTCGACGCGGCATCGCAGCGCTGATCATGGGTGATCGTGTCGCGGTCGTGACCGGTGGCAACAAGGGCATCGGCTACGAGATCTGCCGACAACTGGCCCGCAAGGGACTACGCGTCGTGCTCGCTGCGCGGGACGAGAAAAACGGCACGGCGGCGGCGAAGTCCCTGGCCAAGGAAGGCGGCGATGTTCTCTTCCATCCGCTGGATGTCACCGATGCAGTGCAAGTCGCTGCACTGGTGAGTTGGGTGGAGAGCGAATTCGGCGGCGCCGACGTGCTGATCAACAATGCCGGGATCCTCATCGACGGGCGTTCGGCGAGCGTGCTGCACGTGGAACCGGAGATTTTTCGACAGACTCTCGAGACCAATTTTTTCGGTCCGCTCATGCTGTGCCAGGGTTTCATGCCGAATATGATCGAGCGTGGGTACGGACGCGTGGTGAACGTCTCGAGCGGGCTGGGTCAGATATCCGGCATGGGGGACGGGACGCCTTCCTATCGCAGCTCGAAGTTGGCGCTGAATTCGCTCAGCCGGATGTTTGCCGCCGCGACGAGCGGCAAGGGTGTGCTGGTGAATTCGATCTGCCCTGGATGGGTCCGCACCGACATGGGCGGGCCGAGTGCCTCGCGCAGTGTGGAGCAGGGCGCCGATACGGCGGTGTGGCTCGGCACTCTGGCGGAGGACGGGCCAACCGGCGGATTCTTTCGCGACCGCAAACCGATCGACTGGTGATCGGCCGCTAATTTTTACCCGGGCTCGGCGGCGACTCGTCCAGTTCATCCGGCTCGCGGACGATTCCAGCGACCGCCCGGGCTTTAGCCAGGAAATACTGGGCGGCCTCCTCGCGCCCGAGGCGGCAACGCTTCAGCGCATCGTCCACGAGCGGCGCGAGTTGCTGTTTCTGCTGCTCCGTGAGTTCAACGCCTTTCAGGTCGGCACCGATCAGCTCCAGCTCGAGTCGACAATCGGCTCGAGCGTCGGTGAAGACCAGGGTCGTGGCGAGCATGACAGTCAAGGAACGAACAAGCTCACCGGTGAACGATCCGCCGGATTCGCGAGGGACCTTGGCCGCCACACGCATCAGATGCCCCGCATCTTCCGAGCGTTGGCGAGCGAATCCACCTAGTCCTGGTGCATGCCCGCCGTGTGCAGCGCTGCGCCCCCCGCTCTCCGTTTTGCCACCTCCGCTGGATCGGTCGAACACGGGACCGCCCTCCTGGCGAGCGCCCCGTCGATAGCCTCCATGTCCTGGGGAAAGTACGTTGCGAACGCGCCACTGCTCGCCATCGGCGAGCAGTGCAGCGACAACCAAGGGGCGGAGGTTCACCGGGTTCTCCTCGGGTTCGTCAGGTTTCCCTCGGCCGCGGCAGGCTGTTGCAGGCGGGCCACGGGATCGAGTATAGCGGTGTGTCTCGGCGCAGCAATATTTCGAGGGGTAGAATGAGTCTTGCTTTGTTGGCGGCAAAAGCGCCGTGATAACCATGTCGGAAGTCGAAGTCTCCCATCGTCCCTTATCCCGTCAGACAGTCGTCGACCGTCTGACGCAAGACTTCACCTCTTTGCCCGCAGACGCGCTGCCCCCGTTTCGCCATCCGGCCGAACGCGTTCCGGTCCCGGCCGCCGTTCTCGTACCGCTGGTGAATCGTCCCGGCGGTATCCAGGTCTTGCTCACGCAGCGCACTGCGCACCTCAACGATCACGCGGGTCAGATCAGTTTCCCCGGCGGCCGGGTCGACGCCGGTGACGTCGACAGGATCGATACGGCATTGCGGGAGGCTGAGGAAGAAACCGGCCTGCCCCGGGGAAAGGTGGATGTGCTCGGCCTGCTGCCGGATTACGACATCATGACCGGCTTTCGTGTCACGCCCGTGGTCGGCTGGATCGAGCCGCCAGTACTGCTGGCCCCGGATCCGTTCGAAGTTGCCGAGATCTTCGAAGTGCCGTTGGAGTTTCTCCTCGATCCTTCGAATCATCGGCGCAATTCGCGCACCGTGGACAATTGCATTCGGCACTTCTATTCGATGCCGTGGGAAGACCGCAACATCTGGGGTGCTACTGCCGGCATGCTTCATACGCTGTATCGCCTCCTCAGCCACGAAGACTGATGGCGTCGAAGGACAAGCCGCCCGTGACGCAGGCGGTGCGCATCCTGCGAGAACACGGCGTGCCTTACAGCGACCATATCTACGATTACGAAGAGCGTGGCGGTACCTCGGTGTCTGCGCGTGAACTCGGCGTGAGCGAGCACGCCATCGTCAAAACGCTCGTCATGGAAGATGAGACCGGATGTCCACTGATCGTGCTCATGCACGGAGACATGAAGGTATCGACCAAGGCGCTGGCGCGGGTACTGGCGGTCAAGACGATCGTCCCGTGCGATCCGGCCGTTGCCAATCGGCATACCGGTTATATGGTGGGCGGCACTTCGCCTTTCGGTACCCGCAAGTCGATGCCCGTATTCATGGAGAGGACGATCGGGGAGCTCGAGCGAATCTACGTCAATGGCGGAAGACGCGGGTATCTCGTGGGCCTCGCACCGGCCGCAGCATCGAGACTGCTCAGACCCGTTCTCGTCGATGTCGGCATAGGCGACGACGATGATTGAGTGGGGTGTGTTGATTCTAATCGTCGCAGGGGCCTGGTTCTGGCTCGATTCACTGAAGGCACGCGAGATTGCCCTGGCCGCTGGTTTGCGTACCTGTGGCGGCGAAGGGCTCCAGTTCCTCGACTGGACTGTGGCCCAGTCACGGTTGCGGATGCGCCGCAACAGCGAAGGTCAGGTTCGCTTCGAACGCCGCTACCGGTTTGAGTATAGCGAGACCGGCAACGATCGAAACGTCGGAACGATCACCCTGCTCGGGCGACGGGTGCTCTCGGTGGAATTGGGTCGACAACTGATCCGGGGTGAGAACGTAATTCCCCTGCAGTGAATGTGCAGTGGTCAGGCAAACCTCTGTTCCTTGGAAGAAACGGGGAGGCGGGTGGCGCCGCAGCGGTGCGATCGCGGTAAAGTCGGCACCAATCTCGTGCATGTGGTGGCGCGGTTAGTGGGAAGCTCTACGCTGAGTGCCTGATTGATATGAATTTTCAGTCATGGCATAGCCATTGCGAAAGAGTGGCCAAGAGAGGAGCGGTGCTCACGTCGCTTCTTGTCGTTGTTGGCTAGGGTTCCGAGCGTGGTGACGCGCTGACAGGTCCGAGAGCCGACGGTCCCGCACAACGCCGGCGGGGCTCCACGGAGGGACAAAAGCCCGGGAGGCCGAGTGACGCACTCAGACCTCTCTCGCTTTTCCAACGAACACCTCAGGAGCCCGTCCATGACTGTTTCCCAGTTCATTCGCCGTTCGATTTCCGCCGCGATAGTAGTCTGCAGTTTCGCCGTGGCCGCCGTGCCGGTTCGTGCCGAGATCAAGGTCGGCTACAGCGACTGGCCAGGATGGGTCGCGTGGGCGATCGCGGATCAGCAGGGCTACTTCAAGAAGTACGGCGCCAACGTCAAGCTTGTGTGGTTCGCCAATTACAGCGATTCGATCAGCGCCCTGTCGTCGGGTCAACTGGACGCGAATTGCCAGACATGGTCGGACACGATGGCGCCAATCGCCAAGGGCATCGCACTCAAGGTGGTGCTGGTGAACGACAACTCTGCGGGCAATGACGCGGTCATGGCCGGGCCACGGTTCAAGACCATCAAGGACCTGAAGGGCAAGACCGTTGGGCTGGAGGAATTCAGTGTCTCGCACTTCCTGCTGGTCACGGCACTGACGAAGAATGGCATGACCCCAAAAGACGTGAAGATCGTCAATCTGGGCGCGGGCGACGCCGCCGCGGCGTTCCTGAGCGGGCGAGTCGACGCGGCCACCGTCTGGAATCCCTGGGTGAACAAGATCGAACTCTCGGGCAAGGGCAAGGCGCTGTTCACTTCGAAGGAGATCCCCGGGTTGATTCCCGATCTGCTCGTAGCCCAGGAGAAATCGCTGGCTGCCAATCGGTCCGATTTCGTGGGCATGGTGAAGGCCTGGTACGACGTCGAGAAGTTCATCCGCGAACGCCCCGACGAAGCCGTGAAGATCATGGCCAAGGTCGTCGACTTGGCGCCCGAGGAATACAAGGTATTCCTGCCCGGCACGCGGTTCTTCGGCGAAAAGGAAAACCTGGCAGCGCTCGGCGCGGCGTCCCAGCCGCGATCGTTGCAGGCTACTGCGCCGGTCATCCTCAAGTTTCTCGAAGACAACAAGCTGATCGAGGGCAAGCCGGATTTCGCCAAGGCGGTGGACGGCTCCCTCGTCAAGGAAGTGGCCAGGAAGTAGCACCGCGGCAGCGCGAATCCCCCCGTGACTACTCCCACGATCGTGCGGCCCGGTTTCTGGTCCATTCGCGGGCCGCTCAGCCAGCGCCGCTATTGGCTGCTTGCCGTGCTCGGACTCATCGTCCCGATTCTCGCCTGGTGGCTGCTCGCGAACTCCGGCTGGGTCGAGAAGGTATTCATGCCTTCGCCCGGTTCGGTGTGGTCGCGCACGCTCCTGTGGTTGACAGAGGACAATCTGCTGCAGGACGCAGGGATCAGCATCTATCGTGTCACCGCAGGTTGGCTGCTCTCGGCAGTGATCGCGTTGCCGATCGGGCTCTTGATCGGCACCTTTCGACCGGTGCAGGCACTGCTCGAGCCGCTCACCGATTTCATCCGGTACATGCCAGCGGTCGCATTCATTCCTCTGGTGATGCTCTGGATCGGGATCGATGAAGGATCGAAGATCGCGATAATCTTCATCGGCACGTTCTTCCAGATGATCCTGATGGTGGCGGAGGACGTCCGCCGCGTGCCGGCGGCACAGATCGAGGCGGCACAGACGATGGGTGCCACCAGGATGGAGATCATCCGGCTCGTGCTACTCCCGTCATCCAAACCGGCGCTCGTCGATACGTTGCGGATCACGATGGGTTGGGCCTGGACTTACCTCGTGGTGGCCGAACTGGTGGCAGCCAACTCCGGGCTCGGCTATGCGATTCTCAAGGCACAGCGTTTTCTCCAGACCGACAAGATCTTTGCCGGGATCATCCTGATCGGCCTCATCGGCCTCGTCACCGATCAACTCTTCCGTCTATTCCACCGCAAGGCCTTCCCGTGGATGCACAAAAAGTCGTAACGATCGCCCCGCGGATCCGTATCCGCGGACTAGGCAAGATCTTCGGCGAGCCGCCCAATGAAGTCGAGGCGCTGAAGGGGATCGATCTCGAAGTCTGCGACAACGAGTTCGTCACCCTGGTCGGGGCTTCGGGCTGCGGCAAGTCCACTTTGTTGCGGATCATCGGTGGCCTCGAATACCACACGAGCGGCGAGTTGTCGGCGGCCGGCAAGTCACTGGCTGGTCCCGGTGCGGATCGGGCCATGGTGTTTCAGCACTACAGCCTCTATCCGTGGTTGAACGTGATGGACAACATCCGTTTCTCGCGGCGACTCAGAGTGAATCGCGAAGACCTGTGCTCGGCCGACGTCGAGGTGGCCTCAGGTCGCGCCGACGCCCTGCTGAACCTGATGGGTTTGCCGAATATGGCGAATGCCTACCCGAACCAGCTTTCCGGCGGTATGCAGCAACGTGTGGCGATAGCCAGAGCGCTGCTCGGCCGGCCGGAAATCCTGCTGATGGATGAACCGTTCGGGGCCCTTGACGCCCAGACGCGCGAAGTGATGCATGACCTCATCCTGCACGTATTCAAGCTGGAGAGGGCAACCATCGTCTTCGTCACGCACGACGTCGAAGAGGCCATCTATCTGGGCCAGCGGGTGGTGCTGCTGGCACCGCGTCCTGGACGAATTGACACGATCTACAAGGTGCCCCTGCCCGCGCAACGGCACCAGGACATGAAACACGGTCGCGAGTTTCTCGACCTGAAGAAAGAGATCCTGCAACGCATCAGGGAGACATCCGGCATGAAGACGGACACGGATCTGTTGGAGCAGTTTTCGCGAACGGCGGGCGGTCAATGACTGCGCCGAGACAGGGTACGCCATTCGCCGGAACGCAGTTGTGGGAGGAGACCATTCCGGGTGGGTGCCACTGGTCCGGCGTGTTACGCCGAGGCGTGGCGATCCGATTGACCGATCTGGAGGGCGGGACCAACGCAGCCATGCTGTTGTTCAATCATGAGGATCGATCCGAGCGCTACAACATGCCCGATACGCTGAAAGGTCAGCACACCGCATTTCTCGGCAAAGGCAATGTTCTGTATACCGACATGGGACGGGCAATCTGTTCGGTGATCGAGGACACGAGCAGCTGGCACGACTCGATCTGCGGCGTCATGGACGACGTGACTCTCGCCGAGCATTGCGGGACAAGACGCTACCAGGACCACCGCAACGCGATGACTCGCAGCGGCAAGGAAGGCTTCCTCAAGGAACTCGGCCGCCAGGGCCTGAACCGCCGCGACTTGCACGCCAACGTGAACTGGTTCAGCAAGGTGACGGCAGACGTGTCGGGCGATCTCCGGTTCGAACCATCGCACGCGAAGGCAGGCGCGTTCGTCGATCTGCGCTTCGACATGAACGCGCTCGTTGTGATCTCGACCTGCCCGCATCCACTCGATCCGCGCACTGACTGGGATCCCAAGCCACTCAAAATCGCGGCGTGGCGCTGCGGCATTGCGGATGAGCATGACTACTGTCGCAACTACCGACCCGAGAATCAGCGCGCCTTTGGCAACAACGAACGCTACTTCGCAACATGATCACGGCCAGCAAACTGAAGGAGAGGGACGCAGCAGTGAACGAAATCTGCCCTGCTGGCGAACCCTGGATGAAGGCGATCCGCAAGGGCCAGGTGTTCCGCATTCATGATCTGGAGGGCAACCAGGCCGTCGACACGTTGTTCTACAACCTCCACGATCCGGAAGAACGCTACAGTGCGGTCGATACGCTCCAGCGACAGCGTAATCTTTACATCACCACCGGGACCAAACTCTATTCCACCGAAGGCAACGTGATGCTCACCGTCGTCGCCGACACTTGCGGCCGGCACGACACACTCGGCGGCGCCTGTGCGCAGGAAAGCAACACAGTGCGCTATGCAATGGACAAGCGTTTCATGCACGCATGCCGCGACAATTTCTTGTCGGCGATTGCGCGCGAGCATGAACACGACATGGAGAAACGCGACATCACACACAATATCAATTTCTTCATGAACGTCCCGGTGACGCCAGATGGAAAACTGACATTCGCGGACGGCATCTCTGCTCCCGGAAAGTACGTTGAGATGCGGGCAGACATGGATGTCTTGTGCCTGATTTCGAATTGCCCGCAATTGAACAATCCTTGCAACGCATACAACCCGACGCCGGTCCGCCTGCTGATCTGGGACTGAACACCAGTACCGCTTCGCCGCACGTTCGGGGCGCGTCCGAATCCCGCGCTCCGACAGACGAACCCCGGGACTTCACCTCCGCGCTTCCGAACAGATGTTCACCAAGGTACTTATCGCCAATCGCGGCGCCATTGCCTGTCGCGTGATTCGAACGTTGCGACGCATGGGCGTCGCATCGGTCGCGGTTTACTCGGAGGCAGATGCGGGATCGTTGCACGTCTCCGCGGCCGATGAGGCGGTGTGCATCGGCCCCGCGCCTGCGCTCGAGAGCTATCTCGCCGCCGAGCGGATCCTCGCGACCGCGACGGCAGTCGGCGCGCAAGCGATCCACCCAGGGTACGGGTTTCTGTCGGAGAATGCCGAGTTTGCCGAGGCTTGCGAGCGCGCCGGAATCGCATTCATCGGGCCGACACCCGGGCAGATGCGCGCGTTCGGTCTGAAGCACACGGCACGGGCATTGGCGAGCAAGAACGATATCCCGTTGCTTCCGGGTTCGGGGCTTCTGGGCGACGTCGAAACAGCCCAGGCGGAGGCGAATCGCGTCGGATTTCCGGTGATGCTTAAGAGCACTGGTGGAGGCGGAGGAATCGGCATGCGCCTGGCTCGGAGCGACTCGGAACTGGTCGAGGCGTTCGCCGCGGTCCGTCGCCTTGCCAGAGCGAATTTCAAGGATTCCGGGATCTACCTGGAGAAGTTTGTCGAACAGGCCCGTCACATCGAGGTACAGATATTCGGTGACGGGCACGGAAATATCGTTGCGCTCGGCGAGCGCGACTGCTCACTGCAGCGGCGCAACCAGAAAGTCGCGGAAGAGACTCCGGCTCCCGGCATCACCGAAGCCACCCGGTCAAGCTTGCTACGGGCAGCGATCCGGCTCGCGGGCGCGGTCGGCTATCAGAGCGCCGGAACGGTGGAATTCGTGTTCGACGCTGTAACGAGCGAGTTCTGGTTCCTCGAAGTCAACACGCGATTGCAGGTGGAGCACGGTGTCACCGAGGCCGTGACGGGTATCGATCTGGTCGAATGGATGATTCGCCAAGCGGCTGGTGAACTCGACCTCGCTGGCTTCGTGACGTCCGCCTCGGGCGCATCCATCCAGGTTCGTCTCTATGCCGAGGATGCCGCCAAGAATTTCCAGCCATGCAGCGGGGAACTGACAGAGGTTGCGTTTCCGAAGGGTGTACGGATCGAAACATGGGTCGAACGCGGCGTAGATATCCCGCCATTCTATGACCCGTTGATCGCGAAGATCATCGTGGCAGCTCCGGACCGTGCAGGCGCGCTTGCCAAGCTGTCGATTGCCTTGGCCGCGACACGGGTTGGAGGAATCGAGACCAACCTCGAATATCTCCGACAGGTAACTGGCGACCCAGTGTTCATCGAAGGCAGGCAGACAACCAGCACCCTGAGTACGTTCCATTTCCGGCCGCGCACGGTCGATGTCATCGAGCCGGGTGTGCAGTCGACGATTCAGGATTGGCCCGGCCGGGTCGGTTTCTGGAACGTGGGTGTTCCTCCGTCGGGGCCGATGGACGCGCTCGCATTGCGACTCGCGAATCGGTTGCTGGACAATTCGCCGCACGCGGCTGCGCTCGAGTGCACGGCGACCGGGCCGACGTTGCGCTTCAATTGCGACACCGTGTTCACAATCTGCGGCGCGCCGATGGAGGCCACGCTCGATGGGGCATCGATCGATCTGTGGCAGTCCCATGCCGCGCGGGCTGGAAGCCGCCTTGCCCTGGGCACTGTCAAGGCGGTCGGACTGCGCACGTACGTGGCAGTCGCTGGTGGATTCGACGTGCCGCACTATCTCGGCTCAAAGTCGACTTTCACTCTCGGGATGTTCGGCGGGCACGCTGGCCGCACCCTGCGAACGGGCGACGTGCTGCATCTTGGCCCTTCAATCGAGAGATCTGTTGTCCGGACGTTGCCTTCTTCGCTGGTGCCCCGGTACGACAAGGAATGGTCGATCGCAGTCCTCTACGGCCCGCACGGCGCACCCGACTTCTTCACCGCCGAGGACATCGAAATGTTCTTCGGCACGGCGTGGGAGGTACATTACAACTCCTCGCGAACGGGGGTGCGATTGATCGGTCCCAAGCCGCGATGGGCGCGCGCCGATGGGGGTGAAGCCGGCCTGCACCCGTCCAATATCCATGACAACGCCTATGCCATCGGCGCCATCGATTTTACCGGAGACATGCCGGTCATCCTTGGTCCGGACGGACCCAGTCTCGGCGGCTTCGTATGTCCAGCTGTGATTGCGGATTGCGAACTGTGGAAGCTGGGGCAACTGCGCCCCGGCGACCACGTACGCTTCGTCAAGGTCGACCAGAACTGGGCAGCTGCAATGTCCCGAGCGGCCGAGCAGGCGCTACTGACCCTCGAACCGCCGACGCGGACCCGGCTGCTCGGTCGTCGCGAGGATGGGACGCCAATCCTCCATCGCATCGCTCCATCGCCCGGACGAGTGGAAGTGGTCTACAGGCAATGCGGCGACCGCTATCTGCTCATCGAATACGGCGACGCGAAGCTCGATCTCGATCTACGCTTCCGAGTGCACGCGCTGATGACCTGGGTCGAGCAGCGAGCAGTGTGCGGAGTGATCGATCTCACGCCGGGAATTCGTTCGCTGCAGGTGCACTTCGATCCTCGCGAATTGAAGCTCGACCGCCTGCTCGACCTGATGGTTTCCGGCGAGACGGCACTTCCGCCGGTCGATAGCATGGAGCTGCCCACGCGCATCGTGCACCTGCCTCTGTGCTGGGACGATCCTGCGACGCAGCTTGCCATCGAGAAGTACGCCCAGTCAGTCCGCAATGACGCGCCGTGGTGTCCCAGCAATATCGAGTTCATACGCCGCATCAACGGGCTTGGCTCCGTCGCCGACGTGCGGCGGATCGTATTTGACGCGTCCTACCTGGTGCTCGGGCTGGGTGACGTGTACCTTGGGGCGCCGGTCGCGACCCCGATCGATCCACGTCACCGGCTAGTCACGACGAAATACAACCCAGCGCGCACGTGGACGCCGGAAAACGCGGTCGGCATAGGCGGAGCGTATCTGTGCGTCTACGGCATGGAAGGCCCGGGCGGCTACCAGTTTGTCGGGCGCACGATTCAGATGTGGAACCGGAAGCGCCAGACTGCCGATTTCTGCGACGACAAGCCGTGGCTTCTGCGATTCTTCGACCAGATCCGTTTCTTTCCGGTGACCGAACGGGAATTGCTGAAGCTGCGGGCTGATTTTCCGCTCGGACGCTATCGACTCGAGATCGAGAAGAGCACGTTCCGCCTGGACGAATATCACCGATTCCTCGAGGAAAACGCGACGTCGATCGCGTCCTTCAAGTCGACTCAGCAAGCAGCCTTCAATGCCGAGCGCGAACGCTGGAAGGCATTGGGACAGGAGGCCTTCGCGGCCGATACGAACGAAGCGGAAATTGTTACGAATCCGCGATCGGCGGTGCCCGCCAACGGGCGTGTGGTTGCCACTCAGGTGGCGGGCAATGTCTGGAAAATACCGGTGAAGCTCGGGGACGCGGTGCGCGAGGGTGATCCGCTGGTGATCGTCGAGTCCATGAAAATGGAGATCAATATCGCCGCGCCCTGCAGCGGCCGAGTGCTGCGGTTATTCTGTCGGGAAGGTGGGCAGGTGGCTGCCGGCCAGGATCTCGTCGTCATCGAAGCCGCTTGAACCGCTGGTGCATCCTATCTCGGTACAGCCATGATTGCTCCTGACCTTTCCATTGCGACGCTGCGCCGACGCTACGCGGCCGGCGACCTCACCCCGGAATTGCTGATCGAGCATTTGTTGCCGGCCCTCGAGGCGGAGGACTCGCACCGTATCTGGATCACGCAGCTGTCGCGTGACCAGTTGCGGGATCGCGTTCGTGCGTTGGAAGGCCGTGATCCCCAATCGATGCCGTTGTACGGCATTCCGTTCGTCGTCAAGGACAACATTGATGTCGAGGGCCTGCCGACCACGGCCGCATGTCCGGCCTACGCGTATCGACCGGAACGCAACGCGACGGTGGTTCAGCGTCTGATCGATGCTGGTGCGATCCCGCTGGGGAAAACCAATCTCGACCAGTTCGCTACCGGGCTGGTCGGGGTTCGATCGCCATACGGCGCCTGCCGCAACGCGTTTGATCCTACGTACATATCCGGTGGATCCAGCTCGGGATCGGCGGTAGCCGTTGCTCTTGGATTCGCGAGCTTCAGCCTCGGTACCGATACCGCCGGTTCGGGCCGGGTACCGGCGGCCTTCAACAACATCATCGGGCACAAACCAACCTGCGGATTGATATCCACCCAAGGGGTATTGCCAGCGTGTCGTTCGATCGACACGGTATCGATCTTTGCCCTCACGTCGGAGGATGCACAACGGGTACTGTCGGTGGCTGCAGGCTTCGATGCCGACGACCCGTTCTCTCGCCCGGCGGAGCCGTACGGGTTCGATTTCGGCGCGGCCGCAAGCTTTCGGGTGGGAGTCCCCGAACCCGAGACCCTGCAGTTCTTCGGTGACGCCGAATATGAGCGCCTGTTCGGCGCAACGATCGAGCGACTTCGGGATCTCGGAGGCGAGACCGTCAAGATCGATCTGACAACCTTTCTCGAGGCCGCGCGACTGCTCTATGAGGGGCCCTGGGTTGCAGAGCGGTATGCGTCGATTCGGGCGTTCTTCGATGCTCACGCGGATGCGATGCACCCGGTAACGCGTGAGATCACGTCGGGCAGTCGGGGCTGGCTCGCTGCGGACGCGTATGAGGCGCTGTATCGGCTCAGGGCGCTCAAGCGCGTTGCCGATCGTGTGTGGTCCGAAGTGGACTGCATCCTGACGCCCACGACAGGAACACACTACCGCATCGAGGCGGTGGAAGCGGATCCTGTGCGCCTCAATTCAAACCTCGGTTACTACACCAATTTCATGAACCTCCTCGACTATTCGGCTACTGCCGTGCCGGCGGGATTCACCGATCAGGACCTCCCGTTCGGCGTCACGCTGTTCGCGCCAGCACACCGCGATGTGCCGTTGCTGCATCTAGGGGCCCGACTTCACCACGCGTGCGTAGGTGTGCTCGGTGCGACGAGCCAGCCCCTCCCGGGACTCCGGCAGAGCGAATCAGAGCTATCGGTTTCTGGACAAGTGCGTGTCGCCGTGTGTGGTGCACATCTTTCAGGGTTGCCACTAAATGGGCAGCTGACTTCGCGCGGCGCGCGCCTGATCGGCACCACGAGAAGCGCACCGTTGTATCGATTCTATGCGCTGCCTGGAGGCCCGCCGAAGCGCCCCGGCATGGTGCGCGTCGCTGAGGATGGTGCGGCGATCGAAATGGAGGTCTGGGAGTTGCCGGCGCGAGAGTTCGGTTCGTTCGTGGCGGGGATTCCGGCGCCACTGGGCATTGGCACGATCCTGTTGGAGGACGGCACGACGGTGCAGGGATTTGTTTGCGAAGCATGGGCGACAAACGGGGCACTGGATATCAGCGCACTTGGGAGCTGGCGGAAATTTCTGGTTGCATCCTGACCTCGGACTGCGGGACTGCGGGACTGCGGGATTGCGGGACTGCGGGACTGCGGGATTGCGGGATAGCGGGACTGCGGGATTGCGCTTGGCGTTCCCGGCAGCCATGCACGATGTCAGAGGATTCGACGCATGAACGAGGTTATTCGACGACAAATTGCTGGGCCTCGCCCGCGATGAGGGAGGTGCCGCGCGGCCCTCGAGACCGCCGGGTCGGTTGAGTGTCGGTCAGTGGTAAATGGCAGGCTGGTTCATGAGCGCATCGAAGTTGCCGAGAAAATCATCCACGGACTCGATTGAGGCGTCATCTGCAATGACTTCCGCCAGATAGTCCCGGAACTTCATTCCGGCGGCGCCGTGCAGGTATGTCCCCACCGACGTCACTTTGTTGATGAGTTCGAAGCCCTGCCCCGGAAATTCGACCACGTGGTATTGGGCGCTGCTGTAGACGACATTCATGGCGGTAACCTCCTTGAGGAACGCACTCAACACAGCTGCAAAAGGCGTGCCTTGGTAGCGGGGTGGTGTCTGAGCGTTTCAAGCTCCGGCTCGCCTAATGTGGCTTGGGACGAAATTCGCACTGCAGACTGGCGGGGCAGGAACTTTCGCGGCCCGGGCCAAACCCTTCGGCAATTAAGAATTTTTCTCGATTGTTTCCGCTAACGAGACTGTAAAAAAAGTCGCCTATCCGAAAATCGGGCGGCATTGTGGGGTACGTTTACCCCTCCCGCGATTGCTAGCCCGGATATTTCACGAGTGTCCCAAGTTTTGCCATTGAGGCGATAGTTCGCGTTCGAAAGTGCCCGCAGGACGGACCGCTGCGCAAGGGATGAGCGATTTGATGAATTGCGCGGACACTGCCCCCTACCCCCGTTG
>JBBQHP010000042.1:0-42321 GCA_038324085.1 Burkholderiales bacterium
CGTCGGGATAGGTCGGCACGCCTTCGAACAGGACTTCGGTCGCGCCCGCGGCGAGCGGGCCATAGACGATGTAGGTATGGCCGGTGACCCAGCCCACGTCGGCGGTGCACCAGAAGACGTCGGCGGGCTTGAGGTCGAACGTCCAGAGCATGGTCAGTCTGGCGTGCAGGAGATAGCCGGCGCTCGAATGCTGCACACCCTTCGGCTTGCCGGTGGAACCGGACGTGTAGAGGATGAACAGCGGATGCTCGGCGTCGACCCATTCGGGATCGCAGACTTCCGGCAGGCCCTGGACCAGGTCGTGCCACCACACGTCGCGCGGCGCCTGGAATGCGACGTCCGCGCCGGTCCGGCGATAGACGATCACGTGCTTCACGACGTCGCACCCGCCCATGGTGAAGGCCTCGTCCACGGCCGGCTTCAGGGCGATCGCCTTGCCGCCGCGGAATTGCCCGTCGGCACAGATCACGGCCACGGCCCCGGCATCGACGATGCGCTCCTGCAGGCTCCTGGCCGAGAAACCCCCGAAGACCACGGAGTGCGTCGCGCCGATGCGCGCGCACGCCTGCATCGCGACCACGGCTTCGATCGACATGGGCATGTAGACCAGGACCCGGTCGCCTTTGGCGATACCCAGCTTCTTCAGGCCGTTGGCGAACTGGCAGACGCGGTGGTAGAGCTGCTTGTAGGTGATCCGCGAGACGGTCCCGTCGTCGGCTTCGAAGATGATCGCGGTCTTGTCGGGCTGGGTCTCGAGATGCCGGTCGAGGCAGTTGTACGAGACGTTCAGGCGGCCGTCCTGGAACCACTTGAAGAACGGCGCATTCGACTCGTCGAGCACCTGCGTGAACGGCTTGTTCCAGAGGACGTGTTCGCGGGCGAGCCGGCCCCAGAAGCCCTCGTAGTCCGCCTCGGCCTCGGCGCAGAGGCGCCGGTAGTCATCCATGCCCTTGACGTTGGCCTGGGCGATGAACTCCGGCGCCGGTGGAAACACCCGGGTCTCGTGCAGCACGGTCTCGATCGATGTCATGGAACTGGCCTCCGAATGGTTCTTGTCGTCCGGATTCTCGCCCCGGCCGCTGCAGGCATGGTGCCTTGTATCCCGGCCCCGGTGCAACCGGATCGCACCGGGCGCGGGGGGGAATCCGGGTCGGGCCCGGTCGTGTCCGCGGCGAGGACCTTCACGTATACTTCAGGGCTCATCGCGGGATGCCTCACGTCGACTCGGCCAGGCATCATTTCCGGACTCGCCCACATTCCCTTCGATGGCCACGATCACCGAGCAGGACTTCATCGAAAGCATTGCCGACGCGCTGCAGTACATCTCGTACTTCCACCCCGTCGACTACATCCGCAACCTTGCCCGGGCCTACGAGCTGGAACAGGCCCCGGCAGCGAAGGATGCGATGGCGCAGATTCTCATCAACTCGCGCATGTGCGCCGAGGGCCATCGTCCGATCTGTCAGGACACGGGCATCGTCAACGTGTTCCTGAAGGTCGGAATGAACGTGCGCTGGGATGCCGGGATGAGCGTCGAGGACATGGTCAACGAGGGCGTGCGCCGCGCCTACCAGCATCCCGACAACAAGCTGCGTGCCTCGGTGCTGGCCGACCCGGCCGGCGCGCGCACGAACACCAAGGACAACACGCCGGCCGTCATCAGCGTGCGGCTGGTTCCCGGCGACACGGTCGAGGTCGAGGTGGCGGCGAAGGGTGGCGGTTCGGAGAACAAGTCCAAGTTCGTCATGCTGAACCCGTCCGATTCCATCGTGGACTGGGTGATGAAGACCGTGCCGACCATGGGCGCCGGCTGGTGCCCGCCCGGCATCCTGGGTATCGGGATAGGCGGCACGGCCGAGAAGGCGATGCTCCTCGCCAAGGAATCACTGATGGACCCCATCGACATGCAGGAACTCATCGCGCGCGGGCCGACCTCGCGAATCGAGGAGTTGCGCATCGAGCTGTACGAGAAGGTGAACGCGCTTGGCATCGGCGCGCAAGGTCTGGGAGGCCTCACTACCGTGCTCGACGTGAAGATCAAGGACTACCCTACGCACGCGGCAAGCCTGCCGATCGCGCTGATTCCGAACTGTGCGGCCACCCGTCACGTGCATTTCGAACTCGACGGTAGCGGGCCGGCGAGCCTGGAACCGCCGTCGCTGGACGACTGGCCGAAGCTCACCTACGACACCTCGAAGGGGCGGCGAGTCGATCTCGGCACCACGACGCGGGCCGACGTTGCGCAGTGGCAACCGGGCGAGGTGCTCCTGCTCAGCGGCAAGCTGCTGACCGGTCGCGACGCCGCCCACAAGCGCATGGTCGAAATGCTGGCGAACGGCGAGAAGCTGCCGGTGGATTTCACCGATCGCTTCATCTACTACGTCGGCCCGGTGGATCCGGTGCGCGACGAAGTGGTGGGGCCGGCCGGGCCGACGACCTCCACGCGGATGGACAAGTTCACCCGGACCATGCTGGAGCAGACCGGGCTGATCGGCATGATCGGCAAGGCCGAGCGCGGTCCGAGCGGAGTCGATGCCATTCGCGAGTTCAAGGCGGTCTACCTGATGGCGGTAGGCGGCGCGGCGTATCTCGTTTCGAAAGCCATCAAGGGCTCGCGCGTGTTAGCCTTCGCCGATCTCGGGATGGAAGCCATCTACGAATTCGACGTGAAGGACATGCCGGTGACGGTCGCGGTCGATGCGCGCGGCACGTCGGTGCACCAGACCGGGCCGCGCGAGTGGCAGGCGCGCATCGGCAAGATTCCCGTGGCGGTGGCCTAGCGCCGGCGCTGCGGACAGTTCAATGGCGGGCCTCCCCGCATTGCATGGTGGTGAATCTGGTCAGGTCCGGAAGGAAGCAGCCAAAGCCATTTTTTGCAAGTGCCGGGGGCAAGGCTCGCCACCCACGCGCGCTTCGCTGTCGGACCTGGTGGTCCGACAGCGAAGCTTGGCGGGTGGCGGGTGCCACGACAATGTTCACGAACAAGGGGAGGACCCCTTGTCATCCCCCGAGCGCAGTCGACCATCGTCGAGGCGAAGTACACCCCTTCCCTCGCGGTAGCTCGCGGCAGCGGGGGAAGGTTGGGACGGGGGCGACATTGCCGGGCGACCCGGCTCGCATGATTCGCTCAATGAGACCTTCTATCGACATCGCATTTTGATTTACGCTCTCGCATGACCCTCGCCCTTGCCCGGAAATACCGTCCGCGCACCTTCACCGAAGTGATGGGGCAGGAACACGTCGTGCGCGCGCTCACCAATGCGCTTACGCAGAACCGCCTGCACCACGCTTATCTGCTGACGGGCACGCGCGGGGTGGGCAAGACCACGCTCGCCCGCATCATCGCCAAGGCGCTCAACTGCGAAACCGGCATCACCGCCACGCCGTGCGGCGTGTGCGGCGCGTGCCGCGAGATCGACGGCGGGCGCTTCGTCGACCTGCTCGAACTCGATGCGGCGTCGAACACGCAGGTCGACAGCATGCGCGAGCTGCTCGAGAACGCGCTGTACGCCCCCACCAGCGGCCGCTTCAAGGTGTACATCATCGACGAAGTGCACATGCTCTCGAAGAGCGCCTTCAACGCGATGCTGAAGACGCTGGAGGAGCCGCCCGATCACGTCAAATTCATCCTCGCGACCACGGACCCGCAGAAGATCCCCGTCACCGTCCTGTCGCGTTGCCTGCAGTTCATGTTGAAGCAGATTCCGCCGCCGCAGATCCGCCAGCAGCTCGACAAGGTTCTCGGGCTCGAAGGCGTCGCCGCGGACCCCGGTGCGCTCGCGCTGATTGCGCGCGCCGCCCAGGGCAGCATGCGCGACGCATTGAGCCTGCTTGATCAGGCCATCGCCCACGGTGCCGGTCAGGTCGAGGAAGCCGGCGTGCGCGCCATGCTCGGCGCGGTCGACGCAAGCTATCTGTACGCATTGCTCGAACACCTGGCGGATCACGATGCGCCGGGCCTGCTCGCGCAGGCGGACGCACTGGAGGCCCACGGCCTGTCGTTCGAATCCGCCCTGCAGGGACTGGCCAGCCTGCTGCACCGCATCGCCCTGGCACAGACGCTTCCCGAGACCGTGCCCGACGATGACCCGGATCGGGCGCGCCTGCTCGCGCTCGCGCGCACCCTCACGCCCGAGGACGTGCAGTTGTTCTATCAGATCGCGCTGCGCGGTCGCGGCGACCTGCCGCTCGCGCCGGACGAGTTCGCCGGCTTCACGATGACCTTGCTGCGGATGCTCGCGTTCCGGCCGCAGACCGACGCCGGGGAGGGCGGCGCGACCGGTCCCCGGTCTGCCACGCCTACTGGCCGCATCGCGACGCGTGCGGTACCGCTGCGAGCATCCGAGCCGACGCCCAAGGCGTCGGCGGTCCCTGCGGAGCCGCCGGCCGGACCGGCCCCCGCGCCCGTTTTGCGCCCCGATACGCTGGCACCCGAAGACTGGCCGGAGACCGTGGCAAAGCTCAAGCTCGGCGGCATGGCCCGCATGCTCGCGCAGCACTGCGAGCTGCTCGGATTCAGCGAAGGGCGCCTGCACCTGCAGGTGCCGGAGGCGCACAAGCACCTGCTCGATGCCGCCTATCGCGACAAGTTGAAAGCCGCCCTCGAAGAACGATTCGGTGCCTTGCGGGTCGAGTTCACGTTCGGCGCCACGCCCGGAACCCATACCCTGGCGGAGCGCGAGAACCGCGAACGCACCGAACGGCAGACGCGCGCCACGGAGTCGATCGAAAAAGACCCGTTCGTGCGCGATCTCGTCGACAATTTCGATGCGCGCGTCGTGGACGGTTCGATCCGTCCGCTGCGATGATTTCCCAGCCACGAGAGGAGGGTGTCACCCCATGATGAAGGGACAGTTGGCCGGCCTGATGAAACAGGCCCAGCAGATGCAGGAGAACATGAAGAAGATGCAGGAAGAACTCGCCCAGGTCGAAGTCGAGGGCCAGGCGGGTGCCGGCATGGTGAAGGTCGTCATGACCTGCCGCCATGACGTGAAGCGGGTCACGATCGATCCGAGTCTGCTCGCCGACGACAAGGACATGCTCGAAGACCTCGTGGCCGCGGCGGTGAACGACGCGGTGCGCCGGGTCGAAGCGACGACGCAGGAAAAGATGGGTGCGATGACTGGCGGCATGAACCTGCCGGCAGGCTTCAAGATGCCTTTCTGAAGTACGCATTCCCGGCGGGCGGACGGTGACCGGAGGTTGCGCTCGCCAGCCACCATGCACCGGTCACTGCCGTGAAGACACCCACCTCCCTCCAGGCCCTCATCGACGCCCTGCGCGCATTGCCGGGGGTCGGCCCCAAATCGGCGCAACGCATGGCCTATCATCTTCTGCAGCGCGACCGGGACGGCGCCGGACAGCTCGCCAACGCGCTTGGCGGCGCGCTCGAGCACATCCAGCACTGCGAGCGCTGCAACAACTTCAGCGAAGAGCCGGTGTGCGAGTTGTGCCGTTCGCCGCGCCGCGATCCGACCTTGCTGTGCGTGGTCGAAACGCCTGCCGATCTGTTGATGATGGAGCAGGCGCAAGCCTACAACGGCCACTACTTCGTGCTGCTCGGCCGCCTGTCCCCGCTCGACGGCATCGGTCCGCGCGAACTGGGCCTGGACCGGCTGGTGACGCGCGCCCGGGATGGTGTGGTTCGCGAAGCGATCCTCGCGACCAATTTCACGGTGGAGGGTGAAGCCACCGCGCACTACATCGGCGAGATGCTGCGCTCACGCGGCGTCATCGTCACCCGCATCGCCCGGGGCCTGCCGGTCGGCGGCGAACTCGAGCACGTCGACTCAGGTACGCTCGCGCAGGCCGTGATCGAGCGGCGCACGGTGAGCTGACATGGCCCGACAACCCAAACGTTCACACGGTGCCGGGGCGCCCGGCACCACGCGGCGCCCAGCCGACTCGGGCGGACGATCCGCGGACAAGCGCGGCGCACCTGCCGCCGGCCCGGCACGGCGGGCACCGGCCGCGAAGCCCGGTTCGGCGCCGATCGCGCGGGGCAGCGCACGCCGCCGCCCGGACGAACCCGTGAATACGACGCGACCGGCCCGGCCCGAACGCCCGGTGAATCCGGCGCCACGCCGCGCCGCGTCGCCCGAGACGCCGCCGGCGGGCCCGCCCGCGGCGAGCTCGTCGCAGAAACTGCAGAAGGTCCTGGCGCAGGCCGGGCTCGGTTCCCGGCGCGAGATGGAAGAATTGATCGTCGCGGGCAAGGTGCTCGTGAACGGCCTGCCCGCCACCATCGGCACGCGCGTCAATCCCGACGACGAGGTCAAGGTCGGGCGCCGCCAGATCCGCTTCAAGCTGTCGGCCCGGCTGCCGCGCGTGATCATCTATCACAAGCCGGAAGGCGAGATCGTGTCGCGCGACGACCCGGAAGGTCGCACCAGCGTGTTCGAACGGCTGCCGGTCATTCGCAGCGGCAAATGGCTTGCGATCGGCCGGCTCGACTACAACACCTGCGGCCTGCTGATCTTCACTACCTCGGGCGAGCTTGCCAACCGTCTGACGCACCCGCGCTTCGAGGTGGAGCGCGAGTACGCGGTGCGCATCATGGGCGAGATCAGCGACGAGCAGGCCCGGGCCCTGACGCGCAGCGTGAAGCTCGTGGATGGCGAAGCGCATTTCGACCTGCTGGCGGCCCAGGGCGGCACGGGCAGCAATCATTGGTACCGCGTGATCGTGCGGGAAGGCCGCAATCGACTCGTGCGCCGGATGTTCGAACATTTCGGCCTGCAGGTGAGCAGGCTCATGCGCGTGCGCTTCGGCATCATCAATCTGCCGCCGCGCCTGAAGCGGGGCCAGCATCTCGAACTGACCGAAGCGCAGACGCGCAGCGTGCTCGAATGGCTCGCGCGCGGGGGCGAGGCGCTCGGGCTCGGCGGTGCCGAGCCGCCGCCATTGCCGGCGCCGCCGGTGGCCCCCGCCGCCCCCGCGCCGAGCACGCGGCGGAAACCCGTGCGGCGTCCCGGCCCCTCGGCGCCGCCGCGTCGCACCGGCTCGGGCCGCTCGCGGTAGCGCGCCCGCTGCTTCGTCAGCGGGGCAGGTCTTCGCGGGTCAGCAGGAACACGAAGTCGTCGCCGGCGTGGGTCTCGAGCCAGGTGAAAGGCGTGGCGGGATAGGCGGCCTCCAGCGCCGCGCGGTTGTATCCGATTTCGACCACCAGCAGGCCGCCTGGGGACAGCCGGTCCGCAGCCTGCGCGATGATCCGACGCACCAGATCCAGCCCGTCGGTGCCACCGCGCAGCGCCAGGTCCGGCTCGCGCCGGTATTCCGCCGGCAGGTCGTCCATGGCCGCGGCGACCACGTAGGGTGGATTGGATACGATGAGGTCGTAGCGCACCTCCCGCAAAGCATTCATCAGGTCGGACTGGACCAGGCGGACCCGGTCCTGCAGTGCGTAGTCGACGACGTTGCGGTGCGCGACCTCCAGTGCCGCATCGGAAACGTCAACGCCATCCACCCGGGCTTCCGGAAACGCTTCGGCCAGCAGGATCGCCAGGCAACCGGAACCGGTGCAAAGGTCGAGCGCCAGCCGTACCGAAGCCGGATCGGTGATCCAGGGCGAGAGCTGCGTGAACAGGAGATCCGCGATGAACGACCGGGGCACGAGGACCCTTTCGTCCACGTGGAAGCGGTAGTCCCCCAGCCAGGCCTCGCCCGTGAGGTAGGGGCTCGGCATGCGCTCTTCCGCCCGCCGACGCAGCAGCGCCATCACCGACCGGATCTCGGCGCGCGTCAGGCGGGCGTCGAGATACTCGTCGAAGCCTGCGTGGGGCAGATCGAGTGCCCACGCGATCAGATACGCCGCTTCGGCGCGGGCGTCGGCAAATCCGTGACCGAACGCGAGGCCGGCAGCGTTGAAGGCGGTCACGGCGAAGCGGAGCAAGTCCCGGACTGCCCCCAGTTCCTCGGCTGCAGCGGCGAAGTCCGCAGGTGTTTTCACGACCGGATCGCCGGGATCAGGCGAGCAGCGCTTCGAGCGTCCGGCGATAGACCGCCGCCAGCGGCTCCATGTCCGCGACCCGCACGTGCTCGTTCAGCTGGTGGATCGAAGCATTGATCGGCCCGAGCTCGAGCACTTCGTCGCACAGAGTGGCAATGAACCGGCCGTCGGAGGTGCCGCCGGTCGTGGACAGTTCGGGTTCGTAACCGAGTTCGGCGCGCACGGCGCCGGACACTGCGGCCACCAGTCGGCCGCGCGGCGTGATGAACGGCATGCCGGAAAGAGACCAGTCGATCGAATACTCCAGCGCATGCCGATCGAGCACCTCGTTCACGGCGGCTTTCAGCGCCTCCGGCGCGCTCTCGGGCGAGAAGCGGAAATTGAACATGATCTCGAGGCTGCCGGGGATCACGTTGTTCGCGCCGGTGCCGGCGTGCACGTTGGAGACCTGAAAACTCGTGGGCTGGAAGTATTCGTTGCCCTTGTCCCAGGTGATCTGCGCAAGCGCTGCCAGCGCGGGCAGGGCGAGATGGATCGGATTCTTCGCGAGCTGCGGGTAGGCGATGTGGCCCTGGATGCCGCGCACGGTGAGCTTGCCGGACAACGAGCCGCGTCGGCCATTCTTGACCATGTCGCCGAGGCGGCTCACCGAGGTCGGTTCGCCGACGATGCAGTAGTCGATGACCTCGCCGCGGGCGCGCAGCGCCTCGATCACGCGGGTCGTGCCGTCCACGGCAACGCCTTCCTCGTCGGAGGTGATGAGCAGCGCGAGCGAGCCGACGGGTCGCGGATGGTCGGCGAGGAATGCCTCGATCGCGGTGACGAAGGCGGCGAGCGAGGTCTTCATGTCGGCGGCGCCGCGGCCATAGAGCAGGCCGGCGCGGATCTCCGGCTGGAACGGGTCGGAGCGCCACTGGTCGAGCGGGCCGGTCGGGACCACGTCGGTGTGGCCGGCGAAACAGAACACCGGCCGCGCCGTGCCCAGGCGCGCCCACAGATTGTCGACGGCACCGAAGCGCAGGTTTTCCACCTGGAAACCGAGCAGGGCCAGTCGCTCCCCCAGCAAGCGCTGGCAACCGCCGTCTTCGGGTGTTACCGAGCGACACGCGATGAGCGCCTGCGCGAGTGCGAGCGTGGCGCTCATCGCGGCGTCCCGTTCAAAGCTTGTCCAGCCCGTCCACGTTGAGCCTCAGTTCGGTGAAGGACGCCGAAGCCTGCTCGGGGCGCGACGGCGGCCGGAGCATGTCGCCGGGCTTCGAGCCGGCCTGCTTGGCACCGGCGTTGTTCAGCAGCCAGGAGAGGTTGGTGGCCGAATCGGAATTGCGCAGTGCCTCGTCCTTGGTGATGAGTCCGTTCGAATAGTGCTTGAACAAGGCCTGCTCGAACGTCTCAGAGCCGGGCGACAGGCTCTGCTCCATCGCTTCCTTGATCTGGTCGATCTCGCCCTTCTTCACCAGCTCCGCCACGTGCTTGGTGTTCAGCATGACCTCGACTGCGGCCACGAGCGATCCGTCGATGGCCTTCACCAGCCGTTGCGAGATGATGCACTTCAAGGTGGTGGACAGATCGGCGAGCAGGCCGTCGCGCGCCTCGAACGGGAAGAAGTTGATGACCCGACCGAGCGCGTGATAGCTGTTGTTCGCATGCAGCGTGGTCATGCACAGGTGGCCGGTCTGGGCATAGAGCAGGGCGTGCTGCAGCGTCTGGCGGTCGCGCACCTCGCCGATCATCAGCAGGTCGGGCGCTTCGCGCATGGCGTTCACCAGCGCGTTCTCGTACGAATGGGTGTCCTGGCCCACTTCGCGTTGGTTGATCACGCACTTGTTGTTGGTGTAGACGAACTCGATCGGGTCCTCGATCGTCTGGATGTGTCCGGTCCGGGTATTGTTGCGGTGCTCGACCATGGCGGCCATGGTCGTCGACTTGCCCGAACCGGTGGAGCCGACCACCAGGATCAGCCCGCGCTTCTCCATCACCAGTTCCTTCAGGATGGCGGGGAGGCGCAGCTTCTCGAACCCCGGCGTGCCGCTCTTCAGGTATCGGATCACCAGCGCGATGTTGCCGCGCTGGCGAAAGACATTGACGCGAAAGCGCCCGATCTCCGGCACCGGGTAGGAGAAATTCATCTCCTTGGTTTCCTCGAACTCGCGCGCCTCCTTCTCGGTCATCATCTCGAAGGCGATCTTGCGCACCGTCTCGGAGTCCATGATCTGCTGGTTCACCGGCATGATGTTGCCGAGGATTTTGATGGAGATGGGCGCACCCACCGAGATGAACAGGTCGGAGGCCTGTTTCTCGGCCATCAGCTTGAACAGCGGTGTCAGGAACATGGTCGTTCTCCCGGTGCGCGAGGTTAATCGCCTCGCAGCAACTCGTTGATGCTGGTCTTGGCGCGAGTCTTGGCGTCCACCTGTTTCACGATCACTGCGCAGTAGAGACTGTACTTTCCGTCGGCCGAGGGCAAGTTGCCGGAGACCACCACCGAACCGGGGGGGATGCGCCCGTAACTCGTTTCGCCGGTCTCACGGTTGAAGATCTTCGTGCTCTGACCGAGGTAGACGCCCATCGAGATCACCGAACCGGCGCCGACGATGACGCCTTCGACCACCTCGGAGCGGGCACCGATGAAGCAGTCGTCCTCGATGATGGTCGGATTCGCCTGGATCGGCTCGAGCACCCCGCCGATGCCCACGCCGCCCGACAGGTGCACGTTCCGGCCGATCTGCGCACAGGAACCCACCGTCGCCCAGGTGTCGACCATGGTCGATTCATCGACATAGGCGCCGATGTTGACGAACGACGGCATCAGCACCACGTTCTTTGCAATGAACGAACCCTTGCGCACCACCGCATTCGGCACCACCCTGAATCCACCTGCGCGAAAATCGCTATCGCCATAATCGGCAAATTTCGGCGCGACTTTATCGAAGTAGTTCGTGTAGCCGTCGCGCACGACCGCGTTGTCCTCGAGGCGGAACGACAGCAGGACGGCCTTCTTGATCCACTGGTGCGTGATCCAGTCGTTGCCCTGCTTCTGCGCGACTCTCAGCTTGCCAGAGTCGAGCCCGGCGATCACCTCGGCGACGGCCAGCTTGAGCGGCGCCGGCGCCGAGGCGGGACTGATGGCAGTGCGGTTTTCCCACGCGTCTTCGATGGTCTTCTGGAGATCCGACATGGCGGTTTGGGCCCGGGTCAGTGGAATTGGGAGAGGAATTCGGCCAGGCGCTGCGCAGCCTCGGCGCATTCCGCCGAGGGTGCCACCAGGGCGATGCGCACGAAATTGCGCCCCGGGTTCACGCCGTGGGCCTCGCGCGCGAGCAGGCTGCCGGGGAGCACCGTCACATTATATTGTTCGAGCAGCGCCCGGGCGAAGCGGGTGTCGTCGAAGGGGGTGGGCAGCCAGAGATAGAAGGCGGCATCGGGCATCCTGGCGTCCGCCACCGGTGCCAGCAGGCTGATGAACCGGGCGAACTTCTCGCGGTACAGACGGCGGTTCTCGATGACGTGCGCTTCGTCCCGCCAGGCGGCCTCACTTGCCGCCTGCACGGCGAGGCTCATGGCGCTGCCATGGTAGGTGCGGTAGAGCAGGAAGGACTTCAACAGGCTGCGATCGCCGGCAACGTAGCCCGAGCGCATGCCGGGCACGTTGGAACGCTTCGACAGGCTGCCGAACACGACCAGCCGCGGAAAGCCGGGGCGGCCCGATCGGGCCGCGGCCGCCAGTGCGCCCAGCGGTGCCCGGCCCTCGTCGAAATAGATTTCCGAATAGCACTCGTCGGACGCGATCACGAAACCGTGGCGATCCGACAGGTCGAACAGCACGCGCCATTCCTCCAGCGTCATCACCCGACCGGTGGGGTTGCCGGGCGAGCACACGTAGACGACCTGGGTGGTTCGCCAGACGCTCTCGGGAGCCGCCGCGAAATCGCACGCGAAGCCGTTGTCGGGCGCCTGGTTGATGAAGTAGGGGCGGGCGCCTGCCAGCAGCGCTGCGCCTTCGTAGATCTGGTAGAACGGATTGGGCATCACGACGATCGGGTCGGGCCGTGTCCGATCGACGACACTCTGGGCGAAGGCGAACAATGCCTCGCGGCTGCCGTTCACCGGCAACACCTCCGTTGTCGCATCGACCGCGGCGAGTGCATGTCGAGCCTGGAGCCATTCGGCAATCGCCGTGCGCAGCGCCGGCGTGCCGACCGTGGCCGGATAGGCAGACAGTCCGCCGAGTCCCGCTTCCAGCGCCGCGAGAATGAACGGCGGCGTGGCGTGCTTCGGCTCGCCGATGGACAGGTTGATCGGCGTGAAGCGGCTGGCCGGAACGATCCCTTCGAACAGGGTCGCGAGCTTCTGGAACGGGTACGGTTGCAGGCGCTGGAGATCGGGATTCATGGTCCGCCGGAAGGCCGGCGCGGCAATCGCGCCGGGCTCGGAAAAAGTCCGCGATTATAGAAGGCGCAGGGCTGTCGCGAAGCGGTTTCGAGGTTGCGGACCTGCCGGCAAAGTCGGTTACAATCGATCTCGAAATGGTACCAACGCCTGGCCCGGTAACGGCGCCGGGCGCTTGATTTTTTGGACGTTCATTTTCTTTGTTCCCGACCGGGCTAGTCCGTGCGCCTCACCCACATCAAGCTCGCTGGTTTCAAATCTTTCGTAGATCCCACGCACGTCGCCCTGCCCGGGCAGTTGATCGGTGTCGTCGGCCCGAACGGCTGCGGCAAGTCGAACGTCATCGATGCCGTCCGCTGGGTGCTGGGCGAGTCGTCCGCCAAACATCTGCGCGGCGAGAGCATGGACGACGTGATCTTCAACGGTTCCGGCGAGCGCAAGCCCGTGGGTCGCGCCAGCGTCGAACTGGTGTTCGACAACAGCCTCGGCAAGGCGGCGGGAGCCTGGTCGCAATACGGCGAGATCTCGATCAAGCGGGTGCTCGAACGCGAGAGCGGTTCGAGCTACTACATCAACAACTTGGCGGTGCGACGCCGCGACGTGGCCGACATCTTTCTCGGGACAGGCCTAGGCGCGCGCGCCTACGCCATCATCGAACAGGGCATGATCTCGCGGATCGTCGAGGCCAAGCCCGAGGAACTGCGGATCTTCCTCGAGGAAGCGGCCGGCGTTTCCAAGTATCGGGAGCGCCGCAAGGAAACCGAATCACGGCTCGAGGACACGCGCGAGAACCTGCTGCGGGTCGACGACATACGGCGGGAACTTGGCGCGCAGATTGCGCATCTGGAGACCCAGGCCGTCGCCGCCGAGAGCTATCGGACGCTGGAGGAACAGGTGCGGCACAGCCAGTGTCTGCTCTGGCTCATCCGCCGCCAGGATGCCGCGAGCTTGCGCGGCCGACTCGCGCGCGAAGTCGAGCAACTCACGGTGGACATCGAACAGGCGGGCGCAGCGCTGCGCGACGCGGAAAAGCGCCTGGAGGCGCTGCGCACCGGCCACTACGCGGCGTCGGACAACGTCCATTCCGCCCAGGGCCAGCTCTACGAGAGCAATGCCGAACTCGCCCGGGTCGAGCAGGAGCTTTCATTCCTGCGGTCCAATCGCCAGCGGGCGCAGGCGCGGCGGCAGGATCTGGAAGGGCAGATCGCCGAGGAGCGACAGCGTCACGAGGATCTGGCAAGCACGCTCGAGCAGACCCGCGGCCAGCTCGAAGCGATCGCACTGGACGTGGCGGCGCGCAAGGAGTCGCTGGCGGGCGTGCGTGAACAATTGCCCGCGGCCGAGCAATCGCATCGGGATTCGCGCTCCGAATCGGAACGCGTCCAGCAGGCGTTGGCGGAAGCGCAACGCAGCCTCGAAGTCGCCTCGACGCGTCGCGGTCACGCCGAGAAATTGATCGCCCAGCTCGCGGTTCGCGACCAGCGTCTCGGCGAGGAATCCGCGGCGCTGGTGATGCCGGACGCTGATGTACTGGAACAGCTGCGCACCGATGCGGGCGCACTGGACGCGGAAATCGCGTCGCTGCGGGAGCGACAGGAAGTCGGCAGACAGGCGCTGCCCGAACTGGAACGAGCGTACCAGCAGGTCACTCAGTCGGTGGAAGGCATCCGCCAGAGGCTCGCTTCGGTGGAAGCGCGGCGCCATGCCCTGGTCGGGCTGCAGCAGCAGGTCGGCTCGAGCGAGCAGATGGCGGCATGGCTCGGCCAGCACGGCCTGTCGGAGCGGCCACGGTTGTGGCAGCACATCCGCGTGGACAGCGGTTGGGAGGATGCGCTGGAAGCGGTGCTGCGGGAACGGCTCAACGCCATCGCGGTGGAGGATCCGTCGGCACTCTCGGACTGGTTCGGCGGTTCGCCCCCCGGCAAGCTGGCCATCTACCGGTCGCGCGACGGCACGTCGCCGGTTGTCGCGGACGCCCCGCAGGGGAGCCTGCGGCTGGTGGATCATGTCTCCTCCGGCGATGCCGTGGTGGCCGACGTGCTGCGCGAATGGCTCGATCGCGTGTTCGCGGTCGATACCGCCGCGACCGCGATGGAGATGGCGGCACGACTCGGTCCCGGCGAAATGGTGGTCACGCGAGAAGGTCATGTCTTCACCGCGCACAGCGTCGGGTTCCACGCACCCGACTCCGAAATCCACGGCCTGCTGGAACGCAAGCTCGAAATCGAGCAGCTCGAGGCCGAAGTTCCCGAGGTCGAAGCGACCCTCGCGGCCGAGCGGCAGCGTCGCACCGAAAGCGAACTCGCCCTCGCCGAGCAGCGGTCCGACCTCGAGCGCCTGCGCGGACGCCTGACCGACGTATCCGAGCGGCGGCACGAAATCGAACTCGAAGAAGTGCGGGCCTCGCAGGCACTCGAGCGTGCGCGCGATCGCCGCGCCCGGATCGATGGCGAATTGGCGGAGATCGACGCGCAGCGTATCCAGGAACAGAGCGCATTGCAGCAGGCCCTCGAAGCTCTGGCGACGCTCGAATCATCCATTGCCCGGTTGCAGGAGCAGGTCGACGCGGCGGCCGAAGCATTCCGGAGCGCCGAAGGCGCTCTGGCGGAGATTCGCGAGCGGGTCCTGCGCGCCGAGCGTGATCACCAGGAAGTGCAATTCGGCGAGCGCACCGCCCAGAGCCGAATCGGCGAACTGGACCGCGCCCTGGCCGCGATCGCCGAGCAGCGGGCGCGCGCGGAAGCGAGCCTCGCAGAGGCCGTGACCGAGCTGGCCGGCCTGGATGAAAATCCGCTGGCGACCCGGCTGCAGTCGGTCCTCGACGTCAAGGTGGCGCGCGAGCGGGCCCTGGCGCTCGCGCGCGACGCGCTGGCCGAAGCCGAGACCCGGCTGCGCGCCACCGAAGGCGAACGACTCGCGGCCGAGCAACGACTGGAACCCCTGCGCACCCGGATCGGCGAGCAGCGCCTGAAGGAACAGGAAGCCCGCCTCAGCGAAGAGAGCTTCGCCCAGCAGCTGGCCGAGGCGCAGGCCGATGAAGCGGCCCTGCTCGCCTCGGTGGAGAAAGCGCCGCGTCCCGGTGCGCTGCAGGCGGAGATCAACCGCATGAATGAGGCGATCGCGGCCCTCGGGGCGGTCAACCTCGCGGCACTGGACGAATTGAAGACGGCCCGCGATCGCAATGGCTACCTCGAAGCCCAGTCGCTGGACCTGAACGAGGCCATGGCGACGCTCCAGGACGCCATTCGCCGCATCGACCGCGAAACCCGTGAACGACTGCAGGCCACCTTCGACGAGGTCAATCGCAACCTGGCCGAAATGTTTCCCGCGCTGTTCGGCGGCGGCGAAGCGAAGCTGGTGATGACGGGCGAGGAGATTCTCGACAGCGGCGTGCAGATCGTCGCGCGCCCGCCCGGGAAGAAGAACGCCTCGATCCACCTGCTCTCCGGCGGGGAAAAGGCGCTGACCGCAGTCTCGCTGGTGTTCTCCCTGTTCCGGCTCAATCCGGCGCCGTTCTGCCTGCTCGACGAGGTCGACGCGCCGCTCGATGACAGCAACACGGGCCGCTTCTGCGAACTGGTCAAGAAGATGTCGGACCATACCCAGTTCATCTTCATCAGCCACAACAAGATCACGATGGAGATGGCGGATCAGCTGATCGGTGTCACGATGCAGGAACTGGGCGTGTCCCGCATCGTGGCCGTCGACATCGAGGAAGCGCTGAAGCTCAGGGAGGAGGTGGCGGCGTGAGACAGGCGCACAGCAACGACGCGGCCAGGGGTGAGGGAGCAGGCCGGTTGAGCCGCGTGCCAGGCAGCTTCGCGGCTATCCTGGCAGGGTCGTACCCGGAGGTCCCGCCGGTCCGAATCACAATCTTCAACCTGGAGCCCGCCGAGTAGTCGGCGGACGGTCGCACGATGAGCGATCTGCAACTCTGGCTGCTGGTTCTCGGCATCGTGGTGGTGGTCGGCGTCTACGCGTTCAACTGGCTGCAGGAGCGCAATCATCGCCGCCGTGCCGAGGCGGCCTTCGATCAGCCGCAGCGCGACGTGCTCATGGGTTCGCTGGCGGAACCGGTGCCGGAAACGCGCGTCGCGCGCGACCCGGCCGGCGACGGAGAACCGGCGCACGAAGTGGCGACGGCGCAGCCGCCCCCGCACGTGGGCTGGAACACCGTCGCGACCCTCGAACCCGATTCCACGCCGATCGATTGCACGGTGGTCCTGACCGCGAATGCGCCGTTTCCCCAGACCGCGCTGGACGACCTCTCCAGCGCCGCAGCCGCGCTGTCCCGCCCGGTGCAGGTCCACGGCAGCGGCGGCGCCGGCGCCTCCTGGATGCCGGTTTCGGAGGAAGGGAGCAACCGGTACCGGCGCCTCAAGGTGGCGCTGCAGCTCGCCGATCGCCAGGGGGTCGCGACCAAGACCGACCTGGACAATTTTTCCGACATGATCTCCGATCTCGCGAGCCGCATCGGCGCCGCGCTCGAATTGCCCGATACCGCAGCCTATGCGGCCCAGGCGAAGGCGCTGGACGGACTCTGCGCAGACGTGGACATCGCCATCGGCATCAGCGTCGTCGCCCCGCCAGGGCACGCCTTCGCCGGAACCACGATCCGGGCGCTGGCCGAAGCGGACGGACTGCGCCTGCAGGCCGACGGCCTGTTCCACAGCGAAACCGCGCCGGGCGTGACCCAGTTCACGCTCGACAACCAGGATCCGGAGCCGTTCTTCGTCGAGACCATCCGTTCCATGTCCACGGCGGGCATCACCTTCCTGCTCGACGTGCCGCGCGCCAGCGGCGGCATCGCCGCCTTCGATCGCATGGTGGACGTGGCGCAGCAGTTCGCCCGATCGCTCGACGGGAAGCTCGTGGACGACAATCGGCAGCCGCTGAACGATGCCGGCATCGAAGCGACGCGGCGCGCACTTGCCGGCGTCTTCGCCACCATGGAAGCGCGCGGGATCGCTCCCGGCGGACCACTGGCGCTGCGCCTGTTCTCCTGATGACCCAGGCGTCCGCGCTCGCCGAGCGGGTCAGCCGTTTGCGGGCGTTGCTGGAGCACCACGGCTATCGCTATTACGTGCTCGACGACCCGGAGCTGCCGGATGCCGAGTACGACCGATTGTTCCAGGAACTCCTGGCGATCGAGGCGGAACATCCGGAATTCGCAACACCCGATTCGCCGACCCGGCGGGTCGGCGCGAAGCCGCAAGCGGAATTTCCCTCCGTCGTGCACGCGCTGCCGATGCTCTCGCTCAGCAATGTCTTCAGCGACGAGGACGTGGAGGCATTCGATCGGCGGGTGCGGGACGCTCTGGGTGTCGAACAGGTGCCGTACGCGGCGGAGCCCAAGTTCGACGGCCTGGCCGTCAGTCTCATCTACGAGAGCGGTCGGTTCGTCCGCGGCGCCACGCGCGGCGACGGGACCACGGGCGAGGACGTCACGCCGAACCTGCGCACGGTACGCGCGATCCCCCTTGCCTTGAGCGGGCCGGTGCCCGCGTCCCTGGAGGTGCGCGGCGAAGTGATCATGCTGAAGCGGGATTTCGAACGCCTGAACGAGGAACAGCGCGGCCGCGGCGAAAAGCTGTTCGTGAACCCGCGCAACGCGGCCGCGGGCGCCTTGCGCCAGCTCGACTCGCGGATCACGGCCCTGCGCAACCTCAGTTTCTTTGCCTATGGAATCGGCCGGGTGGATGGCGGCGCGGTGCCCGCGGATCGCCAAAGCGTCCAGATGGACTGGCTCGAAAGTCTGCGATTTCCCGTCACCCGGGAGCGGGCCGTGGTCACGGGTGTCGCCGGATTGCTCGATTACTACCGCGCAATGGGCGGACGCCGTCCGACTCTGCCCTACGAGATCGACGGGGTGGTCTACAAGGTCGACGACCTGGCCTCCCAGCAGAAGCTGGGTTTCGTCTCGCGCGCCCCGCGTTTCGCGACGGCCCACAAGTTTCCGCCGCAGGAAGCAACCACCGTGGTCCTGGGGATCGACGTCCAGGTCGGCAGAACCGGGGCGCTTACGCCGGTGGCGCGGCTCGCGCCCGTCTTCGTGGGCGGGGTGACGGTGACCAATGCGACCCTCCACAACGAGGACGAGGTTCAGCGCAAGGATGTCCGGGTGGGCGACACAGTGATCGTACGCCGCGCCGGCGACGTGATTCCCGAAGTGGCGTCGGTCGTGATCGAACGGCGCCCGGCGGACGCCGTTGCGTTCCGCATGCCCGCGCAATGTCCCGTGTGCGCGTCGGCGGTGATCAAGCCGGCCGGCGAAGCGGTATCGCGCTGCACCGGCGGCCTCTACTGCGCCGCGCAGCGCAAGCAGGCATTGCTGCATTTCGCGTCGCGCCGGGCCATGGACATCGACGGCCTCGGCGAGAAGCTGGTGGACCAGCTGGTCGATGGCGGCCTCGTGCGCACGCCGGCCGACGTCTATCGTCTCGATGTCGGCCGGTTGTCCGGACTCGAGCGCATGGCCGAGAAGTCCGCGGCCAACCTGATGGCGGGGATCGCACGGAGCCGCGATACGACCCTGGCGCGATTCGTCTTCGCGCTGGGCATCCGCAATGTCGGCGAAGCGACTGCCCGCGATCTCGCGGATCACTTCGGGTCTCTGGACCGCCTGCTCGCGGCAGCGACGGAACAGCTGGAGCAGGTTCCCGACGTGGGTCCCGTGGTCGCCGAGAGCATTGCGCGCTTCCTGGCCGAACCCCACAACCGGCAGGTGATCGAACAACTGCGCTCCGGCGGCGTGACGTGGCCGGAGCATGCCGGCCGCGCGGAGGCCACGCCGCGGCCGCTGACCGGCCGCACGTTCGTCCTGACCGGAACCCTCCCCACGCTCACCCGCGACCAGGCGAAAGCCCGCATCGAGGCGCTCGGCGGCAAGGCCGCCGGCAGTGTCTCCGCCCGGACCGACTACGTCGTGGCCGGCGCCGATCCCGGCTCCAAGGCCGCGAAGGCGCGCGAACTCGGCGTGCCTATCCTCGACGAGGCCGGGTTGCTAGAATTGTTGGCGAGCGCCGAAGCGGGTGCCGCCGCCTGATCTCCTCACTCCCGGGTTCCTGCCTTGCGCAAAGTCACCACCGCAGTCTTCCCCGTCGCCGGCCTCGGCACACGCTTCCTGCCGGCCACCAAGGCGAGCCCGAAAGAGATGCTGCCGGTGGTGGACAAACCGCTCATCCAGTACGCCGTCGAAGAGGCAGTGGCTGCCGGCATCACCCAGATGGTGTTCATCACCGGCAAGGCCAAGCGCGCCATCGAGGACCACTTCGACAAGGCCTATGAGCTCGAACAGGAACTCGAGGCGCGCGGGCGCACGGCATTGCTCGAATCGGTGCGCAACATCGTCCCGAAGAACGTGAGCTGCATCTACGTGCGTCAGCCCGAGGCCCTGGGCCTGGGACACGCCGTCCTGTGCGCGCGACCGGTCGTGGGCGACGCACCGTTCGCCGTCATCCTCGCCGACGACCTGATCGACGGCGAACCTTCGGCCCTCAGGCAGATGGTGGACATCTTCCAGGAACGGCAGAGTTCCGTCATCGCCGTGCAGCAGATTCCGCTGGCGGAATCGAACAAATACGGCGTCATCCGCAACGAACCCATCGAAGGCCGCCTGCACCGGATCGCCGGCATCGTCGAGAAGCCGGAATCGAAGGACGCTCCGTCCAATCTCGCGGTGGTGGGCCGCTACATCCTCACGCCATACATCTTCCACTTTCTGGAGCGCATCGGGAAGGGCACCGGCGGAGAGATCCAGCTGACCGATGGCATCGCACAACTGCTCTATCACGAGCCGGCACTCGCCTGGGAATTCCACGGCACGCGCTACGACTGCGGTTCCAAGCTCGGGTACATGATGGCCAACTACGTCTACGCGCTGCGGCATGCGGAGGTCGGTCCCGAATTCGCGGCTTTTGCCGCGAACTTCGCGCGCGACCCGGCTGCCTGAGCCCGGCATGCTCACGGCCGCGCGCGCGTGGGAGATCCTCGAATCCGCCGAATGCGTATGCACGGCCGAGACCGCGGCGGCGGCGGTGGCGCGCGTGGCCGATGAAGTGTCCGCGCGGCTTGCGCAGCGCTACCCGGTGGTGCTGTCGGTGATGGGCGGCGGGGTGGTATTCAGCGGTCAGTTGTTGCCGCTGCTGCGCTTCCCTCTCGATTTCGACTACGTGCACGCAACGCGCTATCGCGGCGAGACCCGGGGCAAGACCATCGAGTGGAAGGTGCGACCCAAGGGCGATCTGCGGGGCCGGGTCGTGCTGGTCGTGGACGACATTCTCGACGAGGGCTGGACGCTCGCGGCGATCCGGGAGTCCCTGCTCGAGGGCGGCGCGGAAGAAGTGCTGACCGCGGTGTTCTGCGAAAAAATCCTCGACCGGGACAAACCGGTGACCGCCGACTACGTCGGAGTGACCGTGCCCGATCGCTACGTGTTCGGTTTCGGAATGGACGTCTACGGGGCATGGCGCAACCTGCCGGCGGTGTACGCGTTGCCCGACACGGCGTGACATGAGCGAACCCATCGGCATCATCGGCGGCAGCGGTCTCACGCAATTGTCGAACCTCGAAGTGACCCGGCGCCAGGTCATCCGAACGCCCTATGGTGAAGCGTCCGGCGCGCTCACGTTCGGTCGGCTGAACGATCGCGACGTGATATTCCTGGCGCGGCACGGCTACGGGCACACCATTCCGCCGCACCAGGTGAACTACCGGGCCAACCTGTGGGCGCTGCATGCGCAACGGGTGCGCCGCATCGTGTCGGTGGCGTCGGTGGGCGGCATCCGTGCCGACATGGGCCCCGGCGCCATCGCCGTGCCGCACCAGATCCTCGACTACACCTGGGGCCGCAAGCACACGCTGTTCGAAGGGCCCGACCAGCCCGTGACCCACGTGGATTTCACCCACCCGTACGCCGAGTCCGTCCGCCAGGCGATCATCGCGGCTGCCGGGCAGGCCGGCGAGCCCGTCGTGACCGACGGGGTCTACGCCGCGACGCAGGGCCCGCGGCTGGAAACCGCCGCAGAGATCGATCGCCTGGAGCGCGACGGCGCGACCATCGTGGGCATGACCGGCATGCCCGAAGCCGTGATCGCCCGTGAACTGAACGTCGACTACGGTGCCATCGCGGTGGTGGTGAACCACGCGGCGGGGCGCGGCGACAGCCGCCACGGCATCCAGCTTGGCGACATCAACGCGACGCTCCAGGAGGCGCTGGCGCGGGTACGTCGTATCCTCGAAGCGCTGGTGACGATCGATGGCGATTCGTGAAGTGATCCGCATGGGTGACCCGCGGTTGCTCGCGACCGCGCTGCCCGTGGAACGGTTCGGCACGCCCGAACTGCTGGCCCTGATCACCGATCTCGAAGACACCATGCAGGCGCAGAACGGCGCGGGGATCGCCGCGCCGCAGATCGCAGTCGGATTGCGCGTGGTGATCTTCGGTGGCATGAAATCGTCGCGCTATCCCGATGCGGACGACGTGCCCTACACGGTGCTGATCAACCCCGTACTCGAACCGGTCACCGCGGAAATGGAAGACGGCTGGGAAGGCTGCCTGTCCGTCCCCGGCATGCGCGGCATCGTGCCCCGCCATACGCGGCTGCGCTATCGCGGGTTCGACTCGCATGGCGAGACGATCGATCGCACCGTCGCGGGCTTCCATGCCCGTGTCGTCCAGCACGAATGCGACCATCTCGATGGCATCCTGTATCCGATGCGCGTGCGTGACATGCGCCAGTTCGGCTTCACGGATGTCCTGTTCCCCGGGCAGGCGCTCGAGGACGACTGACCGGGGCCACTCGACGGAACCGGACGCCAAGCCCCGGCCCGCCACGGCCCAGCAGTGGCTGACCCTGGCCCGTGCAGCCTCGGCCAGCGGCGAACCCGCCGCTGCGCGTGATCATCTGATCGACTGTCTCGCGCAGCATCCGGATTGTGTCGAGGCCTATCGCGAGTTGGCTGCGCTGCTCGAAGGGCTCGGTTTTCCAGTGGAAGCCAGGGCCTGCGTCGACCTCGCGGCGGGCCACGTGCCGCGCGAATTCGCAGCCCAGTTCGAACATGCCAATGCGCTTGCCCGGCAGGGCTTTGCCGACCAGGCCATCCGCCATTTCGAAGCCGCGGCGGCGCTCGACCCCCGCCAGCCGGCGGCACTGAACAATCTCGGTCTGGCCCTGGCGGCGCAGGGCCGGAGCGAGGCGGCCGAGCAAGCCTTTCGCGATGCGCTCGAACTGGCGCCGGACATGGCCGAGATCCACGCGAACCTCGGCGATTCGCTGCGGCAGCGAGGCCGGTTCGAGCAAGCCGTCCAGCATTTCGAGGCTGCCACCCGCCTGAAGCCGGACTGGCCCGAAGCCTGGAACAACCTCGGCGTCACGCTGCGCCCGCTCGAACGTTCGACGGAAGCGATGAACGCGTTCGAGCAGGCGGTGGCGTTGCGTCCCGATTTCGTCGAGGCGACCTACAACCTGGGCAATGCGCTCGCTGCGCTGGGGCGCAACACCGAAGCCGGCGAGCGCTACCGGCGCGCACTGGCGATCGACCCGAATCATGCAGAGTCGGCCTACAGCCTGGGGCTTCTCACAAGCGACGTCGCGGCAGCCACCACCTTCCACGAACGCGCACTCGCGAGCCGCCCGGACTTCGCGGAAGCGCTGACCGCGCTCGCCTTCAACCAGTTCAGGACCTGCCACTGGGCGCCGGCGGAAGCGCTCGCGCAGCGGCTGCGCACCTGGATCGAACAACGACCGGACGCGGCGATCGCGCCACTCAACGTCGTCCAGATCTTCGACGATCCTGCACTCCAGCAGCGCGCGGCCCGGCAGTGGGTCGCGAACCGGATCACGCCGTGGTTGCGCGGTCGCGCACCGCTTGTGGACATGGCGGCTCGGGTGAGCCGCGGCGAGCGGTTGCGCGTCGGCTACCTGTCGGCCGATTTCCGCGATCATGCCGTCGGCCGGTTGATTGCCGGTCCGCTCGCGGCGCACGACCGCGAGCGCTTCCACGTGACGGCCTACGGCAGCGGACCGGACGACGGCAGCGACGTCCGGCGCGGCATCGAACGCGCTGCGGACGTCTTTCGCGAAGCGCGCAGCTGGTCTGCTTCGGATCTCGCCGCCACGATTGCCGCCGACGCCATCGACATCCTCGTCGACCTGTCCGGCCACACCGAGCACACTCGCAGCGAGGCGCTGGCGCTGCGCTGCGCGCCGCTGCAGTTGAGCTATCTGGGATTCCCGGGGACCATGGGTGCGCCGTGGATCGATTTCCTGCTGACCGACGAACGCTTGACGCCGCTGGCGATCCGGGACCGGTTCGATGAGGCGTTCGCCTTCGTGCCCGGGGGATATTTCGTCGGACCGGCCGCCACGGCGGCAACACTGCCTGCAGACCGGACGACCCTGGGCCTTCCCGCCGAGGGGATGGTGTTCTGCTGCTTCAATGCGAGCTACAAGATCCGCAGCGACGTCTTCGCGTCCTGGATGCGCATTCTGCAGCGCGTACCCGGCAGCGTGCTGTGGCTCCTGCAGGCCAACGATGGCGCGGTCGCGCGGCTTCGAACAGCGGCCCGGGATGCGGGAATCGCGCCGGAGCGGCTCCGATTCGCGCCCGCCGTCGCGTACGAAGCGCACAGCGCGCGGTTGGCCGCAGCAGATCTGTTTCTCGACAGCTGGGTCTATGCTGCCGGCGCCACCGGCGGGCAGACCCTTGCGGCCGGTGTGCCGCTGCTGGCGCTGGCCGGCGCGGGGTATGCGGCACGCATGTCGTCGGCTCTGCTGGGCGCTCTGGGCCTGGATGAACTCGTCGCGACCGGTCCGCAGGACTATGAAGAACGCGCCGTGGCGCTCGCGACCGATCCCGGCGGCCTGCGTGAGCTGCGCGGGCGCGTACGACGGGCGGTGGAAGATTCCCCGTTGTTCAACGCGGACTCGGGCGCGCGCCGGCTCGAAGCAGTCTTCGAACGACTATGGCGGTGGCATGCGGATGGCCGCACTTCCGCGACTGCGCTCGCACCCTGAACGGCGAACGGATCGCCGGCCTGGCAGGGCGCGTGCTAAGGAACGGTTCGAACCCGCATCGATACCGCCGAGGCACCTCCGCGAGGGTGGCGCACCGGCAAGCCTTGCCGCGCACCCGGCAACCGATGCCACGCACGCTCGGTCCGGTGACCAGCCGTTGATGCACACTGCAAAGCCATGACCGCGACCCGAAGACACCGCCGGCAGCTCGAACAGGCAGTCGCCCTGCACAATGCGGGCGACCTCACGGGCGCGGCGACCCTGTACGAACCGCTCGTGGCGGCGAACCCGGGCGAGTGGGAATCCGCGTTCCTGCTCGGCGTGCTGCGTTTTCAGCAAGGCTCCTTCGGCCCCGCTCGTGAGCTGCTCGAACGGGTCGCGCGGCTCAATCCGGCGCACGCCGATGCCTGGTTCTACCTGGGCGAAGTGCACCGGGCAGCAGCGACACCCGAGGCCGCAGTCATGGCCTACGAGCGGGCGACGGCGCTGGCGCCGACGCGCGAGCTCGCGTGGTTCGGACTCGGGCTCGTGCTGGAGGGCCTCGGTCGGTCGCGGGAAGCGGTCCTCGCGTACGAGCGTGCGCTGGCGCTGCGCGCCGATTTCGCCGAGGCGCTCAACAATCTCGGCTCCCTGAGAAGGGCGGTCGGGGCGCTTGCCGAAGCGGAATCGCTGTTCCAGCGCGCGCTCGCCGCCCTGCCGGGCATGCCCTCCGCCGCAGTCAATCTCGCGGCGCTGCAGGCGACGGATCGCAAGGATCCTTTCTCCGCGGCCCTGACGTTGCGTGCCGCGAGCGACGCGAATCCCGACAGCGTCGAACTGCGCTTCGAACTGGGTGTGGCTTTCGGCCGACTGCAACGCAATGCGGATGCCCGCGCGGCCTATGAAGCGGTGCTCGAGCGCGATCCGGCCCACGTCAACGCGCTGAACAACCTGGGCGTGCTGTTCTTCGACGCCTGGGTCAACGACGACGCTGAGCAAAGCTATCGGCGCGCGCTCGAACTGCAACCGGGACTGTTCCAGGCCTGGAGCAATCTCGGCAACCTGCTGCTGCGACTCGACCGCCTGGACGAAGCGACGGTGGCCTACGAGCGGGCACTGGAACTGCAACCGGGAATGGAAGAGGCCCTGAACGGGCTGGGCATGGTATTGAACGAGAAGGGCGACCTCGCGCGAGCCGAACGCGTGCTGCAGGAAGCCGTCGCGGCGCATCCCCGCACCGTGAAGTGCCTGGCCAACCTCGGCACCGTGCTGCAACGGCTGGGTCGTCTCGACGAGGCGCGCACGCTGTATGACCGAGCGCTCGCGATCGAACCGCATCCGGGCCTGCGCATCCGACGGGCATTGATGCTGAGTCCGGTGATGTCGTCGCTGGATGCCCTGGAAGCCGAACGGAGCCGGTTCGAATCCGAAGTCGACGCGCTGCTGGCGAGCGATCTGGTCGCGAGCGAGGAGGAGCTGCTGGAGTATCCGGAGACCTGCTTCTTTCTCGCCTATCACGGCCGCAACGATCGCGAGCTGCTGCGCAAGGTGGCGGCGCTGTTCCTCGCTGCCTGTCCGATGCTGGCCTACACCGCCCCGCACACATTGCTGCCGCCGGCAGACGGGCCGATCCGCGTGGGGGTGGTGTCGCGCTTTCTCTACAGCCACGCCGTCGGGCGCTTCTTCGGCCCGGTGATCGAAGCGCTTGCGGCCGACCCGGCATTCGAAGTGGTCCTGTTCACGATCGGAACGCACGAGGACGATCAGCTGCGCCGGATCACGGCTGCTTCCCGCCGGCACGTGCCGATACCGGTCGCGACGCTCGCGCACGCCCGCCGGCTGATCGAACGCGAGCACCTCGACGTCCTGGTCTACCCGGAGATCGGGATGGACCCGTTCACCTATCTCCTGAGTTTCGCGCGCCTCGCCCGCGTGCAGTGCGTGCTGCACGGCCATTCGGTGACTTCGGGGGTCCCGAACCAGGATTACTTCGTGTCGAGTGCGCTGATCGAACCGCCAGACGGCAATGCGCAGTACACCGAACGACTGGTCCGGTTGCCGAGCCTGCCGATGCACCTCGCGCCGCCGGAGCTGCCCGCGTGCCCGCGCTCACGCGGCGAGCTCGGATTGCCGGTCACCGGGACGCTCTACCTGTGTCCGATGAAGCTGCAGAAAGTGCATCCGTCGATGGATGCAGCGGTAGCGCGCATCCTCGATCGTGATCCGCAGGCGCAGGTGGTGTTCATCGAGGACCATGACAACGCGGCCTGGCACGAGCGGTTGCGCGGGAGGCTGGACGCGGCAGTCGGCGCGCATCGCGCGCGAGTGCACTTCGTGCCATGGCGCCGGAAGCTGGACGAATTCCTCGAACTGATTCTCGCCGCCGACCTGGTGCTCGACTCGTTCCATCACGGCGGGGCGACCACTGCCCATCTCTGTCTCGCCAGTGGCCGACCCATGGTCACCTGGGTCACCGACACCAGCCGCTCGCGCTTTCTGGCCGCCTATTACGGGTTGCTCGGCGTGGCCGATTGCATGGCGGATTCGCCCGAGGCGTACGTCGACATCGCGGTCCGCCTGGGAACCGATCCGTCATGGCGCGCGGATGTGACCGGGCGCATCAGCGCTTCCCGCCCGCGCCTGTACCACAACGACCAGGTGTTCCAGGGATATCGGGAATTCCTGCGTTCGGTGGCCCGCAGCGACCGGGTGGAGCCGCCATTGCCTGCGCCTTACCGGAGACTGCGAACGATCGAGTCCTGGTGCCACGAGTTCGATCTGCCGAGAACGATCGTGGAGCCTGCGCAGTTGATCGAAGTGCCGGTGACGCGCATCTTCGGTCAGCCGTGGACGCAAGTGCGCACGCCGACGCAGGTGCCGCCGGTCGCCCTGGCGGAAGTCCACGACGTGGACGTGGTCGGCGGCGAGTCGCTGCTGCTGCCGGTCAGCGGTCGCGCGATCATCTACGATCTTCCCTTGCGCTATCGCGAGGACCGCGTGGACGTTACCAGCAGCACGCTGCGCTATCGCCTCGGCGACGACGCGCTGGTCACCCGCGGACCGGCTGCGGAGCAGGCGCTGGAACGCGGCATCTTTCTGTGCGGGCAGAGCACCGGAAACTATTACCACTGGCTGTTCGAGCATCTCCCCAAGCTGCGCGCGCTGACGGCAGACGCGCGCTACGACGATTGGCCCTTGCTCGTCGACGCAGGGTTGCACCCGAATCTCCGCGCCGCACTGAACCGCCTCAATTGCGCGCGGCGGCCGATCATCGAGATCGCCCCCGGCATGCGCCAACGCGTGCAGCGTCTGCTCGTGCCGGAATCGGGCGTGACGATGCCGCTGGATTTCCGCAGCGGCACGACGGTTCAAGCCGACGACATCCTGTTCGCGCCGCGCGCGCTCGCCTATTTGCGCAGCGGGTTGCTGCCCGTGACCGTGACCCCCGCCGGACACCGTCGACTCTACCTGCGCCGAGGGCCGGCCGGCTATCGAAGGTTGCTGAACGAACCCGCCATCGAAGCCGAGTTCATCGCCCAGGGGTTCGAGGTCGTGCAGACCGGTACCATGGACCTCGACGAGCAGATCGCGACTTTCGCCGCGGCCGAGATGATCGCGGGTCCGACCGGCGCGGCCATGGCCAACATGGCGTTCGCTCCCACGGACTGCCGCCTGCTGGTGCTCTACTATCCCGCCGTGCCGTTCTTCTATTTCTCGAATCTGGCCGCCACGCTGGGTCAGAACCTGATGTATCTGCTGGGAACACCCGAGGAGCTGTCCAATACCATCGGCTACCAGCTGGACTTCACCGTGGATCCGGGCCGCGTCGCGCCGGCTCTGGCCGAGCTTGCGCAATTGCCGGCGCCGCCGCCGGTCACGCAGTCAACCTGGCGGAGTGCCGAACCCGGGCACGACAGCACATCGGCGCAACCGGCGCAGGCGGTCCGCTTCGGTTTCCTGATGCACATCCCGGAATTGTTCAACCACTACCGCGCGGTATGGCAGCGGTTGCCCGCGGGCAGTTTCGAAGTGGTCAACGCCGCCCTCGGGGAGGACGCACGGCAGATCACGGAACTCGCGCAGGTCGAAGGCATCGACTGCGTCGGAGCCGCCGAGCGGCTGCAGTCCGGATCGCGTTACGAGTGCCTGGTGTCGAATCATCCGATCGACCCGAGCGGACCGTTGCCCTTGATCAAGCGGCTGGGTCGAATCAATGTCCGACTCATGTATTCGCTCGGCAAGGCAGGCTGGAACATGCGGGAGTGGAACGCACTTTACGACGTCATCCTGTGTTTCGGGCCGTATCAGCGCGAAGCCCTGGCGACCGTCACCCGGGCGGCGCTCGTCGAGGTCGGTTATCCGCGTTTCGATGCGTTCTTCGAGCTGCTGCCGCGGCGGCGCGAGCTGCTGGAAGCGATGGGCGGCGACCCGGACAAACGCACGGTGGTCTGGCTGCCGACCTGGAAAGACCTGTCCTCCGTCGGATGGCACGACGCTGCGGTGGCTGCGCTCGCCCGGGATTTCAACGTCATCGTGAAGCTGCACCCGCTGATGTCGCAGCAGGAACCGGACAAGGCGCGAGCCTTGCGCGATCTGGGCCTGCTGCGCGTCGTGACGGACTCCTCGGACAACATGCCGCTCTACGCCGTGGCCGACTGGGTGCTCTGCGACTACGGCGGACCCGCGTTCGGCGCCATCTATGCCGACCGCAACCTCGTCCTGCTGGATGTGCCCGATGCCGAGGGCGATCCGCTGCTGGGCGAGGGCTCGCCCGACCTCGTCATCCGGCAGGTGATCGCGCATGCGGCGCCCGGTCCCGGAACGACATTGCGCGCGCTGCTGGACGACGCAGCCCTCTGGGAGGAGCAGAAGAACGTGCGCCACGAATTGCGTTCGGCATTTTTCGCGCCGCATCTCGGCTATTCCGGAACGGTCGCCGCACAGGCATTGCTGCATGTCGAGCGCCTCGTTCCGGCCGAAGGCTCCGGAGCCTGACCACCATGGTGATCTGGATCATCGGATTGTCCGGCAGCGGCAAGACCACGCTGGGCCGCGCCGTGGTCCGGCAATGGCGCGAATGGGCGCCGAATTCCGTGCTGGTCGACGGCGACGACGTGCGCCGCGTCTTCGCGCACGACCAGGGTGATGCCCCGTATACGCCAGCCGGTCGCCGACTCAACGCGCAGCGCATCACCGAGCTGTGCGCATGGCTCGATGACCAGGGGATGAACGTCGTATGCTGCATCCTGTCGCTGTTCCCCGAACTGCGCGCGGCGAACCGACAGCGCTTTTCGCGTTACTTCGAGATCTATCTCGCCGCACCGGTCGACGTGCTCGCTGCGCGCGACACCCGGAATCTGTACGCGCCGGCCCTGCGGGGCGAGACTCGCAATGTCGCCGGTGTCGACATCCGGTTTCCGGAACCGGAGACTGCCGACATGGTCATCGATACTTCCGGAGCGCTGCGCGATGGAGATGCCGTCGCGCGCGATGTGCTGCTTCGTGCCGGTCAGACGCCCCCATGATGCCCGACTACCCCTACGCCAGCGGCGATCTGCTGGAACAGCCCAATACCTACTTCTATTCGAAGTACGGCGGCGCGGCATTCATCGACGCGTGGAGAGCGCAGCGGGACGAAGCGGTGCGCTGGTTCGAGGCCACGGGCACGGCGTATCCGAGCACGCCGGACGCGGCAGAGCCCGCCCTCGCGCTGTTCGCGACCCTGGCGGAAGGGATCGAGCGCGGAGCTCCCGGGGCCATCGCTGCCGTGACCGGGCTGGTGCAACGTTTCGAAGTGACCAAGCGGGTTCATGGCGCCTACGACGAACGCTGGCGGCCCCTCGACCGCGAGGACTATCGCGCGCCCGAGCGCTACGTGGCCTTCGGCGATCTGCTCGAGCGCACCTACGGACGCGCCGGGCGCCTGCCCTGCCTGAATGCGCTGCTCAAGGTGAACGACATCATCGGCGCGCGGCGCGATGCGCTCCCACCCGGATGGCGTCCGAGGGCTGCAGCGCTCGTGCGCGCCGAGCGCCGCCACGTGGACGCGCTCGCGGCGCGCGCCCGGATGCGTGCGTGATGCTGGCGAACAGCCTCTTCCTCGCCGCCCGCACGCCGCGCTCGCAGGCTTATGCGCAGGCGCTCGCGGCCGCGGGGCTGACCCCGGGGCGGGTCCTGATCTGCGGTGCTGCCGCCGAGGAGCAGGCGGCGGCAGTACCGCTCGCGAGGCCGGTGGGTGCGATCGATCTTGCGCTGCCCGATCTGGACGTGCCGCTGGAGGCGACCTGCCAGGCTGCCGGTTGGGCGGCCGAGACGATTGCCGCGCGCGACGTGAACAGCGACGAAGTGCTGCAGCGACTGGCAGCGTGGCGGCCGTCTTGCGTGATCTATTCAGGCTTCGGTGCGCAGATCGTGGGCCCGAGCGTGCTCGGGCTCGACATTCCGTTCCTGCATGCGCACTCGGGCTGGCTGCCGGGCTATCGCGGCAGCACGACGGTGTATTACGGGATGCTCCAGGAGCATGAATGCGCCGCCTCGGTTCTGGTGCTGGGACGCGGAATCGACGAAGGCCCGGTACTGGCACGACGGCGCTATGCATTGCCGCCGGCCGGCCTGGACGTGGACCTGCTGTACGACCCGGCCATCCGGGCCGACCTGATGTGCCATGTGCTCGCGGAGATCCGCTCGAGCGGTCGGTTGCCGGCGGCGCTCGCCACCGAGGACGAAACCGCCGAGACGTATTTCGTCATCCACCCGGTGCTGAAGCATCTGGCGCTGCTGACGCTCCCGGACGCAGACGATCCGGCGGGAGCGGGATGATGGGCCGCTCCCTGACACCGACGAAAGCCTTGCACGCTGCGCTGCGCACCATCGTCGGACGATTCCCGCGCTTGGGATCCACCCGCCACGATCGACTCGTCGCCCGGCTGGACGCGATCGGCGAAGACCTCGACGGGGCCGGCGGGGCGACTCTCGAGGCCGCCTGGAACGCGTTCTGCAGCGAGGCGTTCGGGCATCCCTGCTGGGTCGCCTTCCTGGTGCCGGAAACGTGCGCGACCAATGCAGATCTCCTGCCCACGCTGGCGCGGCTGGAAGGCCGCTGGTGCGCACCCGAAGCGCAGGCGGAGGCGTTCGAGGCGATGTTCGCGCAATGGATCGGGTCGCAATCCGACCTTCGCGCCGCCGGCTCGCTGGCCGAAGTCCTGTTGCGCGAACTTGCTTCGGCTGATCCCGGTGCGACCCACTTCCTTTTTCTGAGCCGCTATTACACATTCCTCGACCTGTTCGGCGCCGTGCTGCTGGACCCGGCCGCGCTGCCGTTGCTGCGCCGGGTGTTCGACCAGCTCTACGAGCAACGCTCGCGCTGGCCGCACAGCTATTGCCAGGGCTACGCATACCAGGGTTGGGAGCGCATCGGCATCGGCGGCATCAAGCCCACCGAGCAACGTCTGGCGTTGTACGACATCGGCGCGGAGCTCGGCCCGCGTTCCCGGGTGCTGGACGTCGGCAGCAACTGCGGTTTCATGGCGCTCGAAGTGGCCCGTCGGGTCGCCGCAGTGGACGGCATCGAACTCAACCCCTACCTGGTGGGCATCGCCAACGAGGTGCGCGATTCGGTCGGCGCCCGCAACGCGCGCTTCTTCGTGGCGGATTTCCAGGCGTTCCGGCCCGACGCACCCTACGATGCAGTGTTTTCGCTCGCCAACCACGCGACCATCGACGGCAACTCCGCGCTCGATTTCGAGCAGTTCGCGGCCCGGCTCTACCACCTGCTGGCGCCGGGCGGCATGCTGTTTCTCGAAAGTCACAATGTGTTCGGTCCGGGCAACGGGGCTTCCGGCGACGACGGCGACCTCGACCGGAAGCTGGCGGTGGCGGGGCGCTATTTCGAATTGATGCGCTATCGCATGACGCATGCATTCGTGCCGTTCCACGACGTCGACAAGCTGTTCGTGGTGTTGAAGCGGCGAGCGCAGCCCGTGGCGCTCGCCGATCCGCCGTTCGTTCTCGCCGAAGCGCGCCTGCGCTATGACTATGCAGGCTGAGCGCCGGCGGAGCGCACGTCTCCGCGCGGGGACCGCCACGTTCCGGTTCGGCACCAAGGCCGAGACGCTGCAGCGCCTCGCGCCGCGCCTGCGTACCGCGCTCGTGCCCGATCTGCTGCATTTCACCGTGGAACAGTGGCGACGCACGCGCACCCGCTGCCTGCAGCGCGTGGCAGCCCGCTTCGGCGGGGTGCCGTTGGCGGTTCGATCGAGCGCCCAGGCGGAGGATGGCGAGCGCGGTTCCATGGCCGGTGCGTTCGAAAGCGTGCTGAAGGTACGCGGGGAACTGGCGCCCGCCGTCGGCGCGGCGATCGACCGCGTGGCCGCATCGCTCACCGGCAATCCACTCGACCAGATCCTCGTCCAGCCCATGCTGGACGACGTCGCGGTGAGCGGCGTGATCATGACCCACGACCTGGTTCACGGGGCACCCTATTACGTGCTCAACTTCGACGACGAAAGCGGCCAGACCGATTCGGTGACCGCAGGGCGCGGCGTGCACAAGGCGCTGCGCGTGTACCGCAACGCGGCCCCCGAATACATCCAGTCGCCGCGCGTGGCGCGCTTTCTCGGTCTCGCACGGGAGCTCGAGCGCCTTTGCGGCGACGTGCCGCTGGACATCGAATTCGCGCTCACGCGCGCCGGCGAGTTGTATCTGCTGCAAGTGCGCCGCATCGCTTCGGCCCAGGCCTGGCACCCGGTCACCGAACGGCGCGTATCGCGCCAACTGGTCTTCGTCGAGAACTTCGTGCGCGACTGCGGCGCGCCGCGCGACGGTCTGTTCGGCCGGCGCACGATTCTCGCGGTGATGCCCGACTGGAATCCGGCCGAGATCATCGGTACGAATCCGCGCCCGCTCGCCACTTCGCTGTATCGCGAGCTGGTCACACGAGAGGTCTGGCGCGATGCGCGGGCTTTCATGGGTTACCGCAGGCTGCCCCCGGAAGAGCTCATGGTGGTGGTCAACAGCCATCCTTATGTTGACGTAAGGGCGAGCTTCAATTCGTTTCTGCCGGCGGGCATGGGCGAGGTGGCGGGCCATGCGCTGGTGGATGCGTGGCTCGACCGGCTCGACGCGCAGCCCGAACTGCACGACAAGGTGGAATTCGAGATCGCGCACACGTGCCTGGACCTCGATTTCGATCGCACTTTCAGCAAGCGGTATGCGGGCGTGCTCACCCGTGGCGCGCGCACCGACTATCGCGACCGCCTGCGGATGCTCACGATCGCCTGCCTGCGACTCGATGACGGCGGCTCGCTCGCGATGGGGCAGCGCCTCACGCAGGAACTCGAAGCCTCGCACCCGGCGCCTGCCGCGGCAGGGCGCGCCGGCGGCTTCGAAGCGTTGCGTCGCGCGGTGCGGCTGGTGCGCGACTGCACGCGGACCGGCACCTTCGCTTTCGCCGTCGTTGCGCGCCATGCCTTCATTGCCGAAGCGCTGCTGCGCTCGGCGGTGCGGCGCGGGGCGCTTGCGCCCGAACGTCTCGATGCCTTTCGGCGCTCGATAGCGACGGTGACGAGCGGCATGCTCCGCGACTACGATGCCGTCTGTCGCGGTGAGGCGCCACGGGCGGAATTCCTCGCGCGCTACGGCCATCTGCGCCCCGGCACGTATGACATCACTTCGCGCCGCTACGACGCACGCGACGATCTGTTCGCCGAGGCGCTGCCGCGGGCACCGCAAGCCGCGGCGCCCTCGTATACGTTGCGGTACGGCGAACGCTCGGCGCTCCGTTCGCTGCTGGTCGAAGCGGGGCTGCCGGCGACGAATCCGACCCGATTGCTCGCCTACGCACGCCGCGCGATTGCCGGCCGCGAACACGCCAAGTTCGTCTTCACGCGCTGCCTGTCGGACGCTCTCGAGGCGCTGGCCGATTGGGGCGAGTCGCAAGGCCTGAGCCGCGATGACCTGTCCTTCGTCGACTGGCCGGCACTCGAGCGCTCGTGCAGCGACCCCGTCATCGATTACGCCGATCGCCATTTCCTTGCGCTGGCCGAGCAGGGGCGCCAGCGGCACGCGGATGCGCACGCCTTTCGCCTGAGCCACATCGTGCGCGACGTGCGCGACATCTACGTCGCCACCATCCACCGCAGCGAACCCAATTTCATCGGCACCGGGAGCGCGAGCGGACGCGTGGTTGCGCTCGACGCCCACAGCAGCGCAAGCGTGAACCTGTTCGGCTGCATCGTCTGCATCGAGAATGCCGATCCCGGCTTCGACTGGGTATTCACGCGCGGCATCGTCGGGCTCGTAACCAAGTTCGGCGGCGCGAATTCGCACATGGCGATACGCTGTGCGGAGCTCGGCCTGCCGGCAGCGATCGGCTGCGGTGAGCAGACCTACGGGCGCCTCGTGGCGGCGGGCATGGCCGAGCTCAACTGCGCTGCACACGCATTGCGCCCGACGCACGAAGTCGGTCACTCATGACCGGCCCGCGCCGTATCGGCGTCTCGATGCGCGAATTGCGCGATGCCGGAACCGGCGAACTGCGCGACGCGCTGGCGGCGACCTGGGATGAATTCATCCGCTGGGCCTTGCCGGAAGCGGCGTGGATCCCGCTGCCCAATGTCGGCCTGAGCGCAGCCGGATACGTGGAGGCGTTCGCACTGGACGCGATCATCCTCTCCGGCGGCGACGACGTCGGCGCGAGCGCGCGCCGCGACGCGACCGAGCGCGCGTTGCTGGCAGAGTGCGGGCGACGGGGTTTGCCGGTGCTCGGGGTCTGCCGGGGCGCGCAGCTCATGTGGATCGACCTGGGTGGCTCGCTCGTGCCGGTAACCGGGCACGTGGCGGCGCGCCACGCGCTCGCCCCGATGGCCAGGTCGTCCGAAGTTCTGCGGGACGAACCGCCGACCGACGTCAACTCTTACCATCGCTGGGGCCTGCCCGTGAGCGAGGCACCGCTCGGGCTGATTCCTTTGGCGCTGGCGCCCGATGGCAGCGTGGAAATGTTCAGCCACCCCGACCGGCGATGGTTTGCACTGATGTGGCACCCGGAGCGTGAAGCGCCGTTCCGGGACCACGATCGCTGGTTGGTACGGCAGGCGCTGGGCATGGCCGCGCCGCGGCTGACGCCGTGAAGACCACGCGTGCGCTGATCCTCGCTGCAGGCCGCGGATCGCGCCTCGGCGAACTGACGCGCGACCGGCCCAAGTGCCTCACGATGCTGGCCGGGCGCACCTTGCTCGAATGGCAGATCGCGGCACTGCGGGGCGCCGGCATCGAGGAGATCGCGATCGTGACCGGCTATCGCGCTGGACAACTCGAGGGCCGGGGTGCGACGACGATCCACAATCCGCGCTGGGCCGAGACCAACATGGTCGCGTCGGCCGTTTGCGCGACGCAGTGGATGGCGGCGGGCGACACGGTCGTTTCGTACTCCGATATCGTCTACGCGGCCCCGGTGGTGCGCCGCCTGATCGGTTCGCCGGACGACATTGCGCTCGCCTTCGATCGTGCGTGGCGCGCGCTCTGGTCGCTGCGGTTCGCCGATCCGCTGAGCGACGCCGAAACCTTTCGCGAGGCGGGTGGCCGGCTCACGGCAATCGGGGCACGGCCGGAGTCGCTCGATGACGTGCAGGGGCAATACATGGGGCTGCTGCGGTTCAGGCCGGCGGGATGGGAGCGCGTGCTGGCGGCCTGGAATGCCGAGCCTGCGGACCGGCGCGACCGTCTCGACATGACCGGCTTGCTCCAGCGCATGCTGGGCGCAGGGGAGCGCATCGGCACGGTGGCGGTGGACGGGGGCTGGTGTGAAGTGGATTCGGCGGAGGACCTGAGGCGCTACGAGCACGCGCTGGGTGGTCCGGTAACGTGGGATCACGACTGGCGCGAACCGGGGGGGCGGCCCGATGCGTGACCACAGGCGCCTCGTGGTATGCGGAAAAGGTGAGCTGGCGTGCAACGCCCTCGGGTACCTTGCCGATGTGCTGCCGCTGCAGGGCGAACCCTGGGCCCTGGCAGCGGTGCCGGTCGCGGGCGACGCGGGCACGGACACCTGGGAGCCATCGTTGCGCGCGCTTGGCACCCGGATGTCGCTGGCCACCGTGGATTCGCTGGACGCATTGGCGCTCGACGCCTGCGATCTGCTCTTCAGTCTTCAGTACGACCGCATCATCCGTTCGGCACAACTCGGCGGGGCCCGCGCGTACAACCTCCATTTCTCGGCGTTGCCGCGCTATCGGGGCTGCTTTCCCAGCATGTGGCCGCTGCGCAACGGGGAATCCTCGAGCGGCGTGACGCTGCACCTGCTCGCCGCGGGCATCGACGACGGCGACATCGTCGATCAGACCGTCTTTCCGGTGCCCGGCTTCGTGAGCGCATTCGATCTCTATCGCCTGTATCACGCGCACGGCTACGAGCTGTTCAAGCGCAATCTGGAGGACATCGTCGCCGACCGGGAAGTGCGCCGACCGCAGGATGCCGCCGCGGCCACCTACTACGACCGGCGTTCCATCGATTTTTCGGCGATCGACATCGTCGACTGGCACGCGATGACAGTCCAGGCATGCGTGAATCTCATCCGGTCCCTGATCTTCGAGCCTTATCAGTTGCCGCGGATCGACGGGCGTGCCATCGTCGCTGCGGAACCCGTCGAATGGCAGCGTGGCGCGGCTCGACAGCACGACCGATTCGGCAGGCACAGCGCACTGCTGGCCTGCCGCGACGGTCTGGTCCGGGTGCGATTCAAGCCGTAGGCGCCATTCCGTCAATCCCGCAAGGAGGTTTCACCCATGGGACTAGAGCTGTGCCGTTTCATCGAACTGCCGATCATCCATGATCCGCGCGGCAACCTCACGTTCGCCGAAAGCGGGCGTCACATACCGTTCGACATCAAGCGCGTCTACTACCTGTACGACGTCCCCGGCGGCGCGAGCCGCGCCGGCCACGGGCACAAGGAGCTCCACCAGCTCGTGATCGCGATGTCGGGCAGTTTCGACATCGCGCTGGACGACGGGTCCCGGACGCGCCGCTACCACCTCAACCGTTCCTACTACGGCCTCTACATCGCGCCGATGATGTGGCGCGAGATCGACAACTTCTCGTCCGGGTCGGTGTGCATGGTGCTCGCATCCGAGTTCTACGACGAGGCGGACTACTTTCGCGACTATAACGAGTTCAAGGCCGCGACCGAGGCGAAGGCGGCAGGGTGACCGACTCGCTCGCACCCGCGCACGCCGCGACGCGGGTGCCATTCCTCGACCTCGCCGCGCTGCACGATTCGATCCGCGGGGAGCTCGACGCGGCATGGCAGAAGGTCCTGGCCCGCGGTCAGTTCATCCTCGGCGACGAGACCGCCGCGTTCGAGCAGGAATTCGCGGACCACTGCGAAGGCGGCTATTGCGTCGGCGTGGGCAACGGGCTCGACGCGATCACGCTGATCCTGCGCGCACTGGGCATCGGGCCCGGCGATGAAGTGATCGTGCCGTCCATGACGTTCATCGCGACCTGGCTCGCCGTGTCGGAAACGGGCGCCACGCCGGTGCCGGTCGAGCCCACGGAAGGCGGATTCAACATCGACCCTGCTGCCGTGGAGGCGCGCATCACGCCGCGCACTCGGGTGATCCTGCCGGTGCATCTTTACGGGCAACCGGCGGACATGGCTGCGCTGGCCGCCATTGCCGGACGCCATGGTCTGGCGCTGGTCGAGGATGCCGCCCAAGCGCACGGTGCGCGCTACCGCGGGCGTCGTGTCGGGACGCTCGGCACCGCCGCCGCGTTCAGTTTCTACCCGGGCAAGAATCTCGGAGCGCTGGGGGACGGCGGGGCGGTGGTCACCGCCGACGCCGCGCTCGCCGGACGCATCCGGCGCCTGCGCAACTACGGCTCGGAACGCAAGTACCGTCACGAGGTCCGTGGCGTCAACAGCCGGCTCGATGAACTGCAGGCGGCAATCCTGCGCGTCAAGCTGCGGCATCTGGATGCGTGGAACGCGGCACGCAGTGCCTGGGCCGGGAGGTACCTGTCGGCTTTGCCGGATGGCGACATCGGGTTGCCGCGCGTGGATGGCACCGTCGATCCGGTGTGGCACCTGTTCGTGATCCGCAGCGCGCGGCGCGATGCGTTGCAGGCGCACCTGGCGGCGCGCGGCGTCGATACCGTCATTCACTACCCGGTGCCGCCGCATCTGCAGGGCGCGTATCGCGCCTCGGGCTGGGACGAGGGCAGCCTCCCATTGACCGAGCGGCTGTCACGGGAGGTGCTGAGCCTGCCCATGAGCCCGGTACTGACCGAGCCGCAGTTCGCAGCGGTGGTGGCCGCAATCGCGTCTTTTCCGCAAGACTGTTCCTGTTCCAAGTATTGACAGGCCCTGGCGGGAGCCAATGGGCGCCACGGCCAGGCGGGCGCCGGCGGTGACCTCGACGACCGTGCTCGAATGATTGCCGCCGCACCCGCGGCCGCTCAAGTTTCGCCCCACCCCGCCGTAACGAGTCTCTCGTGTGATCGCGTGCAATGCGCGGCCGGAACGATTCCTCACACAGCTTTCCCCTCCTGGCAGTGCCCCCCACGCTCAAGATTTCGGGGTTTATGCCGTTACAGGTCCTGACAGAGGTTTTAAAGGCCTTAAGTGGCGAGGTAACCAAAGTCAAGCAATGTTCTTCCAATCCGAACTTTGACTTTCCTCGAAAGGGCTTTACCAAATGGCACAGGTCATCAATACCAATATCGCTTCGCTCAACGCGCAGCGTAACCTCAACACCTCGCAGAACTCGCTGGCAACAGCTCTGCAGCGTCTGTCCTCCGGCCTCCGGATCAACTCCGCGAAGGATGATGCGGCCGGCCTCGCGATCGCTGATCGCCTGACCACGCAGATTCGTGGCCTCGACCAGGCCCGCCGCAATTCGAACGACGGGATCTCGCTTGCCCAGACGGCTGAAGGCTCCCTGGCGCAAACCGGCGAGATTCTCCAGCGTGTCCGCGAACTGTCGATCCAGTCCGCCAACGCGACGAACTCCGCCACGGACCGCAAGGCCCTGAACGACGAAGTGAACCAGCTCGTCCAGGAAGTGAACCGCGTTGCGAACACCACGACGTTCAACGGCCTGAAGATCCTCGACGGCTCCTACCAGGGCCAGCAATTCCAGGTGGGTGCGAACGCCAACGAGACCATCGGGGTCTCGATCCAGGGCGCCTCGGCCGCCGACCTGAAGAACAACACCGTGGCACTCCAGTCGAACACGGACAATGACGGTCTCGGCACCGTCACCACCGGCGCCAACACGGCAGCCGCGGGTAACGGAGTCGGCGCGCAAACCCTGACGATCGCGGGTGCCTCGGGCTCCTCGACCGCCAGTGTCGCAGCGAACGACCAGGCTTCGACGATCGCCGCTTCGATCAACGCGATCGTGGGCAACACGGGGGTCGCAGCCAAGGCCACGACCTCGGCGACCATCAACACCCTGTCCGCCGACGGCACGGTGAGCTTCTCCTTGAACGGCGGCGGTACGGCAACTTCGGTCTCGGCGCAGGTCACGACGACCGACCTGACCGCATTGGCCACCGCCATCAACGACGTCAGCGGCAAGACCGGCGTGACCGCAAGCCTGTCCGCGGACAAGGCGTCGGTGGTCATCAAGCAGTCCGAAGGCAAGGACGTCGTGCTCCAGGGCTTCACCAACTCGGCCGGCGGTACCGTGCAGGTGGACGGTTCGGCAACCGCCGCGACGAACGAAGCGCTGACCAGTGGCGCTGCGAACAGCACGCGGATTGCCGGTCAGGTGACGCTCAATGCGGACCAGGGTTTCACCGTTGCTTCGAGCGCAGGTACCGATGTCCTGACGACCGGCACCACGGCGACGGCCTCCAGCGCATCGCTGCTGTCTTCGGTGGACATCTCGACCGTCAACGGCGCCAACAGCGCGATCGACATCATCGACGCGTCGCTGGCTCAGGTGAACCGTATCCGTGCAAGCCTCGGCGCCATCCAGAACCGGTTCTCGAACACGATCCAGAACCTGCAAGTCACGTCCGAAAACCTGAGCGCTTCGCGCAGCCGGATCCAGGACGCGGACTTCGCCTCCGAGACGGCGGCGTTGACACGATCGCAGATCCTGCAACAGGCCGGCACTGCCGTCCTCGCCCAGGCGAACGCGATTCCGAACAACGTGTTGTCGCTGCTGCGTTAATCGGGTAAAAATTCCGGCCGGGTCTGACCCGGCCGGAATCTTCTGAACATCGCGTGAGGATACGGACATGTTGCTCTCAGCTTTGCAGCGTGTGGTCCCTGGCGGGAATGCGTCGGCAGATGCCGGTGCCGGAGTTGCCCCCAAGACCGCTCAACCCCAGATCAGCGCCCCGCCCAAGGGAACGCCGGTCGACGCCAAGAGCGAGACCGCTGCGACCAGTCGCGCCGCCTTGCAGGTTGCCGTCGACTCCGTGCAGGACAAGGTCAAGCTGACTTCGTCCAATCTGAAGTTCAGCATCGACGAGGATTCCGGCAAGACGATCGTGCGTGTGGTCGACGACAACACCAACGAAGTGATACGCCAGATCCCCTCCGAGGAGATGCTCGCGATTGCCCGCAACCTGGCAAGAGTCGAAGGCGCGCTCCTGGACAAGAAGGTCTAGCCCGGATATTTCACGAGTGTCCCAAGTTTTGCCATTGAGGCGATAGTTCGCGTTCGAAAGTGCCCGCAGGACGGACCGCTGCGCAAGGGATGAGCGATTTGATGAATTGCGCGGACACTGCCCCCTACCCCCGTTGTTTACGACGTGCCGGGGACAGCACTGATCGGGGGCTATGGGTCGGCGCCAGAGAGCCGTGCAGCGGCCAGCACGAAGAGCGCGCGCAGCGGGTGATGCGTGGCGAACATCAGGCGGATGCGACGGGTATTGCGTAGCAGTGCAACGCCGATCTTGAGCAGGCGCACGCGAATGGTGGCGGCACAGGCACGGGCCAGCTCGGTCCCCTGGAGCGCCAGGACCCGCAGTCGCTGCATCAGGGTATAGGCCAGCGCTGCGAGCAGCAGCCGGAACTGGTTGGGGAGGAACCTGTGGCAACTGGCGCGTGTTCCGAACAGGTCGAGCTGGGCTTCCTTGATCCGATTCTCGGCCTCGCCGCGCTGGCAATAGAGCTGTTGGTAGAGCGCCTCGGCCTGGCCGTGCACATTGGTGACCACAAAGCGCGGGTTGTTGCCCTGCGGCCCGTATTCGAGCCGGGTGATCACGCGCCGCTCGATGTTCCAGCTTTGGGCCGCGTAGCTGAACTCCCCGATCTCGCGCTGCTTCAACCGCTGTGGCGGCGTACTGCTCAGACAGCGCCAGTTCCACCATCGACACCCGAGCCTCCAGGCGCGCATTGCGCGCTACCCCCAAGATGTAGCCCACCGCGTTTCGCTCACACCAGCGCATCAGCCGCTGGCGACAGAAGCCCGAGTCCCCACGCACGATGATCTGAACCCCGGGCCAGGCCCGACGCAGTCGTGCAATGATCAACTTGAGCAGCGCCGTGACGTTGCGCGCCCCGTCGATGCGACTGCGCCGCAGATAGCACGCCAGCATCGCCGTCCCGCAGAAGACGTACAGCGGCAGGTAGCAGTGCTCGTCGTAGTAGCCGTGGAACTCGCCCAACTCCTGGGAGCCATGCAACGGGATGTCGGAGGCGTCCACATCGAGCACCAGTTGCCCGGGCGAAGCGCGGTGAGCCTCGATGAACTGCTCGATGAGCACCCCATGCAGTGCCCAGACCTGCGCCCGGGTCGCCCGCGTCTCCAGCCGGCACAGCGTGGGTGCACTGGCGAGCGTCTGGACCCGGCCCAGCGCCGTTTGCATCAGCACGTCCCCGCGCAGCCGATCGTGATCGTTCAGATCCTCGTGCCCGCAGCACAGCCCGTACACGCGCTGCGCCAGCAGATCGCGCATCGAGTGCACGATGCGTGCAGGATCGCGCGGGTCGCTCAGGGCCGCCGCTGCCGCCCGCGTCAGCCCGATGCGCTCATCCACTCG
>JBBQHP010000043.1:0-41833 GCA_038324085.1 Burkholderiales bacterium
GTGGCTACCCGCGGGGTTTTCTTGGGGGGGGTGTGGGGGGGGGGGGGGGGGGGCGCGGCGCCGGCCGCGGCTCGCCCGACACCGTGCATGTAGGACTGGACGTCCATGATTCCCCTCGAAGCAATGACCGGATTCTAACGCGGTTCAGCGGCCGCGCCCGCCCGGCTCGAGCCGGCCAGTGCGAGACCGAGCACGCGCAGCTCATCCCAGATGGCGCCGGGCGCCACACCCTTGGCGATGCGGTCCGCACGCGCGGCATGTTCGAGGATGCGCTCGAGCGTGGCCGAATCCAGGCGGTGCAGCGCCTGTTGGATCAGCCCCTGGCGTGGCCCCCACACTCGGGCGTCCCGCATCGCCTGTGATGCGGGGACGCCGCGGCGGGTGGCCGCCCCGATCGAGAGCATCGCCCGCGCCTCCTCGGCCAGGATCCAGAGCACCAGCGGCGGGCCCGCACCTTCGGCCTGCAATCCGTCGAGCACGCGTACGACATGGGCGCTTTCGCCCTTGAGGATCGCGGGCCCGAGGTCGAAGGCGTCGAACCGCGCTACATCCACCACGGCGTTCTTCACGTCGTCGAAGTCGAGCGGGCCGGGAGCGAACAGCAACGCCAGCTTGCCGACTTCCTGATGCGCCGCCATCAGATTGCCTTCCACGCGCGCAGCGATGAACTCGAGGGTCGCGCGATCGGCGTCATGACCCTGCTCGGCCAGACGGCCCGCGAGCCAGTCCGGCAGCCGCTCCGCGGGCACCTTCTGCGCCTGCACGCTCGTACCCGCAGCTTCCAGGGCCGAGAACCAGGCGCTCTTGCGCGCCTTGCCGTCGAGCTTGCCCAGGATGATCAGAGTCACCGTGTCGGGGGGAAGTCCGACCGCGTGGCGCGTCAGCGCGTCCGCGCCTTCGACGCCCGGACCAGCACCCGGGATACGCAGTTCGAGCAGCCGCTGCGACGCGAACAACGACAGGCTCGCGCCGCTCGAGCGCAGCCGTCCCCAGTCGAATCCCTGGTCCGCGGTGAGCACCTCGCGTTCGACGAACCCCTTGCCCCTCGCGGCGTTGCGGATCCGATCCGCCGCCTCCAGGGCGAGCAGCGGCTCGTCGCCGAACACGACATAAAGCGGCGCCAGCTGACGCTCGAGATGGCGCGCGAGCTGCCCGGAATCGAGGTTCACGCGGCGTTCAGCTTGTCGAGCAGCGCATAGAGCTTGTCGGGGTCCTCGGCGCGCAGCATGCGCCGCGCAACCTGCGCGACTTCCACCAGGTCGGACTTGAGTACCACCTGCTTCACCGCCAGCAGATTGGCCGGATGCATGGAGAACTGCCGCAGTCCGAAGCCGAGCAGCAAGCGCGTGAGGGTTACGTCCCCCGCCATCTCGCCGCACACCGCCACGGGCACGCCGGCCTTGGCTGCGTTGTGGATGATGCTCGCGACGAGCTGCAGCACCGCAGGGTGCAGGGGGTCGTAGAGATGCGCGACCGCGTCGTCCGTCCGGTCGATCGCCAGCGTGTACTGGATCAGGTCATTGGTACCGATCGACAGGAAATCCAGCTTGCGCGTGAATATGCCGAGCGACAGCGCCGCCGCGGGTACCTCGATCATCCCGCCGATCGGCACGGATGCGTCGAAGCGTATGTTGTCCTGATCGAGGCTGCGTTTCGCCTCCGCGATCAGGTGCAGCGTCTGGTTGAGCTCGTGCACCCCCGAGAGCATCGGCACCAGTATCTTCACGGTGCCGAAGGCCGAGGCGCGCAGGATTGCCCGCAGCTGGCCGAAGAACATCAACGGTTCGGCCAGGCACAGGCGGATCGCGCGCAGGCCGAGAGCCGGATTGGTGGACACGCGCTCCGCGCTGTCGAGCGCCTTGTCGGCGCCGAGGTCGAAGGTGCGGATGGTGACGGGAAGTCCGTCCATCGCTTCGGCCACCTGGCGATAGGCTTCGAACTGCTCGTCCTCGGTCGGGAGATCGCGCCGGTTCAGGTAGAGAAATTCGGTGCGGAACAGTCCGACCCCGGCCGCGCCGTTGTCCTTGGCCTGCGCGACGTCGTCGGGCAGTTCGATGTTTGCCTGGAGCTCGATGCGCGTGCCGTCGAGCGTGGCCGAACGGGTGGTCTTGAGGCGCCGCAGCTTCTGGCGCTCGAGGTCCCATTCTTCCTGGCGCAGCCGATATTCGGCGAGCGTGGTCTCGTCGGGATTGACGATGATCACCCCGTGGCTGCCATCGACGATCAGCAGCTCGTTCTCGCGCACCAGACGCCGTGCCTGGTGCAGGGCCACGATGGACGGAATGCCCAGGCTGCGCGCGACGATCGCGGTGTGCGACGTGGTGCCGCCGACGTCCGTGACGAAGCTCGCGAACTTGTGCTGCTTGAACAGGATCACGTCGGCCGGCGACAGGTCGTGTGCAACGAGGATGCTGCCATCCTCCGGGGTCGCGACGGTGGCGGCGCTGGTGGTGTCGAGCAGCAGTGCGGCCAGCACGCGCTCGACCACCTGGATCACGTCGGTCTTGCGGCTGCGCAGGTACGGATCGTCGATCTCGTCGAACTGGGCGAGCAGGGCGTCCATCTGTTGCTTCAGAGCCCACTCGGCGTTGCACAGCTGGGTCGCGATCAACGTCTTCGGGACCACCGCGAGGGTCTCGTCGCCGAGGATCATCAGGTGGACGTTGAGGAAGGCCTCGAACTCGGGCGGGGCGTTGCCCGGGATGTCCCCGGCCAGGCGGGACAGCTCTCCGCGCACGAGCGTGAGGGCCGCGTCGAAGCGCGCCTGTTCGTGGCCGATGCGATCTTCCGGAATCTCGAGATGCGGCACCTCGAGCTGCGCATGCGAAACGAGATGGGCGCGGCCGATGGCGATGCCGCTCGAGACGCCGATACCGTGGAGAGTGAAGGACATTTGTTGGGGTAACTCGTAACTCGTAACTCGTGGCTTGGGGATTGGGAATTGGGTGTCGACCTGCGGCCCTGTCCCGAGTCACCGCTCGCGCGTCACGGCCTCACTCGCTTTCCCCGAATCGTTCGGCGATCAGTTGCGCCAGCGCAGCCATGGCTTCGACCTCGTCGGTGCCGTCGGTCTCGACACCGATCTTCGAGCCCTTGGCCGCGGCCAGCATCATCACACCCATGATGCTCTTGGCATTGACGCGTCGCCCATTGCGCGACAGCCAGACTTCGCACTGGAACCGGCCGGCGAGCTGCGTGAGCTTGGCCGATGCACGCGCGTGCAGGCCCAGCTTATTGACGATGTCAACTTCCCGTTGCTGCATTCTCGATCGCCGGGGGCATGCGGAACACGCCCTCGACGCCACCAGACATTGCCTTGGCAACGACGGTCATCAAGGGCTCGCCGCGATAGGTGAGCGCGCGCACCAGCATGGGGAGATTGACGCCCGCCACGCCCTCGACCCTGCCGGGGATCAGCAGGCGCGCCGCGATGTTCCCGGGCGTCGCGCCGTACACGTCGGTCAGCACCAGCACGCCGGCCCCCTGATCGAGCTGCTTCACCAGGCGCAGCGCCTGGGGCACGATCTGGGCGGGATCGTCGTGCACGGTGACGCCGATCTGCATCAGCTGCGGCGGACGGGTGCCCATGACGTGGCTGGCGCAGTGGATGAGACTCTCGCCGAGGGTGCCGTGGGCGACGATGAGGATGCCGACCATTCTCTGTATGCCGGGGGGGACGGAGCGAATTTTACGCTTCGCCCGGAACCGCGGGCACGCCCGATCGCTCGATCGCATCGATGACCATCGCCGCGATGTTGCAGCCGGTCTGGTCGAGGATCTCGCGCATGCACGTGGGGCTCGTCACGTTGATCTCCGTCAGGTAGTCGCCGATCACGTCCAGTCCCACGATCAGGAGGCCGTGGGCCTTCGCCACCGGCCCGACCGCCTCCGCGATTTCGCGGTCGCGCGCCGACAGGGGCAGCGCGACGCCGGTGCCGCCGACCGCTAGATTGCCGCGAGTCTCGCCCGGCTTGGGAATGCGCGCGAGCGAGTAGGGCGCAACCACGCCGTCGATGATCAGGATGCGCTTGTCGCCTTTCGAGATCTCCGCCAGGTAGCGCTGCGCCATCACGGTGCGGGTGCCATGACCGGTGATCGTCTCGAGGATGACGCCGATGTTCGGGTCGAGCCTCTGCAGGCGAAACACCGAGGCACCGCCCATCCCGTCCAGCGGCTTCACGACGATGTCGCCCTGCTCGGCCAGGAACGCGCGGATCTGCCCCTCCTGGCGCGCCACCAGCGTGGGTGCGGTCAACTGCGGAAAGCGCGCAATGGAGAGCTTCTCGTTGAAGTCGCGCAGGCTGCGCGGCCGGTTCCACACGCGCGCGCCCCGCGCTTCGGCCAGTTCGAGCAGGTAGGTGCTGTAGACATACTCCATGTCGAACGGCGGATCCTTGCGCATCAGCACCGCAGCAAAACGCGACAGCTCCCCGTCCGTTTCGCTCGCGATCCGGTACCAGTCGTCCTCGCTGCCGGTCAGCTGCAGCTCGCGGGCGTGGGCCTGCACAGTGCCGTCGCGCCAGACGAGGTCCTGCTGGAACAGGACGAATGGACGATGGCCCCGGCCGGCGGCCTCGCGCATCATCGCGAAGGTCGAGTCCTTGTAGGGTTTGATGGAATCGAGCGGATCGACGACGAACGCGATGTCCACGGTGGCGTTGCCCGGTTGCCGCCTCAGGCGGCGGCTTCGAGCCGCTGCTCGGTGCGCTCGAGTTCGAGCGAGGCGGCGAGCAGCGCGAGCCGCGCGACCACGCCGTAGGCGTAGAACCGGTTCGGCGGCGCGTCCGGGGACTTCTCGAAATCGGGCTGGGAGCAGTGGGTGTCGAAGGCGAGCGGAACGAACTGCATACCGGGCGCGTTCAGGTTCTCCTCGGGGCTGCGTTGCGTGTGCACGCGGTAGAAACCGCCGACGACGAAGTGATCGATCATGTAGACCACCGGCTCGGCGACCGCGTCGCCCACGCTCTCGAAAGTCGGAACGCCTTCCTGCACCATCACGTTCGAGACCTGGAGCCCTTCCTTCACCACGGCCATCTTGTTGCGCTGCTTGCGATTGAGGCCCGTCACGTCTTCCGGACGCTTCACCGTCATGATGCCCATGCCGTAGGTCCCCGCGTCGGCCTTGACGATGACGAAGGGCTGCTGGGCGATGCCGTATTCGCGGTACTTGACCGCAGTGCGCTTCAGGATGTCGTCGACCCAGCCCGAGAGGCATTCCTCGCCCGTGCGTTCCTGGAAATTGATCTCCCCGCAGACACCGAAATACGGGTTGATCAGCCAGGGGTCGATGCCGATCAGCTCGGCGAACTGTTGCGCCACGTCGCCATACGCGGCGAAATGGTTCGACTTGAGCCGCGTCGACCATCCGGCATGGAGCGGCGGGATGATCGGCTGGTCGATGTCCCTGAGAATGTTCGGGATCCCGGCGGAGAGATCGTTGTTGAGCAGTACGGCGCACGGATCGAAGTCGGCGAGGCCCACACGGCGAGCGTTGCGAACGATCGGCTCCAGCAGGAGCTTGCGACCGTCGGCCAGCGGCAGCTCCGTGGGTGCCGTGATCTCGGGGATCAGCGTCCCGATGCGCACCCGCATGCCGGCCTGGCGCAGTATCGACTGCAGCGTCGCCACGTTCTGGAGGTAGAAGTTGTTGCGGGTGTGGTTCTCCGGTATCAGCAGGACGCCGCGAGCCTCCGGACAGATCTTCTCGACCGCGACCATGATCGCCTGCACGCACAGCGGCATGAATTCCGGAGCGAGGTTGTTGAAGCCTCCGGGAAACAGATTGGTATCCACGGGTGCCAGCTTGAAGCCGGCGTTGCGCAGGTCGACGGAAGCGTAGAACGGCGATGAGTGCTCGAGCCATTGCGCGCGCAGCCAATGCTCGATCGTGGGCTGGGCGTCGAGTATCCGGCGTTCGAGTTCCAGCAGCGGTCCGGAAAGCGCAGTGACGAGGTGAGGAACGGTCATGGGCAGGCTGATTGGATGGGGGCGTCAACGCGGACTGCGTCAACCCTCGTTGCGTGGGTCGGCGGGAGTATATCCCACGGGTTTTTGCCGCCCACGGCAGCCGCTGAAGGGGCTTGTGGCCCGCGCCGCCCGCCTGTGCCCGCGAGGCACCGTCGCCTCCGCCATGGCGGGCACGGTCTGCCGATTGACGGCCCTTCGCGCCGAGTTCATCATATGCACGAAAGATTCACGTCAAGAATCAAGCCGCCAAACTTCCGATCCTTCCATCCCTCCGTCCTTCCGTCCTCATGCCGTACCAGCTGTTGCGGTTCGCCCTGGCCTCGAAGCATCCGGAGCCGAGGATGTTCCGCATCCCAGAACGCCTCAAGAGCAGCTACGATGCCGTGATCATCGGCGCCGGCGGGCATGGTCTCGCCACTGCCTACTACCTGGCGCGCGATCACGGCATGACCAACGTGGCCGTGCTCGAGCGCGGCTATATCGGCGGCGGCAATACCGGGCGCAACACGACGATCATCCGGTCGAACTACCTCACGCCCGAAGGCGTCGCGTTCTACGACCAGTCGGTGCGCCTGTGGCAGGATCTCGCGCAGGATTTCGACCTGAACCTGTTCTACGCGACGCGCGGCCACTTCACCCTGGCGCACACGGATTCGGCCGTGCGGACCATGCGCTGGCGCGCAGAGGTCAACAAGCACTTCGGCATCGACAGCGAGCTGGTCGGTCCCGACGAGGTCCGGCGCGCCGCGCCGCAGATCGACATCACCTGCGGCGGTCACGCCCCGATCCTGGGGGCCTTGTACCACGCGCCGGGTGCCATAGCCCGCCACGATGCCGTGGCCTGGGGTTACGGCCGCGGCGCCGACCGGCGCGGGGTCGAAATACACCAGCAGACGGAAGTGCTCGGCATCGATGTCGAAGGCGGGCGGGTGACGGGAGTGCGCACGACCCGGGGCAGCATCGCGACACCGCGCGTTATCTCGGCGGTCGCCGGCTTCACCCCGCGAGTGACCGACATGGTGGGGCTGCGGACCCCGATCTACATCCACCCGCTGCAGGCGATGGTGACCGAACCCATGAAACCGTGGCTCGATCCGATCCTGGTCTCCGGCAGCCTGCACGTCTATGTGAGCCAGTCCGCGCGCGGCGAACTCGTCATGGGCGCGTCTCTCGATCCTTACGAACTGCACTCGACGCGCTCGACGCTGGACTTCGTCGAAGGACTCGCCGCGCACATGCTCGACATGTTTCCGTTCCTGTCCAACGCGCGCATCAATCGCCAGTGGGCGGGAATGGCGGACATGACCCCCGATTTCGCGCCGATCATGGGTACTACCCCGATCGAAGGCTTCTATCTCGACTCGGGCTGGGGAACCTGGGGATTCAAGGCCACGCCCGTCTGCGGCAAGACCATGTCCTGGACCGTCGCGAACGGCCGCGACCACGAGCTCATCACGGGCTTCAACCTGTCGCGTTTCGAGCGCTATGAGCTGACCGGCGAAAAAGGTGCCGCCAGCGTCGGCCACTGAACTGCGCGATCCATGAAACTCCTCGCCTGCCCCATCAATGGTCTTCGCCCCGTGTCCGAATTCGCTTACGGCGGCGAGGTGCGCCCGATGCCGGACGCCGCGTCCTGCACGGATCGGGAATGGGCGGATTACGTGTTCAATCGCAGCGGCGTTCCCGGCGTGAAAGTCGAGTGGTGGTATCACATCGCGAGCGGCACCTGGTTTCTCGCCGAACGCGACACGCTCGCCGACCGCGTGCTGCGCAGCTGGCTGCCGGGCGATCCATGACCGCGCGCCTGCCACCGGTGATCGGCGAGTGGATCGACCGCTCGCGCCCGATCGAATTCACTTTCGAAGGACGCTCGCAGCGCGGCTTCGCGGGCGATACGCCGACCAGTGCGCTGTGGGCCTCCGGGACGCACGTGCTCGGCCGAAGCTTCAAGTACCACCGCCCCCGCGGCGTCCTGTCGATGGCGAACCACGACGTGAACGCGCTGATGCAATACGGCGCGCGGCTCAACCTGCGGGCCGATGTGGAAGCGCTCGAGCCGGGCATGGCGCTGACCGCGGTCAATACCCAGGGCGGCGTCGGCGCGGATCGGCTGCGCGTGCTCAACTTCCTCGGCGGGTTCCTGCCGGTGGGTTTCTATTACAAGGCGTTCCACCGACCGAAGGCGCTGTTCCCGTTCTGGGAGCGGGTGTTCCGGCGCATCGCCGGCCTGGGCTCGCTCGATTTCACGGCGCCGCATATCCGCACGCCGAAGCGCTACGACTTCTGCGACATTCTCGTGGTCGGCGCGGGGCCATCCGGATTGAAGGCGGCGCTGGCGGCAGGGCGCGCCGGCGCGAAGGTTGTCCTGGTCGACGAGAACGCCCGCATCGGCGGCTCGCTCGGCTACCAGCGCGGCGGGTCCGGCGAGGCCATGGACCTCCTCGCTGACCTCGAGTGCGAACTCGCCGCTCTGCCGAACGTGTCCGTCCGTCCGGCGACGCTGGCGGCCGGCTGGTACGCCGATCACTGGATTCCGCTGGTCGACGCGAAACGCATGACCAAGCTGCGGGCCCGCGCGGTCGTCGTGGCCGGCGGAGCCTATGAGCAGCCGGCGGTGTTCCGCAACAACGACGCGCCCGGCGTGATGCTCGCCTCCGCTGCGCAGCGACTGCTCTACCGCTATGCCGTAAAGCCCATGGATGTGGCGCTCATCCTGACCGCCAATGCCGACGGTTACCGGGCGGCGCTCGACCTGCTCGCACACGGCGTTGCGATCGCGGCCGTGGTCGACCTGCGACCCGACGGCGAGTCGACCGCGCTGACGGCGCAGGTGAAGCAGGTCGGCATTCCGGTGCTGAAGGGGCATTGCGTATTCGAAGCCGAGTCGGTGGGCGGACACCTCGTCGCCGCGACCGTCTGTCCGCTCGGGGCGAACGACAGGCCCGAGACCTCGTCACCGCAGAAGTTCGCGTGCGACGGATTGGTGATGAGCGTCGGCTGGGTGCCGGCCGCGCCGCTGCTCTACCAGGCCGGCGCCAAAATGCGCTACGACACGGCGACGCATCAGTTCGTGCCGGAGACCCTTCCGGAGGGCGTGTTCGCCTGCGGCCGCGTGAACGGTGTGCATGCGCGGGACGCACGGCTCGAGGACGGCGAACGCGCCGGCAGCGAGGCGGCGCGCGCGCTTGGTTTCGAAGTCGCGCCGCGCACCTTCGCGATCGCCGCGGAACCCTCGCCCCCGTCGCATCCGTGGCCGATCGTGGAACATCCGTCGGCACGGAACTTCGTCGACTTCGACGAAGACCTGCAGGTGAAGGATTTCCTCGACGCGATCCAGGAAGGCTTCGACAACATCGAACTGCTGAAACGCTACTCGACGGTAGGCATGGGGCCGTCGCAGGGCAAGCATTCGAACATGAACGCGATCCGCATCCTCGCGCGGGCCCGGAACCAGCTGCCCGGCGAGGTGGGCACCACGACGGCGCGGCCGTTCTACCATCCGGTGCCGCTGTCGCATCTGGCCGGGCGCGGGTTCAATCCCCAGCGCGAGACGCCCTTGCATTCGCGGCACGACGGATTGGGCGCCGTCTGGATGCAGGCGGGCGTCTGGCTGCGCCCCGAATACTATGCGGCCCCCGGCAAGCGCAAGAGCGAGATCGTGCGCGAGGAAGTCCGGGCGGTGCGCGAATCGGTCGGCGTCATCGACGTCGGCACGTTGGGCAAGATGGAGCTCTACGGGCCCGACGCCGGTCAGTTCCTGGAACGCGTCTACACGGCCAGGTTCGCGAACATGAAGCCCGGCACCACGCGCTACGCGGTGATGCTGGAGGAAGGCGGCGTGGTGATCGATGACGGCGTGGTCGGGCGCATCGCCGAGCAGCATTTCTATTTCACGACCACGACCACCGGATCGGGCACGGTCTACCGCGAGCTGCAGCGGCTCAATGCCATGTGGAATCTCGAGGTCGGCATCGTCAACGCGACCGGCGCCTTCGCGGCCGTGAACCTGGGGGGGCCGCGCTCGCGCGCAGTGCTGCGCAAGCTCACCGGACTCGACCTGTCGAACGAAGCCTTCCCTTATCTCGCGCTGCGCGAAGGTGAAGTGGCTGGTGTGCCGTCGCGCCTGATGCGCGTGGGCTTCGTCGGTGAACTGGGCTACGAGATCCACGTGCCGGCCGACCGCGCTGCGCACCTGTGGGACGCGATCCTGGAGGCGGGCACGGATTGCGGCATCCGCCCGTTCGGTGTCGAAGCGCAGCGACTGTTGCGACTGGAGAAGGGCCACATCATCATCGGGCAGGACACCGACGGGCTTACCCAACCCGATGAAGCGGGGCTCGAGTGGGCGGTCAAGATGGACAAGCCGTTCTTCGTGGGCAAGCGCAGCGTCGAGATCGTGCGCAAGCGCGGATTGCGGCAGAAGCTCGTGGGCTTCGAGGTTGACCCCGCAGGTGCGATGCCGGCGCCGCGGGAGTGCCATCTCGTGATCCGCAACGGCGCCATCGCGGGCCGCGTCACCAGCGTGGCGTGGAGCGACACCGTCGGCAAACACATCGGCCTCGCGTTCGTGGCCCCCGACATGACGACGGCAGGCACGCCGTTTTTCGTGCGTGTCGACGGCGGCACGATGGTGCAGGCGCGGGTCGTGCCAACGCCGTTCCACGATCCCGCGGGCGCGCGGCAGAAGGCGGTGGAGTGAGATGAGCGCGCCGCGCACCAGTCCGCTGGCCCATCGCTTTGCCACGCTGCACCCGGAATGGGTCGACGTGCAAGGCATGGCGCTGGCGGCAAGCCTCCCCGGAGAGACGCCGGAAAGGACGCAGACTCTCGGCGTCTGCGATCTATCCGGGCTGGCGCGAGTCGGGGTGAAGGGTCCGCACGCCGCCGAGTGGCTTGCCGCTCGCGATGTGTCCGCTCCTCTGCGTCCGAACAGCTGGCGGCCGATCGAAGGCGGCGGACTGGTTGCACGCCTGGCGCGCACCGAGTTCCTCGTCGAGGACGGATTCGGCGGCGGGATGGCGTTGCGCCTCGCGCCGGAACTGCGGCCCGGTTCACCTGGCGTCTATCCGGTGCCGCGGCAGGACTGTGCGCTCGCGCTGACCGGAACGAAGGTCAACGAGCTTCTCGTCCAGACCTGCAACGTTGATTTTTCCGCGCTCGACAGCGCCGCTCGGGACGTGACGCTGACCCAGATGGTGGGCGTGTCCGTCACGGTGTTGCGCGCCGACATCGGCGCGACGCCGTGCTACCGCCTCTGGTGCGACGGCACCTCGGGCGTCTATCTGTGGGAGACGCTGACCGGCATCGCCGCCGAGCTGGGCGGCGGGCCGATCGGCTTCAAGAGCCTTCACGCATGACCGAATCCGTGCCCAGAACCATCCGCATCCGAAGGGAGAACCGACCGTGACGCCAGCGCAAGCGAAGAAGCTGTTCAAGGACGAGAACATCAAATACATCCTCGCCCAATTCGTGGACATTCACGGTTCCGCCAAGGCCAAGGCCGTCCCGGTGGAGCATCTCGACATGATCCTGACCGACGGCGCCGGATTCGCCGGTTTCGCCCTCTGGGGATTCGGCATGGGTCCGCAGGGGCCCGATTACATGGCGAGAGGTGATCTGGACACCCTTCAGCCGATTCCCTGGATGCCGGGTTTTGCCCGCATGGCCACCTGGGGTCACGTGAAAGGCAAACCCTACCCGTACGACTCGCGCCTCGCGCTGAAGAACGCGACCGACCGGCTGAAGAGCAAGGGACTCACGCTCTACACCGGCATCGAGCCCGAGTTCATGCTGCTCAAGCGGCGCGCCGATGGCTCGATCGCGCCGTGCGACGACACGGATTCGCTCGAGAAGCCCTGCTACGACTACAAGGGCCTCGCCCGCAGCGCCGAGTTCCTGACGCGGATGACCGAGGCCTGCCGCGCGGTCGGCATCGATGTCTACCAGATCGATCACGAGGACGCGAACGGCCAGTTCGAGGTGAACTTCACCTATGCCGACGCGATGACCACCGCCGACCGCCATATCTTCCTGAAGATGGCCACTTCGGAGATCGCCAACCAGCTGGGCCTCGTCGCGACGTTCATGCCCAAGCCGTTCTCGAATCGCACCGGCAGCGGTGCGCACTTCCACCTCTCGATGGGCAATGCGAAGACGAAGAACCTGTTCTTCGATGCCAAGGACAAGCGTGGCCTCGGCCTGTCGACGATGGGCTATCACTTCATGGGCGGGTTGCTGCATCACGCCCGCGGTCTCACCGCGATCTGTGCGCCGACGGTGAATTCGTACAAGCGACTGGTGGTGGGCCGGGCGTTGTCGGGTGCCACGTGGGCGCCCGCGTACATCAGCTACGGCGACAACAACCGCACGTGCATGGTGCGCATTCCGTACGGGCGACTCGAGATGCGACTGCCCGACGGCGCCGTCAATCCCTATCTTGCGTCGGCCGCCATCATTGCGGCGGGCATGGACGGCGTCGAGAAGAAGCTGGATCCGGGCGAGCCGAACAACACCAACCTGTACGACTGGAGTGATGCGCAGTTGAAGAAGGCGGGCATCGGCATCCTGCCCCAGAACCTGAACGAATCGCTCGACGCCTTTGCGGCCGACAAGGTGCTGTGCGAGGGCATCGGGCAGGAGCTGGCCGCGGAGTTCGTACGGCTCAAGCGCATGGAATGGATCGAATACCAGCGGCACGTGTCCACATGGGAAGTGGAACGGTATCTCGAGTTCTTCTAGAACCAACGCAATCGAAGGAGTGACGAGACATGTGCGGAATCGTGGGATTGCTGGTGAAGAACCCGGCCATGCGCGATCAGCTCGGCGAGCTGATGGTGCCGATGCTGGAGGAGATGGCGTCGCGCGGACCGGAGTCGGCAGGGCTGGCGGTGTTTACCGCGCAGCTGCCCGACACGGATCGCAAGTTCAGCCTGCATGCGCCGACCTGGGACTATGACTGGGCGCCGTTCGAAGCCGACTTCATCAAACGCTTCGGTACCGAGGCGCAGCTGGTGGTCAAGGGAAATCATGCGGTGCTGACGTGCGACGAGCCGGTGGACTCGGTCCGTTCGTGGGTGCGGCAGCACTACTCCGCGCTGCACGTGCTCTCGGCCGGGCGGCGCATGGACATCTACAAGGACATCGGTCATCCCGCGGATATCGCGAAGCGCTATGCGTTTCCGAAGCTGACCGGCACCCACGTCGTCGGTCATACGCGCATGGCGACCGAATCAGCCGTCACGCCGGATCGAGCCCATCCCTTCACCGCCGGGGAGGACTTCTGTCTCGTGCACAACGGTACGATCTCGAATCCCTACATGATTCGCCGCAAGCTCGAGCACCGCGGCATCCGCTTCGAGACGGACAACGACACCGAGGCCGCGACCCGGTTTCTCGAGTGGCGCATGCGCGAGGGCGATTCGCTCGAGGGTGCGTTGCAGAAGGGATTCGAGGAACTGGACGGCTTCTACACCTTCCTCATCGGGACCGACGACAAGCTCGCCCTCGTGCGCGACGCGTTCGCCTGCAAGCCCGCGATCGTGGCGGAGACCGACGACTACGTGGCGATCAGTTCCGAGTTCCGAGGGCTGGCCCATCTGCCCGGCGTGGACAACGCGAAATTGTTCGAGCCGATGCCCGAGGAGATCTACGTATGGACAGTATGAGCGCCGGCAACAGCAACGGCGCCGCTGCCGCCAGGACTTTCGACCTGGCCAGGACATCGGTGCGCGAGCTGAATCAGTTTCTGCACAGCGATCTCGCGGGCAGCGGCATCGGGCATATCGACGTGCTGCACCCGAGCGGCGCGCACAGCATAGCCGTGGGAGTGAACCACCCCGTGGATATCGACATCCGCGGCCAGGGCGGCTACTACGTGGGCGGCATGAACAAGTTCGCGAACATCACGGTGCACGGCAACGTGGGCTGGGGCGTGGCGGAGAACATGATGTCGGGCAGCGTGCGCGTGACCGGCTTTGCCTCGGAATCCGCCGGCGCGAGCGGTCATGGCGGGCTGCTCGTGGTCGAAGGCGACGCGAGCCTGCGCTGCGGCATAGCGATGAAGGGCATCGACATCGTTGTGGGCGGAAGAGTCGGCAATTATTCCGCCTTCATGGCACAGGCGGGCCGGCTGGTCATCTGCGGCGACGCCGGCGACGCGCTCGGCGATTCGCTGTACGAGGCCGTGATCTACGTCCGCGGCAGGATCCACTCGCTCGGCGCGGATGCACGCCAGGAGGACATGACCGAAGCCGATCGCGCCGGCCTGGCCGATCTGCTCAAACGCGCCGGCTTTCCCTACGATCCGGGCGAATTCAAGCGGGTCGCCTCGGCGCGATCGCTCTATCACTGGAATGCCGACGCGAACCAGGAGTACTAGATGAAACAACCCCCGAATGCACTGGGTTCCCTCCCCAGCGACCCTTCCCCCAGGCGCATCCAGCGCGAGGAATCCGCCGGCTTCGATCGCCGCATCATCGACTACATACACAATGCGGCGGCACATGGCCTGTATGAGATCCGCGGACTCGGCGCCAAGCGGTCGCTACCGAGTTTCGATGACCTGGTCTTCCTCGCGGGCTCGGTCACGCGCTATCCGCTCGAAGGTTATCGCGAGAAGTGCCACACCAGGACGGTGCTCGGCACGCGCTTCGCGAAAAAACCGGTCGAGCTCGACATCCCCATCACCTTCGCGGGCATGAGCTTCGGTTCGCTGTCGGCTCGTGTGAAGGAGGCGCTCGGCCGCGCCGCCACGGAACTCGGTACCTCAACCACGACGGGCGATGGTGGCATGACCCAGGAGGAACGCCAGTCGTCGAAGACGCTCGTGTACCAGTGCCTGCCGTCGCGCTACGGCTTCAATCCCGACGACCTGCGCCGCGCCGATGCCATCGAAGTGGTCATCGGCCAGGGCGCCAAGCCGGGAGGCGGCGGTATGTTGCTGGGCCAGAAAGTGAACCCGCGCGTTGCGAAGATGCGTACGCTCCCCGAAGGCATCGACCAGCGCTCGGCGTGCCGGCATCCCGACTGGACCGGTCCGGACGATCTGGTCATCAAGATCAACGAACTGCGCGAGATCACCGACTGGCAGATTCCGATCTACGTGAAGGTGGGCGCCACCCGAACCTACAACGACGTGAAGCTCGCCGTGCATTCCGGCGCGGACGTGGTTGTGGTCGACGGCATGCAAGGCGGTACCGCAGCCACGCAAACGGTGTTCATCGAGCACGTCGGTATCCCGACACTGGCGGCGGTGCGGCAAGCGGTCGAGGCACTGGAGGAAATGGACATGCGTGGCACGGTCCAGCTCGTCGTCTCGGGCGGCATACGCACCGGAGCGGACGTCGCCAAGGCGCTCGCGCTGGGCGCGGATGCGGTATCGGTGGGCCAGGGAACCCTGATCGCCCTGGGCTGCAACCATGAGTCCTACTTCCAGGACGGCGCGAGCCATGGTGCCGAGGACGACTACGCAATGCTCGGCACGGCTCCCGGTTACTGCCATCATTGCCATACCGGTCGCTGTCCCGTCGGAATCACCACCCAGGACGCAATACTGGAGCAGCGGCTGGACCCTATGATCGGCGCGAAGCGGCTCAAGAATTACTTCCAGACGATGAACATGGAGCTGACCACGCTGGCGCGAGCCTGCGGAAAATCCAACGTGCATCACCTCGAGCGCGAGGATCTGGTGGCACTGACCATCGAAGCTGCCGCGATGGCTCGCGTGCCGCTCGCCGGAACGAGCTGGATCCCCGGGGTGACCGGCTTCTGATGCCATCGCGCTCCGCCGTTGTGGATGCGATCGATCCGTCGCAGCTTCGGCGAGCCTTCGGCCTGTATGCCACGGGGGTGACCATCATCACGGCAGAGCATCCCACGCGGGGAAAGGTCGGCGTCACCGCCAACTCCTTCGCGTCGGTTTCGCTCGAACCGCCGTTGCTCCTGTTCAGCCTGGCGCGGACCGCGTTCAGCCTCCAGCCGCTGCTCGAGTCGCCGGGTTTCGTGGTGAATGTCCTGCGCGCGGGGCAAAGAGCGCTGTCGCATCGCTTCGCCCATTCGGCTGGCGACAAATGGGCCGGCCTGTCGTGGCGACCGGCGAGCAACGGTGCGCCGATCCTCGCGGGCGTCATCGCGTCGTTCGAGTGCGTTCATCACGGCCAGCATGACGGCGGCGATCACCTCATCTGCGTCGGCCGCGTGGTGGGCATGGACAACGACCCCGAAGGTGAACCGCTGCTTTATTTTCACAGCCGCTACCGGGCCATGGGCGCGGAGATCGAATCCGATCCATGAGCAGCCCGGGCAAGCCTGGTGCCCGTCGCGCGCCGGTGAAGCGACCCAAGACCGGCGCCGCAGTGCCCGCAGCGCCGGAACCCGCCGCGGCGCCGGCGTCGGTGACGAGCCCGAAGGGCCTCGAGCGACACCTCGGCAGCGTCATGCGCGACCTGCGGCGCCATCAGATGCTCACCATCTCGGACGTGGCCGCCCAGGCGCGCATCAGCCGCGGCATGTTGTCGAAAATCGAGAACGGGCAGGTGTCCACCAGCCTCGACACGCTGGCCAAGCTCGCCAGCGCGCTCGGCATCTCCCTCGGAAAATTGTTTGCCAATTACGACGTCCCCGGCGGCGGTGCGCAGCTGGTCAAGGCGGGCGAGGGCATGCAGGTGGTGCGCCGGGGCACGAAACGTGGCCACACCTACCACCTGCTCGCCTACGACAAGGGGCCGAAGAAGAGTTTCGAGCCTTTCCTCGTCACCATGGACGACGCTGCCGAAGTGTTCCCCAGCTTCGAGCATCCAGGCATGGAGTTCATCTACGTACTGGAAGGGCGCATCGAATACCGCCACGGCCAGCAGACCTACCTGCTGGATCCCGGCGATTCGCTCTCGTTCCGGGGGGAAGTTCCGCACGGCCCGGAACGGTTGATCGAACTCCCGATCCGGATGCTCTCGGTCATCACCTACGGGCCGGCGGACGACGCCTGATCCGGGGCGGTGGTTCGCCTGGGCTAACATCACGGGTGCTCTCGTCCGGTTTGCCCGGCCGGGCGCTTCCGTTTCCCTCTTCAAGGACCGACCCTATGCTTTCAGACATCGAGATCGCCCAGCAGGCGACGATGCAGCGCATCACGCCACTCGCAGCCGAGCGGCTGGGCATTGCCGAGGACCACCTCGAGCCCTACGGGCACTACAAGGCCAAGGTCTCGCTCGACTACCTGAATTCCCTGGCTGCCCGCCCCGACGGCAAGCTGATCCTGGTATCCGCCATCAGCCCCACGCCGGCCGGCGAGGGCAAGACCACCACCACCGTGGGACTCGGCGATGCCCTCAATCGCATCGGCAAGAAGGCTCTGATCTGCCTGCGCGAGCCCTCGCTCGGCCCGGTCTTCGGTGTCAAAGGTGGTGCTGCAGGCGGTGGATTTGCGCAGGTGGTGCCGATGGAGGATATCAACCTGCATTTCACCGGCGATTTCAACGCGATCCAGCTCGCCAACAATCTGCTCGCCGCAATGCTCGACAATCATATTCATCACGGCAACGAGCTCCAGATCGATGTCCGCCGCATCACCTGGAAGCGTGTGCTGGACATGAACGATCGGGCCTTGCGCGATATCGTGGTGTCGCTGGGCGGACCCGCCAACGGTTACCCGCGTGAAGACGGCTTCGACATCGTCGTGGCCTCCGAAGTGATGGCGATCTTCTGCCTGTCCGCCTCGCTGCATGATCTGAAGGAGCGGCTCGGTAACATCGTCGTCGGCTATACGCGCGATCAGCGTCCGGTGCGCGCGCGCGAGCTCGAGGCCCACGGCGCCATGACCGTGCTGCTGAAGGATGCGCTGAAGCCCAACCTGGTGCAGACGCTCGAGAACAACCCCGCATTCATCCATGGCGGGCCCTTCGCCAATATCGCGCACGGGTGCAATTCCGTGATCGCGACGCGCAGCGCTTTGAAACTGGCCGACTACGTCGTCACCGAAGCAGGTTTCGGGGCCGATCTGGGCGCAGAGAAGTTCGTCGACATCAAATGCCGCAAGGCCGGGCTCAACCCTTCGGTGTGCGTGATCGTCGCCACGGTGCGGGCACTCAAGTACCACGGTGGCGTCGAGCTCAAGAATCTGGGCGAGGAGAACCTGGACGCGCTGGAGCGCGGATTCGCCAATCTGGAGCGGCATGTCGCCAATGTTCGCGACCACTTCGGCATGGCCTGCGTGGTTGCGGTCAATCACTTCACCCAGGACACGGCGGCGGAGCATGCCCTGTTGCAACGCAAGGTGGAATCGCTCGGCGTGCGTGCGGTCATCGCGCGCCATTGGGCCGAGGGCGGCAAGGGAGCCGAGGATCTGGCCCGCGCCGTCGTCGGACTTGCGGACGCCGATGCGCCGCGGGTCAAGTTCGTGTACGAGGACAGCGCACCGCTGTGGGAGAAAGTCGAAGCGGTCGCGAAGAAGATCTACGGGGCCGTCGGAATTGCGGCGGATGGTAAGGTGCGTGCCCAGATCCAGCGCTTTCAGGACGACGGCTACGGTAACTATCCGGTCTGCATCGCCAAGACACAGTACTCGTTCTCGACGGACGCCACGGCGCGCGGGGCGCCAAGCGGGCACACGATCAACATTCGCGAGGTGCGCCTTGCCGCGGGTGCGGAGTTCATCGTGTTCGTATGCGGCGACGTCATGACCATGCCCGGACTGCCGAAGGTGCCGTCGGCCACGAAGATCGATTTCACCCCGGATGGTCGTGTGGTCGGCTTGTTCTGACGCGATCGGGGTTCTGCAAAGAACAACGGGCGCCGATCGGCGCCCGTTGTTCTTTTGCTGCTGCCGCGGCATTGCACCGCGGAGGGACGACTTACGCGTGGTACGCGGTCTCCCCGTGCTCGGTAAGATCGAGACCTTCGCGTTCCTTGTCTTCCGTCACGCGCAGACCGATGACCATGTCGATGATCTTGAACAGGATGAAGCTCACGACGCCCGACCAGACGACCGTAACCAGGACCGCGATGATCTGCGTCCACACCTGGCCGCCCATCGCCACACCTTCCGCGTAGCCGACGCCGCCCAGGTCCTTGGACATGAACACGCCGGTGAGGATGGCGCCCAGGATGCCCCCGACGCCGTGGACGCCGAACACGTCCAGGGAATCGTCGTAGCCGAATATCGACTTGAACCCGGTTACCGCCCAGAAGCAGACCACGCCCGCGATGATGCCGAGGATGATGGCGCCCATGGGGCCGACGAAGCCGCAGGCCGGGGTGATGGCCACCAGACCGGCCACCGCGCCCGACGCCGCGCCGAGCATCGACGGCTTGCCCTTGACCATCCACTCGATGAACATCCAGCCGAGCACCGCAGCTGCGGTCGCAACCTGCGTATTGATTAGCACGAGGCCCGCAATGCCATCGACCGCCAGTTCGGATCCGACATTGAATCCGAACCAGCCTACCCACAGGAGCGATGCGCCGATCATGGTCATGGTGAGCGAATGCGGAGGCATGGCTTCGCGGCCATATCCGATCCGCTTTCCGAGCATGAGACAGCCCACCAGTGCGGCGATGCCGGCATTGATGTGCACCACGGTGCCGCCGGCGAAGTCCTTGGCGCCGAGGCTGCCGAGGTAACCGCCGCCCCACACCATGTGCGCGATCGGCGCATAGACCAGAATCAACCACAGCGGCATGAACCAGAGCACCGCGGAGAACTTGATGCGCTCCGCGAACGAGCCGACGATCAGAGCCGGCGTGATGGCCGCGAAGGTCAACTGGAACGAGAGGAACACGTACTCGGGAATGACGCCGCTCAACGAATCCGGTGTTATGCCGGAGAGGAAGGATTTGCTCATGCCTCCGAAGATCGCATTGCCCTCGGAGAAGGCGAGCGAGTAGCCCACGCAGACCCAGATGATGGACAGGATGGAGAACGTAACGAAGACCTGCATCAGTACCGACAGCATGTTCTTCGTTCGTACCAGGCCGCCATAGAACAGGGCGAGCCCCGGCACCGTCATCAGGATCACGAGCACGGTCGCCGTGATCATCCACGCGGTGCTCCCGGGATCCATCTTCGGCGCTTCCGCCGCTGGTGCGGCCTCGGCTGCCGCAGGCGCTGCGGCCTCGGCTGGTGCTGCCGGAGCCGCTTCCGCTGCTGCCGGCTCCGTGGTGGCAGGGGCCGCTTCGGCCGGCTTGTTGTCCTGTGCTTGCGTCAGGGTACCGAGGCCGAAGGCCACGAGCATCGCGAGCAGCATGAGCATTCTCTTCATGATGGGGTCCCCGAAAATTTATAGCGCATCGCCGCCGGTTTCGCCGGTGCGGATGCGGACGACTTGTTCGAGATCGAAGACGAAAATCTTGCCGTCACCGATCTTTCCGGTGTTGGCGGATTTCTCGATGGCTTCGATGACCTGATCGAGCATCTCGGTCTTGATCGCGGCTTCGATCTTCACTTTCGGGAGGAAGTCGACTACGTATTCAGCGCCGCGATACAACTCGGTATGCCCCTTCTGCCGGCCGAAGCCCTTGACCTCGGTGACCGTGATGCCCTGCACGCCGATGGCGGACAGGGCTTCGCGCACCTCGTCAAGCTTGAAGGGCTTGATGATTGCGGTGACGAGTTTCATTGATTTGTCCTATGGTGGGATGCTGGGGCGCGAGGCCGCATTGGCCTCGCGCGATGTTGCCTGCTCTTCTTAGAACGCTTTCGTCACCGACACGAAGAACGTGTCCCGCCCGATGTTCCTGCCGAAGCGATTACCCCAGACAGCAGTCTCGCCGCCGCCTGCGGCGCATAGCGAGGCGGGATTGCAGGTGGCGGTCTTGTCCGCGTTGCTGCCCCAGTAGAAAGCACCCCACGTGAAGCCGAATGCGTCATACGTGGCGCCGAGCTTGTAGTCGACCGCATTGAAGATGTCGTTCTTGAGCCCGAGATTCTTGTAGTAGTCCATCTCGCCTTCCCACATCCAGTAGCCGATGTGCCCGACGAGATTCACGCCGGTCTCGCCGATGGGGTAGGTCGCGGTCAAATCCGTGTAGATGGACCCGCGGGCGTCGCCAACCATGAATACGCCGTCCGATACCGCATAAGAAACCTTGGCGGTGATCCATTTCCAGCCCAGGGCACCGTAGATCTCGCCGGTGTGCGGCTTCTTGAGGCCGCCATACACGGCGGTATCGAGGTGGTATTGACCCGGGTAGTAATAGTAGACACCACCGACGTCGTAGCTGAAGTCTTCGAGAAACTTGTTGCGGAAGCCGGCGTAAAGATCGACCTCGAATCCGGAGCTGATCGCGTTGTTGGCGCTGCCGCCGTAGATGTTGCCGTCGACTCCCGGCGCCGCGAGTTGCCAGGCGTCTCCGGGCCAGGTCACGTTCGATCCGAACAGACCCGCATAGAAGCCGGACGAGTGGCCGTACTCGATGGTGCCTTGAACGGCCGGCTTGGAGTCCGTCTGGGTAAGTCCACGAGCGACGTAGTTGGTGGTGAAAGTCAGGTTGCCTGTCACGGAATGGGGCGACTGGACTTCATCGGCGAAAGCGACCGTCGCGATGAACCCGGATCCGGCGATCGCTGCGGCCAGGACTTTCTTTGTCAGCATGGTGCATGTCCTCATAGGGTGGGGGGCGGTTGTGTAATTCCTCGGGTTTTCGAAATGCAACGGAAACCGCGCCGGCGCAGAGGTGCAATTGACATGCCAAAATAATATTGTATAAAAAACAAAGACATTTACTATGTCGGAAAAATTTTGAAACGAGTGATGCCCAATGGTAGTGCTAAATAATGGTGATATGCACTATTTTAGTGCGCTCTGTTCGGATGCTGTCGGAAGGAGGGGCTTTGCTACACTGCGCGTCTGGTCGAACCCATATGGAATGGTCTGCATGACGCCTCCCAGCGCAGTACTGGATGACATCGCCCGCCGGCTGCGCGACCTCGCAGGGCGTAGCCCGGCGGCCGATCTCGAGCGCAACGTCAAGGCGGTCCTGGCCGGCGCGTTCACTCGTCTCGATCTGGTGACGAGGGAGGAATTCGACGCCCAGGCTCGCCTGCTGGCGCGCACCCGCGAGCAGCTCGCGGTGCTCGAACAGCGAGTCGTGGCACTCGAATCCCGGAACGACGCCACCTGATCTGCTCCTCGGCACGGGCATACCGACCATGAGCCTCGCGGTCCTGCGCAGCCGCGCCCTGGCCGGGATGGAAGCCCGCGAGGTCGTGGTGGAAGTGCACCTCGCCAACGGACTGCCGAACTTCACGATCGTCGGTCTGCCGGAAGCGGAGGTGAAGGAAGCGAAGGATCGGGTGCGGGCGGCCATACAGAACTGTCGATTCGAGTTTCCGTCGCGCCGCATCACGGTGAATCTGGCGCCCGCCGATCTGCCCAAGGAAAGTGGTCGGTACGACCTGCCCATCGCGATCGGCATCCTCGCCGCTTCGAAGCAGATTCCCGCCGACGCGCTCGATCGATACGAATTTGCCGGCGAGCTCGCGCTCACGGGGGATTTGCGTGCGGTGCGCGGTGCGTTGGCCATGACCTACCGTGCGCACGCCGGTGGCCGTGGTTTCATCGTTCCTGCGGAAAGTGCTCCCGAGGCCGCGCTGGTCTCCGCTGCCGAGGTGTTCGGGGCGCGCTCGCTGCTGGAAGTGTGCGCACATCTCGGTGGCGCCCAGCCACTGGCACGATGGCCCGCGAGCCAGGACTCGATGGAAGCAACCTACGCCGACCTGGCGGACGTGAAAGGCCAGGCGCCGGCCAAGCGCGCGCTCGAGGTGGCTGCGGCCGGTGGGCACAGCGTGCTCATGATCGGACCGCCGGGCACGGGCAAGACCATGCTTGCCGAGCGCTTCCCGGGGGTGCTCCCGCCGATGACGGATGCAGAGGCGCTCGCGTCCGCTGCGATTCAATCCCTCGGCACCGGCGGCTTCGACGTATCGCGCTGGAAACGACGCCCCTACCGCGCGCCGCACCATACGGCGTCGGCCGTGGCGCTGGTCGGCGGCGGCAGCAACCCGAGACCGGGCGAGATCTCGATGGCAATGCACGGGGTGCTGTTTCTCGATGAGCTGCCGGAATTCGATCGCGGTGTGCTCGAAGTGCTGCGCGAACCGCTCGAATCGGGCCGCATCACGATATCGCGGGCAGCCCGCCAGGCGGAGTTTCCGGCGCAATTCCAGCTCGTTGCTGCGATGAACCCGTGCCCCTGCGGCTACCTCGGCCACGGTAGCGGCCGGTGCCGTTGCACGCCGGACCAGGTCGCGCGCTACCGCAGCCGGATCTCCGGCCCTCTCCTCGACCGTATCGACATCCAGATCGAGGTGCCCGCGGTCGTGGATGGAGAGCTTGCCGCGAAAGCGTCGGGGGAACCCAGTGCGCTCGTCCGCGCGCGGGTCGAGGTGGCCCGCGCGCTTGCACTCACGCGCCAGGACAAACCGAACGCGCGGCTCGCGCCCGGGGAGATCGACCGGTATTGCTTGCCCGACGCCAAGGGGGAGGCGTTGCTGCGGCAGGCGATGTTGCGTCTCGACCTGTCGGCGCGGGCCTATCACCGGATCCTGAAGGTCGCCCGCACGATCGCGGATCTGGCACGGTCGGGATCGGTAATGCCCACGCACGTCGCCGAAGCGATCCAGTATCGGCGCCTGGATCGCGTACCGCAGTAGCAGGCGCCGGTCGCGCCCTGACCACCGTCCCCGCGCAATGCCTCGGGCGTGATCGGTTGGTGGAAAGCACCCCGCGGGGAGTTGGGATGATTCGGGAATGGCGCGAACCCAGGGCGCGTTGCGCCGGCTATGGCACGGCTCATGCACCACCGGTGATTGACACGAATACGCCGTCCCGGTACTTTCCAGGCCGATTCGCGCCGATTTGAGCTACAGCTTGCGGGCGCGTTACAAATGCCGCTAAAGAGTGACACGAACCCGGTCGCTTCAAGCGGACGGGTTTTTTTGTTTTGAGGAGCCAATTCTTGCAGCCGGATCGCACACATCTCCTCCATGAACTGCTGGCCGAGCGCATTCTCGTGCTCGATGGGGCCATGGGCACCATGATCCAGGGTCACGGACTGGAGAAGCACCACTATCACGGAGAGCGCTTCTGCAACCACGGCAGCGAGCAGTCGGGCAACAACGACCTGCTTACGCTCACCCAGCCCAAGGTCATCGGCGGGATCCACTCGGACTATTTCGGCGCCGGCGCCGACATCGTCGAGACCAACACTTTCAATTCGACGCGCATTGCGATGGCCGACTACGGCATGCAGGCGCATGTGCGCGAGCTGAATTTCGAGGGCGCCCGGCTGGCGCGCGAGATCGCGGACCGGTTTTCCCGGCAGACCCCGGAAAAACCGCGCTTCGTGGCGGGCGTGCTGGGACCGACCAACCGCACGGCATCGATCTCACCGGACGTGGGCGATCCCGCGTTCCGCAATGTATCGTTCGACGAGCTGGTGGCTGCTTACCTCGAATCCATCGACGGGCTGGTGCACGGCGGCGCTGACCTGCTGCTCGTGGAAACGGTCTTCGACACCTTGAACTGCAAGGCTGCCCTGTTCGCCTGCGACGATTACTTCGATCGCAATGGCGTTCACCTGCCACTCTGGGTCTCGGGCACGATCACCGACAAGTCCGGACGCACGCTGTCCGGCCAGACCACGGAGGCATTCTGGAATTCGATCCGGCATGCGCAACCGTTCGCCATCGGATTGAATTGCGCGCTCGGGGCGAAGGAGCTGCGACCCTACATCGAGGAGCTCGCGCATATCGCCGACGCCTATGTGAGCATCCATCCGAATGCGGGCCTGCCGAATGCATTTGGTGAATACGACGAAACGCCTGACTACACCTCCGGCATGCTGCGTGAATTCGCTTCGTCAGGATTCCTCAACATCGCCGGTGGCTGCTGCGGCACGACGCCGCAGCACATCAGGGCGATCGGCGCCGCCCTCGAGGGATTGACCCCGAGACCTGTCCCGAAGATCGAGAAGAAGCTGCGGTTGTCGGGGCTCGAACCGCTCAACATCGGCAGCGATTCGCTGTTCGTGAACGTGGGCGAGCGCACCAACGTGACCGGCTCCAAAGCCTTCGCACGCCTGATCCTGAACGGCCAGTTCCAGGAGGCCCTGGCAGTCGGGCGCCAGCAGGTCGACAACGGGGCGCAGATCATCGACATCAACATGGACGAGGCGATGCTCGATTCGCAGGCGGCCATGACGAAGTTCCTCAATCTGGTCGCCTCCGAGCCCGACATTTCGCGGGTGCCGGTGATGATCGACAGCTCCAAGTGGAGCGTGATCGAAGCGGGCTTGAAGTGCATGCAGGGCAAGTCCGTGGTGAATTCCATCAGCATGAAGGAAGGCGAGGCCGAATTCCTGAGGCAGGCACGCCTGGTGCGCCGCTACGGGGCCGCAGCCGTGGTGATGGCATTCGACGAGAACGGCCAGGCGGACACGTTGAAGCGCCGCGTCGAGATCTGTGCCCGCGCCTACCACCTGTTGCTGAAAGAGGCGGGTTTCCCGCCCGAGGACATCATCTTCGACCCAAACATCTTTGCGGTCGCCACGGGCATCGAAGAGCATGCGATGTATGGCGTCGACTACATCGAAGCCACACGCCAGATCCGCACCGCGTTGCCCCATGTGAACGTGAGCGGCGGGGTCTCCAATGTCTCGTTCTCGTTTCGCGGCAACGACGGCATGCGCGAGGCGATCCACACCGCCTTCCTGTACCACGCCGTCAAAGCCGGCATGACGATGGGCATCGTCAATGCGGGCCAGCTCGGCGTCTATGCGGACATTCCGACCGACCTGCTCGAGCGCGTGGAAGACGTGCTGCTCAACCGCCGGTTGGATGCGACCGAACGGCTGGTCCAGTTTGCCGAGACCTACAAGCTCGGAGGCAAGGCCCAGGTGGAGGATCTGGCGTGGCGCGAAGCGCCCGTGGCGGAGCGGCTCAAGCACGCGCTGGTGAAGGGCGTGAATACCTACGTGGTCGCGGATACGGAAGAAGCGCGTCTCGGATTCGAACGACCGATCCAGGTCATCGAAGGTCCGCTGATGGACGGGATGAACGTGGTCGGTGACCTGTTCGGCGCTGGCAAGATGTTCCTGCCGCAGGTGGTCAAATCGGCGCGCGTGATGAAAGAGGCCGTGGCGCACTTGATTCCCTACATCGAAGCCGAGAAGGCGCGCACCGGCAAAGCCGGCCAGGCGAAGGGCAAGATCGTGCTCGCGACGGTGAAGGGCGACGTGCACGACATCGGCAAGAATATCGTCGCGGTCGTGCTCCAGTGCAACAATTTTGACGTCGTGAACCTCGGCGTCATGGTGTCGGCCGAGAAGATCCTGCAGACGGCGCTCGACGAGAAAGCGGACATCATCGGTCTGTCGGGACTCATCACGCCGTCGCTCGAGGAAATGGCCCACGTCGCGAAAGAGATGCAGCGACAGGGCTTCGAGATCCCGTTGCTGATCGGTGGCGCCACGACCTCGCGCGTGCATACCGCGGTGAAGATCGAGCCCGGCTATCAGGGTGTCACCGTCTGGGTTCCGGATGCCTCGCGCAGTGTCGGCGTCTGCACCAGCCTGCTATCGCCCGAGCAGCGTACGGCTTACATCGAGAAGATCAAGGTCGAAGCGGGCAAGACGCGCGAACAACACCGGGGCAAGAAGGGGCCGGGACCCCTGCTCCCGATCGCCGAAGCGCGCCGGCACGGCATTGCGACGGACTGGACGAGCTACGTGCCGCCGCGTCCCAAGCGGCTCGGCGTGCAGGTCTTCCGCGACTACCCGCTGGCGGAAATCGCGCCCCTCATCGACTGGACGCCGTTCTTCCAGACCTGGGAGTTGTCCGGCCGCTATCCGAAGATCCTCGACGACGCGATCGTCGGTGAGGCCGCCCGCAACCTGTTCGAAGACGCGCGGGAGATGCTGGCGCAGATCATCGAGGGCAAGTGGCTCACCGCCCGGGCGGTCATCGGCTTGTTCCCCGCCAACCGAGTCAATGGCGACGACATCGAGGTCTACCGGGATGAAACCCGCCAGGAGGTCGCGACCACCTTTCACTTCCTGCGCCAGCAGACGGTGAAGCCCGCGGACCGGGCCAATCTTTCGCTCGCGGACCTCGTCGCCCCGAAGCAATCGGGCGTGGCCGATTACATCGGCGCGTTCGCCGTGACGTCCGGCATCGGCATCGATGCCCGGGTCGAGGCTTACGAGGCGAAGCACGACGACTACAACGCGATCATGCTGAAGGCGCTTGCCGACCGGCTCGCCGAGGCATTCACTGAATTGATGCACCGGCGCGTGCGCACCGAGTTCTGGGGCTACGCGGCCGAGGAGACTCTCGGCGTGGAGGAACTCATCGACGAGAAATACCGTGGGATCCGCCCGGCTCCGGGCTACCCCGCCTGTCCCGACCATACCGAGAAGGGCGCGTTGTTCGGGCTCCTGGATGTGGGAAGCAATGCAGATATCACCCTGACCGAGTCGTACGCCATGTTGCCGACCGCGGCGGTCAGCGGCTTCTATTTCTCCCACCCGGAAGCGCACTATTTCGCCACCGGCAAGGTCGATCGCGATCAGGTGCAGGAGTATGCCGCGCGCAAGGGCATGCCGCTGGAGGAGACGGAGCGCTGGCTTGCGCCGGTGCTCGCCTACGAGCCGGCCTAGCGACCTCGGACCCGGTAGCCATCGTTCCGCCAGCGTCGTTTCGGTCGCGACCCGGGCTCGCCATTCCGTCGATGCGAGCCCGGCACGGGCAGGGGCCCCCTGCACCATGGGCGGTTGTACGAAATCGTTTGTCCAGGGGCGGTGCGGTGGCGCTTGTGGCCGGCGCCCGGCTGGACCAGACTCGGCATCGGCGCCGTCGGGAACCTTCGCTGGCGGCGGCCCTCTACCCGAGCATCCAGATTCGCGAGTGTGCGATGTCGTGAACAACGCTTCCCTGCTGTCCGCTCGCGCTGTCCAGGCGGCGCTGGCTATCCTGTTGTGCGCGCCCGCTCTTGCCCATGCCGAACGGGTCCATCACTACGAGGTCTCGGTCGATCCGGACCTGCGCGCGCTGCACGTCAAAGCGTGTTTCACGGGCTCGCCGCCCAGTCAGCTGGTAGCAGAATCGCTCGATGCGCCTGCGGCCTTCGTGGAGGGCAAGGCGGTGGTCGAACGCAGGCAGCCGATCGAGCCGAACGGGACCGAAATGTCGTTGAAGGACATCGGGGCCAACGGCTGCATCCAGTACACGGTGAATCTCGGCGGCGGCTACGCGAAGAACGACCTCTCGGGCAACACCACCAAGCGCGTGGGAAGAGATCTGTTCACCGAGGTCGGTTTGTGGCTGTGGCGTCCGGCGCAACTCGCTGCGGAAGAGGACATCGAGATCTCCTTCGACCTGCCCGATGGACTGTCGGTATCGGTGCCCTGGCGGCCGGTGGTGCCCGCTGCCGATCGTCCCACCTTCCGCATCGGCCATTCCGACTACGATCGACCTTCCGCAGTGGCCTTTGGCCGATTCCATGAGATCCCTGTCGAAGTACCGGGTGCCGTGCTCCGGCTCGCCGTGCTCGATGGCTCGCCGCCCGCGAATACCGATGCGATGCAGGCCTGGATCAGGGATGCCGCGAACAGCGTGGCGGCGATCAACGGCCGTTTTCCCGTGCCGAGCCCGCAGGTACTGGTGATGCCCGGTGCGCGTGCGCAGGAGCCGACGCCGTGGGCCTACGTTCTGCGGGGCGGGCAGGCGGCCGCGCATTTCTTCGTCAACCAGCGTCGACCGCTGCGCGACTACGTGGAAGACTGGACTGCGCCGCACGAGTTGTCGCACCTGCTGCTGCCTTACGTGAGTTCGAGCGACGCCTGGTTGTCCGAGGGCATGGCGACCTACTACCAGAACGTCATCCGCGCCCGCAGCGGAGCGATCACGCCGGAGGACGCGTGGCAGCGCATGCACGCCGGATTCAGACGCGCACGGGAACAATCGGTCAAAGGCTCGACCCTGGAACAGGCTACGGCACGCATGTTTCGCGACGGCGGGTACATGCGTGTGTACTGGTCCGGAGCCGCCCTGCTGCTGTTGGGTGACGTCGAACTGCGTCGCCGTTCCGACAATCGTCAATCGCTCGACACGGTGCTGGCCGCGTTCGCGGATTGCTGCCTCGATCCCGATCCGGAATGGACCGCGCGCAAAGTGTTCGAGAAGTTCGACGAGCTTTCGGAAACAGACGTGTTCAAGACCCTGTTCGATAGCTACGTCCATTCCACGAGTTTCCCCGATCTCGGCGAGACCTACGCCCAGCTCGGTCTCGAGGCGCTCGGCGGCAAGCTCGAGATGAAATCCGAAGCGCCGTTGCTGAGCATCCGCGACGCGATCATGGCGCGCGGCACCTACTCGACGCCACCGAGCCTGCTCGGCGCGACTGGCGCCGCGCCCGGGGCGCGGAAATAGCCGGCCAGCCGCCGCCTGGTCGCTGCTGCCTGCGCAGAGCACCCGTGGCACCGGCAGTAGCCCGCCGCCTGGCCTGACGTGTATCAGCCGACACCCTCCGGGCGCGAGTCCGGCGCCACGACCGAACCGCGGGTCTTGGTCAGCGGTTATCATTCGCCGCGATGGAGCCGCTGTTCGCCTTCCTGCATTTCCTGTCGATCCTCGCGCTCGTCGGTGCGCTGGCGGCCGAATGGGTTCTCTGCAACGAGCATCTGCAGCCGGGCCACATCCGCCTCCTGGTTCGCATCGACGTCGTCTACCTGCTGGCCGCGGTCGCCACGGTTGCGACCGGCCTGGCGCGATTCATCTGGTTCGCACGGGGTCCGGCCTTCTATGTTTCCAATCCGGTGTTCCACCTGAAGATTGCGCTGTTCGTCGCCATCGGATTGATCTCCGTCGCGCCCACACTGCAATTCCTCCGCTGGAACCGGGCGCTGAAGGAAGGACGCACGCGGGTGGTGAGCGGCGCGGACATCCGTCGCACCCACCGCTTTCTCGGGCTCGAGATGCTGCTCTTCGCCCTGATTCCGCTGACCGCGGTCTTGATGGCCCGCGGCCTGTCGCCCTCCTGATGCGCGTGGCGATGCCAGTCCTCAACCTGCCCCCCGCCCCTCCAGGCCGTGCTGCTGCTGGCCGCGTCCAATGTCTTCATGACCTTCGCGTGGTACGCGCATCGGAAGAACCTGGCGCACAAGCCGTGGATCATCGCCGCGCTCGTGTCGTGGGGCATCGCGTTGTTCGAGTACCTGCTGCAGGTCCCGGCGAATCGCATCGGTTACACCACGCTGTCGTTGCCGCAGCTCAAGATTCTGCAGGAGATCACCACGGTTTCCGTGTTCGTGCCGTTCGCGATGCTCTATCTGGCCAGCCGTTCAAGCTCGATTTTCTCTGGGCCGCCCTGTGCATTCCGGGCGCCGTCTACTTCACTTTCCGCACCTGACCCATGAACGAGATCTGTTTCCAGAGCGCTCGCGAGCTTGCGCGCCGCATCCGAACCCGGGAAATGTCCGCCCTCGAAGTGCTACGCGCCCACGTGGACCAGATCGAGCGGATCGATCCGGTCGTGAACGCCATGGTGACCCGTACGTTCGAGCGCGCAGAGGCCGAAGCCCGCGACCTTGACTCCAGGTTGGCGCATGGCGCATCGGTGGGACCGCTCGCCGGCGTCCCGGTGGCGCACAAGGATCTGGCTGTGACGAGTGGCATCCGCACCACTTTCGGTTCGCCCCTGTTCCGCGATTTCGTCCCCGACACCGACGCCGTCCTGGTCGAGCGGTTGCGCGCTGCGGGCGCCATCACCGTGGGCAAGACCAACACGCCCGAATTCGGTGCCGGCTCGCAGACGTTCAACGCGGTGTTCGGTGCTACCCGCAACCCGTGGGATCCGTCCCGAACCTGCGGTGGCTCGAGCGGTGGCGCGGCCGTGGCCCTCGCCTGCGGCATGGTTCCGCTGGCCGACGGCTCCGATCTCGGCGGCTCGCTGCGCAATCCGGCGAGTTTCTGCAACGTCGTCGGCTTCCGGAGCTCACCGGGCCGGGTGCCGAACTGGCCGGCGTTCAACGCCTGGTTTCCATTGTCGATCGTGGGTCCCATGGCCCGCAGTGTCGAGGACCTGGCGCTCATGCTGAGCGTGATCGCAGGGCCGGATCCGCGCGCGCCGATCTCCGTGCGTGAACCCGGCAGCACGTTCGCGCGGCCGCTCCCCCGCGACTTCACCGGCGTGCGGATCGCATGGAGCCGCGACCTGGGCGGTCTTCCGTTCGAGCGGGCAGCGCTCGAGCCGCTCGATCGCGCGCTGCCCGTCTTCTCCGACCTGGGCTGCATAGTCGAACCGGTCACGCCCGACCTGACTGACGCCGACGAGATCTTCGAAGTGCTGCGCGCATGGAACTTCGATCTCTCTCATGGCGACCTGCTCGACACGCAGCGGGCCCAGCTCAAGCAGACCGTCATCTGGAACATCGAAGAGGGCCGGCGACTCACCGGTACGCAGGTGGCACGCGCCGAGCGCAAGCGCACCGAACTGTTCCACCGGCTGCGGGCGTTCTTCGAGCGCTACGACTACCTCGTGTGTCCTGTGGCGCAGGTCCTGCCCTTCGACGTCGAGACGGAGTATCCGATGCTGATCGACGGTCAGCCGCTCGCGAGCTACATCGAATGGATGAAGTCCTGCTATCGGATCTCGGCAACGACACTGCCGGCGATCTCCGTCCCCGCGGGCTTCAGCGCCAGCGGGCTTCCGGTAGGCCTCCAGATCGTCGGCCGCCATCTCGATGATTTCGGCGTCCTGCAGATGGCCTACGCCTTCGAGCAGGCGACACGGCACGGGCAGGTGCGCGCGCCGATCGTATCCGGGTGACCGGGCCGCTGTCTGTCGTATCGGCGCGACCTTGCAGGGAGGCGCTCCGGTCTCGCTATGCGGACCCGGCGCGGATCAGCCGTTGGAATGAACGAGCCCCGTCGATCGGTGGTCAACCTCCGCACAGCCCGGGTGCGGCAGCAGGGGTTTGCGGCGGGTCACTCGCCACGGACCACCGGAGTATGATCCCGGCCTCGCGCGCGCCGGCCGGCACCAGCGCCCATCCACCCTTCGAAGAAGAGCCGATCCGCATGACCCGCCTGATCCTGTCTACCCTGTTCGCGTTCCTGTTCCTGCCTGCCGCCTTCGCCCAGCAACCCGAAGCGGCCCCGACGTCGCCCGAGAAAGCCCAGTCTGCCAAGCGGGCCACCCGCGTGCTCGTGCGGGACATCGAGGGCCTCTGGCTTCCGCAGGACTACATGGACGCATTGCGCGCCACCCGCCAGCCACATGCCGCGGCGCGCAAGGCTCCACCCCTGGTGATCAACATCCAGAAGGAGGACCGAAGCTATCCGATCATGCGGACCGATTTCAACAAGGCCGTCCTGCAGCGCGTGATCGAGGTCGAGCCCGCCGGCAAGCCGGGAGCCTATCGAATCGTCGTGGCGGACGATGACAGTGGCCCGATTCCGGCGGACGAGACGACCGTCATCCCGTTCCGGGGCAGCAAGGGCGTGCAAGGGCGAGTCGACGCGATGTCGCTCGCCGATCCAACCTTCTCGAAGGGCCGCTACCGCGACTTCCTGCGCGCGCCGGACGGGCTCGTGGTGTACGTCAACCGCGCGGTAATCGCCGGCAAATACCTCGACGAGCAGGGCGGTGCGTATGCGTTCAGTGAAACCGGCGAGGCCAGTTTTCCCGACGGCAAGTTCAACTACGAACTGTCGCTCGCCGCGGCCGGTGCCACATGCGACTACTTCGAGACGCCCGATGAGCAGGCGCCCGGCGGTCACCGTCGGATCGGTTTCGCCTGGAAAGGCGACAGGCTCGAATTGTTCAAGGCATCCGGAACGGAACCGAAGAACGTACGCTGCGAGAAGCAGCCGTTCGCCGTGCTGAAGCGGCAGGACTAAAGCTAAAGCCACGACAAGGGAGGCCAGAAGGCAATGAAGACGATCTGGGGACTGCTGTTCGGGTATGCAATGCTGGGGGTCGTGTCGAGCGGTACCGCCGGTGCGGCCGATTGTTCCGGCGACATCACCGCAGCCGAAGCGCTGGCGGCGGAAGATGCGCGCTACGCGGCGCAGACGAGCGAGGATTTCGCCGCGATGGAGAAGCTGCTTGGCGATGACCTCGTCTACATCCACTCTTCGGCGGTCGCGGACAGCAAGGCGAGCTACCTCCAGTCGATCCGCTCGGGCGACGTGCACTACCGCGTGATGAAGCGCGATGACGTGACGGTACGTACCTACGGCTGCCTGGCGATCATCACCGGCCACGCGAACTTCGACGTGACCGTCAAGGGCAAGGATCTGGCGGTGGAGTTGCGATTCCATACCGTCTGGGCGAAGCGCGACGGCGCCCTGCAGTTCGTTTCGTGGCAGGCCACGAGGGTGCCTCCGAAGCCTTAGTCCACCGGTCTTTCGGGACGTCCGGGAGGGCGGCGCGGCGGAAGCCGCGCCGCCCTCGTCGTTTCGCATGTACCGGGCGCGGGCGCGCCGCCTACAATACGAGGCTGTCTCCCGCCCATTGCCATTCCCAGCGCAGCCATGTCGCCGGAAGTCGAAGAAGCCAAGTCACACGAGAGCGTGCAGGACAGCCTGCAGCAGGTGATTTCCCTGCTGCACAAGCACCATCTCGTGGAGCAGCTCGTCAATCGCCAGGACATGCCCAAGCATGGTCTGGTCGCGACGCTCGTGCATCGGCAGCATCTGGTCGAGCTGCAGAAGAAGCTCGACGACCTGCACCCGGCTGACGTCGCTTATATCCTCGAGGCACTTCCGCTCGAGGAGCGGCTGGTGGTGTGGAGCCTGGTCAAGGCCGACCGGGACGGCGACATCCTGCTCGAGGCCTCGGACGCCGTGCGTGCGACCCTCATCGCGGACATGGAGCCCGAGGAGCTGGTCGCGGCGACCGAGCAGCTCGACACCGACGAGATCGCGGACCTCGCCCCCGACCTCCCCGAGAAAGTCATCGAGGACGTCTTCCAGGGGCTGTCGGTGGAAGAGCGCGAGCAGTTGCGCTCGGCCATGTCGTATGCGGAAGACTCGGTCGGCGCCCTGATGGATTTCGACATGGTCACGGTGCGCGAGGACGTGACCATCGAGGTGGTCCTGCGCTACGTACGCCGGCTGGACGAGCTGCCCGACCACACCGACCAGTTGTTCGTGGTCGATCGCAACGAAGTGCTGCAGGGCGTGCTGCCGGTGAGCCGGGTGCTGGTCGCCGATCTCGATCGCCTCGTCGCAGACCTGATGGTCGACGACGCCGTCCGGTTGAAGCCCCACGATGACGCGGAGCAGGCGGCGCAGGCGTTCGAGCGCTACGACCTCGTCTCAGCGCCGGTCGTCGACTCCAGCGAGCGCCTGGTCGGGCGCGTGACCGTGGCGGCCGTGGTGGACTTCATTCGCGAACAGTCCGACAACGAGATGCTGAACCTCGCCGGCCTGCGCCAGGACGAAGACATCTTCTCCTCGGTGTGGAAGTCGGCCAAGAATCGCTGGACGTGGCTCGCGATCAACCTCGTCACCGCCTTCATCGCCTCGCGCGTCATCGGACTGTTCGAGGGCAGCATCGAGAAACTGGTGGCACTGGCGGCGCTGATGCCGATCGTTGCCGGGATCGGCGGCAATTCCGGCAACCAGACGATCACGATGATCGTGCGCGCCATGGCCCTCGGGCAGATTCATCGCTCGAATGCCAAGGCGCTGCTGACCAAGGAGATCGCAATCTCGCTCCTGAACGGCGTCGTCTGGGGCAGCATCTTCGGCGTGTTCGCGATGCTGCTCTACCACAACTGGGCGCTGGGCCTGGTCATGATGGGCGCGATGACGTTGAATCTCCTCGTCGCAGCGTCCTTCGGCGTGTTCATACCCATGCTGATGCACCGGCTGGGACGCGATCCCGCGGTGGGTTCGAGCGTACTGATCACCGCCATCACGGACAGTGGCGGTTTCTTCATCTTCCTCGGCCTCGCGACCCTGTTCCTGGTCTGAGCGAGCGCGCCGCCCGCAGTGCCGTGCGCGGCTCCAGGAGAATCCGTCGCAGTTCCCGGAACATACCGGCGTGGACGCTGTCTGCGTCGGACCCATGACCAGGACATTGCTTGCACTTTCGGCCGCTCTCGTCGCGTTGACGGCCGTGGCGGCCTGCTCGCCGCTGGCGCTCCTGAATGCGACCACGTCAACCGACGCCCATCGAGCGCTCGAGGGCGTCGCTTACGGCGACAATCCGCGCCAGAAGCTGGATCTCTACGTCCCCGAGTCGCACGGCCCGGCGCTGCCCGTGGTGGTGTTCTTCTACGGCGGGTCGTGGCAGGGCGGCAGGCGCCAGGACTACCGCTTCGTGGGCGAGGCGCTCGCTTCGCGCGGCTGCGTCGCACTGGTGGTCGACTATCGGGTCTATCCGGAGGTGCGCTATCCGGATTTCCTTCGCGACGGGGCCGCCGCCGTGCGCTGGGCGCGCGACCATGTCGCCGAGTACGGGGGCGATCCGCAGCGCCTGTTCGTCATGGGGCATTCGGCCGGGGCCTACAACGCGGCGATGCTCGCGCTCGATTCCCGCTGGCTCGGCGCCGTAGGGCTCGATCCGAACCAGGATTTGAAGGGCCTGATCGGCCTGTCCGGCCCCTACGATTTCCTGCCGATCATCGCGCCGGTGGTGCAGACGATCTTCGGTCCGCGCGCGCAATGGCCGGCGACACAGCCGATCGAGTATGTCTCGAAGGGTGCGCCGCCGGCATTGCTCGCGACGGGCGACGCGGACGAAACCGTGCTGCCGAGGAATTCGCGCAACCTCGCGCTTCGATTGCGTGCCGCGGGCGTACCGGTGGAGGAGACCGAGTACGCGGGCGTCGGCCATGTCCGGATGCTCGTGGCCCTCGCCGGCCCGTTCCGAAACGGGGTTCCCGTGCTGGATGAGATCGCGCGCTTCATCGCGGCGCATTGAATCCAGGGCGGGGCCCGGCCCGTAGAATGGGCTCCGGCGCCTGAACCCGGCTCGAAACGTTCCGGATCGCACCGTCGACCTGATGTCTGAAAGGAATAGCCATGCTCATCCGACGCACCGCCGCCATTGCACCCTCGGAGATCACCCCGCGTGCCCTGTTCGACCAGCGCCGCTCCTTCCTGCGGGATGCCGGCCTGGTCGCCGCTGCCGCCGGCCTCACCGCTGCCGGCTTCGGCGCGCGCCCCGCGCATGCCCAGGCCAGGGTCTTCGCCGGCGCGAAGAAGAGCCCGTTCAGCATCTCCGAAGCGCTGACGCCCCTCAAGGACGTCTCCACCTACAACAACTTCTATGAGTTCGGCACCGGCAAGGACGATCCCGCGGAGCGCGCCGGCAGCCTCAAACCCCGGCCATGGACCGTGAGCGTCGAAGGCGAATGCGCCAAGCCGAAGCGCTGGGACGTGGACGAACTGATCAAGCTTGCCGCGATCGAGGAGCGCATCTATCGCATGCGCTGCGTGGAAGGCTGGTCGATGGTGATTCCGTGGAACGGCTTCCCGCTTGCCCAGTTGATCAAGCGTGCCGAGCCCACTTCGAAGGCGAAGTACGTCGAGTTCGTCACTCTCATGGACGACAGGCAGATGCCCGGCCAGCGGCTCGCAGTCCTCGACTGGCCTTACGTCGAGGGCTTGCGCATGGACGAAGCCATGCATCCCCTGGCGCTGCTCACCTTCGGTCTCTACAGTGACGTGCTGCCGAACCAGAACGGCGCGCCGGTGCGTATGGTTGTGCCGTGGAAGTACGGGTTCAAGAGCGCGAAGTCGATCGTGACCATCCGCTTCACCGAGACCGAACCGAAGACGGCATGGAACAAGGCGATCGCGAGCGAGTACGGCTTCTACTCCAACGTCAATCCCACGGTCGACCATCCGCGCTGGAGCCAGGCGCGCGAGCGCCGTATCGGCGAGATCGCCAAGCGGCCCACCCTGATGTTCAACGGGTACGGCGAGCAGGTGGCCGCGTTGTACGCCGGCATGGACCTCAAGAAGTACTTCTGATTCGCGCCGCTACCGGACCACGGGTGCGGCGATTCATGTAGCCAGAGAAGAGGGCTTCGGATTCTGTTCGTGGCACCCTCGACGTTCCGCGCGGGCCGCGACGCCCGCAAGATCGACGTGATGCCGTATTGATCGACGCGATGCGACCCCCTTCCAGTACCCAGATCACCTGGATCAAGGTTGCAGTGTTCGTGACCTGCCTGATTCCGTTCGCGCGGCTCGGATTGCGCGCCTGGCACGACGAGCTGGGGGCGAACCCGATCGAATACATCACCCGCGCCACGGGCTGGTGGACCTTGACGTTCCTGATGTTCACATTGGCCGTCACGCCGGCGCGTCGCCTGTTGTCGCTACCCTGGCTGTTGCGCCTGCGGCGCATGCTCGGGTTGTTCGCGTTCTTCTACGCCACCCTGCACTTCACGATCTACATCTGGCTCGATCAGTTCTTCGATCCGGGATCGATCGCGAAGGACGTGGTCAAGCGTCCGTTCATCACCGTGGGATTCGCAGCCTTCGTGTTGCTGATCCCGCTTGCGGCAACGTCCACCAACGCCATGGTCAAGCGGCTCGGCGCGAAGCGGTGGCAGTGGCTGCACCGCAGCGTTTACGTCATCGCCGTACTGGGCACCACCCACTTCCTGTGGTTGGTCAAGAAGGATATCCGTGAGCCGCTGGCATTCATCGCCGTGCTTGCCGTGCTGTTGGCATTTCGCCTGGTGCAACGTTGGCGCTCGACCGCAGCGTCGGCCCCGGTCCTGTCGAACCGCGCGGGGTCCTAGCGCGTTCCTGCTGGACAACGGGCGCGCCAGCACGGACCATGCAAATGGCGCTCCGGCTCTGCCGGAGGGCACCGCGCACCGCCGGTATACGGTGCCTGCTGCAACAACGACCGAGGGGCAACGATGATCACATCTTCTGGACTCGATGGACTCAGGCGTACCGGTGTCGCCGTGTGCCTGGCGCTGGTAGCCCTGCTGGCCGCCGGTGCGGTGAACGCGGACGACTTCTGCTGCCCGTGCAAGAACAAGCCGCAGAGCATCGAGGCGAGCGACCGCGCGAGCGCCACGGCCCAATGCAGCATCGCGTGCAAGCGGTTCGTCTTCGCGAAGCCCGGACGGTGCGAGGGCGACGTGCCCGAGCCGGGAGCGCCGGCAGAAACAGCGACGGCGCCGGCCGCGAAAAGTCTCGGCACCGTGCTGCTGTTCAAGACCGACGATTGCTCCGGCGACGCGACCCCCGTGACGGCGTCGAGCGCGACCCTGCCCGAGGGCTATCTGTCGTTCCAGGGCGAATCCGGAGAGCCCGTACAGGTCTGGGAAAAGCCGGACTTCGCCGGTGCGAGCACCCAGCCCGTGGCCCCCGGCATCTGCCTGTCGCCCGGCTGGGGCATCACCGGTGTCAGGATCGGACGCTAGGCCGCAGTCGAGTGAACGAACCGGTCCGGGAGTTCTACGACGGCCTCGCCGACCAGTACCACTTCCTGTTTGCCGACTGGCGGGAGGAGGTCGCGAAACAGGGCGAGGCGCTCGCTGCGATCATCCGCCGCGAAGCCGGCCCTGCGGCGGCGAGCGTCCTGGACTGCGCGTGCGGTATCGGCGCGCAGGCCATCGGGCTGGGGCTACGGGGGTATCGGGTGCAGTACTTCCTTCAGGAATCCCGTGGGCAATACGACACGACGCATCATCTGTCGCGCTTTCGTGCGCTGCTGCGGCGCGAACTGGAGCAAGCCCTGCGTGCTGCGGGATTCGCCGATGTGCGCTGGCACATGCCGCCGGGAAGCGGCTACCATCAACCGGTGGTCACCGCGCGCGCCTGAAGCTGGGACTACGGCGCGGCTGCACCCAGGAACTCGGCGGGCCGTGATCTGCGGCGCCTCCGGCATACCCGGAGGCCAGAGCGCGCGCGCCGGGTATTCCGGCGACTGCCACTGCGGCAGCACGGGCGCGTCCCAGGGGTGGCTTTGCGCTCAGGCTCGCCGCGGTCGTGTTGCTGCTCCTGCAGCGATTCCTGCGCGTGGGCAGCGGCCGGATGCCGCCGCGATCAAGCCTTGAGCCAGGTTTCCGAGAACGCGAGAAAAGCTGTGCTGCTGTCCTTCTTGCCGGCAAACTCGCGCGGAAAAGCCCGGCCTTCCAGCGCCCTGCCGTTGACGTATCCTGAGGCCTCGTGGCTGTCGACGAATGTGGAGAACATCTCGTGCTTCCCGGTCACCGCCTTCCGGTCACCGGCGAGTTCCACTTCATAGCGATCGCCCCAGCCGCCCCAGGTCAACTGGACCTGCCCGAGCGTCGAACGGAACCATTCCGTATGCACGCTGCGGCCGTCGCCGCCAGCCACGAAATCCCAGCCCGGGACGAGCTTCGTCGTCGCCAGCGCGGCGCTGCCTTTGAATGCGAGGAAGTGCTTCACGAACCCGTCGCGCAGGTATTCCGCGAGCGGCTCGTTGTCGGTGATGCAGACATTGGGCCGGGCGGGATCGGAGCCCTTGCCGGATGGGTCGAGCACCAGGAAGGCCGCGTGACCCTTGCCGTGCGGCGACAGCACCACACGGAAGAAACTGACCAGCGTCACGAACGGTCCGTCGGCGCGAGCCTTCAGGTACATGCCGGGATTCTCGCCCGCCCAATCGACGGGAAGGGGATTCATTGCGGGACGCGTCATGGTGCTCTCCGGGTGGAAGGAATCAGGCCTTGCACCGGCCAGGGCCGCCGCAGGTCGTGGCCGAGTCGTACCGCGGTTTCGCGGCCGCGGTAGTAGCCCGGCATCAGGAACATCTCGCGGTAACCGAGATTGCGATAGAAATCGCGGGCGGCCTGGTTGCCGACACGCGCCTCGACGTAGACGATGCCGATGCCCGCCGTACGCGCGCTCGTCTCGAGCCAGTCCACGAGGCCGCGGCCGATGCCGCGGCGTTGATGTTCCGGGCCGATCGCAAGCAACGAGAGATGCGCGTGTTCATCGAGAAACTCCATGATCGCGAAGCCGGCGACGGGATCTTCGGCGCCCGCCACGATGCTGCAGGTGTCCTGCCGTTGGAGCGACCCGAGCACCCGTTTCGGCGTCCATGTCCAACCGAGACCGGACTCGATCAGGTCGCGGGACAAGCGGGCGATGCGCTGGGCATCGCCCGGTTCGGCAAGGCGGATGACGGTCGATCGTTCCATGGCGGCCATCCCGGCTATGCCGCCTGGGCCACGGAGGGCAATCCCGCCAGGGCCATGGCAAGTTCGTTCTCGTCGTACGACTGGTCGGTCAACTTGCCCGCGAAGTAGTCGGTGTAGGCCTGCATGTCGAAGTGACCATGACCGCACAGATTGAACAGGATCGATTTCGACGTGCCGTCCTGCTTGCAGCGCAGCGCTTCATCGATGGTTGCCTTGACCGCGTGATTGGCCTCCGGCGCCGGGACTATCCCCTCATTGCGCGCGAACAGCACGCCGGCCTCGAAACATTGCAACTGCGTATAGGCGCGTGCCTCGATCAGGCCGAGTTCCTTGATGTGGGACACGAGTGGCGCCATGCCGTGGTAGCGCAGGCCGCCCGCGTGGAACCCCGGCGGCATGAACGTCGAGCCGAGCGTGTGCATCTTGGCAAGCGGCGTCATGTGTCCGGTATCGCCGAAATCGTAGGCATAGCGGCCACGCGTCAGGCTTGGGCAGGCCGCGGGCTCAACGGCAATGATGCGCACCTTCTTGCCGCCGCGCAGTTGCGCGCCGAGGAACGGGAACACGATGCCCGCGAAATTCGAGCCGCCGCCGGTGCAGGCGATGATCATGTCCGGGTAGTCGTTCGCGAGTTCCATCTGCGCGATCGCTTCCTGCCCGACCACCGTCTGGTGCAGCAGCACGTGATTCAACACCGAGCCGAGGGCGTACTTCGTGTCTTCGCGGCTGGCGGCAACTTCCACCGCTTCGGAGATGGCGATGCCGAGGCTGCCGTTGTTGCCGGGTGATGTCGCCAGCAGCGCGCGGCCGAAATTGGTCTCCATCGACGGGCTCGCGATGCAGCGCGCGCCGTAGGTCTCCATCAGCGCGCGGCGATAGGGCTTCTGGTCATACGACACTCTCACCATGAAGACCTGTACTTCGAGTCCGAACAATGCTCCGGCGAAAGCGAGGGAAGAGCCCCACTGGCCCGCGCCGGTCTCGGTGCTGATGCGCTTCACCCCCGCTTCCTTGTTGTAGAAGGCCTGCGCGACGGCGGTGTTCGGCTTGTGGCTGCCTGCGGGGCTTACGCCTTCGTACTTGTAGTAGATCCGCGCGGGTGTCTGCAGCGCCTTCTCGAGTCGGCGCGCGCGATACAGCGGGCTCGGACGCCACTGTCGATAGACCTCCCGCACCGGCGTGGGAATCTCGATCTCCCGATCGGTCGAGACCTCCTGCATGATCAGCGACATCGGAAACAGCGGCGCCAGGTCGTCGGGTCCGATCGGCTGCAGCGTCCCCGGGTGCAGCACCGCCGGCGGCGGTGATGGCAGGTCCGCCATCAGGTTGTACCAGTGCTTCGGAATGCGCGATTCATCCAGCACGTACTTGACGCTGTCGGTCATGACGGCCTCCCCGGCATTTCATTCTCGGTGTCCTCGGCCCCGTCGCGCGAAGCCTGGGCGCCATCGTGCAGCGCTTGCCCCGAATATACCGCCGGGCGAACGGATCGGGCTAGGGCTCCCGACAAGGCTCCGTGCTGCGGCGCGTGATTGCGGCAGCGGGAGATTCGTGGCGAACGTGCGGTTCGCGACCCGGGATCAGTGCCTAGGAGTCTGTCGGACTTTCCGGACTTTTGGATACTGCCGCGATCCGAGATAATTGGGGTAGTGCGTTGAGGAGATGTTCGCAATGAGCCGCTTCGTTTGCGTCGATCGAGACACTGCCTACCTGTTGCCACCGTCTG
>JBBQHP010000044.1:0-40959 GCA_038324085.1 Burkholderiales bacterium
TGCGCGGCGAAGACATGGGGATCGTCAGCTCCCGGCCCGGACGCGCTCGAGCAGTGCAAGCGAGCGCCCCTCCACCCGGTACTGCGCAGCGGGCTCGAAAGTGCCATCGGGCGCCAGGCCGCCGTCGTGCGCGGTGTCGACCAGCGTGTACCAGTTGCCGCCGAAGTCGGGCAGGTGGTAGTCCACCGCTTCGTGGTGGGCATTGAACAGGACCAGAAAACTGGCGTCGGTCACCGGCTGGCCGCGCGCGTCGTTCTCGCGGATCGCCTCACCGGCGAGGTACATCGCGAGCGAGCGGGCGTGATCCTGGTCCCACTCCGCGCCGGTCATCTCGGTGCCGTCCGGCATGAGCCAGACGATGTCCTTGACCTCGGTGCCATGGATCGGGCGGCCCTGGAAGAAATCGCGGCGCCGGAACACGGGATGCGAGCGCCGCACCCCGATGAGGCGGCGGACGAACTCGAGCAGCTGCTGCTTGTCGGCGTCGAGATCCCATCCGACCAGGGAGATCTCATTGTCCTGGCAGTAGGCGTTGTTGTTGCCGCCCTGCGTGCGACCGATCTCGTCGCCGGCGACCAGCATCGGCACCCCCTGCGAGAGCAGCAGCGTCGCGAGCATGTTGCGCTTCTGCCGTTCGCGCAGCGCGCGGATCGCCGGGTCGTCGGTAGGACCTTCGACCCCGCCGTTCCACGAAAGGTTGTGGTCGTGGCCGTCGCGGTTGCCCTCGCCATTCGCTTCGTTGTGCTTGTCGTTGTACGAGACCAGATCGTGCAGCGTGAAACCGTCGTGTGCGGTCAGGTAGTTGATGCTGGCGTGCGGCCGCCGCCCGGAACGTCCGTAGAGATCGCTCGACCCGGTGAGCCGGCGCGCGAAGTCGCCGATCAGGCCGCCGTCGCCTTTCCAGTACGCACGCATCGTGTCCCGGTACTGGTCGTTCCATTCGGCCCAGCCGAGCGGAAAATTGCCGACCTGGTAGCCGCCTTCGCCGAGATCCCACGGTTCCGCGATGAGCTTGGCCCGGTTCAGCACGGGATCCTGCCGGATCACGTCGAAGAAGGTGCCGAGCCGGTCGACGGCATGCAGTTCCCGCGCGAGGGCCGAAGCGAGGTCGAAGCGGAATCCGTCGACGTGCATTTCGGTGGCCCAGTAGCGCAGGCTGTCCATGATCAGTTGCAGCACCCGCGGATGCTGCATGTCCAGCGTATTGCCGGTACCGGTGTAGTCCATGTAGTAGCGTTGCGCATCCGGATTCAGGCGGTAGTACGAGAAGTTGTCGATGCCGCGGAATCCGAGCGTGGGGCCGAGATGATTGCCCTCCGCAGTGTGGTTGTACACGACGTCGAGGATCACCTCGATGCCGGCCGAATGCAGCGTCTTCACCATGGTCTTGAACTCGTTCACCTTGCCCGACGCGGAGTAGCGCGCTTCGGGGGAGAAGAAGCCGATCGTGTTGTAGCCCCAGTAGTTGCGCAGTCCGCGCTGGACCAGGTGGCGATCGTCGACGAACGAGTGCACCGGCATCAGTTCCACGGTGGTGACGCCGAGGCGCTTCAGGTGGTCGATGACCGCGGCGGAGGCGATGCCTGCATAGGTACCGCGCAGCGCCGGCGGGACTTCGGGGTTGAGCATCGTGAGACCCTTCACGTGGAGCTCGTAGATCACCATCTCGTTCCACGGGATGTCGGGGCTGCGATCCTCGCCCCAGGTGAACGCGGGGTCGATCACCTTGCACTTGGGCATGCCCCCGGCGCTGTCGCGGCGATCGAACGAAAGATCGCCGCGCTTGTGGCCGATGGTGTATCCGAACAGGGCATCGCTCCATCGGATCGCGCCCACGATGTTGCGGGCATAGGGGTCGAGGAGCAACTTGTTCGGATTGAAGCGATGGCCGGCCTCGGGACGATAGGGCCCGTGGACACGATAACCATAGAGCATGCCGGGTCGGGCTTCGGGCAGGTAGCCATGCCAGACGTCGTCGGTACGTTCGCGCAACTCGATGCGCTGCAGCTCGCGGCGTCCGGTCGTATCGAACACGCACAGCTCCACCATCTGCGCGTGCTCGGAAAAGATCGCGAAATTGACTCCTTCACCGTCCCACGTTGCACCCCGCGGATAGGGCCGGCCCGGCCACACGGCGGTGATCGGTGCCACCGTCGTTCGCCGCGCTCCGGGTCGGAGCACGCCCTCGGCGGGCGCGACGATACCGGGCTGCAACGCTTCGCCCGGAGGAAGGGAATCCTCGTCCGAAATCATTCGTGCGCGCGCCGAGCGTGCCGTGCGCCGGGCGGTCGGCGGCCACCCGGATCTGCCGGGTTGCATAGGTCGTGGACGAAACGGGAAACGGACGGTATGCGCGGCGCAAAGCGGGCGATTTTCATGGGGACACCCACTTCGACCGGGTGCGGTCGATGGCGTCGGCGATGCTCGCATGGCTGGTCGCTTGCTCGCGCCCGATCACCTGCAGCAGTTCGAATGCCTGCGCATGACGCGGGTCCACGGACCGGTTGCAGCTTCGCGATTCGGCGGCGAAAAGGGCGAGATCCTCGTGCCGCGCGAATACCCGTTGCCAGCCGGCTGCCGTGAGCAGGCCGAGCCGGGCAGCGAATGTGATCCAGTCGAGGACGGTGCGGACACGTTCGTCGCGGAGTTCGATCGGGGGCTATCTCCTGGTAGCGCCGGGTCGGACGGAAATCGGCCGGCAGCCCCCCGTTGCGCGCATCCATGTGCTGCATGCTGCGCGTGATGTCGACGAAATCCGGTTGCAATGCAAGGTTCATCAACTCCTCCGGCATGGAATGATCGCGCTGCCTCGATGCTGCAGCGCGACCACGAGTGTGATAAGAGGTCGACGGCCGGTGCCGGCGCGCCTCATGAAATGACCTTGCGAACGCTGCCGCGTACGAGTTTTCTCCGCAACCCGTCTGGCTGCATCCGCATGGGAGACCGCGAAGGTGTCGTCGAGTTCCCGGTCTCGTTGCCTGCCTGCATCCGTCATGCACCGGGAATAATTCGTGCCCCGCGGTGCAGAGAGGGTCAGGTTGTGCGACCACCGGCGATGACGCTTCCGGTCGACCCGTTCGTTGCAACTGCAGGCGACCGCCCACGCGCTGCCTGTGGTCTCAACGGTCGTCGCGGGGGGGCAGCCTGTGTTCGAGCCGGTCTTCGAGTTCCCCGATATAGGTCGAGAGCGTATTCCCCGCCTGTTCCACCGATTCGCGCAGTGCCGTCTCGCTGCGCTCCAGGCGGGCGAGCATGGCATCCCGGGCAACCTGGTGTTCGCTCGACAAGGCGGTGAGCCTGCTGTCGAGGAACGCACGCAACTCGGTGAAGCGCGAGGCTTCGGCCTGGTCGGCGAGCTGTCGTTGCGACTCGAGGGCCTTGCCGTGCCGGCGGGTTTCGAGCAGTGCCGAGGTCTCGAGATAGACGATGAAGACGAGAAACAGGAGCGCGATGGCGGCCGCGAGTGCGAGCAGGATCAGCCCCAGCGGTGCCTCGACCGTCGCGAACAGCAGCGAGAGCGTCGTGGGGGCCATGACGGCATGCCAATTGATCACGGCGAACAATGCGGTCAGGGCCAGCACGGCGACGAGGAGCAGGGAGCGCAATTGCATGGCGAAGTCCTTTCTCGGGCGCGGTGCGCCGATTGCCTTGGCCAGGATCGGCCGATCCGTTGTCCGCTCGGTGCGCGCGGGACGCGGAATCCATTGGCGTCGCCGAAGTGTGCCACAGCGCACGCGTCGCGGGGCGGTCCGATCGGCAGATTCGCGCGGGCAACGGACGCGGGCGGCCGGTTGACACTCCGGGGTCGGAATGCCATAAGCTCCGCCACGAGGAAAGGCATCCATGAATCTCGAGAAAGTTGTCTTCGGGTTCTTCATCATCCTGGCGATGACGTTGAATTTCGGGTTCTTCATCGGCGACATCACCGATGCGCGTCAGCACGACCTCATGGAGATGTTCGGGGCGATCGTGGTCAACCTGGTGGCCACCGTGCTCAAGTTCGGTGACCGCACGCAGATCGGCGCAATCCATCTCGCTTCCAGCCTCGTCGCGGATCTGCAACTGATCGCCGCCGCGATCGTCTGGACCATCGCCGTGCACGTGACCGGCAGCGGTCTCACCCCGTCGACGACCGCGAGCATCGTTTCGCTCGCCGGCGGTGCGCTGCTCGCCAACATCGTGTCGGTGGTGATCCTCGTGGTCGAGACCGTCATGTTGCGTCGCTAGCCCCGCCGGCAAGGTGCAGCGTGGGCGGCGTCGTATTCCTGTTCCTGCGGCGCATGCGTGCGCCACTGATCGTGCTGATCGCGAGCTACGCGATCGCGCTGCTCGGCCTGGTGCTGATGCCCGGGGTCGATCCAGCAGGCCGGCCCTGGCGCATGAGCTTCTTTCATGCCTTCTATCTCCTCGCCTACACCGCCACCACGACCGGCTTCGGCGAACTGCCCTACCCGTACAGCGACGCGCAGCGGATGTGGGTGACGTTCTCGCTCTACACCACCGTCATCGCCTGGCTCTATGCCGTGGGCAAGATCATCGCGTTGCTGCAGGACCCGCTTTTCCAGCGCGTACTCGCGGGTACGCGCTTCGCCCGGCAGACGCGGGCGCTGCGCGAGCCGTTCGTGATCGTGTGCGGCTATGGCGAGACCGGTAGCGTGCTGGTGGAAGCGCTGGACGCGCGCCGCGTGCGCAGTGCGGTGATCGACATCGACGCCGGACGGGTGAGCGAGGTCGACCTGCGCGGGCATGCGGCCGATGTCTACGCGCTGTGCGCCGACGCCCGGTTGCCGGATTCGCTGCTCGCGGCGGGATTGCGCAACAGCGAATGCCGCGGTCTGGTCGCACTCACCGACGACGATGAGGCGAACCTGGCGGCGGCGGTGGCATCGAAGCTGCTGCGGCCGAAGCTGCCGGTGCTGGCGCGTTGCGAGTCGTCGTCGACCGGCGCGAACATGGATTCGTTCGGGACCGACCACGTCATCAATCCGTTCGAGGTCTTTGCGCGCGAACTGGGCCTCGCGGTGCATGCGCCGAGCCAGTACCTGCTGCGTGAATGGCTCACGGCGGTCCCGGGAACGCCGCTGGTGGAGCCGCTGCAGCCGCCGCGCGGCCTCTGGATCGTGTGCGGTTACGGCCGATTCGGGCGCGCCGTATCGGGGGCGCTCGAGAGCGAGGGGATCAGCATTCGCGTGATCGAACCCGACCCGGTCAACATCGAGCGGGCCGATACCGTGCGCGGCAGCGGCACCGAAGCGCCCACCCTGAGGGAGGCGGGCATCGACGAGGCCGTCGCCATCGTCGCCGGCACCTCGGACGACGTGAACAACTTCTCCATTGCGATGACGGCTCGGGAGCTCAATCCGCGCATCTTCATCGTCATGCGCAAGAATCGTCGCCACAACGAGGTCCTGTTCGAAGCTTTCGCCCCCGAGCTCATCATGCAGCCATCGCAGGTTGTCGCGACCGAGTGCCTGGCAGCGCTCACGACGCCGCTGCTCGCGCGCTTCCTGGCGATGGCCGAGCGCGAGAGCAACGACTGGGCGAACGAACTCGTCAGCCGCATCGCCGGCCTCGACAACAGCACGCCGGAGATCTGGAGCGTGGCGCTCACGCCGGCGGGTGCACCGGCGGCCTGGCGTGAAGCGGCCGGTGCCGGGTTGCGGCTCGAACACCTGCTGCTCGACCACGCCAATCGCGCCAACCGGCTCGACGCGATCGTGCTGATGCTGGACAGCGACGGACGCGACTCCCTGTTGCCGGACGATTCGGTACGCCTCGAGCGCGGCGCCGTGGTCCTGTTCTGTGGCACCGCGGCAGCCCGGTCGCGCCTGCTGTTCGCGGTGAATCATCGCAACGCGATGCACTACGCCGCCACCGGCGAGATCCTGCACGGCGCGCTGTGGAACCTCCTCAAGCGCGGGCCGCAGCCATGACCGAGAACATAACGATCGCCATTGCCGCGATCGGCGTGATCGGGGCGGCGTGCCAGTGGCTCGCCTGGCGCCTGCGACTCCCGGCGATCCTGTTCCTGTTGCTCGCCGGGATCGCGGTCGGTCCCGTCGGTGGCTGGCTCCAGCCCGACGCGTTGTTCGGAAAGCTGCTGTTTCCGCTGGTGTCGCTTTCGGTCGCGGTGATCCTGTTCGAAGGCAGCCTCACGCTGAAGTTCAAGGAGATCGCCGGCCTCGAGCGCGTGGTGCGTCGCTTCGTGACCTCCGGCGTGCTCGTGACCTGGGGGGTCGTGGCCGTTGCCGCGCACTTGCTCGTGGATCTGGACTGGAAGCTCGCCGCGCTGTTCGGGGCGATCATCGTCGTGACCGGTCCCACGGTGATCACGCCGATGCTGCGCACCGTCCGTCCGACGGCGCAGATCGCCAACATCCTGCGCTGGGAGGGCATCGTGATCGACCCGGTCGGGGCGTTGCTCGCGGTGCTCGTGTTCGAGTTCATCATCTCGACCACCGGTGGCGAGGCGCTCGGGCGCACCCTGGTGACGTTCCTCGGTGTCGTGGGCATCGGCACGCTGTCGGGACTGGTCGCGGGCATCGCGCTGGGCGAAGCGTTGCGCCACGACTGGCTGCCGGAGTACCTGGACAACATGATCACGCTGATCCTGGTGTTCGCGACGTTCGCGGTGTCCAACGCGGTCGCCGGCGAGTCCGGGCTGCTCGCGGTCACCGTGATGGGCATCTACCTCGCGAACCGCAAGGGCGTCGAGGTCGAGGACATCCTCACCTTCAAGGAGAGCCTCAGCCTGCTGCTGATCTCCGGGGTCTTCATCCTGCTCGCCGCGCGCCTCGACCTGACCCAGCTGCGCGAGATCGGCTGGGGCGCCGCCCTGGTCCTGGCGGCGGTGCAGTTCGTCGCCCGCCCGATCAAGGTGCTGTTTGCAACCCGGGGCTCGTCGCTCGTCTGGCGCGAGCGCGCGCTGCTCGCCTGGATCGCGCCGCGCGGCATCGTCGCGGCCGCCGTGTCCGCGTTGTTCGCGCTCGAGCTGGAGCGACGTGGCGTACCACGGGCAGGCTGGCTGGTGCCGCTCGTGTTCGTGGTGATCATCGGTACCGTGGTGCTGCAGAGCCTGACCGCGCGTCCCCTGGCGCGCCTGCTGCGCGTGGCCGAACCGGAACCGGTCGGTTTCCTGATCGTCGGCTCGAACCCGCTCTCCCGCGCCATCGCCAAGGCGCTCACGCAGAGCAAGATTCCGGTGCTGATCGCGGACACGCAATGGGACGGCGTCAGCGCGGCGCGACTCGACGGCCTGCGCACGTACTTCGGCAATGTGCTGTCGGAGCACGCGCTGAATCACCTCGAGCTGACCGGCCTCGGGCGGCTGCTGGCGCTCACCTCCGATCCGCACCTCAATGCGCTCGTATGCACGCGCTTCCGGCGCGACTTCGGCGCGGGTTCGGTGCACGCGCTGCGCGTCCGGGCCAACGGCGACGTGCGGCTCGCCGCGCTGCCGCTGACCGAGATCGCCTTCGGCGCCGCAGTCACCTACGACGAACTGGCGCGCCGCATGGCCCGGGGTGCGGAGGTGCGGGTGACGCCGCTCACCGAATCCTTCGATGCGGATCAGTATCGCGAGCGCTTCGGTGCCGACGCCATTCCGCTCGTCGCTATCGATCCGCGGGGACGGGCGGAGCTCTATACCGGGGCCAAGGCGCCGGCGCCCCGGCCCGGTTGGTCGATCGTCGCGTTGCGCGCGCCGACGAGCGCAAGCGAGGACCAGGCGACTGCGGCGGCGGTCGAATCCAAGGCGGCGCGGTGAATCGGCTGGCCCGACAGGCCGGTCGCCTGGGCTCCGTCGTTGGGCGACTGAGGGATTTCGAGCCCGGGCGCGGCGCCGGATTTGCCGTGATGCTGGCCACCGGGGCGCTGACCTTGCTGCTGGCGCTCGTGGGCATCGCGACCGAAGCGCGCTTCACTTTCTCGCTGCTCCTGCTGGTCCCGACGATGGTTGCCGCCTGGTACCTCGGGCGTCGCGTCGGCTTCCTCGTCGCGGCCCTGGCGGTGACGACGTGGTTCGGTACCGACCTCGTGGTGAGTGGCGACCTCCGCGCCATCGACCCATGGGTCAATCTGTGCGTCCGGGCGATCGTGTTCGGACTGGTGGTGGCCGTCTTCGCGGGACTGCGTGAAGCACTGCGCGAATTGAACACGCTCGCGCATCACGACGTGCTCACCGGTCTCGCCAACCGCAGACTGTTCGCCGCAACCATCGCAAGCGAGTGCGAGCGGGCCGCCCGCTTCGGCCATCCCGTTGCCGTCGCCAGCATCGACCTGGACGGCTTCAAGGCGCTGAACGATCGCCGCGGGCACGCTGCGGGGGACGCGGTGCTGGTCGAAGTCGGCCGGTGGCTGACGCAAGACCTGCGCGTCGTCGATTGTGCCGCGCGGATGGGCGGCGACGAGTTCGCGGTCCTGCTGCCCGAATGCGACCCGGAGGCCGCGCACTCCTGGGTTGCGCGGGTGCGGGCTGCGTGGGAGCGGCGCGCGCCCTATCGCGACCAGGCGGTGGGCGTGAGCATGGGCATCGTCACCTTCGTGCCACCGCTGCCGCCCGCCGAAGCCATGCTGTCGGCAGCGGACGCCGAGATGTACCAGGCGAAACGGGACGGGAAAGGGATCACCCGCGAACGCGTGGTGGCGGGCTCCTAGCCCGGCGCGACCGGCGTGGCGCCGGCCGCGGCCGGTCGCCGGCTCGTCGCGTCCTGCTTGCGCCGGCGCGCTTCGCCCAGGAACTCGACCATGATCGGTGCGCTGTCGAGCAGGTCGGTTCCGATCGGCGGATGGAATTCGGGATGCCACTGCAGGCCCATGACGAAGCCATCCCCGGTCCATCGGATCGCCTCCACGATACCGTCGGCGGGCGAACGCGCCTCCACCACGAGGCCGTCGCCCAGGCGCTTGACCGACTGGTGATGGATGCTGGTGACCCTTGCCGAACGCTCGGTGCCGTACAGCTTCGCGAGCCGCGACCCCGGTTCGAAGGCGACTTCGTGGTAGAGCGAGTCGTACGCGTTCGGATCGACGTGCCGCCCGGCCTTCGGAACGTCGGTGGCGATGTCCTGGTGCAAGGTGCCGTTGAAGGCGACATTGACCAGTTGCGCACCCCGACAGATGCCGAGGACGGGTTTGCCTTGGCTGATGAATTCCCACAGCAGGTCGATCTCGTAGAGATCCCGGACGCGGTCGCCATTCCAGTCCGGCCGTCGGGGCTCTTCCCCGTATGTGAGCGGGCTCAGGTCTGCGCCACCTTGCAGCACGAGGCCGTCCAGCGCCTCTACGTAGTCGCCCATCGAAACGCTGCCGCGGCGGAGGCTGCCACCGGACTCCAGCGTCGGAATCATGAAGGCGAGGGCACCATGCGACATGATCCAGTGCGCCATGGAGACTTCGAGGAACTGGAGCGATTTGTCGCGGAAGCCCAGTACGCCCGCGGAGCCGGCATGCAGGATCCGGGCGGACAGGCCGATGCGCAGGGGCGGCTCACGACCCGGCGGAGGATGCGGGAGCCCGGCCGCGCTGTCCGCAGCGGGTTCCGGCATGGAGTCGGGGGTCACGACCGCGCCTCGCGGCGTAGTCGATCGGCATGCAACCGGTTTCCGGCCGGCGAGCCGACCGTCAGCCGCGATTTCGCTCTGTCCACGTTCGACAGCGTACGTGTCGTCGGGGCGCGGATCAACCTGGTCATGCAGTTGTGGCTGCCGCCGCCCGGAAAAGTTCGCGGGACCGTGCGCCCGCCGAGCGCCTTTTCCCGGTCGCCGGGCGGGTCCGGCCGTTCCGGCGAGCGCAACCCTCAGGCGTGGAACCTCACTCGTAGATGTTGGTGCCGGTGCGCACTTCCGCCATCGGGATCACCACGATGCCGGAGTCGGTCACGTGATAGCGCGCGCGATCGGCCTCCAGGTCGTAGCCGACCTGCTCGCCCTCGAGGACGTTGTAGCGGTCGACGATCGCGCGGCGGATTCGCGCTCCGCGCCGTATCACGCAGTAGTCCATGATGATGGAGTCCTCGATGACGACGTCTTCTTCGAGCAGCACCTCGCGCCGGATCACCGAATTGCGCACGTAGGCGCCGCGGATGAGCGTGCCCTGGCCGATGTGGCTGCGCTCGATGTGGCCTTCGAGGATGTTGGCGGCGGGCCCCTGGTAGGCACTGGAGAGCACGGGCCAGCGCGGGTTGAACAGGTGCAGCCTCGGCTCGGGGCCGAGAGTGTCCATCGTCGCATCGAAATAGGCGTCCAACGTGCCCACGTCGCGCCAGTAGGCGGGTTCTTCATGCGGGCGCACGCCCGGGACGCGGTTCTGCCCGAAATCGTAGGCGTAGACGCGATGGGTCTCGATCAGGCGGGGCAGCACGTCGCGACCGAAATCCTTCTCGCCACGCGCGTGACCCTCGTGCAGCGCCTGCACCAGGACATCGGTGTCGAACAGGTAGTTGCCCATCGACGCGAAGGACCGGTTCTGATCATCCGGCATCGGCGGTGGGTCGGCGGGCTTTTCCAGAAAGCCGGCGATGCGTCCGTCGGATGCGCAGTGAATGACGCCGAAGGCGCTCGCGTCCGCGCGCGGCACGGGGAGCGCGGCAACCGTGACGTCGGCGTTGTTCGCCCGATGGAAATCGACCATCTGCTGGACGTCCATCCGATAGACGTGGTCCGCGCCGAACACCGCCACCAGGGACGGCCGGGTGCGGTCGAGCAGATTGAGGTTCTGGTACACGGCATCGGCAGTGCCGCCGAACCATTCCCGGCCCTCCTGCATCTGCGGCGGCACCACGGTCACGAAATGGTGCGGCAGGATCGGCGCCAGGGTCCACGCCTTCGGGATGTGCTCGATCAGCGACTGGGACTTGTACTGAACCATCAGGAAGATCGAGTAGATCCTCGAGTTGACCAGATTGGACAGCACGAAGTCGACGATCCGGTAGCGCGCCCCGAACGGAACCGCGGGCTTCGAGCGGACCGAGGTGAGCGGGTGCAGGCGCGTGCCCTCGCCACCGGCCAGCACGAATGCAACGATGCGGTCATCAGTCAAGGCGCTTGCCCCTCTCTTCGGGCGCCGGACGAGCCGTCGTGGAATTCTCGCCGGGACGGCTGGGCCACCAGCGCTCCAGCATGGTGGCCGCCCAGCGCCGGCCGCCGAGTCCGAAGGCGAGCGCGAAGCCGAACACCACGCCGGCGAGGATGATCAGGAAGCTTTCGCGGACGATCGCCCCGCCCACGCTCATCTGGTCGAACGCGATCAGGACGACGAACGCGATGATCGCGTAGTGCGCAATGCGGCCGAGGATGTCCGCATCCTGGATGCCGATCTTGCGGCAGTAGGTCACCACGGTCGCGCCGACGAAGCGGGCGAAGTAGGCGCCGAACGCAATGATGAGCAGCGCGACGATGACGTGCGGGACGAACAGCACCACCTGCCGCAGCAGATCGGTGATGTAGGTGAGGCCGACGCCGTTGAACGCGATGATCAGCGCCGCGAGGATCACCACCCAGTAGGCGATCAATCCGAAGATACCCACGGTATCCACGTGGATCCCGCCCTGCTTCAGGAAGCCGTCGACACCGGAGCGCTCGGAGAGCACGTTGAAATTGATCGCCCGCAGGCCGCGCTCGATCGCGAAGCGCACGACCTTGGCCGCGAGCCAGCCCAGTATCAGGACGATCGCGGCCAGGCCCAGTCGCGGCAGGAACGCCCCGACCTGCGTGAGAAACGCCCGCGCGGGATCCAGCAGCATGTCGACATGTTCCATGTTCACCTCCGGTTCTGATGGTCGGGCGCCGGCCCGCGTGCGGTCAGGTCGACCGTGCCAGTGCGAGCACACCGGACAGGGCAATGCCGACCCAGCCCGGACGATTCCCCAGTTCGTAGCGCAGTTCGTACAACCCCTTCTCGAGCATTGCGAGATCGAGCAGGTCCTTCACGTCACCGAGATCGGAGAACAGTTCGCCCCGTGCCCCCACCGTATACGCGGCGAGAAAGGTCCGCCGGGCCTCGTCGGCCCAGGCGGCGGCGAGTGGCTCGAGTCGCTGCAGTTCGTCGTCGCCACGCGAGAGCCGGCGCAGTGCGGTCCAGCGCGCATAGTCGAACGAGCGCAGCATGCCGGCCACGTCGCGCAGCGGCCAGTGTTTCTCGCGCCGCTCGGCGAGGGTGCGACCGGGTTCGCCTTCGAAGTCGATGATCACGAAGTCGTTGTTCACCAGCAGCACCTGGCCGAGGTGGTAGTCGCCGTGGAAGCGGGTCTTCAGCGTGCCGATGCCGGGCAGGGCGCTCGCGCTGATGCGCGCGAGCAGCTGCTCGCGCGCGGCGAGCAGCTCCTGCGCCTCGAGTCGCACCGGCACCGTCATCTCGCGCATGTGCGCCTCGACCGCATCGAGCGTGGAGCGCAACTCGCCGGTCAGCCGGTGCTTCCAGCCGTCGAGATCGGCGGGTCCGAAGGTCTCGGGATCGAAAGCCGGGTCGCCAGTGCGCAACGCGAGCGCCCGGTGCAGCTCGGCCGTACGCTCGCCCAGGGTCTCGATGAGCGCGAGGAACCCGCCGTGCACGTCCGGCGGTGGCGGGTCCGATTGCATGCGATGGCGTTCGAGGAAGCGCTCGAGGTAATCGACGGCCCAGCTCCAGGCGTCGCCCCCGTTGCCCACATAGGCCTGGAGCAGCGCCAGCGTGGTGGTGGTCCCGTCGGCCGCCACATGCTCGACTGCGCCCGCGACCGGAACGCAATTCTTGAACCGGGCTACTTCGGTGAGAAATCGTCCCACTTCCAGTTCCGGGTTGATTCCCGCGCGCAGCCGCCGGTAGCCCTTCAGGAACATCCGCTCGCCGAGCGTCACCACGGTGTTGCTGCTCTGCGCCTTCGGCGCGCTGACTTCGAGCTTGCCGGTGCCGGTCCCCGCGATCTCGCCGAAGGCGCGCGTGGGAACGAAACGCAGCGTTCCTCCGGGTGTGTCGATCACGATTCCCCTGCCGATGCTCGCGACCAGTTCGCTGCAGAAGGGTTCGTCGGCGAAGGCGTCGGCGAGCACGCCGACGTTGGCCTGCTGGCGCACTTTCGCCACGGTCGCGCTGGCCAGATTGCGCACCCGGGCCTCTTCGGTCTCGTCCCAGGCGAGCGCCAGTGGCAGGAAATAGCGGGCTGTTTCCGCGCCGGCCTCCACGTCGAAGAGGCCGAGCAGCCACTGGTGCCCGCCGTGTTCCCACAAGGCGTGATCGACGAGGCGGGCGCGCTTGATCTTTTCGGTCTTGGCGGCGAACCAGCGTTGCGGCGCAATGAAGCCCGGCAGGGTCTCGGTCTCGAGTTGTTCCCGCACCTTCTGGGCCATGCCGATACGCCACGGCACCACGCGGTCACGGAAGAAGCTGGTCCAGCCGTCGAACAGGACCACCACCGGGATCTCGTCGCGCGTGAGTCTTTCCTCGTGCCACTTCGGCACGTCCACGTCGGCAGCCAGCCGGAACCAGTAGAAACCGTGCGCCGGCAGGGTGAGCAGGTAGGGCAGTTCGCCGATGGGCGGGAAGGCCGTGCGACCCAGCATCTCGACCGGAACCCGGCCGCGAAAGCGTCGCAGATCGAGTTCGACCGGTTGCGCGGAGCGCGCGACGTTGGCCACGCACAGGATCGCGTCGTCGCCCAGTTCGCGGAGATAGGCGAGCACCTTGCGGTTGCCCGGTTTCAGGAAGGCCAGCCGGCCGCGTCCGAATGCCTGGCTGGATGCGCGCACGGCGAGCAGTTGCTTCATCCAGTGGAGCAGCGAGGCGGGATCGCGCAATTGCGCCTCGACGTTTACCGCCGCATAGCCGTACACGGAATCCATGATGGGCGGCAGGTACAGCTGCTGCGGGTCGGCGCGCGAGAAGCCGGCATTGCGATCGGGCGTCCACTGCATCGGCGTGCGCACGCCGTTGCGGTCACCGAGAAAGATGTTGTCTCCCATGCCGATCTCGTCGCCGTAGTAGATGATCGGCGAACCCGGCATCGACAGCAGCAGGCTGTTCATCAGCTTGATGCGCCCCGGATCGTTTTCCATGAGCGCCGCGAGCCGGCGCCGGATGCCGAAATTGATCCGGGCGCGCGCGTCGGCCGCGTACATGCGGTACATGTAGTCGCGCTCCTTGCTGGTCACCATCTCCAGGGTGAGCTCGTCGTGGTTGCGCAGGAAGATCGCCCACTGGGCATTGGCCGGGATGTCCGGCGTCTGCTGCATGATCTCGACCACCGGATGACGGTCTTCCTGGGCGATCGCCATGTACATCCGCGGCATCAGCGGGAAGTGATAGGCCATCTGGCATTCGTCGCCGTCGCCGAAGTATTCGCGCACGTCCTCGGGCCACTGGTTCGCTTCGGCGAGGAGCAGACGGTCCTGGTACTTCGCGTCGATCGCCGCCCGGATCTGCTTGATCACCGCATGGGTCTCGGGGAGATTCTCGTTGGTGGTGCCTTCGCGCTCGACGAGGTAGTGAATCGCGTCCAGCCGGAAGCCGTCTACGCCCATGTCGAGCCAGAACCGCATGGCGCGCAGCACTGCCTTCAGCACCGAGGGATTGTCGAAATTCAGGTCGGGCTGATGGCTGAAGAAGCGGTGCCAGAAATAGGCCTTCGCGATCGGATCCCAGGTCCAGTTGGAGGTCTCGGTGTCGTTGAAGATGATGCGGGTGCCGCGGTATTTCTGGTCGCTGTCGCTCCAGACGTAGAAATCGCGCTTGGGCGAGCCCGCGGGCGCGCGGCGCGCGGCCTGGAACCACGGATGCTGGTCGGAGGTGTGGTTGACCACCAGTTCGGTGATCACGCGCAGATCGCGGCGATGGGCTTCGCGCATCAACACGCGGAAATCCTGGCGCGTACCGTATTGCGGGTGGACGTTGAGGTAGTCGGCGACGTCGTAGCCGTCGTCCTTCTGGGGCGATGGATAGAAGGGCAGCAGCCAGATCGTGTTGACCCCGAGGTCCTTCACGTAGTCGAGCTTCGAGATCAGGCCCTTCAAGTCGCCGATGCCGTCGTCGTTGGAATCGAAGAACGCCTTTACGTGGAGCTGGTAGATGACCGCGTCCTTGTACCAGAGCGGATCGTGGGCCGGGCTGGGGGAGGGGCCGGTACCGTCGGTCGACGGTTCTTCGGCCACGACTCGTTCGTCCATGGCGTCTCCGTGGGTCACAGGAAGTAGTCGAAGTCGCGTTCCGTGCGCACCCTCCGGCGCAACCGGAAGACGTGCGCCGGAGCGCGCGCGGGATCGAGGCTGACGAAGTTGCGCGCGCCGTTCCAGAGGTAACGGGCGCCGGAGAGCAGTTCATGCATCTGGTACGGTGCCGAGGGGTCGAGGCCGAGCGCCTCGAGATCGAGATCCACCCAGCCGGACTGCGCGTGATACGGATCGAGGTTCACCACCGCGAGCACGATGTTGTCACCGGATTCGGTGCTTTTGGCATAGCAGATCAAGTTGTCGTTGTCGGTCGGGAAGAACTGCAGGCCGCGATCCGATTGAAGCGCCGGATTTTCGCGTCGTGCCTGATTCGCGCGGGCGATGAAGTCGGCGAGACTGTCGGCGCGATCGAGTTCCCATGCGCGCAGCTGGTACTTTTCTGAGTCGAGATATTCCTCGCCGCCGGGATCGCGTGCCAGAGGCTCGCACAATTCGAAGGCCGGCCCGTAGATGCCGTAGCTGGCCGCCAGCGTGGCTGCGAGCACGAGCCGGATCATGAATGCCGGGCGTCCGCCGAATTGCAGGAACTCGGGCAGGATGTCGGGCGTGTTCGGCCAAGCGTTGGGACGAAAATACTCGCACCCCGGGCCGTGGGCCAGTTCGGTGAAGTACTGCGTGAGCTCGGTCTTGGTGTTGCGCCAGGAGAAATACGTGTACGACTGGCTGAAGCCGAGCTTCGCGAGCCGGTGCATCACCCTGGGGCGGGTGAACGCCTCAGCGAGGAACAGCACGTCCGGGTGCTTGCGCTTGATCTCGCCGATGGCCCATTCCCAGAACGGGAATGCCTTGGTGTGCGGGTTGTCGACGCGGAAGATGCGCACGCCCTGTTCGACCCAGAACTCGAACACGCTCTCGAGCTCGTCCCAAAGACCGCGCCAGTCGTCCGACTCGAAGTTGAACGGATAGATGTCCTGGTACTTCTTGGGCGGATTCTCCGCGTACTGGACCGTGCCGTCCGGCCGCCAGCGGAACCACGAGGGGTGTTCCTGGACGTACGGGTGGTCGGGGGCGCACTGGAAGGCGATGTCGAGTGCTATCTCGATGCCGTGCCCGTGCGCCGCGGCGACGAGGCGGCGAAAGTCGGCGAGCGTTCCGAGCGGGGGATGGACCGACTTGTGGCCGCCTTCCGCGGCCCCGATCGCCCAGGGACTGCCGACGTCGTCGGCGCGCGCGACGAGCGTGTTGTTGGGACCCTTGCGGCGTTCGCGGCCGATCGGATGGATCGGCGGCAGGTACAGCACGTCGAAGCCCATCCTGGCGATGTAGGGCAGGCGCTCCTCGCAGTCGGCGAAAGTGCCATGGTGGTCCGGCTTCGGGGCGGCCGAGCGCGGAAACAATTCGTACCAGGTGCTGAAGCGTGCACGTTCGCGATCCACCACCAGCGGCAGTTCGGCGGGGAAGGTCGTGGCGTGGCGTCGGTCCGGATAGCTTGCCGCGAGCAGCGCGAGCTCCGGGTCGAGCGCGATCTCCTGCAGCGTCACCGGCTCGTGCTCCGCGCGCAGGCGGGCTGCCCAGTCGACGAGGCGTGGCGCGTCGGCCGTTGCGGCCCGCGCCGCTGCCGCCTCGATGAGCCCGGCGCCATCGAGTGCCGCGATGGCGATGTCCTCCGGTTCCACGCGGCGGCGGAAGTCATGGCGCCAGGACAGGAAGGGATCGACCCACGCGGTGACCGTGTAGACGTAGCGCCCGATCTCGGTGACCGGGAAGCTGCCTCGCCAGCGGTCGTTCCCGAGCGCCGTCATGGGAGATTCGCGCCATGTCTCGTCATCCGGGCGGCGCCACAGCACACGGGCCGCAAGGGTGTCGTGCCCGTCGGTGAAGCAGTCCGCTTCGACGACGACGCGTTCGCCCGCAGTGCGTTTCGCGGCGAAACGCCCGCCATCGATGCACGGGGTGACCGACTCGATGACCGCACGCACCCGGCCGTCGCTCACGTTGCTCCGCACCGCGCCGGCCTCAGACATCGTCGCGGTCGTGCTTGAGGAAGACCACCCCGAGCGGCGGCAGGGTCAGGGCCACGGAATGGTAGCGGCCATGCGCGGAGACCGGCGAGGACTCGACGCCGCCGTAGTTGCCGACGCCACTGCCGCCGTAGAGCGTGGCGTCGCTGCACAGCAGCTCGCGCCAGTAGCCGGCTTCGGGAACGCCCACGATGTAGTTCATCCGCGGCAGGGGGGTCATGTTGCAGGCCACCAGGATCGTGCCGCGCCCGTCGCGGGCCTTGCGCAGGAACGTGATCACGCTCGCTTCGGCATCGTTGCAGTCGATCCACTCGAATCCCTCGGCCTGGAAGTCGACTTCGTGCAACGCCGGTTCGATGCGGTACATGTGGTTCAGGTCCGACACCCAGCGCTGCAGTCCGGCGTGCTCCGGGTGCTGCAGCAAGCCCCACTCGAGACCCTCGTCGTGGGCCCACTCGCGGCGCTGGCCGAACTCGCCACCCATGAACAGCAGCTTCTTCCCCGGATGGCCCCACATGTAGCCGAACAGCGCGCGCAGGTTGGCGAATTTCTGCCAGGTGTCGCCGGGCATCTTCCCGATCAGCGATCCCTTGCCATACACCACCTCGTCGTGCGAGAGCGGCAACATGAAGTTCTCCGCGAATGCATACCAGATCGAGAAGGTGAGGCGGCCGTGATGGTACTTGCGGTAGAGCGGATCCTGGCTCATGTAGGCCAGGGAGTCGTGCATCCAGCCCATGTTCCACTTCATGCCGAAGCCGAGGCCGCCCAGGTAGACCGGCCGGGACACCATCGGCCACGCGGTCGATTCCTCGGCGATGGTCTCGGTGTCCGGGTGGTCGCCGTAGGTTGCCGCGTTCAGATCGCGCAGAAAGCTCACAGCTTCGAGATTTTCCCTGCCGCCGTGCTCGTTCGCGACCCACTCGCCGTGTTTGCGGCCGTAATCGAGATAGAGCATCGAGGCCACGCCGTCGACCCTGATGCCGTCGATGTGGTACTGATCGAGCCAGAACAACGCGCTCGACAGGAGGAACGCGCGGACCTCGTGGCGGCCGTAATTGAAGATGGACGATTTCCACTCCGGATGGAAACCCTGCTGCGGATCGGCATGCTCGAACAGGTGGGTGCCGTCGAAGTAGGCGAGCCCGTGCCCGTCGCTGGGAAAATGCGACGGCACCCAGTCGAGGATCACGCCGATGCCGGCGCGATGCAGCACGTCGATCAGATACATGAAATCCTGGGGTGTGCCGTAGCGTGCGGTCGGGGCGAAATAACCGGTCGTCTGGTAGCCCCACGACCCGTAGAACGGATGTTCTGTGACCGGCATCAACTCGACGTGGGTGAAGCCGAGGTCGACGACGTATTGCGCGAGCGCGTCCCCCATCTGCCGATAGTTGAGGAACCCCCCGCCCTCGGCCCGCCGCCAGGAGCCGAGATGCACTTCGTAGACCGACTGCGGTGCGGCGAGCGCATTGGCGGTGCGGCGCCCTGCCATCCAGTCGGCGTCATGCCATTCGTACTCGAGCGTCCAGGCGCGCGATGCAGTCTCGGGCGGCTCCTGGGCCAGCAATGCGAACGGGTCTGCCTTTTCGGCCACGAACCCGTCGTGATTGGACACGATGCGAAACTTGTAAGAGTCGCCACGCCGTATCCCGGCCACCGATCCCTCCCAGATACCGGAACCGTCCTCGCGGGGTCGCAGCGGATGCGTGGCGGCGTTCCATTCGTTGAAATCGCCAATGACCGCAACGCTGCGGGCATTCGGCGCCCACACACCGAACTGCGCGCCGCTCGCATCGATGACGCAGCCGAGCTTGCCGGCTAGGCGCCGGTGCGTTCCTTGCCTGAATAGAAAAATGTCATGGTCAGTGAGCAATGTTTCTTCTCCCCGTCGGCGAGCGTGTGAATGCTGGATGGTGCAGACGTCGGTATCGGGCACACGGTGGCGCCGGACAGCGATGGCAGCGGAGTGCGCGGGTCTCGCGCCGAGCAATGGCGACCCTGTCGTGGTCCGCTACCCACAGGTCCGACTGAATGCGCGCGGCGAAAGTTCCCCGCACGGTAGAACGATTCTGCAAGGGCTCGACGCACGGATTTGCCGATGTCGCTGGAATGCGGCCGCATGACAATCGCAAACGGTGGCTAAGCTCCCGTTTGCACCGGAACGCTGCCGCCCGGCCCGCTCACGGCGGGAGCTACCAGTGCTACAGCAACCATCGAGGTCCCGCAGCGTGCGCGCGGCAGAGCGAATTGTGCGCGCGAACGACGCCATTTTGAACCGTGCGCGTGGTTTCCCGGCGTGCGGGCGGATCCCGCGGACGGACGCGGCACCGCCGGCGACTGCCATTGCCCGGAGCGGTCCCGAGCGTCTGCCAAACTGCTGAGCGGCGGGCCTTCGCATCGCGCGCATACCCAGATGACTGTAAAGGAAGAGGAAACAGCCTCGGCCGCGCATGGAACGGGGCCTGTCCGGCTATCCCGGGATGGGTCTGCCGTGGTGTCCGCGCACGCCGCGACCGCACCCGACTCAAAACGTCGGAAGGGCTCAATCTGGATGACGGCCCGCCGTTAACAATCCATCGGCCGGACCGGATTCCGGCAGTCAGGACTGAGAGTGAACGAAAGATGATCGGTACCTACAGCGCAGGGCTCGTGGCGCTCTCCATCGTCTTGGCGGTGCTCGCCTCGTACGTGACGATCGATCTGGTCTCGCGCCTCGCTGCGTCGCACGGCGCAAAGGCGGTACGTCTCTGGCTCGCGGGCGGGGCGCTGTCGATGGGGGTCGGGATCTGGTCGATGCATTTCATCGGCATGCTCGCGCTGCGGCTGCCGATTGCCATGTCCTACGATCCCGCGGTCACGTTCGCATCGCTCTTGATCGCGTGCGCCGTGTCCGGAATGGCGCTGCAGGTGCTCAACCATGCCACTCTGGGCGCCGGCAGGCTGCTTTGCGCGGGCGCGGCGATGGGTGTGGGCATCGCCTCGATGCACTACCTCGGCATGGAAGCGATGCAGATGCGGCCGGCCATCGACCACGACCCCTGGCTCGTCGCTCTCTCGATTCTGATCGCGGTGGGTGCGTCCATCTGCGCGCTGTGGATCGCCTTTCGGCTGCGCGAGGGCACCATGCGCTCCGCGTTCTGGCCACGGGCCGCCAGTGCCGTGGCGATGGGTGCAGCCATTGCCGGCATGCACTACACGGGCATGGCGGCCGCACACTTTTCTCCGGACAGCGTGTGTACCGTAAGTCCCCAGAACATCGACAACATCTGGCTGGCGGGCAGCATCGCGGCAGTCTCGGTCCTCGTGCTGGCTGCAACGCTTGCGGTTTCGGTACTGGACACCCATCTGAGCGAAAGCTCGAGGCAATTCGCAATGACGATGCGCGAACGCAACGCGGAACTGTCGCGCCAGTCCGCGGATATCCTGAAGACGAACGCGGCCTTGCAGGAGGAAATGCGGGAGGGTGCCCTTTCCCGGCGCGCGTTGCAGGAATCCGAATCCCGGTTCAGCACCGCATTCGATTGTTCGTCCATCGGCGTGGCGATCGTCGCCACGGACGGTCGATGGCTCCAGGTCAATCGGGCCCTGTGCCAGATCCTCGGCTACTCCGAGCAGGAGCTGCTCGCGCTGTCGTTCCAGGACATCACGCACCCGGAAGATCTGGCTGCGGACCTTGAACGCGCTCGGCAGATGCTGGACGGCGAGATCCAGACGTACCAGATGGAGAAGCGCTACGTCCACAAGGACGGGCACGCCGTATGGGGGTTGCTCAGCGTTTCACTGGTGCGCGACGAAGAGGGCGCAGCGGTGCATTTCATTTCGCAGGTGCAGGACATCAGCGCGCGCAAGCACGCCGAGCAGACGATCCGCGAGAGCGAGGAGCGCTTCCAGCTCGTCGTGAAAGGCACGCACGATGGCATCTGGGACTGGAACGTCGCCACCGGCGAGTGCTATTTCTCGCCGCGATACATGGACCTGATCGGGTTCGGCGAGGGCGGTTTCCCGCCGGTCTGGCAGTCATTCGAGTCGCGGGTGCATCCCGAGGATCGAGCCTCGACCCTGGCTGCGCTGGAGGAACACTTCGCCCGAAGCAGCCACTACGATGTCGAATTCCGGCTGCGGGCGCGCTCGGGCGAATACCGGTGGTTCCATGCGCGCGGGCAGGCATCCTGGGATGCGCAGGGTCACCCGGCGCGATTCACCGGTGCGCTGCGTGACGTCTCGGCGGAGAAGCAGGCTGAGTTCGCATTGGCGCGCAGCCAGAAGTTCCTGGATGCGGTCATCGACAGCATGCCGCAACCGGTCTTCGTGAAGGACGAACGACATCGCTGGGTCCTGCTCAACCAGCGCTTCTGCGCACTGCTCGGCGGGGACCGTGCGACGCTGATCGGCTGTACGGACTCCGACGTTTATCCCGCCGATTTGGCCGAAACCGCCTGGGCGGAGGACGACATCGCTTTTTCCATGAAGGAGCCGCTGTTCACGGAGCGATCGGAAGAGGGGCCGGACGGCATCGTAAGATGGATGCTCAAGAGCAAGCGGCGGGTCGATCTGCCGGATGGTGCGTATCTCGTGGGCATCATGACCGACATCACCTCGCAGAAGCACACCGAGATCGCCCTGCGCGAGAGCGAGGAGACGCACCGCCTGCTCGCCGAGAATTCGAGCGACATGATTCTTCGCGTCACCCCCGGTGGTACGGTGACCTATGTTTCCGCAGCCAGTTCCAGCATGCTGGGCTATCGCCCCGACGAGTTGACGGGTTGCTACGCGCCGGATTTCATCCATCCCGACGAGAAGGCCGAGGTGGCCCGACTGTATGGCGAAGTGGTCCGGCGGAACGTCGGCCGGGTGGTGACCTGCCGGCTACGCACGCGCGCCGGGGGGTGGGTGTGGACCGAGACGTCGTTCCGCCCGGTCACGGACGAGCATTCCGGTCGCTCCGTGCTGGTCATCGGCGTATCGCGCAACGTCGAGGAACGAGTGCGCGTGACCGAGGCGCTGAACCGGTTCAAGAGCGTGCTCGACCAGACGCTGGACATGATCTTCATCTTCGACGAGACGACCTTGCGAATCACGTACGTCAACCAGGGCGCCGCGACGACGTTGGGCCACCGGCGCGACAAACTGCTGGGCATGGCGCCGTGGGACCTCCGCGCCGACATGACCGAGGCGCAATACCGCAAGTTGATCGAGCCCTTCCTGGCGGGGAAGATCCAGTCGCAGCACTTCGAAACGACCTATCTCAGAGCCGACGGCAGCACCTTCCCGGTGGACATCACCATGCAGCTGACGCGGCGTCCCGGAGAGACCGGCCTTTTCGTTTCGGTCATTCGCGACGCATCGGAACGCAAGAAGGTCGATCGCATGAAGAACGAGTTCGTCGCCACCGTCAGTCACGAACTGCGCACGCCGTTGACCTCGATCCGAGGTTCGCTCGGGCTCATCGCAGGGGGCGCGATGGGCGAATTGCCGCCGAAGGCCGGGCGCCTCGTGTCGATCGCTCTCAACAACAGCGAGCGTCTGGTGCGGCTCGTCAACGACATACTGGACGTGGAGAAGATCGAGGCCGGCAAGATGCGCCTCGACCTTCATTCGCACTCGGTGGCGAGCCTGCTGGAACAAGGGCTGGAGGCCAACCGTGCCTATGGCCAGGCGCTCGGGATCCGGTTCGAGCTCGTCAGACCGATCCCGGGTGCCTTCATCCTCGTCGACGGCGACCGGTTCATGCAGGTGATGGCCAATCTCCTGTCGAACGCGGCCAAGTTCTCGCCCTCGCCGGGCGTGGTCGAGCTGGGAGCAGGGCTCGACGGGAATGTGGTACGAATCTGGGTCCGCGACCACGGTCAGGGCATCCCGGCCGCTTTCCGCGAGAAAATCTTCGGCAAGTTCAGCCAGGCGGACGCCACCGACAGCCGCGCGATCAGCGGCACGGGTCTGGGCCTCAGCATCGTCAAGGCCATCGTCGAGAAACTCGGCGGGCAAGTCGGATTCGATACCGAGATCGGCATCGGCACGACCTTCCATGTGCGTTTTCCCGAAGCGCCGGATCCCGCCAATGCCCTCGATTCCGTGCGGAGCGTAGCCAATTGATCGCGGGTGCTCACGTTCCCGGCCTGCGCGGCCCGGTCGGTCCGACCCAACGGCGGGATGGCACGCGCCCCGTCGCTCGGCTTCGGCGCGTCGTGGCGCATCCCGACGGGCAGGGCGCATAAAGTGCGGATCCTGGTTGCCGATGATTCGCCGCTGGAGCGCAAGCTCCTCGCGGCATTCCTTCTGCGCCGCGGACACACGGTCGTCGAAGTCGAAGACGGACGGCAGGCGGTGGCAGCGAATGCACGGCAGCATTTCGACCTTGTGTTCATGGACAGCATCATGCCCAACATGGTCGGCAACGAAGCGGTGCGCCTGATCCGGAAGCAGGACACCGACACCGGCCATTTCACGCCGGTGCTGTTCGTGTCCGGGCTCGAAGACACCTCCGAAATGGTGGCGTCGCTGGCGTTCGGTGCCGACGACTATCTGACCAAACCCATCAACTGGGACCTTCTTGAAGCGAAGCTCAGCGTGTTCGCCCGGATCTCTGCCCAGCACGAAGCCCTGGAGCACTACCGGTCCGATTCCGAAGCCGACAAGGCGTTCGGCCGCCAGGTCCTCGAGCACCTCACACGGGTCGATCGCATTTCCGAACTCGGTGTGCGGCACTACAACCGACCGTTGGACCAGCTGAGCGGCGACCTGTTCGCAGCGGTGCGCAGCCCAAGCGGTGCGACGTACGCGCTGCTCGCCGATGCCATGGGCCACGGACTTCCACCGGCGTTGTCGCAGGTCCTGCTGGCCGAAGTCTTCTATGGAACCGCCGAAAGGGATCTGGCCCTGTCGAGCATCGTGACGGTTGCGAATGCCAAGCTGAAGGCGCTGCTACCGTCCGGCTTCTTCATCGCCGCTGCATTCGCGCGCATCGACCTGTCGAGCCGGCGTCTGCAGGTGTGGAACGGGGGAATCCCGATGGTGCAGGTGATGGGCGGACAGCAGGTGGTCAGGCGTTTCCCGTCGACGAATCCCGCGCTTGGGGTGCTCGGGACGGACGCCTTCGATGCTACCATCGTCGAACATGATCTTGGACCCTCGGGGGAGCTCCTGATGGCAACGGACGGTGTCACAGAGGTCCTGGGCGAAGCGGCGATGCAGCTCGGGGGGCTCGGCTTCGAGGTGCTCGTCGAGAGGCTCGCGGCGGTCACGGCCCAGGACGACATGATCGTGGCCGAGCTGAAATTGCATTGACGCCCGGGTTCGTGCTCATGGCAATCGATCCGGGACTGCCTGTCGTGCGGCATCACGTACTGGCGCTCGGTACCAACCCACGGTGCAGGCCCGGCGCAGCGTTGCACAGGTGTTGGGCGATCGTCTTTCCGGGGTGACTTGCATGAGGACCGGCGAACTCGGTCGCATACTCTACGTGGACGACGAGCCGGACATCCGCGAAATTGCCACGATCGCACTGGAAAACGTCGGCGGCTACAAGGTGGAGGCTTGCGAGTCCGGCGAGCAGGCCCTGCTGGTCCTGCGGACGTTCCGGCCCGACCTCATCCTGCTCGACGTCATGATGCCGGGCATGGACGGTCCGACCACGCTGCGCAGAATGCGCGAAATGCCCGAGGCGCAAGATATCCCCGCAGTGTTCATGACTGCGAAGGTGCAATCCGACGAGATCAGGGATCTCGAACGCAGCGGTGCGCTGGGCGTGATTGCGAAGCCGTTCGATCCGATGGCGCTGTCACAGACGCTGCAGGACCTGTGGTCTGCGGGCAGGGCCAGAAGCGTTGCGCCGCTCGTGGCGGCAGCAACCGACACCGCCAGCGCGGATGCAGATTTCCTGGCCGAAGTCTCGCGCGAGTTCGTGCGGACACTGCCGCCCAAACTCGAGGAAGTCGTGTCGCTCTGGACCGCGCTCGCGGACGGCGCTGCGACGCCCGAGCAGCGCCAGGCCCTCTATCGGAATGTCCACAGCCTCGCCGGATCCGCGAAGACGTTCGGTTGCGCGCCCGTATCTGCGGCAGCGAGAACCCTGGAGTATCAGCTGAAGCCGGTCGTCGCACGCTCGGGGGCACTTGCACCCGACGAGCGTTCGAGGTTGCAGTCCCTGGTGGAAGCGTTGCTGGCGTCCGCGCCCTCCGGCTGAACCGGCAGACGGACGCCTATGCTTCCTTGGCCTCGCGCCACCACTGCAGTAGCGGCAGAGGCGGGTGGTCGCCGGCTGCCAGCGGCACCTTGACCCCGATACCCGCGTCGGCCGCGACCATCGCGGCATTGTGCTTGCGCAGCGTGTCCATCGAACGGGTCAGTTCCCGGCCTTCGTCGCTGTCCTTGCCGACGTCGAGCAACGCTCCGCCGACGCCGGCGCGGAACAGCGCTTCGTCGCGTGTCTCGAGCCAGTTGCCTTTCAGCACGGCGCGCATGGACGCCTTGACCTTGTTTTCGATGCCGGAGGCCTGCGCGGAGGCCGCTTTGCCGACTGAGGCGTTGAGATGGAGAGCTGGATCGAACATGGAAACTCCGCAATGGTGATCGTGATTTCGGCGGGCCGGACCGGGCACTTCGATGGTGACGGGCGCGCTGTGAGGCGCCCTGCTGGTGCGGACGTCGCGGCGCAGTGCGCGGTTTCGACCGACTGACCTTGTGCGTGGGAGCCGGCCGGGACGCGGTCCTGACCGCGGTGCCGTCGCTTCCCTCTCGGCCCCGATTTTAACGGAGCCTCGAGATCAAGGCACCCCGAGCGCGCCAAAGCGTTCGGCCAGGAATCGCTCGCCTTCCTCGAGAATGAAATAACGCAAGGCCTCCGCGGGCGGGGAGAGCATCTTCGACTGGGTGTGCACGACGTGCCAACGCCGCACGAGCGGCAGATCGTCGACGTCGAGTACCTTCAGCAGTCCCGCGCCAAGCTCGAGCCCGAGCGTGTGCAGAGACAGGAAGCTGATGCCCATGCCCGCGATGACCGCCTGCTTGATGGTGTCGTTGCTCTCGAGCTCCATCGCGATCGGCGGGTCGATGCGATGATCCCGGAAGAAGTGCTCCATGGCGGCACGGGTGCCCGAGCCGGGTTCGCGCACGATGAAGGCATGCGCGGCGAGCGCGGCGAGCGGAACATGGTCGAGCGCCGCCAGGGGATGGTCGGGCGCCGCGATGACGACGAGCGGGTGCGCGCCGAAGGGCTCCGCGCGGGTCGCGATCTCGCGCGGCGGGCGCCCCATGACGGCCAGGTCGACTTCATTGCGCTGCAATTGCTGAACGAGGCTCTCGCGGTTGCCGACCGTGATCCGGATCTCGATGCGGGGATGTTCGCGCCGGAACCTGGCCAGCAAGAGCGGGACGTAGTACTGCGCGGTGCTGACCATGCCGACCGTGAGACGGCCGGCCTCGAGTCCGCGGAAGTTCGCGATCGCATCCTCTGCATCGCGCAATGTCGCGAGCACCCTGCGCACGTAGACGAGAAAATACTCGCCGGTCACAGTCAGCGACACGGTGCGCCCGGTGCGGTCGAACAGCGGCAGCGTCACCTGCTCTTCCAGCTCGCGGATCTGCATGGACACGGCCGGAGGCGTCAGATGCAACTCCTCCGCCGCGCGCGCGAAGCTCATGCGTTTCGCGACCGTGGCGAACACCCTGAGCTGGCGAACCGTGACGTTTCTCATGGGCTGGTGGAGAGGATTGGAGATCCCGGGGCAATATAGCCGACTTCATCCGGCGCAGGACCGGACAGGACGGGGGGGGCGCAAAGCGCTTCGCCCGGGATTGTCGACGTGGCAACATGCCGGCCTCGCCGGATGCGCGGTCCCGCCTGCAGCGCGCTGCCGCCGGCACGGCGGCGGGTGCGGCGGTGGCTACGAGGCGCGCAGTGACGGTGTGAGATGAGAGGAGATCACGTGCAGCATCTGGGGAAACATTTTCGGATTGGCGGCAACGATCGCGCCCTTGGCGAGGTAGCCCTCGTTGCCGAGCAGGTCGCCCACGAGTCCACCGGCTTCCTGCACCATCAGCGCCCCCGCGGCCATGTCCCAGGGAGACAACCCGATCTCCCAGAAACCGTCGAGCCGGCCTGCTGCGACGTTGGCCAGATCGAGTGCCGCCGCACCCGGACGGCGGATGCCCGCGGTCTTGTGCATGAAGTCCTTCATCATCCCCATGTACGCATCGGTGTGTTCCTGGATGCGGAACGGAAACCCGGTACCGATCAGGCCGTCGATCAGTTTCTCGCGTTTCGAAACGCGCAGCCGGCGGTCGTTCAGGAATGCGCCGCTGCCACGGGTCGCGGTGAACAGGTCGTTCTTGACCGGGTCGTAGATCACGCCGTGGGTCAGCACCCCCTTGAAGGTCATCCCGATCGACACGCAGTAGACCGGAAAGCCGTGCAGGAAGTTGGTGGTGCCGTCGAGCGGATCGATGATCCAGACATGTTCGGAATCGCCGGAAGCGCCGCTTTCCTCCGCCAGGATGGCGTGGTCGGGATAGGCGGCCTTCAGCGTTTCGATGATTGCTTCCTCCGCGGCCCGGTCGACTTCGGAGACGAGGTCGTTCAGCGACTTGTGCCGGACGGTGAGGATGTCGAGGTTGTTGGACGCGCGCGAGATGACGCTGCCGGCACGGCGCGCGGCTTTCACCGCGATGTTGAGCATGGGATGCATGGAGGGCGCGGCAGGAATGCGAAAGAAGCGCATTCTAGCCGAAGGCCCCCGCCGCCTTGAGTCATTCATGAGTGCCGAGCAGCGACTCGGCCGCGTGCGCATCGTGCTCTCGCACACGACGCATCCGGGCAACATCGGCGCCGCGGCGCGCGCGATGAAGACCATGGGGTTGAGCCGGCTCGTGCTGGTGAACCCGCGGCGCTTCCCCGATCCGCAGGCGGACGCCCTGTCGTCCAACGCGCTGGATGTGCTCGCCGGCGCGATGGTGGTCCCGACGCTCACTGCGGCGCTCGACGGGGTGGTGCTGGCGGTTGCCGCGGTCGGCCACAGCTACGTAGTGGCGCCCGATCTCGTGACCTGCCGACAGGCCGCAGCTCGCCTGATCGAGGACGCCGGGGCCGGGGACGTCGCGATCGTCTTCGGCACCGAGGCGAGCGGTCTCACCACCGACGAGGTGCGCGCCTGCGGGCTGCTCGCCCACATCCCGTCGAATCCCGTGTACTCGTCGCTCAATCTGGCGCAGGCCGTGCAGATCTTCGCCTACGAATTGCGGCTGGCGGGCGTGGGTGACCATCTGCCGGCCGGTGCCCCCCCGGAACTTGCGACGCACGCGGAAATCGAGCGCCTGCATGCCCATCTCGAGCAGACACTGGCGACGATCGGTTTCTTCGATCCGGCGAATCCGAAGCGCCTGCTGCCCCGGCTGCGCCGGATGATCGCGCGCGCACGCCTCGAGCGTGAGGAAGTGCGGATCCTGCGCGGGCTGCTGCGAACGGCCGCCCCGCCGCGGAAAAGTTGACCCCTCCGGCGGGAATTCAGTAACGTGGCCGGCTCGCGCGAGCAAAAACTGGACGGTTGCATGTTCACCAAGGTCAGGGAGGAGATCCGGGTCGTGTTCGACCGCGATCCGGCAGCGCGATCGGCGTGGGAGGTGATCACGTGTTATCCGGGCTTCCATGCCCTGATGCTGCACCGCGCCTCCCATCGGCTCTGGCTTATGAAACTGCGCTGGCTGGCGCGCTGGACCTCTTCGCTCGCGCGGTGGCTGACCGGGATCGAGATCCATCCCGGGGCGCGGATCGGGCGGCGCTTCTTCATCGATCACGGCATGGGCGTGGTCATCGGCGAGACCGCCGAAATCGGCGATGACTGCACGCTCTACCACGGCGTCACCCTCGGGGGCACGTCCTGGAACAAGGGCAAGCGCCATCCGACGCTGGGCGAAGGCGTGGTCATCGGGGCCGGGGCCAAAGTGCTCGGGCCCATCACGGTGGGAGACCGCGCCAAGATCGGCTCCAATGCCGTGGTGGTCCGCGACGTGCCCGCGGGCGCCACCGCGGTCGGCATCCCGGCCCGCATCATCGATTCGGCGGATGGACATTCGCGGGAGCACAAGGCTGAAAGGATGGGGTTTTCCGCTTACGCCGTGGGCGCGGACATGAACGATCCCATGGTCAAGGCGATCCATGGCCTCATCGACCAGGTGGCCCGGCAGGAAGAGCAGATAGCGCAGCTTGGCGGCGAAATCCGGCGCCTCGGGGGCCATCTCGAAGACTCGAGGGCCACCGCGGACAAGTTCGATCCCGACTACCTCAATCGAATTGTTGACTAAAATTGTCGGACACTTTTATACTTGACCAAAACGATCAACTACCTAGCTTGTCCCACCTGCAACTGCCTGACCCCAACCACTATCGAGGGCGCCATGCGACTGACCACCAAGGGCCGTTTTGCCGTAACCGCGATGATCGACCTTGCACTCCGGGACGGTGCTGGCCCGACCACGCTGTCCGATATCAGTGCGCGGCAGAAGATCTCGCTGTCGTATCTGGAGCAGCTGTTCGGGCGTCTGCGGCGCCAGGGACTCGTCAATAGCACCCGTGGACCGGGCGGCGGCTACAAGCTCGCGAAGCGGACTGCGGACGTTTCCGTCGCGGAAATCATCCTGGCCGTCGACGAGCCGATCGACGCGACGCAATGCGCCGGCAAGGAGAATTGCCACGACGATCGCAAATGCCTGACGCACGACCTTTGGACCGCGTTGAACGCCCATATCTTCGACTATCTGAAGGCCGTGACCCTCGCCCAGCTCGTCGCGCAGCAGCAGGAAGCGCGCGCAAACGGGCAGACAGCGGTCCTGGAGATGCCCGAGCGGCGTTCGACCCGCTGCGATGAAGGCCAGGAGCCGGTGGTGCCGGCATGACTGAAATTTCCGGCAAGGAGGCAGCTACGGTGGCGATCACGTTGACCGAGAATGCGGCGAAGCACATCCGGAACTCGATCGTCGGCAAGCGCGGCGGCATGGGTCTGCGTCTGGGCGTGAGGCGGGTGGGATGTTCCGGACTCGCTTACACGTTCGACGTGGCCGAGCAGATCGGCGAGGGCGATCGCCTGTTCGAAGCCCACGACGCCAAGGTCGTAGTCGACCAGGAAGCCTTGCGCGTGCTCGACGGCTCGACCCTCGACTTCGTCCGCGAGGGCTTCAAGGAAGTCTTCAAGGTCGAGAACCCGAACGCCAAGAGCCAATGCGGCTGCGGCGAGAGTTTCAACGTCTGACCGGCGACCTGCGGAGGCCACGCCATGAGCGCAGTCCTGAAGAGCCTGATCGACCAACCGTATCGACACGGATTCGTGACCGACATCGAATCCGACACGGTCCCCCGCGGCCTCGACGAGGACGTGATCCGGATGATTTCGCTGAAGAAGAACGAGCCGGACTGGTTGCTCGAATTCCGTCTCGAAGCGTACCGCCACTGGCTCACGATGACCGAACCGACCTGGCCGAACGTCCATTATCCGAAGATCGATTTCCGCGCGATCAGCTATTACTCGGCGCCGAAACCGAAAAAGAAGCTCGCGTCCATGGACGAGGTCGATCCCGAACTGCTGCGCACCTTCGAGAAGCTGGGGGTGCCGATGCACGAACAGGCCGCGCTCGCCGGCGTGGCGGTGGACGTGATCTTCGACAGCGTCTCCGTGACCACTACCTACAAGAAGAAACTCGCCGACGTCGGCGTGATCTTCTGTTCGTTCTCGGAAGCCGTCCAGGAGCATCCCGATTTGATGCGCAAGTATCTCGGCTCGGTCGTGCCGACGGGCGACAATTTCTACGCGGCGCTCAATTCGGCCGTGTTCACGGACGGCTCGTTCTGTTTCATCCCGAAAGGCGTGAAATGCCCGATGGAGCTGTCCACGTACTTTCGCATCAACACCCAGCAGTCAGGGCAGTTCGAACGCACGCTCATCGTGGCCGAGGAGGGCGCGTCGGTCAGCTACCTCGAGGGCTGCACGGCGCCGCAGTTCGACACCAACCAGTTGCACGCGGCGGTGGTGGAACTGGTTGCGCTCGACCATGCCGACATCAAGTACTCCACGGTGCAGAACTGGTACGCGGGTGACGAGAACGGCGTGGGCGGCATCTACAATTTCGTCACCAAGCGCGGCTTGTGCAGGGGTGTCGGTTCCCGCATCAGCTGGACCCAGGTCGAGACCGGCTCGGCCATCACCTGGAAGTATCCGTCCTGTGTGTTGCTGGGCGACAACTCGGTCGGCGAGTTCTACTCGGTCGCCCTGACCAACCACCTGCAGCAGGCCGACACCGGAACGAAGATGGTGCACATCGGCCGGAACACCCGCAGCACGATCGTCTCCAAAGGCATTTCCGCGGGCCGGTCCAACAACTCCTACCGGGGGTTGGTCAAGATCGGCGCCAAGGCCGAGAACGCGCGCAACTACTCGCAGTGCGATTCGATGTTGATCGGAGACCAGTGCGGCGCGAACACCTTTCCGTACATCCAGGTACAGAACAACAGCGCGAAGGTCGAACACGAGGCCACAACCTCGAAGATCGGTGAAGACCAGCTGTTCTACTTTGCCAGCCGCGGCATCGGCAACGAGGAAGCGGTTTCGATGATCATCAACGGGTTCGTGAAGGACGTGTTCACGCAACTGCCCATGGAATTCGCCGTGGAAGCCGGACGGCTGCTCGGCCTGAAGCTCGAAGGAAGCGTCGGATGATCGATTCGGGAGCGAAGATCCTGCTCGAAGTGAAGAAGCTCGCGGCCACCGTGGGTGGCGTGCCCATCCTGAAAGGCATCGACATCACGGTTCGCGTCGGCGAAGTGCACGCGATCATGGGCCCGAACGGATCCGGCAAGAGCACGTTCGCCAAGGTGCTCGCGGGCCATCCGTCATATCAGGTGACCGGTGGCGAGGCTGCTTTCGACGGCAACGACCTGTTCGCGCTCGCGCCCGAAGAGCGCGCGCGTGCCGGGTTGTTCCTCGGGTTCCAGTATCCGGTGGAAGTACCGGGCGTGGCCAACAGCCAGTTCCTGCGCCTCACGTACAACACCGTGCAGGGCGCTCGCGGCAGGGATGAACTCGACCCGCTCGAGTTCGACGATTTCGTGCGCGAGAAGATGAAGCTGCTGGAGATGGATCCGGCGTTCCTCGATCGCAGCGTCAACGAGGGATTCTCGGGTGGCGAGAAGAAGCGCAATGAGATTCTCCAGATGGCACTGCTGGAACCGAAGCTCGCGGTGCTCGACGAGACCGATTCCGGTCTCGACATCGACGCGTTGCGCGTCGTGGCCGGAGGGGTGAATGCGCTGCGTCAACCCGACAATGCGGTGGTCCTGGTCACGCACTACCAGCGTCTGCTCAATTACATCGTGCCCGACTACGTGCATGTGATGGAAGGTGGCCGGATCATCAAGACCGGTGGCAAGGAACTCGCGGTCGAACTCGAGTCGCGTGGCTACGACTGGGTGGCGGGCGACGGCCGGGAGGCAGCGTGAGCGCCGTGGCCGACAATGCATTCCGCGACAGCCTGATCGCGGGCCAGGCCGGTTCGCCGCTCGCGCCCCAAGGCTGGCTGAACCAGTTGCGCGGAGAGGCGCTGGACCGGGCGAACGAGCTGGCCGTTCCGACCACCCGCGACGAGGACTGGCGCTTCACCGATCTGTCCCCCCTCTATCGGCAGGCGTTCCACCCGGCGAGCGCCGAGCCGCTGGCAGCAGAACGCCTGGAGCCCTTGATCGCACCGGAAGCGGGCGCGCGGCTGGTATTCGTCGATGGCCGTTTCGCGCGCGGATTGTCCCGTCTGCCGGACGCCGATGGCCTGACTGTGCTTCCGCTCGCGCAAGCACTGGAACTTCACGGCGAAGAGCTGCAGGCCCAGCTTGCACGCCAGGCCGATTTTCGCGGTGACGCACTGGTGGCACTCAATACGGCCTATCTGCAGGACGGGGCCGTCGTCATCGCGGCGCGCGGACAGCGGATACAAGCTGCGGTGCACATTCTGTTCGTGAGTACGCAGAAGGACGTCGCGGTGCATCCGCGCGTGCTGGTGCTCGCACGGCCGGGCGCCGAACTGACCGTCGTCGAGGACTTCGTCGCGTTGCACGACGGCGCCTACTGCGTGAATGCCGTGACCGAGGTCTCGGTGGCGGAACAGGCGCAGGTCCAGCATGTGAAATTGCAGCGCGACGCCAAGGCCGCATTTCATCTGGCCACCTGCGCGGTACGTCTCGAGCGCGACGCCCGCTACGTCTCGAACAGTGTGGCGTTCGGGGCGCGCATCTCGCGCCAGAACATCGATGTCGTGCAGGCGGGCGAGGGTGCGGAATGCCGTCTGGACGGGCTTGCATTGATCGGCGGACGGCAGCTGGCGGATACGCACAGCTCCATCGATCACGCAGTGCCGCGCGGGCGCAGCCGGCAGATGCACAAGTGCGTCGCCGGGGATGGCGCCCATGCCGTGTTCAACGGTCGCGTCCTGGTGCGCCGGGGCGCGCAACAGACCGATTCCGGACAGCAGAGCCGCAATCTGCTGCTGTCCGACAAGGCGCACGTGGATACCAAGCCCCAGCTCGAGATTTTCGCCGACGACGTGAAATGCGCGCACGGCGCCACCGTGGGCCAGCTCGACGCCGAGGAAATCTTCTATCTGCGCAGTCGTGGTCTGACCGACCCGGCAGCGCGCAATCTGCTTACCTACGCGTTTGCCGCTGATATCGTCAATCGCATTCCGCTGCCTTCGCTGGCGGCGCGATTGCGTGCCACGGTTCTCGAGCAGACCGGTGCCAGGGAACTCGCGCAATGACCGCAGCCAATGTCCTCAAGACCCCCTTGCCGCCGGCTGGCTTCGACGTGGAACGGCTGCGGGCCGACTTCCCCATCCTCGCCAACGTGCATCCGCACGGCAAGCCGCTGGTCTACCTGGACAACGGCGCCAGCAGCCAGATGCCGCAACGGGTCATCGACCGGCTGGTGCACTACCACACGCACGAGCACGCCAACATCCATCGCGGCGTGCACACCTTGTCCGAGACAGCCACGAAGGCGTTCGAGCATGCGCGCCGGCAGGTGCAGCAATTCCTGAACGCGCGCGAGGATCGCGAGATCGTCTTCACCTCGAACGTGACCGATTCGATCAATCTCGTTGCGCATGGATTCGGCCGCACGTTCATCGGCGAAGGCGACGAGATCATCATCACGCACCTCGAGCACCACGCCAACATCGTTCCGTGGCAGATGCTGTGCGAGGAGAAGGGCGCCACGCTCAAGGTCGTGCCGATCGACGACAGCGGCACGCTGATCCTCGCGGAGTACGAACGCCTGTTCTCCGCGCGCACGAAGTTCGTCTCGGTCACACACGTGTCCAATGCGCTCGGCACCATCAATCCGGTCGAGGAGATGATCGCGATCTCGCATCGACACGGCGTTCCGATCATGATCGACGGCGCGCAGGCGGTGCAGCACATGCCCGTCGACGTGCAGGCCCTGGACTGCGATTTCTACGCCTTCACCGGGCACAAGATCTTCGCGCCCACCGGCATCGGCGTCCTCTACGGCAAGGCCGACTGGCTCAACAAGATGAAGCCGTTCCGCGGCGGCGGGGACATGATCCTGTCGGTCAGTTTCGAGAAGACCGTCTACAACGCAATACCGTTCAAGTTCGAGGCCGGTACGCCGCCGATCGCGCAGGCCATCGCGCTGGGCGAGGCCATCGACTACGTGCGCGGCATCGGCCTCGAGCGCATCGCAGCGCATGAACACGAGCTGCTGGTCTACGCGACCGAACGGTTGCGTGCGCTGGGAGGGGTGCGCATCTACGGCAACGCCCGCGACAAGGCCGCGGTGATCTCGTTCTATGTCGGCAACGTGCATCCCCATGACGTGGGCACGCTGTTGAACGAAGAGGGTGTGGCGGTACGGACCGGCCACCACTGCGCGCAGCCGGTGATGCAGCGCTTCGGCATTCCTGCCACGGCACGCGCGTCGTTCGCGTTCTACAACACGATGGAAGAAGTCGATGCGCTGGTCGCGGCCGTCGCAAAAGTGCAGAAGCTGTTCGGGTGACACGATGGTCGACAGCAAGCAGCTCTACCAGGAAGTGATCCTCGATCACAACCGCAAGCCCCGCAACTACGGGCAGGTGGCCGACGCCACCCATCGCTCCGAAGGCCTCAACCCGTTGTGCGGCGACCACATCCGGCTCACGCTCAAGGTCGCCGACGATACCATCGAGAACGTCGCTTTCGAGGGCGAATCCTGTGCGATCTGCAAGGCGTCCGCGTCGATGATGACGGCGATCGTGAAGGGCAAACCGGTCGCCGACGCCGAACAACTGGTGGCGGAGTTCCGCGGCATGGCCACGGGCGTGCTGGATACCGCCACCGAGCCCAACCACCTCGGGCGCCTCGCCGTATTCGCCGGCGTGAAAGACCTGCCCTCGCGCGTCAAGTGCGCGGTCCTGCCGTGGCATACCCTGCACGCCGCAGTGCAATCCCGATCGGTCGCCAGCACCGAAGGCGACGACGATCCGTTTGCACAGAGCGCCTGAACCCACTCCACATTCCGCATCCCGATGCCCAAGATCGCTGAAGTCGAACGCACGCCGAATCCGAACGCGATGAAATTCATCCTGAAGGAGCCGCTCACCTGGGGGGTCGCGCACTCCTACGATTCCGCGGTGGCCGCGAAGGACGATGCGCTCGCTGCCGCGATCTTCGACAATGAGCACGTCACCAATGTCTTCTACGTCGATCACTGGATCACGGTGACGCAGGACGGCGGCACCGACTGGTCGGCGCTGCTCAAGAAGGTGGCGGTGCCGATCCGCGAAGCCGCCGCGGCCGAGGAACAGTCCGAGAGCTACGGCACCGCCAGTTCCGCACTGCTCGATGATCCGAATCTCAGTCCCGAAGATCGAGACAAGCTGATCATGATCAGCCAGCTTCTGGACGAACGGGTGCGACCGTATCTCCAAGGCGACGGGGGCGACCTGTTCATCGTGGGCCTCGAGGGCAACGAATTGCGTGTGCACTATCAGGGCGCGTGCGGCAGTTGCCCCAGCTCGATGTCGGGGACCCTGTCGGGGATCGAGAGTCTCGTCCATCAGGTGGATCCTGCGCTCGAAGTGGTGCCCGTCTAGGCGCGTCGGAGTGAGCGACTGGGTTCGGGTCGGCAACGCCGGCGATTTCGCCCCGGGTGATCATCGTGTCGCCGACGCGGACGGCACGCGAATTCTCGTGTTCAACCTGGACGGCGCGTTCTACGCGATCGAGGACGTCTGCACCCACGATGGCGGCATGCTTTCGGGCGGCGGCGTGGACGGCGACCAGGTCATCTGCCCAAGACACGGCGCGCGATTCTCGATTCGCACGGGTGATGCCCTGACCGCGCCCGCCTATGAAGCCACGGCCCGCTTTCCGGTGAAGGTCGAAGACGGCGAGGTGCTGGTCCGCGACGATCGGTGGGATTGACCCGACGCGCCGCGACCGGCCGACCGCCTACCGCCTGCCGCTGGCCCCCCGGATGCGCACTCGCGGTTCGGCGATGGCAGGCTCATCCCGTAGCGGGCGGGGCACGGAGTGCATGGCACGTCGCGGGTGGTAATAGATCGGATAACCGGGCGCGAACCAACCGGGGTCGGTGTCGCCCGGCGCCGGTGCGGGCGGCTCCGGTGTTCTTGCCGCTGCAATGCGCGCCAGGGACTCGTCCTCTTCGCGCAGTTGCGCTTCGCGGACGATCCGGTCCTGGCGCAGGCGCTCGTATTGACACCGGATCGTGCTGCACACCCGGCTTGCGGTCGGCAGATCATTGCCGACGAGAGGGATGTCGAGCCGGGTGGCCGGCTTCGCCGCGAAACGCCCGGGCGGGCGTTCGGCATAGTGCGTAACGCCGCGATCGTCGACCCACTTGAATACCTGAGCGACCCCGGGCACGCTGGCACTGCACAAGCCCACGGCCGCCAGCGAGGCGAGCGAGCGCCACATCCACCGGTTCATGCGCTCGGTTCCGCGGGTGAGCGTCAGCGCCTGCGGATGCTCTGCGACATCGACGCCGCGCCCGCTGTCTGTCCGGATGATCCAGCGCCGGACCATCCAGGACGCGCAACGATGAAGCCGCCTGCGGACGGCGGCCCCGAATAGACGCGGTCGCGTTGCAGGCGCACGTCCATCGGCGTCGGGCTGAAGCGGAAGGTATCCCATTCCGAGCGCTGGGCGCGATCGCGTTCTGCGAGCGTTGCATAGAGATCGTTCCACGACTGGGCGCTGCGCCGTTGCAGGTCGTAGCCGGCGACGAGTTCCTGGCGCCGGTCATCCTCGGCGCGCAGGCGATCGGCCCGCATGCGCTCGTACTGGCAGCGGACGCTCTGGCAGGTCGCGTCGATCGGAGGATAGTCGGCCGCCCGGATCGGAATCTGCAACGTCTTGCTGGGCCGCGCGCTGGGCGCCTGATCGCCGTAGTGCACGCCGCCTTTCTCGTCGACCCACTTGTGCACCTGCGCTGAGGCAGCGAGCGGGAACGAACACAGCAGCGCGCCGACGAAGAACACCCGGAAGACGGTAGCGGACATGGTCACCTCGGCCGAAGAAAGTCGGGACACCATTGAGACCTCGGGTCCGGCGCCCCGTTCCCCGGAGCATAGTCCGATCCGCTCAGTCCTTGTAGGCCTCGATCTGGATCTCGATCTTGACCTCGTCGCCGATGGCCGGGACGTAGGTCGTCATGCCGAAGTCCGAGCGCTTGATGGTCGCGGAGGCATTGGCGCCGCACAGGGCCTTCTTGTTCATCGGATGGGCGCCGCAATGGAACGACTCGACATCGAGGCTCACCGGCTTGGTGACCCCCAGCAGCGTGAGTTCCCCGTCGGCGCCGACGAGCTTGTCCCCGTTGAACTTGAGCTTGCTCGACTTGTAGGTCATGGTCGGATACTTGGCGATGTTGAAGAATTCTTCGCTCCTCAGGTGATCGTCCCGCTTGGCCATGCCGGTGGTGATCGAGGCCGTGTCGATCGTCATGTCGATCGATCCGGATTTCGCAGCCATGTCGAGAGTGACCTTGCCGCTCGTCTTGTCGAAGGTGCCTCGGGAGACGGAAAAGCCGAGGTGGCTGATCTCGAAGCTGGGATAGGTGTGGTTCGGATCCGCGGTGTACGTGTCGGCAAAGGCCGGTGCCGCGAGGAAGCTCGAGATCAGGGCCGCTGCGAGTGCGTATTTCATGACTGGGTGCTCCTTGCTGGTTTAACGGGAGGCGGCCGCCGCGGCGGCCGGGTTGTGGTGCGGATTCCGGTCAATCCTTGAACGCTTCCACGGACATGGTGATTTCAACTTCGTCGCCGATGCCGGGCAGGGCCTTCTTCATGCCGAAATCCGAACGCTTGATCGTGGTCGTGGCCGTTCCCCCGCACACCGTCTTCTTGTTCATGGGGTGCACGATGCAATTGAAGCTGGACAGCTTCACGCTGACCGGCCGGGTCACGCCGAGCAGCGTGAATTCACCATCCGCGCCCGCCACGTCGTCGCCGTTGAAGACCAGTGCCGTGGACTTGAAGCTCATCGTCGGATATTGCGCGACGTTGAACCAGTCCTGATCGCGCATGGCTTCGTTCCACTTGTCGAAGCCCATGTCGATGGAAGCGGTGTCGATCGTCAGCTCCACGCTGCCGGTGTGCTCGGCCCGGTCGATCGTGAACTTTCCGGTGGTCTTGTCGAAGCGTCCCAGCTGCATGGAGATGCCGAGATGATTGATCCGGAACGACGGGAAACTGTGGCGATGATCGAGGGTGAAGCTCTCGGGGGCCGCCAGGGCGGGAACGGCGAAGGCGAGTGCGAGCAGTGCGGCAAGTTTCGTCATGGATGGTCCTCTGTCAGGGCGGGATTCGGAGCGGCAGGGTACCTACTTCGGTGCAGTATTCGCCAGCACCTTGAAACGGATCTGCACTTCGTCGGCGACGGTCTCGGTATCGGACCAAGGGCCCTCGCCGATCTTGAACTCGAGCCGTTTCAGCAGAAAGGCGCCTTCGAACAGTTGTGCCGTGCCCTGCGCCTTGGCGGTGAACGGCGCGCTCACGGTGCGCGTCGTGCCCTTGATCGTCATCCGGCCCGCGACCTCGAAGCGGCCTCCCGGCAGCGCCTTCACGGCCGTCGAGGTGAACTCGACCTTCGGGAATTTGGCGCCGTCGAGCCAGACGCGCTTCACCAGCTCGACATTGGCCTCGTCGCTTCCCGCGTCGATGCTGGCGACGTCGATGTCGATCTTCACCATGCCCGCTTCGGGCTTCTTCGGATCGAAGTCGAGCTGCATGGTGAACTTCCGCACCTGGCCGTCCACCGGCACGTTCATCTGTTTCGATACGAAGGTGATCTCGCTCTTCGCGTAGTCCACGGCGAGCGGCGCCGCGACGGCGGGCGCGGCGAGGATGGTCAGCAGGAATGGCAACGTAGAACGCATGTCAGGCTCCCCGGTTGGATCGAACGTACGGCAGCATGCGCGCCAGTACGTCATCGCGGTCCTTGAAGTGGTGTTTCAGGGCGGCCGCGATGTGCAGTACGACGAGCGCAGCCATGATGTAGTTCAGCGAGAGGTGCCACAGTTTCAGAACATCCGCGAGCGGCGGATTCTTCGCGATCAGGTCCGGGATCGGGACGATGGCGAAGTAGACGGTCTTGAAGCCCTTGGCCGAGCTGAACAGCCACCCGCTTATCGGCACCGCGAGGGTCAACGCGTAGAGCACCGTGTGCGATACGTGGGCCGCGACCCGTTCCCAGGCCGGCATGTGCACGGGCAACGGCGGCGGGCGGTGCCCGAGCCGCCAGGCAAGGCGCAGCAGGACCAGCATGAAAATGCTGGCGCCGAGCCATTTGTGATAGGAGTAGAAGCGCAGCTTCTGCGGGCTGAAATCGAGCGTCACCATCCAGGTGCCGAACGCGAGGTTCGTGAAGATCGCCAGTGCGATCAGCCAGTGCAGCAATTGCGCGATCCGGGTGTAGCGGGTCATCGTGAATGTCTCGTGGCGGTGCGGTGCGATGCGGCGATCATCCGACCCTTCGGACTTGCCGTCGTGCCTTCGATGCCGATGCCCGGTACGAACCGTCGGGTCAGGCGGTCAAGCAGACCTTCGAGTGTCTCCAGCTCGCGAGCGTTCAATTCTCCGAATGCCGGGCGCAGATGGGCGACGTGGTGCGGAAACACCTTCCCGTACAACGCTTCTCCGGTCGGGGTCAGCTGGACGAAGACGCTGCGGCGATCGCGTTCGCTGGCAGTGCGCCGAATCAGCCCGCGCGTTTCCATCCGGTCCAGCACGCCCGTCAAGGTGCCCTTCGTGATCAGTGTGCGCTCGCCGAGTTCACGGCAGGACATGCCCGCGGTATTGCCGAGCGTCACCAGCACGTCGAACTGGGGCGAGGTCAGCCCCAAGGTGCGCACGTGGGCGGCGGAAAAGGCCTCGAATGCCTGGTAGCAGGTGGCGAGGCTGCGCAAGGTCCGGAGGAATGCGTCGGGCACAGGAACGATTCAATTTGTTCTAACCAGGACGATATTAGTTCTGATTCCAAGCGGGGGTCAACGCCGCCCGCGCCTTCCCGATGGAGCCCGCGCGCAGCGCCACGGAAGCGTTCGAGTAAGTATCCCCCGGCAGAGCCGGGGGCTTTAAGTTGTGAGCCGCTCGAAGCGGCTGATCGGGGTCGCTAACGCGGCCCCGCGTTCTTGGGGCCACCTTCGTGGGGGCCGCCTGTCATTGCCATAGCCTCATTTGGTCCAGCCGGCGATCCTCTTGCTCCTGATTCCGGATGTACTGCCGGATGACCTCTTCGTCTCGCCCGACCG
>JBBQHP010000045.1:0-36393 GCA_038324085.1 Burkholderiales bacterium
GTTCAACACCCGCAGATTGGACAGGCTCACGTTGCCGCGTTGTGTCGGTAAACAGTGCTCGATCACGCGGTACTGCGCTTCGGTGATTTCCATCCACGCAGTATCTCACAACCATGATCATTAGTGTTAACAGGCCCTAGCAATCGCCGCCACGACAACGATGCCCGCGGGTGCCCTCATGAAACTGGACCGTGAACACTATGTGCAGATCGACGCTGCGATCGACGACATTCGCGCGATCGAGGCCCGGGAAGGCGTCACGAGGGCCAGTCTTGCCCTGATTCAAGACCGCCTCATGCAGCTCGCGCGGCGGGACGATCTCTTCAACCTGGATGCCTGTCCGCCGCCGCCGGCGGAATTCGAACGGAACAATTACCTGTACCGCCTGCACGAGGATCCCGATCATCGTTTCGCGCTGTACGCGAACGCCGCGTCGGGAGGCGTCGCGAGCCCGGTGCACAATCACACGACCTGGGCGGTGATCGTCGGCATTTCGGGCGACGAGTTGAACCGCATCCATGAGCGGACGACCGATGGCGGGGTCGTCGAGGTCGATAGCAAGGTTGTCGGTCGCGGATCAGGTATCGCGTTCATGCCCGATGACCTGCACGCCATCCGGATCGACGCACCGCTGCTGAACTTCCATCTCTACGGGCAGGGACTCGAGCAACTGACGCGACGGCAGTACTACAGGCCCGAGAAACAGCAGTGGGCCTTTTTCGACAACGTCGCGCACATTGTCGAGGCCCGCGCGGAGCGATCCCCATGATCCGGCGGGTCCCCGCCCCATTCGTCCGCAAGCAGTTGCAGGATGGCGCGGAGCTGGCGCTGCTGGACGTGCGCGAGCAGGGCGTGCACAGCCGGGGCCACCCGTTCTTTGCCTGTTCCCTGCCCCTGTCGCACCTGGAGTCAAGGGTGCGCGCGCTGGTGCCCCGGTGCTCGGTCCCCGTTGTTCTCATCGACGAGCAGGACGAAGGCCTGGCGCGGCGGGCGGCCGCCCGTCTGTCCGCGCTGGGCTATACGGACATAGGCATCCTGGAGAACGGGTGCGCGGGTTGGAAGGCAGGCGGCGGCGAGCTGTTCACCGGCGTGAACGTTCCGTCCAAGGCGTTCGGCGAATTCGTGGAACACCACTATCGCACTCCGCACATCAGCGCGGCCGAACTCAGGGCCCTGCTGGATCGCAACGAACACCTCGTCATCCTCGATTCGCGTCCCTTCGAGGAATATCACCGCATGAACATTCCGACCGGGATCGACGTGCCGGGCGCCGAACTCGCATACCGCGTGCATGACCTGGCCCCCGATCCCGTGACATTGGTGGTCGTGAACTGCGCCGGACGCACGCGCAGCATCATCGGGTGCCAATCGCTGCGCAATGCCGGCATTCCCAACCGCGTCGTCGCCCTGGAGGACGGAACCATGGGCTGGGAGCTGGCCGGTTTCTCGTGCGAGCAGGGGTCGGACCGCACGGCTTCAGCGCCTTCGCCGAACGGGCGCGCCCGGGGACTCGAGTGCGCCGAACGGGTCGCTCGGCGATTCGGCGTTCGATACGCGCCGACGCAGCGCGTACGAGCCTGGGCCGATGACCCCACGCGCACGCTGTTCCTGCTGGATGTACGCACGCGCAGCGAGTTCGAGCGCGCGCACATCGCCGGGTCACGTCACGCGCCGGGTGGGCAACTCGTGCAGGCAACGGACGAGTTCGTCGGAGTGCGCAACGCGCGCTTGGTGCTGATCGACCCTGAGCAGGTCCGTGCCGTCATGACGGCTTCATGGCTCGGCCAGATGGGATGGGACGACGTCCATGTCCTCGAAGCCGAGGGACGAGACGGATTCGACGGCTGGACCGTAGCGCATGGACCGGAAGCCGGAACCGGCCCTCGCCCTGATCCGTGGCCCACCATCGGCCCGGCAGCACTGGCCGATCGAATGAAGACCGCGGACATCACGGTCGTGGATCTCTCGACCAGCCTCGCATTCCGCAGTCGGCACATTCCGGGAGCCTGGTGGGCGGTGCGCGCGCGCCTCGACCAGGCGCGGGAGCAATTGCCGGACGTGCGCACGCTCGTGCTCACGTCGCGTGATGGCTCTCAGGCGCGGTGGGCTGCGGCGGAGGCGCAGGATCATTGGCCGGATGCGCAGGTCCTGGTTCTGGACGGCGGCAACGAAGCCTGGCGGGCCGCGACGTACGCCATGGCAGGCGGGATGGAACGCACGACGACAGCACCGGACGACGTCTGGTACCGGCCCTACGAACAGGAAGACTATGCAAGGCACGCTCGCGACTACCTCTCGTGGGAGGTCGCGCTGGTGGAGCAAGTGAAGCGCGACCCTTCCATCCGATTTCGCACCCCGATGTGATCTATCGAGAAGGGAGGGTCGGCGTATGCGTCGGGTCCCGGATCCGACGTTGGCTCGACACACCTTGACGGATATCATGACCCACAGGCGCCTACTCGGAACGACGCGGGACGAAAACTGCCATGAATGACGACCACGACCATAAGCACGACCACGACCACGACCACGACCATGAGCACGACCACGGATCGCATTTGTCCGAGGTCCAGCTCCGCGTGCGGGCGCTGGAGACGATCCTGACGGAGAAGGGATACATCGACCCGGCGGTGCTGGACCAGATCGTCGAGCACTTCGAAACCAAGGTGGGTCCGCACGTGGGTGCCCGCATCGTGGCGCGGGCCTGGGTCGATCCGAAATTCAAGGCCGCATTGCTTGCCGACGCGACCGGCGCGATCGCCGCCAGCGGCGCGTTCGAACCGATCGGCGATCACCTGCTGGCGGTCGAGAACACACCCGGGCAGCACAACATGGTCGTCTGCACGCTGTGCTCCTGTTACCCATGGGACGTACTGGGTCTTCCCCCCGTATGGTACAAGTCGGCACCCTATCGTTCCCGGGTGGTCATGGATCCGCGGGGAGTGCTGGCGGATTTCGGCGTCAGCCTGCCACCTGCCACCGAGATCCGCGTCTGGGATTCGACGGCAGAGACGCGCTACCTGGTGGTGCCGCAGCGTCCACCGGGCACGGAGGGATGGTCGGAGGAGCGTCTCGCATCGATCGTGACGCGGGACAGCATGATCGGGACCGGCGTCGCGGCCCGCCCCGTCGAGGATCGGTCATGAACGGCGTGCATGACATGGGCGGCATGCAGGGTTTCGGGCCGGTCGTTGCGGAAGCGGACGAACCGGCCTTCCACGCGCCCTGGGAAGGGCGGGTTCTCGGCCTGCAGCGAGCGATTCTGTTCACGCGCACCTGGAACCTCGACAGGTTCCGCGATGCGCAGGAGCGGGTGCCGGCCCAGGTGTATTTGTCGGTGTCCTACTACAATCGATGGCTGCTCGCAATCATCCAGGGCGCGGTGGGACAGGGGCTCGTCATGCCGGACGAACTGGAATCGGGGCACGCTGCGGGTCCGGGCAAGCCGGTCGAGATGACCCTGACCTTGGATCAGGTCAAGGCCACTTTCACCCGTGCGTCCTTCGGCCGCACACCGGCCCGCGAAGCGCGCTTCCGCGTGGGCGAGCGCGTGCGCACCCGCAATCGCCATGTCGAAGGCCATACGCGCCTGCCCCGTTACGCGCGGGACAAGGAAGGGATCGTCGAAGCGGTGCGCGGATGTCATGTCTATCCGGATGCCGTCGTGGCCGGAAAAGGCGAAGACCCCCAGTGGCTGTACACCGTCGCCTTCCGGGGTCGCGAGCTGTGGGGCGCGGACGCCGATCCGGGGCTCAGCATCTCGATCGATGCCTTCGAACCCTATCTGGAAGCGGTCTGACATGCCATCCGCATTGCCGCTTCAGCAAGGCGCGCGCGAGGCGCTCGACGCGATCCCGTCCGACGAACGAAGCCCCACGTTCAAGGAACCGTGGGAGGCACAGGCGTTCGCCATCGCGCTCGCCCTGCACCGACAGGGCTTGTTCACGTGGAACGAGTGGGCAGCGACGCTGGCCCGGGAGATCCGCGAGGCGCAGGCCCGGGGCGACCCGGACTCGGGCGACACCTACTACCAGCACTGGTTGCGGGCGATCGAGCGTCTGGTCAAGGAAAAGGGCATCGCGAGCGCGGAATCGCTGCACCGCTACCAGGTGGCGTGGCAGAAGGCTGCGGACAGGACTCCGCATGGCGATCCGATCGTGCTGGCGCCAGCGGATCTCGCGTGACGCAACGGCGGCGCCATCAGTGCGCGTCTCGCTCGTCGTCCGATGCAGCGCGATCCTCCGTACTTTCGCGACGCGTGCGATGAACGAGCATTTCTACGAGCCCCGCAAAGGGCACGGACTCGCTCACAATCCGTTCAAATCGATCGTCGCGCCGCGACCCATCGGCTGGATCTCGAGCATGGATCGCGACGGGCAGATCAATCTGGCGCCGTACAGTTTCTTCAATGCGGTCTGCGATGCCCCGCCGATGCTGTATTTCAGCACGACCGGCGAAAGGAAGGATTCCCTGAACAACATCGAGGCCACCGGTGAATTCGTGGTCAATTTCGTCGGCGCCGCGCAGGCTCGGGCGATGAACGCCACGTCGGCCGCGGTCCCCCACGGCGTCGACGAGTTCGCATTGGCCGGACTCACCCCGGTTCCGTCGATCGTCGTCGCGCCTCCGCGCGTCCAGGGTGCCATGGCGGCGATGGAGTGCAAGCTCACGCAGGTCCTGCATCTCGTCAATGCCGCTGGCGTCGCGATCAACGGCTGGATGACGATCGGGGAGGTCGTCGGCGTGCACATCAACGGCGACTTCCTCAAGGACGGGATCTTCGACACGGCGGGCGCAAGACCCATAGCCCGTTGCGGCAATCGAGGCGACTATACCGAAGTGAACGAGATCTTCGAGATGATCCGGCCGGCTTGAGGAAAGCGGCGGCCGGACACCGGCAGCGGCACGGTTCGGGGTCGACGCACCACGCCAGGGGCCGTGCCGAATCCATTTGCGGATAGCTTGCGCCATCGCCGACCATGAAGACTCGGCGACCCGGTTCGCACAACGTACCCTTGTAAGTCCTGCTTAAGTATCGGGGTGGATCATGAGCCCCCTCGGCGGGCGAGATGCCGGACGCCGATTGCGCAGGGGAGACAGGCGACCTTGCGGCGACAACCACGGCTCGTGCGCCTGGCGTGATTCATCTATCCGGAACGCTCCTGCATGCGCCTCCTTCTCGTCGAAGACGACATCATGATCGGTGAAAGCCTCGCAGAGGCCCTACGGTCCGATCGATTCGTCGTGGACTGGTTTCGCGATGGCACGTCCGCAGAAGGAGCTCTGGTGGGTATGCACTACGACATCGTGCTGCTTGATCTCGGCCTGCCCGGAAAGGACGGCATCGCGGTGCTGCGTTCCATGCGCTCCCGGCGAGACCGCACGCCGGTGGTGATCGTGACCGCACGAGACGATCTCGAGGATCGAGTGGCCGGACTGAACGCCGGCGCCGATGATTACGTGTCGAAGCCTTTCGAAATGGATGAACTGCTCGCGCGACTCCACGCCATCCTCCGTCGCAGCGGTGGCCGTCCCGAGACGCTGTTCGAGCACGGTACGGTGTGCATCGATCGGGTCACCCGTGAGGTCAGGGTCGATGGTCAGGTCATATCGCTCACCGGACGCGAGTGGTCCGTCCTCGAAGCACTGATCGCGAGGCCCGGACAGGTACAAATGCGCGCGCGCCTTGAAGAGAAGGTTTTCGGGCATCCCGAAGAGATCGCGGCGAGCGCGCTGGACGTTCTGGTTCATCGATTGCGCCGCAAACTCGGGAACGAATTGATCGTCAACGTGCGGGGCGTCGGTTATCTGGTGCCCAAATGACCAGACGCTCCCTCAAGACCCGACTCGTCGTTCTTCTGAGCGTGGTCATCATGGCCATCGCCGTCGTGCAGGCGGCCGTGTCTTATCGAACTGCCCGCGAAGAGGCCAACGAGCTGTTGGATCTCTATATCCGGGGGATCGCATTGTCGTTGCGCGGCAGCGTCGTCGACGCCGCCGCGATCGTGGATCCGTCAGCGCAGGACAGCGAAGCCGAGTTCAACGTGGTCGTCCAGATTTGGGATGAAGTTGGCCGACGCGTGTATCGGTCACAGCCACCAGAGGGCCTTCCAACGCTCGCGTTCAGCGAGGGGTACTCAACGGTGGATACGAGCGAAGGCCATTGGCGGGTGTTCGCGACGCAGTCTTCCGGCAGGCGGATTCAGGTAGCCCAACGCATGGACGCTCGGCGCGACATGGCGACAGGCATGGCGATACGTGCATTGTGGCCAATCCTCGGATTTGCGCCATTGCTGATCGTGGCGGCTGCCTGGGTGGTCGGGTTCACCTTGCGTCCGGTCGATCAGACCCGCCGCACGCTTGCCGAGAGAGAAGCATCGGACCTGAGGCCGCTACCGCTCGACAAGATGCCGGCCGAACTGCATCCGCTGATGCGCGAATTCAATGCATTGCTGGCGCGAGTATCGACCTTGATGGAAGCCCAGCGGCGTTTCGTGGCGGACGCATCCCATGAACTGAGATCACCGCTCACCGCGATGAAGCTGCAGGTCCGAGCCGTGCGCCTTGCCATGTCCGACGAAACCCGGCTCGTCCTGCTCGAGCGCCTCGAAGCGGGTCTTGATCGAGGCCAACGACTGGTGGAACAGTTGCTCGTTCTGGCTCGTGAAGAATGTGGCGTAGGCATCCATGACCGCGAATCGAGCATGTCACTCGACGATATCGCGAGGGAGGTCGTGGCCGAGCACGCCCCTCGTGCGATGCAGCGGTCGATCGATCTCGGCGTTGTCGCTCCCCGCCGGATGTCGATCAGCGCCGACCAATCGTCTGTGCGTTCGCTCCTTCACAATCTCGTGGACAACGCAGTGAAGTACAGCCCGCGGGGCGGCACCGTCGACGTAAGGGTCGATTGGATCGATTCGAAACCGTGTCTGATCGTCAGCGACAACGGCCCCGGTATTCCCGAATCCGAGCGAGCAAGAGTCTTTGATCGGTTCTACCGCATTGCCGGTTCGGAAGGATCGGGCAGCGGCATAGGTCTGGCGATCGTGGCACAGATCGCGATGCGGCTCGGCGCTACGGTACGCCTGACGGATGGACAATCGGGGGGGCTGTCGGTGGAGGTGCGGTTCGCCGATCCCGGGTCATCGTCGGTCTCGCACTCACGCACAGCGATCGAGTGAGCGCCGATGAAGCATAGCCTCGTGACTGTCGTTCTGGCGCCGCTGCTGGTGATGGGTTGCCAGTCCTATGTGCCGAAGGCGCTGCCGGCCAGGAGCGATCTTGCCGACGCCGTGCCGGCACTGTCCGGGTCCGCTCGGCTTGCCCCGCCGCCCGGTCCTTTGGCACGGCGGGTGGTCCCGGAAGATGGACTGGATCTGGCTGAAGCGACATTGCTGGCACTGTCGAACAATCCGGACCTGCGCAGTGCGCGCGCCGCTGCCGGGGTTGCGGCAGCCCAACTGACCGCCGCGCGCTTGTTCGCTGATCCGCAGCTCGCGCTCGCTCTTGATCACCCCATCGACAAGGCGCCCGGCGTGATCGATGGCCTCGGTATCGGACTGACATATGATTTCGGCAGCCTGGTCGTGCGTCGTCCCGTCATCGATGCGGCACGAGCCGAACGCGAACGGGCGCGCCTCGCTCTCGTCTGGCAGGAATGGTTGACGGCAAGCCTCGCGCGCCAGTTGTTCGTGCGAACCCTGGGGCTGCGCGAGCAAGCCGATATCCGCGCGCTCGAAGTTCGTCTGTATGAAGATCAATACCGTCGCCTTGCCACGGCGTTGGGCGAGGGTGGAATATCGAGTGTATCGGCCACCGCAGCCCTCGTGTCGCTGCGGGATTCCAGCCGGCAACTCGGGGAGCTGAGGCGTCTCGCCGAACGTGCCGGACGCGATCTGCGGCTCGTGCTCGGCCTGGCACCCGACGCGCCGCTCGAACTTCGACCATTGCCGAAAGACCTGCCAGCGCCGCCCGACCGGGAAGCCGTGCGGCGAGCGATCGCGACGCTTTCGATCCGGCGCCCGGATCTGCTCGGCCTCGCTTCCGGCTACGCGGCCCAGGAAGCGAACGTCCGCCGCGCGATCGTCGCGCAATTTCCGGCAGTCTCGATCGGCATCCGGCGCGCAAAAGACACGGCCGGCGTCGAGACCGTGGGGCTTTCGGCCGGAATCACGTTGCCGATCTTCAATCGGAACCGCGGTGAGATCGCCATCGCGGAGGCCACGCGCGAACGGCTGTATCAGGAATATCGGGCGCGCCTGGACACCACCGCGTCCGAGGCGGCCGCGCTGGCCGCCGACGGCGCGCTCCTCGATCAACTGTTGCGCGCTGCGGCCGCAATCCTGCCGGAACTCGAAATGACCGCCGGCGCGGCACGCGACGCGCTCGATCGAGGCGACATCGACGGTTTCACCTATGTCGGACTGGAGACCACTGCAAACGCCAAGCGTCTCGAAGTGGCGCAATTTCGCCAGGCCCTGTTCGAACAGCGCATCGCGTTGCAGACCCTGCTCGCCGGCGATTCGACTGGCGATCGACCAATCGAACCGGTGGTGACGCGGTGAACCGCTCCCGTTTGCGCGCGCTGGCAATCGTGTACCTGTGCGTTGGTGCCGCGGCGCTCGAAGCCGCCCAGCCCAGCGTGCTCGTGCGCGCCGCCGAGCCGGTTCGGGCAACGCTCGCACGAACGCTGACGGGCTACGGAGCGATCGTGGCGGGAATCGGCAAGACTACCAACGTGACCATCCCGCACGCCGCTACCGTCCGCAAAATTGCGGTGGCGGTCGGAAGCCAGGTCGAGATCGGCGAGTTGCTCGCCGATCTCGACACCGACCCCAGCGTCGCACAGGGATATGCGCAGGCTCGCAATGCCGTGGATCTCGCACGTGGCGAGACACTGCGCCTGGAACGGCTGCTCACGGAACGTCTGGCCACGCAGTCGCAACTCGCGTCGGCGCGAAAGACATTGGCCGATGCCGAAGCCGTCCTGAATGCGCAAAGACGCCTCGGCGCCGACCAGCTCACCTCGAGTCTGAGAGCGCCGACGGCCGGCGTGGTCATGGCTGTTTCCGCGGCGCCCGGCGACCGGCTCGGCCCTGGCGCGGTGATCCTGCAGATCGCCCGGGGCGGCTCGTTGCGCGTCAACCTGGGCATCGAACCGGGCGAGAGCCGCAGCATCCGACCGGATGCGCGGGTGACGCTGACGCCGCTGTCCGAGGGTTTCGAATCGTTCGAGGGCCGGGTCGTGCACGTGCAGGGCATCGTGAACCCGCAGACCCAACTGGTCGACGTGCTGGTCGCGGTCGTTCGGCCACCGCGCTCGGGCACTCCACTGGGCTTGCGGCTCGAGGGGGAGATTGAAATCGAACGCCGCGATGCCTGGACAGTGCCGAGATTGGCGGCCCTGAGAGACGGGGCAGGCTGGTACGTATTTCAGATCGTCGACGAGCACGCCCGGAGAATCACCGTGGAACGCGGCCTCGAAGTCGGTGACCGGGTGGAAATCAGCGGTGCGTTCGATCCGCGGCTTCCCATCGTCTACGAGGGCAACTATGAGTTGCGCGATGGCATGGCGATCCGGGAGCGGGCCCGGTGAATCTGGCGGGGTGGGTCGGGAACCACCGCCGTTCCCTGGTGTTTATGTTCCTGGCGCTGGCCCTCGCTGGTGCCGCGGCCGCTTTCCGGATGCCGGTATCGCTATTTCCCCAGGTGAGCTTTCCCCGGGTCGTGGTCAGTGCCGAGTCGGGTGATCGGCCGGCGCAACAGATGCTGTTTCAGACGACGATACCGATCGAGGAAGCGATCCGACGCGTCCCCGCGGTACGAAACCTGCGCTCCAGAACGAGCCGCGGCAGTGCGGAGTTGTCCGTGAATTTCGACTGGGGGACGGACATGTCGTCGGCGACGCTCCAGGTCAATTCAGCCATTGCGCAGATCCTGCCCACGCTTCCACCCGGCACCACGACGCTCACGCGCCGCATGGATCCGACGGTGTTCCCGATCCTGGCCTACAGCCTCACCGCCGATGCCGTGCCGCTCAACAAGCTCCGCGACCTCGCGCAGTTCCAATTGCGCCCGCTGCTGTCCGCATTGCCCGGTGTCGCCCGCGTGGCGACGCTCGGCGGAACGCTGGACGAGTATCGGGTTTCCGTGGACCCCGCGCGCCTCGAGGCCCTCGGGCTTTCCATCTCGGATATTGCAAAGGCAGTGAGCGCATCGAACGTCATCGCGGCGGTCGGCCGGATCGAGGACGAATACAAGCTGTTCCTCGTGGTCTCGGATACGCAGCTCGCGGATCTCGACCGCATCCGGCACACGATAGTCCGATCGGGAGCCGATGGATTCGTGGAACTGGAGGATGTTGCCGAGGTGGCTGCTGCCACGGTGCCGCAATGGGTCCGCGCGAACGCCGACGGCAAGGATGCCGTGCTGCTGATGATCTACCAGCAGCCCGACGGTAACAGCGTTCAGATCGTGCAGGACGTGGAGCGCGCCCTCGCTACGCAAGGCGGAAACCTGCCCGCAGCTGTGCGCCTGGCGAAGTGGTACGACCAGAGCATTCTGATTCTCGCTTCGGCCGCGAGCGTGCGCGACGCCATTTTGATGGGCGTGGCGCTGACCGCGGTCGTTCTGTTCGTGTTCCTGCGCAAGCTACGTATCACCCTGATCGCGCTGATCGTCGTACCGGCGACGTTGAGCACGGCCGTCGTTCTCCTGTACGCATTAGGGCAGAGCTTCAACATCATGACCCTGGGCGGACTCGCGGCGGCGGTAGGGCTGGTGATCGACGACGCGATGGTGATGATCGAGCACATTGCACGGCGTCTGTCGGTCTCTCATCCCGACGCACCGAAAGGTGCCCTGGAGGCCGCAGCCGAATTCAGCCGCCCGCTTGCCGGTTCCAGCGCGGCCACCCTGGTGGTATTCGTCCCGCTGGCGTTTCTCGGCGGCGTGACGGGTGCGTTCTTCAAGGCGCTTTCGCTGACAATCGTCGTTTCCCTCGCGGTTTCATTCCTGCTTGCGCTGCTTGTCGTTCCCGTATTGGCCGACCGCCTGCTCCGCCGGCGCGATCTCGAGGCGCCTCCCGAATATCGAATCGGCACCTGGATCCGGACAACCTACGAGCGGACCCTTCGCGCGCTGCTGAAGCGCAGCTGGATGCTGGCGCTCGTCGTGGTACCGCTTCTCGGTGTCGGCGCCATGGCGTACCGTCAGGTCGGATCGGGCTTCATGCCCACCATCGACGAAGGCGGATTCGTCCTCGACTACCGGGCAGATCCGGGCACGTCCTTGACGGAGACCGACCGGCTGCTGCGCCAGGTGGAGGAAATCATCCGGCACGATCCCGCCGTAGACGCGTACTCGCGGCGCACGGGAGTCGCGCTGGGCGGCGGGCTGACCGAAGCGAGTCAGGGAGATTTCATGGTCCGCCTGAAGCCGTTTCCGCGGTTATCCATCGAAGCGGTGATGGATGCAATCCGGTCACGTATCGAAACCGAGGTTCCGGGCCTCCAGATCGAATTGGCGCAGCTGATGGGCGATCTCATCGGGGATCTCACGGCGGTCCCGCAACCGATCGAAGTCAAGCTGTTCGGCAGCGACCTGCCCACATTGGAGCAGGCAGCGCGTTCGGTCGCCCAGGCAATTTCAGACGTGCACGGCGTCGTCGACGTGCGCGACGGAATCAATCCCGCCGGCGACGCGGTGGAGATTCATGTGGACCGCGTCAAGGCCGCCCTCGAAGGACTTGATGCGGAGACCGTCACGCAGGAGCTTACGGCGAACCTGACCGGGCTCGTCACGACGCAGATTCCGAGTGCCCAGAAGATGATCGGCGTGCGCGTCTGGATACCACCGGATCAGCGGGATCGCATCGCGGCGCTCTATGGCATTCGAATGCGCGCTCCGGACGGGCATCCGGTGCCGCTGCGGCGAATGATCTCGATCGAACGCAAGGCCGGGCAACCCCAGCTCGTGCGCGACAATTTCAAGCAGATGTTTGCCGTCACCGGCCGCATCAGCGGGCGCGATATCGGCTCGACCACGGTTGATGTGCGCGCAGCCCTCGATCGGGTCGGGCTGCTGCCGGACGGCGTCTACTATGAGCTCGGGGGCCTGTACAAGGAACAGCAGTCGGCATTCCGAGGCCTTGCAGTGGTGTTCGCATCCGCGGTCGCATTGGTGTTCGTCCTGCTGCTGTTCATGTACGAGCGCTTCACGGTCGCGCTGTCCATCCTGCTCATGCCGCTGCTGTCACTTGCTGCGGTATTCATCGGCTTGAGGCTGACGCATGTGGAGCTCAATATCTCCTCGATGATGGGCATGACGATGATCGTCGGCATCGTCACGGAGGTTGCCATCTTCTACTTCTCCGAATACGTGACCATTCGAGAATCGGGTGAAGCAGACGTGGCGGACGCGCTCGTCGCGGCGGGCCTGAACCGCATGAGACCCATTGCGATGACGACTCTTGCGGCGATCCTCGCTTTGTTGCCACTGGCTTTCGCCTGGGGTGAAGGCGCAGCGATGCAGCAACCGCTCGCGGTTGCGATCGTGTCGGGATTGCTGGTACAGCTGCCGCTGGTCCTTCTCGTGATGCCGGTGGTATTTGCGATACTGCAGCGCTTTGTGTCGATTGCCGCCTTCCGGAGGGCGCCACGATGAGCCACTTCGCCGCAGGCCTCGATTGGCGCAGACGACTTTGCGATGCCGATGTCCCGCGCATCAGAGGTTCGACATGACTTCGTTACTACGCGCGCATCGTATCGTTGCCGGCCGGCACCGAAGGCATTTCGGGTGACGCGGGCTCAGGCGTGCGAGTACATGAGCTTTCCGGGAACGTCGAGTTCCGCCTTCAGAATGGTCCCGCTGGTCGATTCGGTGATGTAGAGCGTGTTCCGGTCCGGCCAGCCGAATGCGACGTTGGTGGTGTAGGGACCCGTGCACGACACGATCCGGTACACGGGTTCGCCCACGGCGTTGAAGGTCCATACCGATCCCATGGCGACATGGGCAACGATCAATCCGCCTTCGTCGTCCAGGGCCAGTCCGTCCGGGCCGCCGCCGCCTGAAAGCTGAACGAACAGCCCGACCTTGGCGATGGAGCCATCGCGCACGAACGGGACTCGCCAGACGCAATTGCCGCGTGTCACCGCGACATAGATCTGCGTTTCCTCGCGGTTCATGACCAGTCCGTTCGGGCTCGGTATGTTGTCGAGCAGACAACTCAGCTTGCCCTGCGGTGTCAGGCGGAACAACCGGCCGGTCGGATCGTGCAGTCCGGTCAGGCCCTGGTCGGTGAAATAGAGATCGCCGTTGGCCGCGAAGAACAGGTCGTTGACACCCTTGAAGGGTGCGCCTCCGGCTTCGATCAGGAATGGCGTGACTTTGCCGTTGACCGGATCGAGCAACATGATGCCGTGCTTGTAATCGGCGATGAAGACTCGTCCGTCGCGATGGAATTTCAGGCCGTTCGGCCAGCCGTCGTAGTGCGCGATGAGGCGAAACTCGCCGTCTCGGCTCACCTTGAACACGCGGCCGTTCTGGATGTCCACGCACCAGAAGTTGCCTTTCCGGTCGAACGACGGCCCCTCGAGCAGCGATCCGGCCGGTGTGCCGAGCGGCTGACGTGCGACCCAGTCGTTGTCCGGTCCGGCGGATTTCAGTTCCTCCGGGAGGCGGGCGAATACGGTGGTCTGCACGATCTTCGGAGGATTGAACAGCATGGGCTCTCTCCTGGGTTTCAGAAGCATAGGTGCGAAGGACGCGTCCTTCGCGTCGCCTGCACCAATTGGTTGTCATGAGGCGTTGTCATGAGGTAGCGGCAGCAACTTCGATCGGTGAGCGCGTCATGGTCAGCAGGAGCGTGGCGCCTGCCACCAGCAACAGACCCGCGATGCCGAAGGCCCAGTTGTAGCTGCCGGTCGCCTGGATGACGTATCCGGTGACGATCGGCGCTGCCACCCCGAAGACGTTGCCGCCCACGATGAGGATGCTCATGGCTTTGCCGGAATCCTCCGGCGTGCGCAGCAGATCGTTCACGAGCGAGAAATTGAGCGAAATCGCGGTGGCCATCCCGGTCAGCGAAATCGTGAACAGGGTAAGCAGCAACCAGATGTCGTCGACGAAAGGCGTGAACAGGATCACCGCTGAAGACATCATCATCACCACGCCCATCGAGCGCCTGCGGCCCTTGCCCACGGCGTCGGCCGTCAGGAGCCGGTCGCTGATCCGCCCGAGGATGATGCCGAGGACCGCCGCGCCTGCATAAGGGACGGCCGTGAACATTCCCGTCTTGACGATGGTCAGGCCGCGCGTCGTCTGGAGGTAGCTGGGCAGCCAGGTCAGGAACAGATACTGGGTGTAGACCGCGCAACCTTCGGCGAGCGCCAGGCCCCACATGGTGCGCGTGCGCAGCAGATCGAGCACGCGCGAAGCCTTGGTGCGGCTCAGCAGAGCGCTGGTCCTCGCGTCGCGCTCACGCAGGATCTTGTCGCGCTCGGCCGAGCCGAGCCAGCGGGCTTTCTCCGGCAGATCGAACCAGATCAGCCATGCCAGCAACCAGATGAATCCGGCCGCGCCGACCACGAGGAAAGATCCGCGCCAGCCGATCTGGCTGATGATCCAGGCCACGAGCACCGCACCGACCGCCGGCCCCGCCTGGGTTCCGGCCATGAAGATGGCATTGGTCAGCCCGCGTTCGCCGGCGGGAATCCACTCGCGCACGACACGCCCGCCTGCAGGAAAGGTCGTCGCTTCCCCGATGCCCATCGCCAGCCGGGTGCCGATCAGCGAGATGAAATTCCAGGACGCGCCGGTCAGCATCGTCGCCGTCGACCAGAGCGTGATGCCCGCGGCGTTGACCATCTTGCTGCCGAACCGGTCCACCAGAATCCCCATCGGGATCAGGCACAGCAGGTAGGTCCAGAGAAAGGACGAAAACAGGTAGCCCATCGTCACGGGCGACAGATCGAACTCTTCGGCGATGGACTTGGACGCCACCGACAGTGCGACGCGATCGACGTAGTTGATCATCGCCAACGTAAACAGAAACAAGCTGATCCAGCCGCGTCGCCAAGCCATGGTTCGCTCCTCCGACCTGATTGCTGTTGTTATATCGAGGCTACCGCGCTCTCACTGCGATGTTGCCAGAACGATTCAATGTCCGGGTCTTGCAATGCATCGAAGCCCGGATTCGAATTCACGCCCCCCACCGGCGCAGTGGCGAGAACAAATTTCATCGGCCGCCACCGGGGCAGGGGACGGTGGCGCCTGTCGACAACGCCTGGGTCTCGGGATCTCGCAGGCCCGCACTATCGGGGACGTGCTCGCATGGCCTGCCAATGACGGCGCGACGCCAGCGCCGATCACGCGTTCAGGATGCATCGCTGATGGATGGCTTGCCTGCCAGGCGCGAGAACGTGGGCGCGGCGATCCGCTCGATGGTCACGTTCAGGCAGGCAGGCTTGCCGGAGCGGAGCGCGCGGTCCAGCGCGGCGGGAAGTTCCGAGGCCTGGGTCACCAACTCTCCGTAACCGCCCAGGGCGGTGACGACCTGGTCGTATCGCGACTGCAGCATCTCGCAGCCGATCGCACGTTCACGTCCGTACGTGCGCAGTTGAATCTGGTATTCGGCGTTCCAGCATGCATCGTTGCCGACGATGGCCACGAAGGGAACATCGCGGCGCACTGCAGTTTCGTACTCCATCGCGTGAAAGCCGAACGAACCATCCCCGATGGTCAGGAGCACCGGCGCATCCGGACGTGCGATCTTCGCGGCGATCGCGAATGCGACACCGCCGCCGATCGCGCCGCCAGGCCCGTTGGTAATGCGCGCCGCGGCCTGCTCCGCGACGCAGGCCTGGGACCATTGACTGCACTCGCCGCCGTCCGATACGTAAGTGGCCTCAGGCGTGCGGTCGATGAGCGACCTCAGCGCTCGGCCGATATCGAGCGCATGAACAGCCCCTTCGCGGGACGTGATCGAACCCCAGCTTTCGGGCCGGAATCGTACTGCGGCGAGAACTTCTGTGGTCCAGCCGGTGGGCGCCATTCGTCGTTTCATGGCAACGCTCGTCAATGTTTCCGCGGACGCGATCGCGTCGGCACAGACGGCGAACTTGATCCGCTGGCGATCGCCGATCGCGAGCGCACCGCGACGAATCGCTTCGGTATCGGGATCGATCTGGATGAATCGACTGGCGACCGGAAACGCGGGTGCGCGACCGAATTGCACGGTGAAATCCAGCTTCTTTCCGAGCATGAGCACCAGATCGGTCTGCGCGAGCACTTCGGCGACCGCGCCGAGCGAAGGGTCGGCAATGCCGCGCGGACTTTCCATGTACAGGACGGGTATGCCGGTTGCGAGCTGCAAGGACTCACGTGCCGCGCGGCCACGGCCGTTGCCCATGGTGGGGCCGGTGATGATCAGCGGCCGTCTCGCTGCAGCTAGCGCATCCAGTACGGTGCCGGCAATCGACTCATCCAGCATGGCTCGGGGCGCCACGTAGGCATCGGCGCTCGGCACCAGTGGCTCTTGCCCGCTGTGGACCGCCGCCATCAGGTCGGTGGGGAAGCTGAGATGCACGGGCCCCGGCCGGCCGGATGTGGCGATGCGCATCGCTCGCGCTACGTCGGTGCCGATCCGATCGAAGCTCTGGATGGTCCACGCAGCCTTGCATGCCGGCGCAGCCATTTCCGCCTGGCGCAGTTCCTGGAAGGCGTCGAGTCCGATGGCATCGAGGGGTGCATGACCCGAGATCATCACGACCGGCGATTCGGCCCCGAGCGCCGTGAACAGCGGACCGACCGCATTCGCATGGCCGGGCCCGCCGGTGAACAGACACACGCCCGGTTCGCCCTTCAAACGCCCGTAGGCGTCCGCCATGTGCGTGGCTGCACCTTCATGACGCACATGGACGATATCGAGTTCCGCGTCGATCGCGGCATCGAAGACCGGCATGACGTGATTGCCCGATAGCGCGAACACCCGGCTGACGCCGCCGCGTTGCAGGGACTGGGCAAGGATGTCGGCACCTCTTGTCTTTGGCATCGTGGTGGAGAGCGGTGCTCGATCGGGTACGTCATTCTCGAACGACATCGTTCGTCGTTCGAAGTGGAGGTGGCTCGGTCAACCGGGCTGGAGGCGACGCGCAGCGGATTGTACAAGTCATCGATCGACGGCCATACCCGCCGGTCGCAAGCAGTCGTCCCTCGCGGGCCTGCATTGCTCGGGCACGCGAATCGGATGCTCGACCGGTCTGGCGTTTGAAAATGAACGTCGACCCACTCGAAGGCGGTAGGCGCGATCAGGTTCGGCGTTTGCCGACCGTTTCGTCAGGGTTGGCCGCACGCCTTCAAAGCAAGGAGATTGTTCGGTTCCGACCCATCGGCGACGGTCTTGATGAAGTAGTGGCCTTCTCCCGAATCCACGGCACCCTGCCGGTAGCCGATGACGACGGCGGCACGATCCCCGTCGGGCCCCATGACGAACAGATCGTGGCCGCGATGGATCGCCAGGATGCACTGTGCCTGGGTCATCGTATCCTCGACCTGACGGGTATGGTCGAACACGCCGACGCTCCGCAGGTGTCCGTTCTTGCGCGTGATGCAGCGGATCTCGATCGACTTCGCGTTCAGGAACTTCATGATCTCGCGCGAAAGGAAGTCGGGGCGCTCGGCGTGGATCGAATGACCGGTGTCTCGCACCAGGAGGAGGCGTCCCGGGGTTTGCACCATGGCGTTGCCGAGGGTCCGGGTGGCGTCGTAGATACCGGTGAAAGAGTAGTTGTCGTCCTCGCCGCTGGCGAGGAGCGTGCGAACCGTGTTCTTCGTGTATCGGACCGGCGTCGAGTTGTCGCCGAAGACCTCGTTCTCGAAATGGCTGAAAATGAGTTGTTCGCACGCCACCCGCCAATGCCATTGGCGGTAGAACGGGTTGTAGATCTCGTGGCGGGCGATGCGGGATAACGCGACCTGCAAGCCGGCCGCGGGGTATCCCTTGCGATACCAGTACAACGATTGCTGCTTCAATACGCCAGGGAGCTGTTCCTTTTCATAGACCTGGTGGAAGTAATCCTGACGCGAGCTGCCGGTCTCGGGTTTGACGAATTCGGCCGCGCAGTGTCGCGGCCCTTCGCGCCTGGGGTCGTTCCGCACCATCGCCTTCCACACCGAAGCGGGACTCCACGCCACGATGGCCTGGTTCAGCCAGGAGGGCAGGGGATCGCGCCGACCCAGGCGCAATCCCAGGTTGCCGCCGAGGCTGCCGCCGATCACCGCGGCGAAGCGCTCCTTGATGCTGCGCGGCGCGGAATCGCGCGTAGTCTCGTCCAGCGCGTTCACGAACGACACGACGAAGTCCTCGATGAAATCCAGGGTCGGCGTGGTGATCGGTGCCGTGTCGTTCGGCAGGAACGGATAATTCGTCTCGCCGGCCGGTGCAACCCGCGTGTGATCGAACGTCTGCGAATAGCCGTTGTTCGGAAGGTCGAACGAGACGACCGAGTATTTCTTGCCCCAGGCCAAGCCTTGTTCGAGCAGGTGCGGTATGAAGTCGACAGCCTCCTCGGCCCCCGAACTGTGACCGTGCAGAAACAGCAGAATTTCGTGATCAGGGGGGATGCTCTGCGCCGGATCCGGATCGGACGGAACTTGCCGTGGCGAGAATGCCGGCGTCGGCTTCGGTGCCGGCTCTGCCGAAGCGACGAAGAAGCGCGTGGAAAGCAAAATCGGGCCGGTCCTGACCCGCGTGGCGACGTTGATTGAATATTGCTCGTAGGGCGGCGCCGGCACGTTGACCGGCCGGTGGGGTACGTCGTCTTCTCCGGAAACGGCAATCCAGCCGAGCTTGGAGCGCCGTGCAGCCCGTTCGGAAACCGGACCGCGCAACGCCCAAGCGACTTGATAAGCACGATCGAGCGCTTGATTGACGGCCGCTTCGATCTCCGCGTCGGTCGGCGCTTCCGAAGCGAGCCGCAGTCGTGTGGCCTCCTCGAGGGCCCGCAGGCTCGGGCCGTCGGGTATCGTCATGTCCAGGTCCCGGAACGCGGAGTAGGCGTCCCGGCCCGTGACGGCGAGATCGGCGAAGGCGTTTCCCAACGTCACGCTTGGACCCTGGCCTTGCACGGTGAAGAAGAACCGCGCCGCCGCTCGCGAAAGGAGCTGCGTCGGGTCCTTCGTCTGTGCGGCCTCGCGGAGCGCCCGAATGAGCCGGTTTTCGTTGCGCTGCTCCACGAGGTCTCGCGGCGGAAGGAAGACCCCTGGGTGGGACAACTCGTCCCAGGGCGTTACGGGCGAACCGACGATCATGGGTGCCTCCCTGGAGACATCGAATTTGCTACAGACCCCCGGACCCTGCGCGGAATGTCGACGTTGTTCTTGCTGCCGCGCTCGCAGGCTCGCGAAGCACCTCGCTCCTAAACGGCCCATGGCCGGGTCAGGGTGCCGGGGAACCGCCATGACAGGCGGGTAACAGGTATTGCTCGCGCGTATGGCAGAGCCTGGCCGCAGGAGGGTGCTCCATTTCGATGAGGGAGTGCAAGTCCGCACCACTGGCCCCAGGCTGGGACTCGGGACCAAGGGAAGATCGTCGAGCAGCCGCGGACCGCCGCCGGGAAAGAAGGTCGACGCGTTGGACTCAGGACCACGGAATCGCCCATTGACACCCGATTGGGAGGCGAATCCAATTCGATGCGCGGGCGCGCCCGTACTGCCGCAAGCGGCAGCGCCCGACTCGCCGACGGAACGCCGGCTGCGCGATCTTCTATCGTCACATTCGCAAAGGCGCCAAATGGAAGACATTCGTTTCGACCGCGAGCAGCCGGCAGTGTGCCGACTGGTCACCGAGATCATGGATCGATGCGGGGACCCCTTGCCATTCTCGCCTGGCGTGTCCGGATGGCCCTGAATCCCTCCTCGTATCCGTTGGTCGCTGCGAGGGCCCTCCGGCGACGGCGGTTCGTCGCAGCCGCACCGGCGCTCGTGATGGGCGCGTCGATCCTGACCGCGTGCTCACGAGCGTCGGACCCTGAGAGCTACGAGGCGGTCGCTGCGCGGATTCGGCGCATGGATTCAGCAATCGGCGGGGCGGATGCGGCGCCCGGTGAGGGAGTCGGTCGCGCACTGGTGAGCGAACTTGTGCGATTCGCGACGCTCGCGCCGTCCAGCCACAACACGCAGTGCTGGAAGTTCGCGCTGGAAGGCACGACGATCACGATTCTGCCGGACCTTTCCCGGCGCTGTCCCGCAGTGGACCCGGATGATCACCATGTCTTCGTGTCCCTGGGCTGCGCGACCGAGAATCTCGTCGAGGCGGCTTTGGCCCACGGATTCAGCGCCGAGCCCCGCTTCGACGTACAGCGAGACGCCGTCCGCGTGACCCTCGCTCCCAACCCTGCCCAGGCTTCGCCCTTGTTCAAGGCGATTACCGCGCGGCAGTGCACCCGGGGCGACTACGACGGCAAGCCGCTTTCCGTCGAGGAACTGAGGTTGCTCGAAACAGCGGGCAATTCGAATGGTGTGCGGATGTTGCTGCTGACCGGGCGCCCGGCCATGGAGCGTGTTCTGGACTACGTGATCCAGGGCAATACCGTGCAGTTGGCGGATCCGGCGTTCATGAAGGAACTCAAGTCATGGATCCGATTCAACGGCGCCGATGCAGCACGCACCCGGGATGGCCTGTTCGGCGTGTCGTCGGGCAATCCGGCCATTCCCCCCTGGCTGGGCGAAGTGGCGTTCAGGTGGTTGTTCACGGCCAGGAGCGAAAACGCCAAGTACGCGCGCCAGATCCGCAATTCAGCCGGCATCGCGGTGTTCGTCGGCCAGGCAGCCGACAAGGCTCATTGGGTGGCTGTGGGTCGGGCCTACGAGCGCTTCGCGCTGCAATCCACAGCGCTCGGCATCCGCAATGCGTTCCTGAATCAACCGGTCGAGGTAGCTGCCGTGCGGTCACCGTTCGCCGCCGCCCTTGGGATCGCCGATCAGCGGCCCGACCTGGTGGTGCGCTTCGGCCGTGGACCGAGCCTGCCCCAGTCGCTGCGCCGGCCGGTCGAGGCAGTGCTGGTCTGAACACCTGCGGGCGGCAATGGCAGCGCCCGAACGGCCTGCTTGCTCCGGCCAGGAATGGTCTTGTGCGCGCCGGCGGCGGCTGTCGTCGGGCTGTCTGCCCGTGCAGCAGGGCGCTGGGCAGTCGCCACGCACGCGCTGGTAAAAGGCCTGCCTGCCACCGCATCGACACCGGGCTGGCCGAGCCGTCCCACCGCTCCAGGCGAGGGCAAATGGCCGAACCGTCAGAGGCGCGATGGCGTGCGGGTGCTCTCGCCTGCGAAGTGGCATGTTCGCGGTCCGACGAGCGCAGGCCATGCTTCGTCGGCACGGTCGCCGCCCTGGCGTTCGAGGTTTCGCCATGACATTCCGAAATGCCCGCGCCGGTGCCGCCGCTGGTTTGGTGGGTGTGGTCCTGGGGGTCGTGGCCCTCTCCATCTGGTGGCAGTTCGACAGAGACCTCAAGCTGGCCAGCGCGCGCGCCGCCCAAGGGAGCACGTTGCTCGCGACGCGCTGTGGTCCGATCGAGGTACAGCAGGCCGGGGTCGGTGTGCCGTTACTGGTGGTGCACGGCAGCGGTGGCGGGCATGACCAGGGCATGGCGTTCGCGGGGGCATTGGCACAGCAGGGCATCCGGGTCATCGCGATGTCGCGCTTCGGCTACCTGCGCACGCCCATGCCGGCCGACGCGTCTGCGGTTGCGCAGGCCGATGCCCACGTCTGCCTGCTCGACGCGCTGGGCATTCGCCGCGCCGCCGTCATGGGGGGCTCGGCCGGCGCGCCGTCGGCGCTGCAGTTGGCGATTCGCCACCCCGACCGCGTCAGCGCACTGATCCTGGTCGTGCCGCTGGCCTACAAGCCCCCGACGCAGCCGGATTCCGCACCCCGGATGCCGGCATGGGTCGAGAACACGATGATGCGAATGCTCGGATCGGACTTCCTGTTCTGGGCGGCGCTTCACGTAGCCCGGGACCAGGTGATCAAGGTCGTGCTGGCCACACCGCCCGAGTTGTTGGGTGCGGCGAGTCCGCGAGAGCGGGCGCGGTTGAATGCGATGCTCGACCACATCCTTCCGGTGTCGGCCCGCGCCGAGGGCTTGCGCAGCGACACCGCCGTGGGCAAGCATCTGGCGCCGGCGCCGCTGGAAACCATTCACGCACCGACGCTCGTCGCGAGCGCGCGCGACGATCGTTACGGCACGTACGCCGGCGCGCAGTACACGGCGAGCCGGATCGCCGGGGCGAAGTTCGTCGGTTTCGAGCAGGGCGGCCACACCTGGGTTGGCCATGACGACGAATTGATGGCGGAGATCGTGAAGCTTCTGGTCCCGCCGGTCACGCAGTGACGGACAGGTCCTGAAGCGGTTCATGCAGCCGTCCGGGCCGCGTATCCTTTCTGAAGCGGCGAGCTGGAGGCGGCCGCAGAGTCCGTCCGAAGGATTTGCCCCGACAACTGGAAGACCCCCACAAGCGATATGGGCAAACAAGATTCGAGTTCACACCGGTCCGCGAGCGACGCGGTCGAATCAAAAGTGACGGCGGCTGGCAAACGCACGAAACGCGAGGCGGCAACTTCGATACAAGGCATCGATTTCGCCGGTAGCGCGCCGGTCGTGGCGAGGCAAATGCTGGGTATGATCCTGCTCATCGACGGTGTTGGCGGCATGATCGTCGAGACCGAGGCCTACGACGAGAAAGAGTCGGCATCGCACGCCTTTCGCGGTCCCACGCCGCGCAACTCCGTACTGTTCGGACCTCCCGGTTACGCGTACGTCTACCGTTCGTACGGTATTCATTGGTGTCTGAACTTTGTGTGTCGCGAAGCAGGGCACGGCGCCGGTGTGCTCATTCGTGCGCTGGAGCCAACCACTGGCATTCCCCAGATGATCAAGCGGCGCAACCGGGATGACCCGCGATTGCTGTGCTCGGGTCCTGGCCGGCTTGGACAGGCGCTTGGCGTCACTGGTGCGCTGAACGGGAAACGCATCGATGCGCCACCCTTTGAAATATCAGCGTCGGGTATTTCATCGCGTGTAGTGCGCGGGACACGAATAGGAATTTCAAAGGCCACCGACCGAACCTGGCGTTTTGGCCTGGCCGTTTCGAATTTCCATAGCCTCCCATTTCGTTGATTCGAGGATTCTAAAGTTGCGACATATCCCGTGGAAAAGGAGTTCGTCACGAGGCCGTCGATGGTAGTGCTCCAGCCTGATCCAGGATGCGATGGTTGGACGAGAGGCAGTCGACGCTGGCCACGACGAGACCAAGCGCTACAGATCACTTTCGCGTGAGCCTGCGCCTGTCGTGATGGCCGTGGACGGCCTGGAACGCAATCGTCGTCTGCGCAGCAACAGGTAGACGGCCGGGACTACAAGCATCGACAGTAGCGGTGCCGAGATCATGCCGCCGATCATGGGGGCAGCAATCCGCTGCATCACCTCCGACCCTGTACCCGTGCCCCACATGATCGGAAAAAGGCCCGCGAGAATGACGGCTACGGTCATGGCTTTGGGACGCACGCGTAGCACCGCGCCCTCGCGGATGGCATCCAGCAGATCGTCGGTGCTCGTTGTGCCTTGCTCGATGCGTGCATCCCAGGAGTGCTTGAGGTAGATCAGCATGATCACGCCGAACTCGGCCGAGACGCCGACCAGGGCGATGAAGCCCACTGCGCTGGCGACAGAGAGGTTGTAGTCGAGCAGCCAGAGCAGCCAGATGCCGCCGACGAGGGCGAACGGGAGCGTCGCCAAGATCAGCAGTGCCTCGTCGAAGCGTTTGAACGTCAGGTAAAGCAGCACGAAGATGATGAGCAGCGTGAACGGCACCACGACCTCGAGCCTCGCGGTCGCGCGCTCGAGGAATTCGAACTGGCCGGACCAGGAGATCGAATAGCCTGGCGGCAACCGCACGTTCGTGTTGATTGCGCGTTGCATTGCTTGCACTGCCGACTTGAGATCGCGACCGCGAATGTCGACGTACACCCAACCCGACAATCGGGCGTTTTCACTCCGCAGCATCGGTGGGCCGTCGGTGATATGCAGGTCGGCCACATCGGACAGCACGATGCGTGCACCACGTTCGGTGACGATGGGCAGGGCTCGCAGTTTTTCGAGCGAATCCCGGATCTCTCGCGGATAGCGCAAGTTGATCGGAAAGCGCTGCAGGCCTTCGACCATTTCGCCGATGTTCGCCCCGCCCACGGCGGAGGCGATGACCGATTGGACGTCCGCTATATTCATGCCGAAGCGCGCAGCGGCATCGCGGCGGATGTCGACGTCCACATAGCGCCCGCCGGTCAGGCGTTCGGCCAGGGCGCTGGTGACGCCGGGCACGTCCTTCAATGCGTGCTCGATCTCCCCGGTGAGGCGGTCGATCGTGGCAAGGTCGGAGCCAGCAACCTTCACGCCCACCGGGCTCTTGATGCCGGTGGCCAGCATGTCGATGCGGTTGCGGATGGGCGGCACCCAGATGTTGGCGAGACCCGGAACCTTGACGATGCGGTCGAGCTCTGCCACAAGCTGGTCCTGCGTCAGCCCCGGCCGCCACTGACTGCGCGGCTTGAACTGTATGGTCGTCTCGAACATCTCGAGCGGCGCGGGATCGGTGGCCGTCTCCGCCCGTCCTGCTTTTCCGAAGACGCTCGCCACCTCGGGCACGGTCTTGATCAGTCGGTCGGTCTGTTGGAGCAACTCGGCAGCCTTGCCCGCCGAAAGGCCCGGAAGTGCGGAAGGCATGTACAGCAGGTCGCCCTCGTCGAGCCGTGGCATGAACTCGCCGCCGATGTGCTGCAGGGGCCACAGGCTCGCGACCAGGACGATTGCGGCGACCGCGAGCGTGGTCTTGGGTAACCGCAACACGACATCGAGCAGGGGCCGGTAGAGCGCGATCAGGAATCGATTGAGCGGATTGGTTCTCTCGTCCGGGATGCGCCCGCGGATGAGATACCCCATTAGCACCGGGATCAGCGTCACGGACAAGGCGGCGGCGGCCGCCATTGCATAGGTCTTGGTGTACGCCAGGGGTGAGAACAATCGGCCCTCCTGTGCTTCCAGCGTGAACACCGGAATGAACGAGAGCGTGATGATCAGCAGGGAGAAGAACAGCGCCGGTCCGACCTCCGCGGCCGAATCGCCGATCACTTTCCAGCGTGCTTCGCCCTCGAGCGCCTGTCCCTGGTTTTCATGAGTCCAGCGCTCGAGGTGTTTGTGCGCGTTCTCGATCATCACGACGGCCGCGTCCACCATCGCGCCGATGGCGATCGCGATCCCGCCCAGGGACATGATGTTCGCGTTCACGCCCTGGTAGTGCATCACGATGAAACTCGCCAGGATGCCAAGCGGCAGCGACACGATCGCGACGAAAGCGGAGCGCAGATGGAACAGGAACACGAAGCAGACGACCGCGACGACGATGAATTCCTCGATCAACTTCTGTCCGAGATTGTTCACGCCCCGTTTGATCAGACCGGAACGGTCGTAGACCGGTACGATCTCCACACCCTTGGGCAGGCTCGACTGGAGTTGGCGGAGTTTTGCCTTCACGGCGGCGATCGTTTCCAGCGCGTTTCTGCCCGAACGCATCACGATCACCCCGCCCGTCGCTTCGCCTTCGCCGTTGAGCTCGCCGATACCGCGGCGCATCTCGGGTCCGATCTGAATGCGTGCCACATCGCCGAGGCGCACGGAGACACCGGCATCGGTGGTGACGAGTGGCACTTTGCGGAAGTCTTCGAGCGTCCGCAGGTAGCCCGAGGCACGCACCACGTACTCGGCTTCGCCGAGTTCGAGCACCGAGCCGCCGGCCTCCTGGTTCGACTTGCCCACCGCGTCGATGACCCTGGCGTGCGATATCCCGTAGGCGGCCAGCTTGTCGGGGTCTAAAACGATCTGGTACTGGCGCACCATGCCGCCGATCGATGCCACCTCGGCAACGTCGGGCACGGTCTTCAATTCGTACTTCAGGAACCAGTCCTGCAAGGCACGCAACTGGCCGGCGTCCTGGGTTCCGTGGCGGTCGATCAGGGCATACTGGTAGATCCAGCCGACGCCCGTCGCGTCCGGGCCGAGCGAAGCCTTGGCCGCCAGAGGCAGGCGGGATTGCACCTGGTTCAGGTACTCCAGCACGCGGGAGCGTGCCCAGTACAGGTCGGTGCCATCCTCGAACAGCACATAGACGAACGAATCGCCGAAGAACGAGTAGCCACGAACCGTCTTCGCGCCCGGCACCGACAGCATCGTCGTCGTCAAGGGGTACGTGACCTGATTCTCGACGATCCGCGGAGCCTGACCCGGCCACGTCGTGCGTATGATGACCTGCACGTCGGAGAGATCGGGTAACGCGTCCAGCGGTGTCCGCGACAACGAATAGACGCCCCAGGCGCTGATTATCACGGCGGCCAGCAGCACCAGAAACCGATTGACGATCGACCAGCGGATCAATGCGGCGATCATGGCTTGGTCCCTGCCGGCCTCGATTCCGGTGCGAGGGGAGTGACCACGGTCAGCCGAGGTGTGCCGTCGGCCTCCAGGTAGAATTCGAAGCGCACCCGATCGCCGCGCTGGGCATTGCGTGGGAGCCCCTGCGGCGGCAGCTTGAAGGCCATCGTCATCGGTCCCCAGTGCAGCGACGCGATCGGGCCGTGAGACAAAGTCACGCTGTCCCGGTCGATCGCTTCGAGCGTCGCTTCGCCGACGTGCTTCGCCGCGGTCTTCGTATCGTTCGATGGCGGCACATCGTCGAGTCGCGCCTCGACACCACGCAAGCTCGCCTCCGAGTCGATCAGGAATTGCGACGAAACGACCACGCGCTGGCCGGCGCGCAGTCCGCGCCTGATCTCGGTCTGGCCACCGGTCTCGATACCGATATCGACGTCGACCGGTCGGAACCGGCCGCCGTCCTCGGAGAGCATCACCACAGTGCGCTTGCCGGTCTGGATGATCGCCTCGGTCGGCACCAACACGGCCTTTTCGGCGCGCGATGTCACGAACTGCATCTGGACGAACATGCCCGGGACGAGGCGACGGCCCGGGTTGGCCAGTTCCACGCGAGCCTTGAGCGTGCGGCTTACCGGATCGACCTCGGGAAGAATCGCTTGCACTTTGCCGTCGAACACCATGCCAGGGACGGCGGGGCTGCGCGCCTGCACTTTGGTACCGGGGCGCAGCAACGCCGATTGGCTCTCGGGCACCTCGGCGTTGGCCCAGACCGTGCCGAGTCCATTGATGCGGAACAAGGGCGTACCCGATGTCACCGTCATGCCTTCGCGCACCATCAGTTCCACGACCACGCCGTTGATCGGTGCCGGCAGCGTGATGCGCGGCTGCGTCTGGTCGGTGCGCTCAACCAGCGCGATCTGGGTCTCGCTCATGCCAATCTGGCGCATGCGCTGGCGCGCGCCGTCCTGCAACGGTGCGAGATCGATGCCTTGCATGCGCCGCACCGCGAGGAACTCCTCCTGCGCCGCTATCCAGTCCGGAAAATAGAGATCGACGAGTGGCTGGTCTTTCACCACTCGATCAAGCGTGGCGCGCACATGGAGGCGCTCGACGAATCCCGCGGCGCGCGTCTGCACGACGGCCTGGTCGCGCTCGTTGAAGGCGATGCTGCCCACCGCCGACACCTGTGGCGCCAACACGCCTTCGATCACTTCGGCGGTGCGGACGCCCAGGCTCTGCTGGATGCGCGAGCTGACGATGACCTTGCCCTGATCCGTCTCGCTGTCGACGAACACCGGTACCAGCATCATGTCCATGAAGGGCGACTTACCCGGCTGGTCGAACTTGTTTCCCGGCACCATGGGGTCGTGGTAATACAGAATCTTCCGACCCGAGGCTGGGTCCGTGTCGCCCGCCTTCAGACCGGCTTCGATGTGCCGTCGCGTGGCCGCCTCGCCTTCGGTGGCGCCCTGGGGCGTACCGGCGGGCGCCGCGCTCGATGCAGCGCCTGCCTGAGCGGATGCGGTGGTATTGGCCATGCCCATGCCCCGCTGTACGCCGAGCCGATAGAGTCCGTAGCCGCCGGCGCCCAGAATGGTGATGCCGCCGACGAGGATCAGGAAGTGATGGCGTTTCATAGTCGTCTCCGAACGGCGCGCGTCAGCGGTTCGGCAGCGTGGCATCGTGCCCGGCCGGAACGAGGTAGTTCAATCGGGCCCAGAGCTGTGCCAGGTCGCGCTCAAGCTGAAGTCGTTCGAGCTGCACTTCGATCTCACTGCGGCGGGCGTCGAGTGCGGAGACGAGGGTGCCGCTGCCGGCGCGGTAGGCGGCGAGTGCGGCCCGCGTGCGGTCCTGAGCGAGCGGCAGCAGTGTGGTGTCGTAACGGCGCCGGCGATCGAGCTTGCTCTGTCGCTCCAGCAGCATCTCTCGAACCTCTGCTTCGTGCGCGCGCGCGGCCTCCTCGCGCTCGGCCTCCAGCGCATCCAGGGTCGACAGTTCCGCGGCCAGTTCCCGATCCTGGAGGTCCTTGCGGTTCCACTGCAGCGGGATCGAGACGTTGACCGACAGCATGTTCGAGTAAGCCGATCCCCTCTGGTTGTACATCAACTCCAGGCTCCAATCCGCCCGCCGCTCGGTGCGTGCGATTTCCGCCTGCGCGCGCGCAACGTCCACCTGTTTTGTCAACGCGGCGAGTTGCGGGTGATGCTCGAGACGGTCGCGCAGATCGTCGTCGGAGAACGGCAGGGCGTCGAACGCCGGAGGCGAAGCGAGCGGACCGGTTGCCGCTGGACCGACCCATCGCGCGAGCGCGTTGGTCGCCGTCGCGATACGTTGATCAGCCTCGGCGAGGCGATCATTCAGTTGCTCGGCCTGGGAGCGCGCTGCCAGAACGTCGGCTGTCGATCCGCGTGCGCCTCGTAGCAGCGCCTCGGCCGCTTCGATCTGCAAGCGGGCCTCGTCGCGCTGCCGCAGCAGCAGCGTGCGGCGGATTTCCGCGAAGTGGCGTTCGAACCACGCCAATGCCACTTCGCGATCGATCTCGGCGCGTGCGGCAGCCCGCGTTGCGGTGACGGCATCGGCCTCGCGATCGAAGCGGGCCTGACGCGCCCTGCGCTTTTCCTTGTGCGTGAACTCCTGCGCGACGCCGACCGAACGCATGGTCATGAAGTCCTGCGTAAGACTGAAGCGTTCCGCGCCGGTGACGGGCAGGTTGTTCACGCCGAGTCGTAGCGTGGGGTCGGGCAGTCGAGTTGCCGCGGTCGCGCGTTCGCGCGCGGCAGCGACCAGGGCATCCTGGCCCATCAGCCGACGTGACCGCTCGGTAGCTAGCTGTAAAGCGGCATCCAGAGTCAGCGGGGTGACGGCAGCACAGACGACGGAGGTGCTGGAAATCGCGATCGCTGCGAGCACGACCGATGCGCAGGCGCACTGAATGGCAAGCGCGTGCGAACACGCGCGAATGAGCGAAACCATGGAACCTCCTAACGACGGATGACTGAACGTCGACCGCGTCGGCGCGGCGACGAGTGGATCAGGCGTCGCGGGAGGTCATAGCCGGAAGCAGCAGTTCCGGATCGCTATGGGAGGATCGGTACCGTGGTATGGCGTCGCGCCGAACACGTCGCCCGGAAAACCGGACGACGCGGCTGCCGGAACGAACAGCGTTGCGGTCAGACCGTGAACGAGCGACAGGGGCGGCAGATCCACCGCGCCCTGGGCTGTCTGTTGCTGGCCCGCAGCGCAATGGGCTTTGCAGAGGTTGGGTTGCTCACCGTCCCGGTCCGGGCAGCCGGTCGGCATGGCCGATTCCCCTGGTTCCGCACTCGGACACGCATACGCCGCCACCGCCACGTTGGCGAAAAGCAATGCGCATAGCCCTAACAGGGCCGCGCAGCGGCGAAGGGTTCGGCTCATGGGAGTGCTATACGCTGCATCGCGCAGCGAGGATGCAATTCGTGTGCAGGAACGTCAAGTCGAGCGCAGCGATGGGATGCGCAGCGCGAGCGGCTTCGGCTCGTGTGATCAGCCTGTGCAGCAATTTCCTTTGCCGCGCTCCTGAATCGGCGGACACGGCACTGTGCCGTAGGAGCAGTACACGCAGCAGTCCCCCGGCTTGGGCCTGAGTGCGGTGTGACACTGCTCGCACTCGTAGAACCACTGGCAGGCGTCCGTGGGCATCGTCTCGGTTTTGGCGTGGCCGCACTCGGGACAGGTCAGCGTCGATTCCAGCGTCACAGCGACCACTTGGCAGTCCCCATCACAGTCGATAGATAACCAGCAGGACATGGCCTGCTCTCCGAAATCTCTCTCCACCTGCTACTTGAGGGCGGCTCTCATTGCAGCGCCATTCAACTATGTTTGTTGGCGAACAGACCCGGCAGCGGTCGGAAATCTATTGTGCATCCCAAGGTCGCCGTGTCGCGGATCCATTGGATGCATGGCGTGTGGTATTGAAGCGCAGCGGGCAGAGCCGCGCGCCCGCTCCCATTCGAGTATCGGAATCGACCATAGCTTGTCTCCCAACCAGTCCATTTCAGGCCAAGGTTCTGCCGCTGGCCCTGCTGTTCGCCGGGCTGGTGCTCACTACGATTCTGATCGACGCGCTGCTACATCATTTTCAACTCGTTTGGATCGGGCGCTATCTGGGCATCCCGGGCGTGCTGCCGATAGTCATTTCCATGACTTGCTCGCTGCGAAGCGAAAGTGGAGCGCACGCGGTATGTCGGCGCAGCTACTCAAGCGGCACGAGCTGCTCGCATGGCTAGGCTCGCTGCTGGTGCTGGTCCATGCGGGGATCCGCTTGAACGCGATCCTTCCGTGGCTCGCAATTGCGGCGATGCTCACCAACGTTGACGGCGGGATGACCGGCAGTTACTTGCTTGCACGCGCGCGGGCTCATGTCGAGATCCGGCGCAAGTTCCTCGTCGAGAAGGGTATGCGTCCGGCAGTTACGCAAAGATCACATGGAGGAAGGGATTCGCGAATTCGACAACTTCGTAGACGGCCATCGCAGTGCCGACGAACCCGATGTACACAACGACGCCGACCAGGAATACTTCGATGCCCCACGAATCTGACATGACCGACCTGAAGTCCTATCGCGTATGGGATTGGCCTACGCGATGGTTTCATTGGATCAACGTGCTCTGTGTACTCTTGCTCGCCGGGCTCGGCATAGTGATCCTCAACGCCGGTACATTGGAGATTTCCAATGTCGGCAAGATTTTACTGAAGACCTTGCACGTCTGGGCCGGCTATGTGTTCGCGCTGAACCTCGTCGTGCGGCTTGTCTGGGCGTTCGTCGGCAACCATCATGCGCGGTGGCGCCAGATGCTGCCGGGCGGCAGGGGCTACTTCCCACGCCTGCGCAGCTATATCGCATCGTTTGTCGCAGGCAACCCCGAGCGTTACCTCGGCCACAATCCGCTGGGGCGCATAGCGGTCGCCGGCTTGCTGCTGGTCATGATCGTGCAGGTGTCGACCGGACTGCTGCTGGCTGGTACCGACATATACTTTCCGCCCTTCGGGTCCTGGATTGCACAATGGATCGCCGCGCCCGGCGTCGATCCGGCCACGCTGATGCCGTACTCGCCCGGGATGTACGACAAGGCTTCGTACGCAGACATGCGGGCACTGCGCGAGCCCTTCGCGCTGGTCCATCTCTACAGCTTCTATCTGCTTGTCATCGGCATCGCGATTCATATCGCCGGGGTGGTGATTACGGAACTGCGCGAAGGCGGCGGTCTCACCTCAGCCATGATCAGCGGACGCAAAGTGCTGAAGGGGAGGCCGGTCGATACGGTGGAACCCACGGCCGGCAAGATAGATCGCAACGACGTCTGATGTGTCTGACCTCCGTGGTTTTGCAACATCCGCGCGATCGTAACGCCTCGGTCAGGTCACCACGATCGGATTCCGGCCATCACTGAGCGCAGCAGATGGAAACGGGCCAAACAAACGGTGGCCGCACCCATGCGATAAAGACTGTGCGCACTTGCGTTACCACGAGGCCCAGGGTTGCGCGGTCTGAGCGCCGCTGAAGCTGCGCTCCGCCTGCAATGCGAAGGGTTCAACGAGCACTCAGGATGCCCGGTTGACCATATCGGTGCCGATCCAGATCAAGCGGCGCAGCGGGCGCAAGCTGGTCACGCTACCCACCGTCGAAACGACCAAGGCCAGGCCCTGGAACACGGCAACCACGCCGCTGCAACTGGCGCTGGCCAGAGGTCACCGGTGGCTGGCCATGCTGGAGTCGGGCGAATCCAAGTCCCTCAAAGAGATCGCCGTTCGGGAAGGGATCGACAACAGCTGCGTCGGCCGGATGGTCAACCTGACCACACTGGCGCCGGCCATCTTGGTGGGCACCTGGATGACGCCATGCCGAACCACGTCACGCTGTTTGACTTGGCGGTTGACCCGCCTGCGCTGTGGGACGACCAGCGCGCTCGGCTCAGGTAGACCGCTCGGCCCGTCGACGATAAAATTCAGGCGGGTGCCCACCATACTTGCGCACGAGTAAAAAAAGGCGTTGCGTCTCTGTCATTGAAAACCTCTCTTTGAGCCTCGTCGTCGCGGACTTAAACGTGTGCGCCTGACCCGAAATCGGCGTGGCACACAGGAAAGGTTGGTCATGGCAATCAAAGAGCTCGCGTATTCCGCGCAGCAACGACTCCAGGCCAGCACAGGTAGCTCCTTCAAACGAGCACACCTCTACGAGCTGCTTGCAGCCTCGTTTGGCTTCGACTCCTACGCCGCACTCGGCGTTGATGCCGTCCTCACGCAGCAGCGTCCGGACGACAAGCAATCCTCCGCAGTTAGCGCTGTCGTCAGGCGTCGCTGCGTCGAGCTTGGGTACGCACCCGAAAACGCGGGTCTGATCTCGGTAACGCTGCGGGCCTTCCTGGCAGAGCGCCAGATTGATGTCGTGCGGATTTCGGAGTTGATCCGCCAACTGCGAGGGGATTGGTCCAGCCTAGACCGCCAGTTTGGCGACGACGCCGAGCAGTTCGACGACGAACAGAACGATGGACTTGATACTCGATGGTCAGATGCCGACGAGGGAGATTTCCCTCCGATCATGCTGGATGGGTTGGAGGCAGCCGCTAGCAAGGGCAACGCCCTGGCTCACTACGCCCTGGCACTGATCCATGCCCCTGACCAAGAAGAGACAGTACATCGGCCAGTTGTACCGCGGGGCGCAATTTGGAATCGACCTGCGTGACCGACTTCAACTTCAGCGGGAATTTTGTTCGCGTAATCTCAGACTGCGGGGATTCTACTCATTCGCAGTGATTGATGTAGCGATGAAGGAGTTCGTGGTATGTAAAGAGGTTCTTGGATCGATCGTGCTCGACCGAATACGGGCCCGAGGCCATCTCTTACATTCGAGAGATCAAGGTCTGCAGGAGTACGAAGGTTGCATCAGTGCCGACGCCAGAAGTTGCAATTGCACTCAGGCACTCAGGGAATCTCTGAGAAAGTCATGCGAAACGCGCTGACAGCGCATGCGCGAGTACGGATAATTTGGAGCACGGTAGCAATGGACCTTTCGGCTTACCAGCTGCCTTGCTTCTGGAACTCGAGAGACGAAGTCTTCGAAACGAGTGCCCGCGACTCGATGCACGATGGAGAACTCGGCATGAACTACGACATCATCGGCGACATCCACGGCCACGCAAATGCCCTTAAGGCATTGCTCCAGAAGTTGGGCTACCGCGAGAGGCGCGGCGCATGGGGCCACGCGGACCGCAAAGTGATATTCGTCGGAGATTTCATCGACCGCGGACCAAACCAGATAGAGACCGTGGAAATCGCCCGTCGCATGGTCGATGCGGACTCCGCGCTGGCGGTGATGGGCAACCACGAACTCAATGCCATCGCCTGGTTTCTCCCCGACCCCCATAACCCGGGGGAATACCTGCGACCGCGTTTCTGTCCGAAAAAAGGCCATAAGAACCGCCACCAGCACAAGGAATTCCTGGCTGAAGTGGAAGGCACGCCCCGCCACCAGGAAAGCGTCGACTGGTTCTTGACGCTACCCTTGTGGCTCGACCTTCCGGGTCTGCGCATCGTGCACGCGTGCTGGCACCGGCAGTCCATGGAATTCCTTGCACCGCGGCTGGCGCCCGGCCACCGCCTGACATCCGAACTCATGACGGAAGCAACGCGGGAGCCCGAGAACGTATCCGACAAGCACAGCCCCGAACCTTCGGTCTTCAAGGCGGTGGAGGCGTTGACCAAGGGCCTCGAGATCCCGCTCCCCCCGCCGCACACATTCACAGACAAGGACGGCCACGTTCGAAACGAGGTTCGCGTCCGCTGGTGGGATCGTGATGCGGCCACCTATAGACAGTCCGCCATCCTCGAAGAAGACCTGCGCAATGCACTCCCTGATACACCCATACCCGACCACGTTCGCATTGGCGACTGCGGCGGCAAGCCAGTTTTCTTCGGCCACTACTGGTTTACGGGCACGCCGAGGGTAATCTCCAGCACGGTGGCATGCGTGGACTACAGCATCGCGAATGACGGGCAGCTGGTGGCGTATCGCTGGGACGGCGAAAACGCGTTGACGTCCAGAAACTTGGTTTCGGTCCGCTGAAGCTTGCAAAGCAATGAACTCAAGGCCGAATCGGGCATGTACGGTCCGTCGCAAGCAGTGAAGCGCAGGTCCAATCGACGTATTCACCGGTGGCTGCGGATGAACGCAGTCCCTCGTCCGGTTCAGACGCGATATGCCAGTATCACAGACGTTCAGGCGTTGAATAACAATTGGGGGGAACAGAAATGTTGCTTAAGAAAGGCGTTCGTGTAAGGCATCCCGGCAAGCCGGAATGGGGCGTTGGGGAAGTGCTTGAAGATTGTTACGTGTCTGAAGTCCGCATATTCTTTGTGGGACATGGCGAAATAAAGCTGTCGCTTGAGCATGTCAGCCTGATTCCGGTGACCGGACCAGAAGCCAATCACCCGGTGCTTAACAATCTCAGGATCGTACCTGGCGACAAGGGGGCCCGTTATCTGAGCTTGCCAAGATCCATCTCACGATTTCAGGAACGCTACCCGCAAGGTTTCTACGGAGAGAAGTACCTGGAAGCCGAACGCGACTACAAGGTCAAGGCACACACGCTTTGCCTGGAATTGTTGGGGGAGAAGTCGCTCTCGCAGGCGCTCCAAGGCCGTCAATTTGATGATATCTGCACGCGCGCGTTACGCGTCGTCAACGCCACGAACTTGATCTTTCCGAATGAGAAGATGGCGCTCAAAGATGGGCTCAGAAATGATAGAGCAAAGGAGCTGTTCTCAGAAGCTCTCTACGCCCTCCTCTATGGCACTACAGCGTTTGAATCGCGGTTTGAGGCGTTCGCCAGCGTACTCGGGGACATTGGGGCGGCGAAGTGGACAACCGCCACGTATTTCCCCTTCCTCGCGCTGCCCGAAACGCACATCTTCCTCAAGCCGGAGGTAACGAAGAACGTAGCCGAACTTTCCGCCTTCGAGATCAACTACCGACCCGAGGTGAACTGGCTCACGTACAAGTGCGTCCTCGAATTCGCGGGCTACTTGCGCAACGCGCTTGCCGACCTGAAGCCCAGGGACATGATCGACGTCCAATCCTTCATTTGGTGCAATGAGCACGCATCGTGAAGACGCAGCGAAGTTCCCCCAAGTTTACCGAATTACTGCCCGGACTTGGCACGCCTTCGTGTCCCACCGCGTACGCCCATGGCACTGACTAACTTTGAAAAACCAATGAACCATCGAATGACGATCTCCGAACGTTACGTGAGTTATCTCGAGATCCGACAATCGTTTCGGAGGACGGATACAGGAATGGCCACGTACCACGTACCCTGGGCTAGATGTTCCTTTCATCTGACGGGCAACGCATGCCGGGATGGTGCAACGGAACCTTGGGCGCGGTTGCGGTCGAGGCGTTCGGGCCGATCATCCCTCGCCCGCTCAGTGCTAACGACCGATGAAGGGAACGCGGTTGGGAACCGCGGACATTGGTCGAGATATCAGATGCGGCTACCAGTGTCATCTTGTTGTTCAGTGCCTGCGCAAGCCCCCTTGTTGTGATTGCTGCGGAACGGGACCGCGAGCGCCCAAGCTCGGAGCGGATCGACAGTGCGCCCGGCTGGGCGTGGTCAAGGTCATCGCCGCGCCCAGCACTGATCGGGCGTCGTGTGTAAGCAGCATGCGCAGATGAAGAGCGCTGCGCTTGGAGAATCGCCCAGATGGTGGGTGCTACCAGAGGAGGACTCTTCGGCGTGCGGCCTAATCTTACTGTGTCACACAAATCGTCGTTCATTTTCTCGGCCACAGCATGGACATTGAGCCAAGCGTGCGATCAACTCAGCACTTAGTAGGTAGCGGATCGTGGTGATCGAATCCGGTACGTGTCGCTGTGCGCGCTG
>JBBQHP010000046.1:0-36249 GCA_038324085.1 Burkholderiales bacterium
TCGAGCGGCTGTTCCGCAGGCTCAAGGGATTTCGGCGCATCTTCTCGCGATTCGAGAAACTCGACCTCATGTTCATTGGCTTCATCAACTTCGCGCTCATCGCCGATGGGCTGCGAGTAGTGTGAACAGGCCCTAGCCAACCTCTCCAACGGTTCGACTTTCTTTGCCTCCACGACGTTGCTGATTCTGGGAGGCCTGCTGGCCCTGCTCGGCACGACCGACAAGGTGGCATCGCTGATGGCGGAACTGCCGTTCACGCGGGTGAGTCCGGAGCGGCTGTGGGATATCAAGGTGCTGCTGCTCGCGGCGATCTTCATGTACGCATTCTTCAAGTTCACGTGGTCGCTGCGCTTGTATCACTTCTGTTCGGTCATGATCGGCGGCGCTCCGGTGCCGGAGGCGAGCGCCGAGCAGCATGCCGATTTCGTGGCGCGTGCGAGCCGCACCACGACGATGGCTGCCGAGAGCTTCAACAATGCCCTGCGCGCATACTATTTCGCGCTCGCCGCCATGACGTGGTTCCTGAACCCGTGGCTCTGGATGATGGCGACCAGCTGGGTGGTGCTGGTGCTGTACCACCGCGAATTCCAGTCCGGTGCCTTGCGCACGCTGGCCGGCGAGTGAGCCTCCGACCGGGCTTGCCGGGCTTGGGCCTGCAAACGCTTGGAACGGACCTGCGTGACCTCCAGAACGAGCGCAATCAAGGCGCAAAGCGCAGCTGGGGCGGGGTCCCCCCAGCGCAGGTCCGCTCTAAGCGTCAACAGGTCCTAAACGGACGCCACGAACAGCCCCACGACGCAGCCGTAGCCGATCGTCCAGACGATCGTTCGCAGCGTCGATCGATCGGTGACATACAGGACGCCATGGGCGATTCGTGCGGCAATGAAGGTGAGTGCGAGCGCGTCGATGATGGCGGGCCGGGCGCCGGCGAGATGGGCGATGATGACCGCGGCCGCGAACGGCGCGAACGCTTCCCACGCATTCGCCTGGGCCCAATTCGCGCGCAGCCTCCAGCCCTCGCGTCGGGCCAGCCATTCGCGCGGCGACCGGTTGTCGAAGTCGCCCCTCGATTTCGCCACGCCGGCCCAGATGATCGGCAGCACGGCCGCGGCCAGGACACACCAATAGGCAATGGTCATCGTTCCGGTTCGGGTTTTGTTTACCATGCGACTGTACCAAAGGCTGCCGTTCCGGAACGCTTCGAGGTCCCCCATGTCGATCGATTTCTCCCGCTTCGCGAATTTCATCGAGGCCGTGGCTGCATTGCGCGGTGGCGCGCACGAGACTCGCGTCGGCGAGTGGCACGAACGTCTCGCCTGGAGTTTTGACGAGCTGGCGATGCTGGAGGCCGCCGTGCCGGTCGCCGAACCGCTGTGCGGGGCAGTGCAAGCGACACCTACGCATCCGCTTCTCGGACGCAGTTCGCGCAGCGAAGCGCCGGGTGCCGGCGCGCTCGCCCAGCGCGTGCGTTCCGGCGAGACGCGCGCGGTGGACATCGCCCAGCAGGCACTCGACGCGGCGCGCGCGTGGCGCCACCTGAACGCGTTCACCGCCCTGGACGAGGACGACGTCATCCGTCAGGCCGAGGCGCTGGACGCCAAGGTGCGTGAGCGTCTGGACCCCGGCCCGTTGGCCGGCGTGCCCGTGGTCATCAAGGACCTGATGCCGGTGCGTGGTTACCGCATGAGCGCCGGGACGCTCGCGCGCGAACCGATCATGGCCGGGTCGGACGCGAGCGTCGTGGCGCGATTGCGTTCCGCCGGCGCCCTCATCTTCGGTCTGTCCAACCTCCACGAACTCGCTTTCGGCGTGACCAGCGCAAATCCCCATTTCGGCACGGTCGTCAACCCGCACTTCCCGGGCCGGGTACCGGGCGGCTCGAGCGGCGGCTCCGCGGCGATCGTCGCGGCCGGCATCGCCCCGCTCGCCATCGGCACGGACACCGGCGGGTCGGTCCGCATTCCCGCGGCGTGCTGCGGCGTGGTCGGATTCAAGCCCGGCTACGGTGTCGTGGACAAGACCGGTGTCTACCCGCTTGCCTGGTCGCTCGATCATGTCGGGCCCCTCGCCGGCTCGGTGGCCGACGCAGCGCTGATGTTCGAGACGCTTGCCGGATTCACCGATGGCGTCGCCGTTGCCCTGCCTGACGTCACGCCTTCGTTCAGGTTGCTGCGCGGGTATTTCGCCGAAGGGGTCGAGCCCGTCGTCGGCGCGCGGCTCGAATCCGTGGCCGGTGCGCTCCGCGCAGCCGGCGCTGCGGTCGACGAAGTCGACGTGCCGGAGTTCGCGCTCGCCCCCGGCGCCCAGTTCGTGACCTTGTCGGCCGAAGCGACACAGGCGAACTGGGAACTGCTGCGCACCGGCGGCGCCCGGCTCGGCGCGGACGTGCGCCTGCGGCTCGAGATGGGCCAGTTCTTCCTCGCGATGGACTATGTCAAGGCGCAGCGCGTGCGCCGGGAAGTGCGCGACGCCTGCCTGCGCGCCATGGGATCGGCCGATGTGCTGCTGACGCCGACTCTGCCCTGCGTTCCCCCCGCCATCGGGCACGCGACCCTGATGGTCGAAGGGCGCACGCTTCCCGCCGTTGCGATGCTCACGCGTTTCACGTCGCCGTTCAACCTGACCGGGTTGCCGGCGCTGACGCTGCCCTGCGGTTTCGATGCCGAAGGGCTGCCGATCAGTCTGCAACTGGTCGGGCGGCCGGGCGAGGACGCGCGCCTGCTATCCGTCGGACGATGGGTCGAAAAGCTGCTCGACTATCGCCTCGATGGCTGGTAGCGACTGACCCGCCATGCAAGAACGTGAGGCAGCGGGGGAATCGCAGCGTGGCGCGAGAGCGCGGCAGATCGAAGCGCTCTACCTGACATCCGACGTGGTTCGGCAGCGCGCAGTGACGCTCGCACGGCTCGCGCCGCAACCCGGCGAGCGCATGCTGGACGTCAGTTGCGGTCCGGGTCTGCTCGCCGAGGAAATTGCAGGAGCCGTGGGAAGCGCCGGTGTGGTGCGCGGCATGGACCACTCGGAGGCGATGATCGCGCTGGCCCGGGCACGTTGCGCGCGCTTCGACTGGGCGATATTCGAACGCGCCGATGCCGCATCCCTGCCATGCGCGGACGGTCTTTTCGATGGCGCAGTGTGTACCCAGGTTCTCGAATATGTGCCGGATATCGGCCGTGCACTCGACGAATTACGGCGCGTATTGCGCCCCGGCGGCCGTTTGCTGCTCGTCGACACCGATTGGGAATCGTGCGTCTGGGCAAGCGGCGACGACGCGCGCATGCGGAGAATGCTGGCCGCGTGGGACCACCATTGCCCGCATCCACGGTTACCGCGGACGCTTGGCCCGAAGCTTGCGCATCATGGCTTTCGGGTCGATACCGTCGAAGCGATCGCGATCGTCAACGCCATGTTCGACGCGGATACCTACAGCCAAGGGATGATGCCGGTCATTGCAGAGTTCGCAGTGCGGCGGAGCAGTGTCGAAGAAATTGACGCTCGCGCCTGGCTGGACGACCTGCATGCTCTCCGGGTTCGTGGCGAAGCCTTCTTCAGCCTCGATCGTCATCCGTTCCTCGCCACACGCATTTCATGAATCTCTCGTCCCTCCCTTCGGTCACGCTACGCGACCGATCCGCGGTAGTCGTCGCTCGCATGATTCCCCAGGGGCGGGGGCGACACTCGTGAAAGAACCCAACGTCTGGCGAGGTGACGACGGCATCGTGCGCGTGGACTACGGCGGCACCGGTGTGGTTACCCTGAATCTCGTCCAGGCCGAACTCGCTGCGCGACGGCGTCTCGGTAAGGCGCCGCAGGTGACGCTGGTCAAACTGCCGGGCGTATGGCGGGTCGATGTGCAGGCTGCCGCTTACATATCGAGCCTCGACATGGTGTCGATGACGATGGCCTCCGGCATGGTCACGGACTCCAGTCTCGGCAATCTCGCGGTGCGCGTGTTCGACCTGTACCACCGGCCGCCCTTCCCGTGGCAGGTATTCGCCAACGACGAAGATGCCGCTGCCTGGCTGCGCCAGTACGTAACCCAGCGTTCCTGACCCGAGGCGCACCAGCCTCGCTATCATTCGCGTCTTCGCCAGAGGAGACGCGTCATGACGCTTTCGTTTCGCAGCAGGTTGAAGGAAGGCCGCCCGCTGATCGGCGCGCTGTTGCAGATCCCGCTGCCGGAGGTTGCGGAGTGCTTCGTCGAGGCCGGGTACGAGTGGCTGTTCATCGACCTCGAACACTCGCCGATGGACGCCCGCGACGCGCTCACGCTGTTGATCGCGGTGGACAGCCGCGTCCCGTGCGTTGTGCGGGTGCCGTGGAACGACGAGGCTCATATCAAGAAGGCCCTCGACATCGGCGCGACCGGGATCATCGTGCCGCTGGTCAACACCGCCGAGGACGCACAACTCGCCGTCGACCGTTGCAAGTACCCGCCCATGGGGGTGCGCAGTGTCGGCATCACGCGCGCGCAGCGATTCGACCTGGATTTCGAGAGCTACATGCACCGGGCCAACGACGAGGTCGCCGTCATCGTCCAGATCGAACATGTGCTCGCCGCGCGCAACATCGAAGCGATCCTGGACGTACCCGGCATCGACGGTGTGTTCGTCGGCCCGTTCGACCTGTCCGGCAGCATGGACAAGCCCGGCCGCATCAACGACCCCGAGGTCCAGCAGGCGATCCAGGAGATCATCCGCGCGTGCGAGAAGCGCGACATCGCGCGCTGCATCTACGCGCATACGCCCGCCCACGCCAAGACCTACATGGATCAGGGCTATCGCGTGATCGGTCTGTGTACCGACTACATCCTGCTCGCCCGGGCGGCGGCCGCGGCGCTGAAGGAAGTGCGCGGCTGACGGCGTACCCGTCCCGCGTGGCGGGAGGTCCCGGACCGGCGTGCCGCGGACGGGCAGCGCGTCAGTCCCGGTCCCAGGGCGCGACGCCGCTGAACTCGGCGGCGAGAAAGTCGATCATCACGCGGATCTTGGCGCTCAGGTGACGCCGGCTGGAGTACACGGCGAGCACGTCGATGTCGGGCATGCGGTAATCGGGCAGCAGCGCAACGAGCCGGCCGGCGCGCAGATGTACACCCACCAGGAAGGTCGGCTGCCATATCACGCCCATCCCGGCGAGCGCCGCCGATACCGCCGTGTCACCGTTGTTTGTCTGCATCACGTAGGGCACTTTCACGGCGTGCTGCCCCCCGTCTTCGTCCACGAAACGCCAGTCGTTGGCAGTGGCCGCGTAGGTATAGCCCACGCAAGCGTGGCGGGCCAGATCGGCCGGCCGCTTCGGCTGGCCATGCTCGTGCAGATAGGCGGGCGAGGCGCAAACCACGTTGCGTGAAGCGGCCAGCTTGCGCGCCGCGTGCTCGGCCGAACCGCCGCGCGAGATGCGGATCGCGAGGTCGAAGCCTTCCTCGACGATATCGACGACGCGGTCGATCAGCGTAACCTCGAGTTCCACATCGGGGTGGCACTGCGCGAACCTGGGCCAGAGCGGTGCCAGGTGCAGGACGCCGAAGCTCAGGGGCGCGTTGATGCGCAGGCGTCCCTGTGGTTTCAGCGTTGCCGAGGACGTGATCGCTTCGGCCTCGGCCATGTCGTCGAGGATCGAGCGGGCCCGCTCGTAGAGCGCCTCGCCGCCCTCGGTCAGCGACAGCTTGCGCGAATGCCGATTGAGCAGCCGGGTGCCGAGGTGCGCCTCGAGTTCCGAGACATAGCGGGTCACGTTGGCCGGCGACGTATCGAGCGTTTCGGCGGCCCGTGCAAAGCCTTGCCGGGAGACCACGGTCACGAATACTTCCAGGGCCCGCAGACGATCCATCTCTGCTCCGATAATTCATCAAAGATGAACGTATTGTGCATTTTTTGCCGCTCGAATCCAGGAATGATGAAGCTTAGATTGACCGTGCCGGCCAGCCATGCGGCCGGCACGATCCAATCCCCAACCCTGGAGACCGCCATGAATACGATCCCCCGAACCAACCGCCGCACGGTGCTCGGCTGCAGCCTGGCGACCGCCTTGCTGCTGGCGACGGCCGGCAGTCTGTCCTTCGCCGATGAGGCTCGCGCGGAGACCGGCTTCGTCGAGCGCGACGCCCAGGTCAACGGCACGCGGATCCACTACCGGATCGGCGGCCACGGCACGCCGGTGCTGCTGTTGCACGGCTACGCCGAGACCGGACACATGTGGCGCCCCCTGGCGAGCGAACTGGCGCAGAGGCATACCGTCATTGTCCCCGACCTGCGCGGCGCAGGGGCGTCGGCCAGGCCGGACTCGGGCTACGACAAGAAGACGCTCGCGCAGGACATGCATGCGCTCGTCGCTTCGCTCGGATACGAGCGCTCGGCCGTGGTCGGCCACGACATCGGGCTCATGGTGGCGTACGCCTATGCCGCGCAGTTCCCGGCAGCGACCGACAAGGTCGTCCTGATGGACGCGTTCCTCCCGGGCATAGGCAACTGGAAGGAGGTATGGCTGCTGCGCGATCTGTGGCACTTCCACTTCCACGGTGAGGTCCCGCTGGCGCTGGTGGCGGGGCGCGAACGAATCTATTTCGAACACTTCTGGAACGACTTCGCCGCCGACCCCGCGCGCTCCGTGCCCGAGGCCGATCGGCGCATCTACGCCGCGGCGTACGCCCAGCCGGGCGGAATGCGTGCGGGCTTCGAGTACTTCAAGGCGTTCGAGCAGGACGCGAGCGATTTCGCCGCGATGGCGGCAACCCGGCTCGAGATGCCGGTGCTGGTGCTCACGGGCGAAAAATCGTCGGGCACCTTCCTCATCGATCAGGCGCGGCTCGTTGCCGAAGATGTCCGCGGCGTGGTGGTTCCCGGATCCGGGCATTGGCTGATGGAAGAAGCGCCGCAAGTCGTGATCCCTGCGATTTCGGCCTTCATCGACTGACCGTCGGCAAGAGCGGACGCTCTCGCGGCATCCCTGCGGGCAGTGCACGAGCCGGATTCGTGCGCTGCCCGCAGGCACTGCGCTTTATTGCCCTTTAATGCCTTCTGCCGCTGCCCGATCCGGCCAGCCTGCCCGGATTCGCGGCGCGCGATGTGTCCCCGGGGGAGCATCGGGCAAGCACGCAGTGGGGCGTGAAAGTGCGACGCGTGGGTGCGTCCCACGGTCCTAGGCCACGAACTCCAGCTCCACCGCTCCCACGCCTGCGACGCTGAACCGGTAGCGCTCGCCCGCCTGGGGAAATCGGGTCGTCACCAGATTGCCGGTGGATACGATTTCGCCCGCGTGCAGTGATTCGCCACGCGCCGAGAGGTGGTTTGCGAGCCAGCGCAGAGGCTCGAACGGGTGTCCAAGCACGTCGCGGCCGTGGCCCTGGTCGATGACCGAACCGTTCAGTTCCACGACGCCGACCGCGGCGGCGAGGTCGGGCCAACGGGTGACGTATTCGCCCTGCACGATGCCTTCGTTCCAGGCGTTGTCGGCGACCAGAGAGAGCATGTCGAGCGGGTAGGGCGAATTGCGATCGTCGATCACCTCGAACGCGGGACACACCGCACCGACGGCCTCGGCGACTTCGTCGAGCGACCAGGGCGCCGCGCGCGGATGCAGCGGACGGCCCAGCCGGACGCAGATCTCGAATTCGATACCCAGGCGCACGAGGTTCGACAGGCGCCAGCGCGTGCCGCTTTTCGCCAGCCGGTCGGCGAGCACGACGCCGGCAACCGGGTGATCGATGCTGCACATCTGCTGCATGCGCTGGGAGGTGAGACCGATCTTGTAGCCGACGCGCGGCCCCTTGAGCGGCAGCAGGCGTTCCACGAAGGCGGCCTGGATTGCATACGCCCCCTCGAGGTCGCTTGCCCCCCAGTCGCGGGCGAAGGGGACGAGATTACGCTTTGCGGCGTGATCGGCGACGAGCGTGTCTGCGGCAACGGCGGAGTCGAGCGGCATGGCGGCGGGTTCCGGGCATCGAGGATGAGGACGGCATGATAGACGTGCTGCGGTATGCTGGTCCCCGACCACCATGCGGCCCACCTTCGATCGGCTCACCCGAACCACGCACTCGCTGATCGCAACGCTCGCGCTGCTGCTCGTCGCCGCTTGCGCGACGCTGCCGCCGGCCGGGAACAGCGCTCCCTCGTGGGCCATTGCGCCAGACTCCCGGACGCTGCTCGGTCGCGCGCTCGAATCCGACCTCTCGCATCATCCCGACCAGTCGGGGTTGATGCTGCTCGATTCGGGGCTGGACGCATTCATCGCACGGGCGCTGGCCGCCGACATGGCCGAGCGCACGCTCGACCTCCAGTACTACCTCGTACACGACGGGTTGACCACGCGGGTGCTGCTCGCGCGCGTGCTCGCGGCCGCGGATCGCGGCGTGCGCGTGCGCTTGCTGGTGGACGATCTCCACACGGCCGGCAAGGACGCCAACATCGCGGTCCTCGACGGGCATCCGAACATCGAAGTGCGGGTCTTCAATCCGTTCGCGACGCGGAACTGGCGCTGGCTCGCCTTCCTCACTGACGGCGAGCGAGCGAATCACCGCATGCACAACAAGATGTTCGTTGCCGACAACCAGCTCGCGATCGTGGGTGGCCGCAATCTGGGCGACGAATATTTCTGGGCCGCCGACGGCACCAACTTCGCCGACATGGATCTGCTCGCCGTCGGTTCGGTCGTGCCGGAAACCTCGGCGAGCTTCGACGAGTACTGGAACAGCCCCTGGGCCTACCGCATCAGCCATTTCTTCGAAGTCGCCGCGGGCAGCGATGCGCTCGATCGACTGCGCTACCGTCTCGAAAAGGAAGCGCTCAAGGCGGCCGACTCGCAGTACGCGCAGCGCCTCAGGCAGGCCGATCTCGTGGGCTATCTCGGCCGGGGCGAGCTGCCGATGGTGTGGGCCGACGCGCGCGCCGTGTACGACCGACCACGCAAGGTGACCGCGAAGGGTCGCGTCGATCCCGCGATCCACATCGGACCGCAGGTGCGTCCGATCGCGGACAACGCGCGGTCCGATCTGACCATCGTGTCGCCGTATTTCATCCCGGGCGATGCCGGCGTCGAATATCTGTTGCGCGCACGCGCGCGCGGCGTGCGGATACGGGTCCTGACCAACTCGCTGGCATCGAACGATGTTCCCCCGGCGCACATGGGCTATGCGCGCTACCGGGTGGCACTGCTGCGCGGCGGGGTCGAGCTCTACGAGATGCGACCGGCATTGGTCGGCAGGGGCAACGCGCGCGACAGCAAGCTGATGATCGGCTCGTCATCCGCCAGTCTGCACACCAAGGCTTTCGTGGTCGACGGGGAGCAAGTGTTCGTCGGGTCGATGAATCTCGATCCGCGCTCCGCGCTGCTCAATACCGAACTGGGCCTGCTCGTGGATAGTCCCGAAATCGCGCGTCAGCTCCTCGGCGTGGTGGCGCTGCAACTGATGCCGCGGAACAGTTTCCGGGTCGAACTCGAACCGAAGGATGGGCCCGTCCAGCATCTGGTCTGGGTCGGCGAGGAGAACGGCGCGCCGGTGCGCCTGACCGCCGAGCCCAACACGAGCTGGTGGCGCCGCACTTCGACGACGATCCTGAGCTGGTTCATTCCCGAGAGCATCCTCTAGGGCTGTCGACACGTGGAACGGACCTGCGTGAGCTCCAGGACGAGCGCAATCAAGGCGCAAAGCACGGCTGGGGCCGGTCTCCCGGCGAACATTTGCAACGCAGAGTGCGCCCGTTCCGGGCGAGCACCCGGAGGGCTGGGGGTCATCCAGGCGCAGCGCTTTGCTACAGGCTCCGCGTGTGGGTCCACCACACGGCGTCGCTTGCGCCCGGCTCTGCCCTTGGATGTGCGCCGAGGCAGATCCGTTCCAGGTGTCGACAGGCCCTAGCATGCCCGAGCTGCCCGACATCACGATTTATGCCGAGCGCATCGAATCCCTCGCCGTGGGGCGGGTGCTGGCGCGAGTGCGCATCGTCAATCCATTCGTGCTGCGCACGGCGCTGCCGCCGATCGCGTCAGTCGAAGGCAGCAGAGTCGAGCGCGTGCGTCGACTGGGCAAGCGAGTCGTGCTGAGCATGGCGGGCGATCTGCACCTCGTGATCCACCTGATGCGCGCCGGCCGGTTCCGCTGGCTGGCGCCCGGAGCGAGGCTGCCGGGCAAGGCGACGCTTGCCGCGTTCGATTTCGACGTCGGCTCGCTCGTCCTCACCGAAGCCGGCACCCGGCGCCGTGCGGCACTCCACCTCGTCACGGGCGAAGCCGCGTTGACGGCATTCGACGCCGGCGGGCTCGAGGTGATGGCTGCGGATCCGCGGAGTTTCGGCGCTCGGCTGCGCTCCGAAAATCACACGTTGAAGCGCGCCCTGACCGCGCCGCACCTGTTCAGCGGTATCGGCGGTGCGTATGCCGACGAGATCCTGCATCGGGCGAAGCTCTCGCCGATCGCGCATTCCAGGGATCTGTCTGAAAGCGAAGTGGCTCGGCTCCAACAGGCGGCCTGCGCGGTCCTCACCGAATGGACGGAGCGTCTTCGCGTCGCGACGGGCGAACGCTTTCCGGACAAAGTCAGTGCGTTCAGGGACGGCATGGCGGTGCATGGCCGATTCGGCGAGCCCTGCCCCGAGTGCGGTTCGCCGGTGCAGCGCATCGTCTACGCCGAGACCGAGACCAACTATTGCGCCCGCTGCCAGACCGGGGGCAAGGTACTGGCCGATCGCGCGTTGTCGCGGCTGCTCAAGGCGAGCTGGCCGCGGGACATCGACGAGCTCGAATGATCGACTGGGTCGACGGCCAGCCGTACTCGGCGCGTTACGGTGACGTCTATTTCTCGAGCGCCAGCGGCATCGAGGAGAGCCGCCACGCGTTCCTCGACGGCAATCGACTGGCGCAACGGTTTGCGCAGCTCGCGCCTCGCGCAGCTTTCGCGATCGGCGAGACCGGTTTCGGCACCGGGCTCAATTTCCTGTGTGCGTGGCAGTTGTTCGAGCGTGCCGCTCGGCCCGATGCCCGTCTGCACTACGTCAGCACGGAGCTGGAGCCGCTCGCCCTGACCGACATGGAACGCGCGCTGGCGCTGTGGCCCGAAGTCGCGCCGGAAGCCTCGGCGCTGCTCGCGCAATGGGACGAACTGGCTCCGGGCTGGCAGCGCTTCGTATTCGCGGGTGGCCGGATCGTGCTCACCTTGCTCGTGGGCGACGCGCGCGCGACCTTGCCGCTGCTGGACGCCGAGATCGACGCCTGGTTCCTCGACGGCTTCGCGCCCGCGAAGAATCCGGAGCTGTGGACGCCCGACCTGATGCGGGTCCTGTCCCAGCGCTCCCGGGTCGGCACCACTTGCGCGACGTACTCTGCGGCGGGCGCGGTGCGGCGGGCGCTCGAATCGGCTGGTTTCCGCGTCGAGAAGATGCCCGGATTCGGACCCAAGCGCGACAGTCTGCGCGGCGAGTGCTTCGCGCCGGTTGCGCGCAGCTATCGGTCGCCGTGGTTGCGTTACCGGGCGACGGTTGCTCCGCCGGTCGACGCGATCGTGATCGGCGCCGGCCTTGCCGGGACGGCCGCGGCCGCCAGTCTCGCGGCACGTGGTGTCGAGGTGACCCTGATCGAGCGCGCCGCGCGGATTGCCACCGCGGCCTCGGGCAATGCGCAGGGCGTCCTGTACGCCAAATTGTCGCCGCACGACACGGCGTTGTCGAAGCTGCTGGTGGCCGGTTATCAGTTCACCCTGCGGGAGCTGGTTCGACGGCTACCCGAGGATGGCGATGCATGGTCGCGCTGCGGCGTGTTGCAGCTTGCCACCGATGCGGACGAGATCGCGCGCCACGCAGCGCTCGGCGCTCAGGGCTGGCCAGCGTCGTTCCTGCGTCCTATCGCATCGCAGGACGCCGCACGCATCGCCAATGTCGCCGTTCCTGCTGGTGCGTTGTACTTCGAGCGCGGCGGGTGGGTCCATCCGCCGGCGCTGTGCGCCGCGTTTGCCCGGCACGAACGCGTGCGCGCAGTAACGTTGTTCGACGCCTTGCGCCTCGATCCGCTCGCGCCGGGACGCTGGCGAGTGACCGCACGCGACGGAACGCGGGTGGACGCGGCGCTCGTCGTGATCGCCACTGGGGACGACGCGAAAGCATTTCCGCAGAGCGCGCATCTGCCGACGCACGTGATCCGTGGCCAGCTGACTTGCCTGCCCGCCGGCGGCAGCGGGACGGGCCTGACCAGCGTCCTTTGCGGCGAGGGCTACGTCGCACCAGCGCGCGGCGGGTTCCATTGCCTCGGTGCCACCTTCGGCATTCGCGACGCGGGCATCGACGTGCGCGCCGAGGACAACCAGCGCAACTTCGACCTGTTGCGCGCGCTGTCACCCCAACTCTGGCAAGCCTTCGCGCGCGCGCTCGGCGATCCGCGACAATTGCCGGGGCGCGCCGCCCTGCGTTGCGTCGCCCCCGACTACCTGCCGATCGCGGGACCGCTCAGCGACTCGGTCTGGTTCGCGCGGCGCTACGCGCTGCTCGCGAACGATGCGACGACTCTATTCGAGGGCGAAGCGCCCTGGCAGGCTGGGTTGTTCGTCTCGGTTGCGCATGGCTCGCGCGGTCTGCTCACTGCCCCCCTCGCCGGCGAACTGATCGCGGCCCAGGCGCTCGGAGAACCCGTGCCGATGCCGGACGCCGTGGCCGATGCGCTGTCCCCCTCACGTTTCCTGGCTCGCGCGCTGAAGCGCAAGAACCGCTGATCAGCGGGACAGAGCAAGGGCCCGCCCGCCGGAGCGCCGCGACAACGCCTCCCACGAGGCCACACCGACCAGGATCGCCGTCGTAAGCCCGCTGACCATCAGCAGGTCCGTGAGCCGAGCGAGTGGGGCGAGTATGCCCAGCGCGACGAGACCGGCCAGGTGCGACAGCGGAAAGCGCCCGAACACGACGCGCTTGTAGATCGCGTTGCCGAACGTGTAGATCGCCGGACCGCCGATCAGTGCTGCTGCGTGCTTTGCTTCGATGTGTCCTGCGGGATGAGCGATCGCCAGCTCGTTCGCCACCGCGGTCACGATGACACCGGCCACGATGATCACGTGCGTCTGGTGGAACCAGGCGCCGATGCGTCCGGGATCGTCGGCCTCGACGATCGCCTCGGTCGCGGCCGCGCTGCTGGTGTCGAAATAGATCCACCACATGGCCAGGCTGCCGACGAAAGCGACCAGACACGCGATCAGGACGGGAGCGTCCCACTGCCCGGTTTCGGCCAGACTCGCCCCGGTGACCAGTATCGATTCGCCGAGTGCGACGATCAGAAACAGCTGACAGCGTTCCGCCAGGTGCCCGCCGTCGATCGTCCAGTCGCTGGTGTGCGAACGCCCCAGACCGGGAAAGCGGAATCCGATCATCGGCGAGAAATACTCGCAGCCGACCGCCACCGCCCAGAGCCCGAGCCGCAGTGCGCCGTGTTCGAATCCGCCCCAGATCCAGAACGCTGCGGCGACCACGAGCCAGCCGAGGATGCGCCGGAAGTTGGGCGCGAGCGCGTGCGCGGACCCGAGCAGGATCAGTACGTAGATCGTCCGGCCTACCTGGATTCCGGCGTAGCATGCGGCGAACAGCAGCCCGCGCTCCTCGAACGCCTCTGGCAGTGCAGCGGCCATGGCCAGCCCGGCCAGCATGATCGCGAACAGGAGCAACCGGATCGGCATGGCGTCCGGGTCGAACCAGTTGGTGACCCAGCAGGTGTATTGCCAGCCGAGCCAGACGGCGAACCACAGCAGCAGCGTCTGCAGCGCGCCGAGCGACGTCAGGTCGTGCAGCAGCAGGTGCGACAGCTGCGTCACTGCGAACACGTAGATCAGATCGAAGAACAGCTCTGCGGAGGTGACCTCGGCTTCGTGACCGTCACGCACGCGCAGCGCCGAAACACCGGATTCATTCACGCGGACCTCGTCGGCTCGGATGGGCGATTGGCGGATGATATTCGAACGCAACTGCCGCGCAGCGGAGTATTGCCGCGCCCGGCAGTTGCGGTTACCGTGCGCGCTTGCCGAATGCGGAGATCCATCGTGAAAAGAGTTCTGCTGCTGTTGTGCTCCGGTCTCGTTCTCGCCGCGGTCCCGGCCCTGGCAGATACGTTGAGCGCCATCCGCGCGGCGGGCGTGATCAAAATGGGCTATCTGGAGGCTTCGCCGCCGTTCAGCTACAAGGAGGGCTCCGAGGTCATGGGCTACTCGGTCGGCCTGTGCGAACACGTGGCCCGCGGACTGCGCACCGATCTCGGGCTCGATGCATTGCGCATCGAATGGGTGCCGGTCACGCTCGCCAATCGTATCGACATGGTCGAACAGGGCAAGATCCAGATCGAGTGCGGCACCACCACCTGGACCTTCTCCCGCCAGAAGCGCGTGGACTTCAGCCTCATGACCTTCGTCGATGGCGGCTCGGTGCTCGTGAACAATGGCTCCGACCTGTTCAAGCTCGACGATTTCTCCGGCAAACGTATCGCGGTGATGACCGGCACGACCACGGAGAAGTCGCTGGCCGATGCGTTGCAATTGCGCGGGGTCAAGGCGAAGGTTGTGCCGGTCGAGAGCGCGGAGGCCGGCATCGCGCAGGTCCAGGCGGGCAAGGTGGACGGCTTCGCCTCGGATCGGCTGAAGCTGATCGGGATCGCGCTCAAGGCACAGAAGGCCGGGACCTTCCGCGTCACCGACGAGGACTTTTCCATCGAGCCTTACGCGCTCGTCCTGCCGCGCGCCGATCCGGAGTTCCGGCTGGCGGTGAACCGCAGCCTGGCGCGCCTCTATCGAACCGGCGACATCATGCAGGTGTATGACCGCTGGCTCGGGCCGCTCGGCAAACCAGGCGTCCTGCTCAACGCACTCTACTACCTGCAGCGGATACCGGAATGAACGCGCCGAGGGCATTCGTCGCAGCGTTTGTCCTGCTGATGGCGCCGGGCGCACACGCTGCCGACAGCGCCGAGGTCTCGAGCTCGGCCGCGGCGTGCGAAACCTGTGGCGTGATCCGTTCGATTCGCGAGATCCGCAGCGAGCGGCCGGTGCCGCGTGTCGGCGGCGCCACGGATCCGCGTGCGAGCCTCGCGTATCAGACCTCTCCCGGTGCGCCGATGCTGGTCGGGCCGGTGATTGGCAGCCGTTGGTCGGCGCGAGGCCAGAGCGAAGCCTTCGTCGGCGCGCTCGGCAGCGACCGCATGCTGGAATCATTGCAGCAGGTGAGCTGGGAAGTGATCGTGCGGCTGAATGACGGTGCCTACACCCGCGTCGTGGAAGCCGATGCATCCGACCTGCGGGTCGGCGACCCGGTCAAGATCGTGGACGGGCGGATCGGATTGCCGAATCAGTGAGCGGCGACCGGTAACACCGTTCCCGCCCCGAGCGTTGTCTGCCCCGGCTTGATCCGGGGGTCTGACGGCCCGATCCCGGCGCGGCGCGCGGAGGCGATCCGCGCAGACGATGCCGTACCGATTCGAGGTGATCAAGCCATAGGTACTGGCGCTGGCGAGAGTCCGCCGGGATCCTCCGGTGCCTCGCGGAATCCTCGGGACGATCGATGCTCTGGAAGCCGATGTGGACATTCGATCGCGGATCTCGTCGCCTCACGAGGTTCTGCACGCTGTCGACGGCCGCGATCACGACGAGCGAACAGACGCCGTGCCAACCACCCGCTACGGATTCCTCCCGCGGCGCGGAAATGTCGCCACCGCAGGCGAAATCAGAACCGGACCGACACGCCGATCAACACTTCGCCCTGGTACAGGGCATCGCCCTTGATGGCGGCGACGCAACCGGTGGCATTGCCACAGAACAGCGAACTGTTGTTGTTGATCAGGATGCCGTAGCCGCGCGCTTCAACGCGCAGTCCGACGTGCTTCCCGAGCGGGTGCAGGTAACCGATCCCGAGGTTGCCCGAGAGGAAGGTCTCGGAATTCAGGCCGTCGCGGTCGGGACGCGCCGTGGTCGCGCCGATACCGCCCACGACGTAGCCGCCACGTCCCACTTCGTCGAAGAAATAGGTCCCGCCCACATGGTAGTTGTGCAGCGTGAGACCGATGTTATTGGCCTGGGGCGAGAATGCACCGACGACAGGGCCGTATTCTGATGACTGTAGAAGAGCTGGATCTGCGTTCGGCGGTCGAGTCCGATGTCCACCGCGGCGGCGAAACTCGCGCCGCCCTCGAGATCGATGCGCGAGTCGGTGTTCGCCTCCGTCAGGCTGCCCCCGAAGCGATAGCCGCCGTATACGGTGACACTGCTCTCCTTGCCCGACGCGTTCGCCCCCGAAGATTGCGCGAACGCGGTCGGAGCCATCAACGCCACAACCAGAGCCAGCAGGCTGCCGGACGCGGATCGGGCGTGGGAAAGCGGTTGTGAATCTGCGGACTTGTTCATTAAGCTTCTCCCAACTTGGGTCGGGCCACTGTTCGCGGCGCACAGCGGGGCTACCCGCCGGTAGGGGCGCGATGCTAGCAGGCACATCGATCGCCGTGCGCAGCTGCGCGAAACCCGGCAGAGCCACTGCAATTTTCGTCAAATTCCTCGAGGAAAACCATGACCAGAATGTCGCTAGCGATCCTCTCGTTCGCGAGCATCGCACTGTGCGCTTCCGCCCAGGCGAACGATCAATCGCAGCGCGCGCAGACCTGGGAGGGCAAAACGGGATGCTTCTGGTATCCGTGGTGGGGATACATCTGCGGCCCGGTGGTACCGACAACGTCGTCGACCGACTTCAACTACGGGGTTGGAGCCGGAATCCGCTGGGACGTCAATCGGCAGTTCTTCCTGAAGGGCGGCGTCGATCAGCATCGGGTCGACTTCAGCAGCAGTGGCACCCCGGAGTTCACCGTATGGCGGCTCGATTTCGGGTCCCGGTTCTGAGCGCGGTATGTCACGGTTTCGCGGGATGTCGCTGAACCGCAAGGCACGATTGCTCGGCATCACCGCTCTGGTCGCGGCTGCCGGGCACGGGCTGGCTCAGGCCGATGTGTCGTGCCGGACGATCGACAGCGATCCCGATCGGCTTGCCTGCTACGACCGCGCGGCCGGCCGGGCTTCCACGACACCGTCCGCGTCGGTGGCCGCCGACGCGCCGATACCTGAGGACAAGCCGACCAAGGCCGGCGATTTCGTCGGCGGCTTCAACAATGCGGAAGCGGGCGATTCGCGGCTCGGCTTCAAGTGGGAGCTGGACGACGACGCGCGCTTCGGCGTCCTGCGTTTCCGCACCCACAAGCCCAACTATTTCCTGCCCGCGAGCTACAACGACCGGCCGAACGCGACGCCCTATTCGCCCAACCTGGGCCCGGCGCCGACCACGGAGCTGCGCGAGGTCGAAGCGAAGTTCCAGATATCGCTCAAGACGAAGGTGCTGGAAGGCGCACTGAACGATCGCATCGACGTGTGGGTAGCCTACACGCAGCAATCGAACTGGCAGCTCTACAGCCCGTCCGCGCCGTTTCGCGAGACCAACTACGAACCCGAATTGATGACGGTCCTGCACACCGACTGGAATGCCCTCGGACTGCGCATGCGGTTCATCAATTTCGGCTTCGTGCACCAGTCGAACGGACGAGGCGCGGCATTGTCCCGGAGCTGGAACCGGCTCTACGCCCAGTTCGCGTTCGAACGCGGTGGTTTCGCGATGCTGGTGCGTCCGTGGTATCGCATTCCCGACGGAACGCGCGGCGGCGTCGCCGACAACAATCCCGATATCGTCGACTATCTCGGGCACGGCGACATGCTGTTGTTCTATCGTCCCGAGGGCAGCGGGCATTCGTTCGCTGCGATCCTCCGGCAGAATTTCGGAACCGGGCGGGGTGCCGTCCAGTTCGACTGGCGGTTTCCGCTCTACCGCAACCTCAAGGGCTACCTGCAGATATTCAACGGCTACGGCGAGAGCCTGATCGACTACAACTACCGGCAGAGCGTGTTCGGTGTGGGCCTTTCGCTGTCGGACTGGATGTGAAACGGTTCACCCGGAACCCGCCGAAACGAAGCACCCATGGCGATGCCGATCGCGAGTGCGCAATCACGATGGACCGAGAGTGCGCACGGATCCCATCGGCTGCGTGGGCCGCTGCCCTGGCCGTGGGTCTCTGGCTGGGTGCCGCCGTTGCGCTTGCCGATACGCTCGTGCTCACGACGGGCGAGCGCCTCAGCGGCAAGGTGGTGTCGGATGAAGGCTCGCGGATCGTCTTCCAGTCTGACGGGCTCGGCAAGATCACGGTCTCGCGCGAGTTGGTGGCGACACTCGAGAGGACAGTGAAAGCCGAGGCGCCCGAACCGCCCGTCGTTGCCGAGGCGGACACGACGAAAGCCCCGGAGCTCGCCGATCGCACCGCGTCGGAACTGCCCGAGGCCGAGACGCCGCCGGTCGTGGTCCCTGACAAGGCCAAGCGCGATGACCTGCTCCGACTCTGGATCGACCAGGGCCTGCGCTACCAGATCGCGCAACCCATCAGGATCCCGCTGCCGTTCTCCGGCGGCGAAGAACTGGTCCGGGAGGAGGTGAAGGTGACCGGACGCGTGGGCGTCCGTGCGTCGTTCGATGCGGCTGGCTTCGCGACCACGCACGGCATGCCAGCTATCGAAGGCAATGCGGTGGTCCGCGCATTGCGCCTCTACACCACGGGTGACTGGAGCCCCACCACCTCGTTCGCGGCCCAGTTCGGCGTCATCGACGGCAACTTCTATCTTCACAATGCGGACGTGCGCTGGCGCGACGTGCCCTGGTTCGGGAACTTGACGTTCGGCTATCTCAACGTGCACCAGACGCTGGAGAACGTGCTGCCCTTTGGCGGCACGACGTTCATGGAGCCGGCGCTGCCGGTGCTCGCTTTCGCGCCGGGCAATCGCATGGGATTGCGAGCCGACCGGCGCCTCTGGCAGGACCGAGGTTCGCTCAGCTACGGTCTTTATTCCGTGGGAGCCGATCCGGGGCTCGACTTCGGTGACCAGACGCAGTCGCTGCTCCGTCCCACGGCGCGGCTGACCTGGTTGCCCATTGTCGACGAAGCACGCAAGGAGGGTCGCCGTCTGCTGCATCTGGGCGCGAGCGGATCGCTCACCATCGCCAACGATTCGCACGTCCGCTACCGCGCCCGCCCGGAGAGCTTCATCGCGCCCTACCTGGTCGACACCGGCGAACTCGTTTCCAGGCAGGCAGTCTTCGTCGGCACGGAAGCGCTGTGGTTGCAGGGGCCGCTCACGCTGCAGGCGGAGATGGTGCTGAACCGGGTCAACGGTCAGGACCGCGCCCATCATCTCGCCGGTGGCTATGTTTCGGCGGCGTGGGCCCTGACCGGAGAAGAAGTCGCCTACAACCGGACCATCGGTGTTCCCGACCGGATCATCCCGATCCACGACCTGTCCCGTGCCGCGCGGACCTGGGGCGCATGGCAGGTGGGGCTGCGCCTGTCCTACCTCGATCTCACCGACGGCCCGATCGATGGCGGTCGCGTCACCGAGAGCACGCTGGGACTCAACTGGTGGTGGAACCGCTACCTGCGCTGGCAGTTGAACTATCACTACGCCATCGTGGCCGGCGGCCTGTCGCCGGGGCATGTACAGATCCTCCAGGGACGCGTGCAGCTGATGTATTGAGCATCCGGTTGCATAGACCCCGCGACGGCCGAGCTGCGACGGTCCGGAATTCCGGGGTGGCCTTCACCTCGCTGCGCGGACTTCCTCCAGCAGCGTGCCCAAAAGGTCGTGCGCCCCGTTCCACAGAACCTGGATGCCGATGCAGAACAGCAGGAAAGCCGACAGGCGCGTCACGATCGTCGTCCCGGTCGGGCCGATGGCCTTGCCGACCCGCTCCGCCTGGCTGTAGAAGACGTAGATCAGCAGGCAGATGATGCCGGTGGTGATGGTCGCCGCCATCGTGAACGACAACAGTCCCTCCACGCCGGGCCGGCGGCTCGTGCCGAGCGAGATCGCGATCGAGATCGTCCCCGGACCGGTGGTGAGCGGCATTGCCAGCGGGTAGAACGCCATCTCGCTCGGCGACTTGTGCGGCGCCATCAGCAATGCCTTGTCGGACTGCGGCTTGTCATCGGTTTCGAGCAGGCGCCAGCCAGCGGTCGCGATGATGACGCCGCCGGCGACGCGCAGCACGGACATCGAGATGCCGAAGAATTCCAGCACGTACGCGCCCACGTAGAGCGAGACGTTGAGCAGGATGAAGCCGTGGATCGCGACCCATCGGGCCAGCCGCAGGCGCAGCGGCGGCGGCAGGTTCTCGGTCGCTCCGAGGAAGATGAACGCGCCGCCGAGTGGGTTGATGATGGAGAGCAGCGCGGGCAATGCCAACAGGATGAAGTCCATGGCCGGGAGGCTAACGGACGGCACCCGTATGCACAACGAAATGCCAGACGGTTGTGGCACCCTTCACCGCGACGATGGCGAGTCGGCGATCTTCGCTCGAATTTTTCGCTGCATGCCACGACGGGCATCGACCGGGTGAAGAGCCCTTCGTGCTCATTCTCGATGTACAAGGGAGCAAACGCGGTGACCACTGGTCTCGAGTGGCGGAACCGGCTCGTTGTCGTTCCGATGATATTGGCCGGTGCGCTCTCCGGTTGTTCGAAAGAGGCTGCGCCGCCGCCGCGGCGTCCGGCGCCGCCCGTCAGCGTGGTCACGGTGGCGCCGGGCACCATCCCCTATGTCTCCACCTTCGTCGCGCAGACGGAGAGTTCGCAGCAGGTGGACATCGTCGCGCGCGTTTCCGGATTCCTCGACCGGATCGCCTACCAGGAAGGCGAACTGGTCAAGGAAGGCCAGTTGCTGTTCCAGCTCGACCAGAAGCCGTTCCAGGCGCAGCTGGAAGGCGCGATCGGCGCCGCCAAGGCGCTGTACTACCCGTCGCTTTCGTTGACTGCCGCGCTCGGTCTTGGCAGCACGGACCTCGGCGACCTGGTCAAGAGCTCATCGTCCACCGGCTCTCTGGCCGCCGGCCTGGTCGGTCCGATCTTCACGTTCGGTCGCATCGAGGGCCAGGTCAATACGACGGAAGCAGCGCAACGAGAGGCCCTCGCGTTCTACCAGCAAGTCGTCCTGAACGCATTTCGCGAGTCGAACGACGCCTTGACCGGATTGGAGAAGCGCCGCGAAGAGCAGGCGGCGCTCGCGAAGCGCGCGGCTGCGCTCAGGCAATATGCCCGTCTGTCGCGCGCCCGATTCGAGGGCGGTTTCGCCAGTTATGTCGACGTGCTCTACGCCGAGAACGAGTTGTTCAGTGCCGAATTGACCGCGGTCGTCGCGCTGGCACAACGCTTCGCGGAACTGGTCAATGTGTACAAGGCCTTCGGGGGCGGCTGGATCGACGTCGCCGATCCGCTGATGCAGCGGCCACCGGCCGCACCGGCCCCGATGCGAACGGGCAACGTAGCGGGCATTGCGCCGGGCGATGACCCCATCGCGGTGCACGTGGAGGGCGATGCTACGGTCGTCACGGTGACGCTGCCGCAGTCCGGTCCGCGCAAGGTGGTGCTGCGCTTCGTGGGCTTCCCCGAACTGGAGAGCGTGAAGGCGCAATCGCCGCGTGCGGATTTCAACTGCGAACTGATTCGTCTTGAGGGCGATGCGCCGCGGCACGCGTGCCGGGTGGACGGCGTGGAAGTCGACGCCCTGCGGCCCCAGGGCGACGGGTTCGAAGTGGTGCTGCCGCCTGGCTTGTTGTCCGCACCCGGCGAGCGCGCGGAGGTGCGCTGGGTGGACCGCTGGCGGTGACGGTCGCGCGCCCCTGGCTGCCTCACGGCCCGGGCGCTCACGGGTGGAACGCACGATGATGAGGGGCTACGCGTCGATCATAGGGGGCGGCGAGCCGCCGCCGCGATCCTCGATACCGCCGCCTGCCTTTGCTTCTGCGTCGGCCACGGCGATGACGCACGCCAGCCCGCCGCTTCCAGTTGCGCCCAGGTCTCGTCCAGCACGACCGAATCGTCGTAGATCACCCGGCCACCGGTGGATTCGAACACATAGGCTGGGCTCACCACATAGAGGACTTCGCACGGCTCGTTCGCGGCGTTCGCCAATTGCAGGAACGCTCCGGGCTCGGTCACGATGGCCTCGTCGGGGTCGAGCGCAAGCGCGTAGGGTGGTGCGCCGTCGTTCGCCATGCGCACCGTCAGCACGCCGCGTCGTACCAAAGTCACCTGGGTGACGAACGGCATGACGTGAATCTTCGATTGCGCGTTCGGCTCGATCGTCCCGGCCGCGAGGCTGAACCCTTCGAGCAGATCGAAGGGCAGTCCGCTGGTGCTGTCGCGGCAATTGAGGAACGGCGCCACGAGCGATCCGTCGGGGACCCGGAGCGGTGGAGATGCTCTGAAGATTCGGTTCATCGATGAAGTACCCTGATTCCGGTGGTGCAGTCGGGCCCGCGGATTTCTTGCGGCGATCTGCGTGGAGGCATCGAGTTCGTCGCAACCGCCTGCCGATCTCTCGTCGCGTCCGACCCGCGCGTGAGGTGTCGAGGTGTCGATCGATGAAAGGACGCGGCGTGGCACGGCCGGGACCAGGCTATTGAACGGGCCGCAGCGCCGCGCTGCAAGCCCGCGCGAACGCGCCGGCGATCGCCCGTCACCCGCCATAATGACGCCGATGACCCCCGCCATCCCCGATTACGTCAGCAAGGCCGCGCGGCGCACCGGCGCGGCCGCCCGCCGAACCGCGCGCTGGGTGGTGATCAGCCTCGGGACCCTGCTGGCACTGTTGATACTGCTCGTGCTCTACGTCGCGTTCGTCGGCATCACCATCAACGCCGCACCCTGGCGCGACACCATCGCCAAGGCCGCCAGCGACGCCCTGCGCCGGCCGGTGACGCTGGAAGGTCCGCTGCGCATGAGGATCTCGCTCGAGCCGGCCTTGCACATCGGCGATCTGCGCATCGCCAATCCGCCCGGGTTTTCGACGCCGAGTTTCGCCACGCTGGGTGAGGCCCGCGCCAAGGTCGATCTGAAGCCCTGGCTGCAGGGCCGCCTGCGCATCGAGAACCTCGAAGCCTCGAACGTCAAGGTCGCGCTCGAGCGGCTTGCCGACGGCCGCGTCAACTGGGAGTTCGATCCCGGAGGCGACCAGCAGAAGCCGGCCGAAGGGACCGACGGGTCGAAGTCGTTCCGCCCGCCCGACGTAGCGCTCGAAGTGCGTCGCCTGGCGCTACGCAACATCGATGTGGACTATCGCACTGCGTTCTCCGAGCGCGTGCGCACCTTCGCGCTCGACACTCTGGATGGCGAGATCGAGCGCGGCAAACCGATCCTGGTCACGCTCAAGGGAAGGGTCGACAAGTCTTTCCCGTACCAGGCGACCCTCGAGGGCGGGCCGCTCGACCGGTTGATCCGCTCGCGCGAACCGTGGCCCTTCAGCGTCCTGTTCGAGTTCCTGGGTACCCGGCTCAGCCTGCGCGGCACTCGTGATCCGACCGAGGGTGCGACGGAGATCCTGTTCGGCCTCGGCACCAGCGATCTCGCCGAGCTCGAGAAGTTTCTCCAGACCCGGCTGCCGAACGTCGGCACCGCCGGGCTGGTCGGCAAGGTGCGCGAGAAGGGCGGTATCTACACCGTCTCGAACCTGAACGCGAGCATGGGTACGTCCAATCTTTCCGGCGACATCGGCATCGCGCTCGTCGGCGAGCGTCCCCGCGTCACCGGCGCACTGAGCGCGGCCTCGATCGACCTGCGGCCCCTGCTCGAGTTCGACAAGTCTTCGCAGGAGCCGGACAAGCCGATCTCGTTCGCGGAACTCGAGAAACAGACCCTGGACCTGCGTGCACTGGTGGCCATCGATGCCGATTTGGAGCTGCGTGTCGGCCAGTGGATCGGTCTGCCGGGAGACATCCGCGACACGATGCTGACGGTGCGCATCGACGGCGGCAAACTCGCTGCGCCGATCGCGGCCACCATTGCGGGCGTGCCGTTGTCGGGCCGGATCGATCTCGACGGTGCCGCAGCGGTGCCGGCGGTTGCGATCGCGCTCGGCACCACCAATTCGCCGCTCGGCGGACTGGCCGAATTCTTCGCCGGGGTGCGCGGTGTCGAAGGGCGGGTGGGACGATTCGAGCTTGCCCTCGCGGGCAGCGGGCAGACGCTCGGCGAACTGGCCCGCGGCCTCGAGGCGAAGTTCTCGATCGGTGCCGGACGGTTGAGCTACGGCAACGTCCTGGGCGGCAAGCCGGTCGAGTTCACGCTCGATCATTTCGACGTGCAGCTGCCGCGCGCCCGCGGCATGACGGGCGACATCCGCGGCACGCTCCTCGGCGAGCGCTTCACCGCGCACCTCAAGGGCGGCGATCTGCCCTCGATCCTGCGCGAGTTCCGCTCGCCGATCCAGATCATGCTCGAAGCCTCCGGCGCCAAGGTCGGCATCAACGGCTTGCTCGCCCGGCCCGAACCCGACACCGGCACGGTGCTCGCGTTCAGCCTCGAAGCGAAGCACGCTGGCGACCTGTCGCGCTGGATCGGTGCGGCGCCGGACTCGAAGCTGCCGGTGTCGATCAGCGGCACCACGCGTATCCAGAGCGACGAGTGGCATCTCGATGCCCTCAGATTGAAGCTGGGTCGCAGCGACATCAGCATCGACGCCCATCGCACCGGCATCGGTTCCTCGAAACCGATGATCCTCGCCGCGGTCCGTAGCGATCTGCTCGATACGGTCGAACTGGAGCAGTTCACGCCGCCGCCCAAGCCGAAGACGGAAGCGACGCAGTCGAGCAACACGTCGATCGACATTCCGATCATCCCCGGCGGGATCGACCTGGCCGACGCGGACATCGGCGTGGGACTGTCCCGCGTCGTATTCGCGCGCGGCGACCTGACCGATGCCGGATTCGCGATGCGCCTGCGCGACGGTCGCATGGAGTCCTCTCCATTCGGCGCGACGCTGGTGGGCACGCCGTTCTGGGGCAGCATGGCGCTCGACCTGCGCGGCGCTTCACCCGAAGCCTCGCTCACGATGTCGGCCGGCAAGGTGGACGTGGGCGCGATGCTGCAGCGGCTCGAGGTTGCGGAGGACCTGGAGATCAAGGTCGACAGCCTCGGCATCACGTTGATGGGCCGCGGCAGCAGGCTGATCGACATGCTCGAGCGTTCGTCGTTCGAAGCGACACTGACCGGTGGTCAATATGTGTTGCGCGATCCGACCCGGAAGCTGCTCGCAACCATCGCGCTGAAGCGGGCAGTGGCCGTCGCTGCGCCGGGCGAGCCGATCGTGCTCACGGTCGACGGTGCCATGGACGACATCCCGATCGCGATCCGGCTGAGCAGCGGGGCAATGCCCGACTTCGTGAAGAACAAGAGCTTCGTCCCGTTCGCCTTGCGCGCGGAGACTTCCGCCACGCGCCTCGAGTTGAACGGCAAGGTCGCCCTGCCGATCCGGCAGGGCGCGGCGGAACTCGAGCTGCGGCTCGCAGGCGATCGCCTGAATTCGCTCGACAGACTCGCGCGTGCCGAACTGCCGCCGTGGGGCCCGTGGTCGATTGCCGGGCCCATCCGGCTCACTGCGACGGCCTACGAGGTACCGAATCTCGAGATGCGTGTCGGCAGCAGCCGGCTCAACGGCAAGGGGCGTTTCGATCTCGGCGGCGAACGGCCTCGGCTCGACGTCCGGGTCAGCGCGCCGCGCATCCAGCTGGACGATTTCAAGCTCGATGGCTGGTCCGCCATGGACAAACCGCCGAAGGTGGAACCGAAGGGCGCCTCCGTGGAGGAGATGCGGGCCAAGGCAAAAGCCGCGGCGGCTGACACGCAGAAGCTGCTGTCGCCGGCAGCGCTGCACCGGCTCGATGCGCTCATCGACGTCGAGGTCGAGCAGGTCCTGTCCGGGACCGACAAGCTCGGCAGCGGCAAGCTGCGCGCAGCGCTCACCGACGGACGGCTCGCCTTCGATCCGGTGGAGGTGCAGGTGCCCGGCGGCTCGGCCGCACTGTCCATTGCCTACGAGCCGAGCGATGACGAGGTGCAGCTCGAGGCGGGGATGCACGTGGTGCGCTTCGACTACGGCGTGCTGGCGCGCCGGCTCAAGCCGGGCGTCGATGTCGGCGGATTGTTCAGCCTCGATCTCGAACTGCGCTCTAGCGCGCCGTCCCTCGAAACCGTGATGGCCCACGCCAACGGTCGCATCGACGTGGCGGTATGGCCGAGGAAGATGAAATCCGGCATCTTCGACCTGTGGGCGGTCAACGTGTTCGTTGCTTTGCTGCCGGCGGTGGATCCGGGCGCGGAATCGCTGGTGAACTGCGCGCTCGCGCGGTTCGACATCAAGGACGGCAAGCTCACCGACGATTCGATCCTGATCGACACGAGCCGGATGCGGGTGTCCGGCAGCGGCCGTGTGGACTTCGGCACCGAGAAACTGTCGTTCCGGATGCAGCCGCGGGCGAAGAAGTCGCAGTTCTTCAGCCTCGCGACCCCGGTCGGCGTGAGCGGAACGCTGAGCGATTTCAAGATCGGCGTGGCGCCGGAGGACGTGCTCGGCACGGTCGCGCGCTTCTTCGGCTCGATCGTCACCGTTCCGCTGGAATCCCTGCGCGGTGGCCGGCCGCCACGGGACGGCTCCGACATCTGCTCCGATCCGATGCGCCTGACCAAGGCGCAGTAGCGCAAGCTCTCGGCCGGTGCCATTGAGTCGGGACGCCCGCCGCCGCCTTTGGCATACTCGCGCCCATCTCCAACCCTGCGCACGCAATGCTCGCCCGACCTCCCGAGGAACCCGTACCGCCCATTCCCCTCTGGCTCGGTGCGGGAGGTCTCATCCCCTTCGTCGTGCTGGCGGGCGCGATCTGGGTTTCGGACGAAGCCTATCGCGTGATCGCCTACGAATGGCTGCGCACCTATGCCGCGGTGGTCCTGTCCTTCGTCGGAGCCCTGCACTGGGGCTTCGCGATGCTGCATCCGAAGATGTCGGAGCACGATCGCAATACCGTCATGGGCTGGAGCGTCGTGCCGGCGCTGGTCGCATGGCTGGCGTTGCTCGCACCGTTGCGTCACGGGCTTGCGCTCACCGGCTCGATGTTCGCGTTGCACTATGCGATGGATCGCGCGCTCGTGCTGCGCTTCGACATTCCCGGCTGGTACATCCGCCTGCGCGGCGGGCTCACGATCGTCGCGGTGATCTGCCTCGCCGCGGCTGCCGTGCGCTGACGACCCCTCATGGACGAGGCCATCCGCAGGCACGTCGCGACGTCCATCGCCCCCCGGCTCGCGGACGGCGTGCTGACCCGCCGGCCCGCGAACGGCAGTGCAGGCCCGCGCTGCTAGGGCGGCCGATGGGCGGCACCGTCACCGCACTGCGCGGCGCAGCCCTGGCCTGGCGTGGCGATCCCTTCGTCGTGCCGCCGGCGGAGGCACTGCACTTCGAGAGCGACGCCGTGGTCGCGCTGCGCGACGGTCGTATCCAGCACTTCGGCGCGGCGCGGGACGTATTGCCCGCACTGGCCCCCGATACCGTGATCACCCGCTGCGATCGGGCGCTGATCGTCCCCGGATTCATCGACTGCCACGTCCACTATCCACAGCTGCCGATCATCGGCGCCGCAGGTCATCCGCTGCTGGAATGGCTCGAGCGCTACACCTTTCCGGCGGAACTCAGGTTCGCCGACGAAACCTACGCGCGCGGCATAGCCCGGCTGTTCCTGGACCAACTCGCGCGCAATGGCACGACCAGCGCGGCGGTGTTCTGCACCGTACATCCCCAGTCGGTGGACGCGTTGTTCGCGGAAGCCGAGACCGTCGGGCTGCGCATCGTCGCGGGCAAGGCGCTCATGGACTGCAATGCGCCACCCGCCTTGCTCGACACGGCCCAGCGCGGCTACGACGAATCGAAGGCGCTGATCGACCGTTGGCACGGGCGCGGGCGCCTGAGCTATGCGGTCACACCGCGATTCGTTGCTTCCAGCAGCCACGCGCAACTGGAATCCGCCGCCGCGCTGTGGCGCGAGCACCCGGGCACGCTGCTGCAATCGCACCTGGCCGAGAACGTCGACGAGGTCGCACTGGTGCGGCGCCTGTTTCCGGAGTGCACCGACTACGCGGATGTTCTGGAACGCTTCGGGCTTCTTGGGGCCGGCGCCATTCACGGCCATGGCATCCACCTGTCCGCGCGGGAACGCTCCCGCCTCGCCGACACCGGGACTGCGCTCGCGCACTGTCCCACGTCCAACCTGTTCCTCGGAAGCGGGCTGTTCGATCTTCGCGCCGCGAAAGCATGCCGGCCATCGATCCGGATCGGCCTCGCGACCGATGTCGGCGCCGGCACGACCTTCTCGATGCTCTCGACCATGGCCGCGGCGACCCGCATCGCGCAATTGCGCCGGCAACCGCTGAATCCGGTGCGGGCGCTCTGGCTGGCGACGCGCGGTGCGGCGCAAGCGCTGGCGCTCGACCGATACGTCGGGGATCTCGCGCCCGGGCTGGACGCCGATGTCGCGGTACTGGATCTCGCCGCGACGCCGCTGTTGGCCGCACGCACGGCGCAGTTGGACAACCTCGAAGAATTGCTGGCGGTCCTGATGACGCTCGGAGACGATCGATGCGTCATGGGCACCTGGGCGGCGGGCGAGCGGATCTGGACGCGCAAGGACCCTTCATGCGCGACCGGATGAGCAGCGCCGGCTATTCGGCTAGTATCGACCCCCGATGAACAGGAAGACGAAGCCCCGATTGCAGCAGCTCGGCAATCCGACACCACTGCCGGTGTCGCCCGAAGCCGCGCAGCTGGAACGGGTGCCGAATCCGCATCCCGGCAAGCGCTATCTGGTCCGCTTCGCGGTGCCGGAGTTCACGGCGCTGTGTCCGATCACCGGCCAGCCGGATTTCGCACACCTCGTCATCGACTATGTGCCCGGCAAATGGCTGGTCGAGAGCAAGTCCCTGAAGCTCTATCTCGGCGCGTTCCGGAATCACGGCGCGTTCCACGAGGACTGCACGCTCGCGATCGCGGATCGCCTCATCGGACTGCTGGCACCGCGCTGGCTGCGCATCGGCGGCTACTGGTATCCGCGCGGCGGCATCCCCATCGACGTGTTCTGGCAGACGGGCAAGCCGCCGGCGGGGTTGTGGATTCCCGAGCAGGGCGTGCCGCCTTACCGGGGGCGCGGTTGACATGAGAACCTGGCGCTGGCCGCACTTCGTGATCGTTGTCCTGGCGCTGTTGCTGCCCGGCTTCGCCGTCGCCGCGGAAGCCGAGCCCGCGACGCTGCAGATCTACAACCGGGACATCGTGACCTTCCGCGCACCGCTGACCAGCCACGGCATGTTGCTGGAGGGGGCCCGGCGCACGCGCGGCATCCTCATGCAGCCCGAGCCCTATGTCGTGCAGACGGCGCTTTCCGACTACTACGTGGAATATCGTCTGGTGGCCGTGGCCGGACCGGAAGCCCCGGTTCTGCGCGCGGAAGCGATGAGCATCCTGCACGCCAGCATCCTCGACGTGTTCAACGAATACGGCGTGCAGATCATGTCGCCGAATTACCGGGGCGACCCGGCCGAACCGAAGCTCGTGCCCAGGGCGCGGTGGTTCGAGGCTCCGGCCGAACCGCCGTCGGCCGAGCGCCCGTCGTAGCCGAGCGCGACCTCGGGCGAAACTGCTACCATCCGGCGAGATTCGTAGCCGAGGAATCCGCATTGAAGCGTGCGCCAGCCCCTGTCCGTGCCGAACGATGCCTCACCTCGAATGCCCGCGGCTGCGTCGGAAGTTCGCGTTGGCAGGGCGGCGGATGATGCGCCCCGGCGATCGTCGCCGCTCGGCCCGGCCCGGGCCGTGTCCGCGCCAGCGATGACGGCGGCCACCGCAGTCGGTACGGCTCCCGCACCCGCCTCGCCGCGCGTCGATCTCGACGAGTACCGGCGGGACGGTCTGGTGGTTGCGCCGCTGACCTTGCCCGCTGCATTGCTCGAGCGCATGCGGGCGTCGCTCGACCGGTTGCTGGTGAACAGCGCCGACATCGCCCCGGAGAGCCTCATCTGCCCGCACATTGCCAACGGCGCACGGCATCCGGCGGCAGAGGCGGCGGATTGGTTCGAGTACGCGAGCGCGCCCTGCATTCTCGATCTGGTGGAGCAGGTCGTCGGCCCCGATATCGTGCTGTGGGGCAGCCAGGTATTCTGCAAGCCGGCTCGCACCGGACGCGAAGTGCCCTGGCACCAGGACGGCGAGTATTGGCCGATACGCCCGCTCGCCACGTGCTCGGTCTGGATCGCACTCGATCCCGCCACGCCTGCCAACGGCTGCATGCGGTTCATTCCGGGGTCGCATGCGGCAGGTCGCCTGCATCCGCACAACGATGCTGCACGCGCCGACCGCGTGCTGGGCCTCGAGGTGGATGCGCGGTCGTTCGACGCCGGCAGCGCGCGCGACGACGTGCTCGCCCCTGGGCAGTGCTCGCTGCACGACGTCTTCCTGATCCATGGCTCGGGCCCCAATCGCTCCGCGCAACGCCGGGCCGGCTTCGTGGTCCGCTTCATGCCGGCCACATCGCGTTTCGACCGCACCATCGGTGACCTCCAGACGCAGGCTGGCGTCGCGTTCAGCCTGAGCCGCCGGCCGATCTGGCTGGTCCGCGGCAGCGATCGCGCCGGCAACGACTTCGCCACGGGTCATGGCGAAGACTTCGGCCTCGTGCCGAGGTGGTCTGATGATCTGTAGCAATCCGCGGGGCTGATCGTGGCGCTGCTGCTTTTCACCGATTTCGGCGCGTCGGATCTCTATGTAGGTCAGGTCGAGGCCGTGCTCGATCGCTACGCGCCGGGCGTGCGCGTGATCAAGCTGCTGAACGAAGCGCCCTGTTTCGACGTGACGGCGTCGGCGCATCTATTGGCCGCATTGTCCAGCCAGGTGCCGCGCGGACATGTCTTCCTGACGGTTGTCGACCCGGGCGTGGGCGGGACGCGCGACGGCCTGGTCGTGCGCGTGGACGGACGCTCGTACATCGGACCGGACAACGGCCTGCTGTCGGTATTGTGGGCGCGCGCGACGGTCAGGGGGGCCTGGCGCATCGCCAACTGGCCGTTCCAGGCATCGGTCTCTTTTCATGGCCGCGACGTGTTCGCGCCGGTCGCTGCGGCCGTGGTCACCGGCGAGTTTCCGAATGAGAACGTAAAGCAGATTCCCGCGCCACAGGTGCTGCTGCCCGGCGACGACCTCGCGGAGATCGTCTACGTGGATCACTATGGCAACGCTTTCACCGGCGTGCGCGGGGCGGGACTGCCCACGGATCGGCGCGTGCGAATCCAAGGCGTGGAGATCGTGCACGCGCGTGTGTTCGCCGAGGCGCCTGCCGGACACGCCTTCTGGTTCGTGAACAGCATCGGGCTGGTGGAAGTGGCAATTCCCGGGGAGAGCGCGGCGACGATCCTGGGCTTGCGCGTGGGCCAGTCGTTCGAGTGGGTGAGCGACCCTTCGTCTTGAGCGTTGCGCGGGGTACCCGCGGCGGTGCGCCCTGCCCCGCAGGGGCGGGGATCGACGGGACGGCGAGCGCGGACGAGGACCGAAACGACCTCGATTGGCACAGCGCTACTGCGGCTGGGGTTGCTAACCGAGGCGAGTCGGCTCGATGGCTTCTTCGCGGACGTCGTCCCCGAGCCGGCGTACGGACCAGGCCATCGCTTTTGGCCGGTTCGCGACGGCCTGGATGAAATCGCCATCGATGAAGTGCAGTGCGACGCCGTCGTCCGCGGCGTGGCCGTCCCTCGCTGCGCCGGACTTCACCATCGACTGGAAAAACGGCCGTCGCTCCTTCTCGCTGTCGTAGTGGGGACAGTTGCTGCCCGATACGAATCCAAGGCAGGTCAGCCGGGTGAGCGGCCCGGCGATCGAATCGGTGATGCCGTCCTCGAACCAGCAGATGGAACCGGCGCTCGAACCGCCGAGCACGATGCCGCGTTCGTACGCCGTCCTGAGAATGGCATCGAGACCCCAGTCGCGCCAGATCGCCAGCATGGAGCGCGTGTTGCCGCCGCCGACCGCGATGGCGTCGTGCTCGAGGACGAATTCGTCGAGCCGCTGCGGGGTGCGCTTGAAGAAGGGCAGGACGTTCGGTCGGCAGCCGAGCCGGGAAAAGGCCTGGTAGAAGCGCAGCGTGTACGGCTCGTTGTCGCCGCTGGCGGTCGGGATGAACAGGATCTTCGGCGCATTGCGGTCGGTGAGTTCCTTGAAGTACAGCTCCAGCTGGAGGTTCTTCTCGGGATCGGCGAGGAAGGCGCCGCCCATGGCGAGCACGTGTTTTCTAGTGGTCATCGTGATGCATCGATATCAGGTTCGGCGACGGCGTCGAGGGCGGCGCCGGCGTTGACTCGTCTGGCCGTCGATCCCCGGTCTGCGACCGGGGCCCCGCGCCGGGTGACTCGCACCGCCCCGCCCATGGCGAGCACGTGTTTTCTAGTGGTCATCGTGATGCATCGATATCAGGTTCGGCGCCGGCGTCGAGGGCGGCGCCGGCGTTGACTCGTCCGGCCGTCGATCCCCGGTCTGCGACCGGGGCCTCGCGCCGGGTGACTCGCACCGCCCCGCCCATGGCGAGCACGTGTTTTCTAGTGGTCATCGTGATGCATCGATATCAGGTTCGGCGACGGCGTCGAGGGCGGCGCCGGCGTTGACGCGGAAGAGGGCGGTAAGGGGCGAGGGCAGGTCACGCCCCGGTGGGTCATTGTCGTGGCAGCGTCGCCGCAGTGGCCGGGTGGCCCCGCGCATAGGCCGTGACGTCCGGGACGAACATCCGGAAATCCGCCTCGAAGGCAGCGTAGTGGGCCTCGAGTTCTTCGGCCGAACCCAGCAGCACGTTGCCGCGAGTGATCCGACGCCCCATGCGGTCGAGCGCTGTGCCGATGCCTTCGATTTCGCGATACGAGACGAGCCAGTCCTGCTGCGCCATGAACGCGACCATTCGTCGTGCCGGTTCGGGTAATCCGGTGGCGCGGTCCGTCAGCATGGCGTAGACGCCGGCCGCGAAGGTCTCGAGCGGTCGAGCGTCGTAGTCGAGCCAATGGCGCGCGAGAAAGTGATCGTAGAACAGGTCCACGAGTATGCCGGCGTAGCGGCGCCGCGCCGGACTCACCCGCGCCTTGCTCGTCAGCACGACCGGATGGGCATCGGTGTAGGTGTCGATGGCGCGATGCAACCGGATGGCGCGCGTTATCTCGTCGTTGTAACCGGCGTTTTCCACCGGACCCTTGACGAAATCCCCGAGCAGACTGCCGATCAGCGCGTCCGGCGAGTCGGGCGACAGGTACAAGTGCGCGAGGAAATTCACGACGGCCCGGCGGTTCGCGGGCGCTGCTCAGAACAATCCGATCGAAGCGGCACAGGCCTCGGCGTTCGCCGCGCTCGAAATCCACATTGTCTGGAAACCTCCGGTCGGGGCAGCGATGGTGTCGTCGCAGGGGATGACGTCCGGGCGCAGCAGGTAGTCGGCCATCACGTCTGCGCTGTCGGTCTGGAACTCGAGCCAGATCTCGGCAGCGTCGAGCGTCGTGACGCGAATGACCCAGAGCCGGTCCGGACCGAGCTCGAACGCAACCGAGGGCGCCCCCGACTCCAGCCGCCGGAGTCCGAGGCCCCGATCGTAGAAGCGCAGTGTCTGCTCCCATTGATCGGCGGGGACCCTGACTGCGACGTTGCGACCGGCACGGAACACGCTAGCGGCCACCCGCCGTCATGTAGTCGACCGTCAGATTGAGCAGGGTGCGCAGGCCGAGCTTCAGCGCGCCCTCGTCGATGGAGAACAGCGGCGAGTGGTTGAAAGGCATCTTGGCCGGATCCTTGTCGAGCGGGGTGCCGCCGAGGAACACGAACAGTCCGGGCACCTTCTGCGCGAAAAACGAGAAGTCCTCGGCGCCCATGACGCGATCGCGCAGTACCACGTTGGAGGCTCCGGCGACGCGCCTCAGGGTGGGCAGCATCTGCTCGGTGAGCGCCGGATCGTTGATCGTGACGGCGTAGGGCTTTTCGATCACGACCTCGGCGCTGGCGCCCGAAGCCGCCGCGATGCTCTCGGCCGTGAGCTTGATCCGGCGATGGATGTCGTCGCGCAGCGCTTCGTCGAAGGTCCGGATGGTGCCGACCATCACGACCTTGTCCGGAATGATGTTGAAGCGGATGCCGCCGTCGATGCCACCGATGGTGACCACCGCGGGCTCTTTCGCGATGTTCACCTGGCGGCTCACGATGGTCTGCAGGCCGAGGATGATCTGTGCGGAGACCACGATCGGATCGACGCCGCCCCAAGGCGCGGCGCCGTGCGTCTGGCGCCCCTTGACCGTGATGTGCAGGATGTCGGCCGCGGCGAGAGCGGCGCCGGGGCGATAGCCGATCTGGCCGACGTTGAGCATCGAACCGATGTGCAGCGCGAAGATCACGTCCGGTTTCGGATCGTCGAATGCGCCTTCCTCCAGCATGAGCGCGGCTCCGCCCTTCTCGCCTTGCGGCGGCCCTTCCTCGGCCGGCTGGAAGATGAGCTTCACCGTCCCGGGCAGCTGGTCGCGCACCGTGGCAAAAGCCTCCGCGGCACCCATCAGCATCGCGATGTGCGTATCGTGGCCGCAGGCATGCATCACCCCGGTCTCCTTGCCCGCGAAAGTCGTGCGGACCGTGGAGGCGAATGGCAGGTCGACTTCTTCCGCCACCGGGAGGGCGTCCATTTCGGAGCGCAATGCGACGACCGGACCGGGCAGGCCGCCTTTCAACACCGCCACCACGCCCGTATGCGCCACGCCGGTGCGCACTTCATAGCCCAGGCGGGTCAGGTGTTCGGCGACCAGGGCAGCCGTGCGCGTTTCGCGATTGCTCAGCTCCGGATGCTGGTGGATGTCACGCCGCCATTCGATCAGCTTGGGCTCGAGCGCATCGGCGAGTGAATCGAAGCGGTCCTGCAATGATTCCGCCTGGGCGGAGGCTGCGACGAGGACGACCAGCCAGGCGATCGAGGAGCGCATCGAATTTTCCGTCGGTTGGGATGGTCCCGAGTGTCGAACCAGCGTGAGCCACGCGTCAAGCACGATATTGATCGTGCGCCACGATCGGGCATCCGACGACCGGTCGAACGAGTTTCCCGAACGACTCGGCGCATCGGATAATGCGCGGCCTCACGCTCGCCGTCCGCCATGTCCCGCCTGCCCGACCCACGCCGCGCGCCCCATTTCATCGACGATCGAACTGCAGCGCTGGCGACCGAGCTGGAGCGCGCCATCGGCGCCGGCGACCGGACGGGGGCGGCGCGCGTTGTCCGTTCGCGCCTGCGTCAGGACGGCAGTGCGACGGTGTTGCCGGCGGTGCTGAACCTCCCGCCCGGCGCTGCGGTTCGCGGCGGACTCGAAGCGCTCGATACCGCGATCAACGGCTTCGGCGAGGGCGAGCCTGCGGCGCTTCTCGCCAGGGTCTTCCTGGTACCGATCCTGTTCGTCACCGGCGGCAAGGCGCCCGCCCGCGTGGCCGGGGTGATCCCGGACATCGGCGCAGTCACCCAGCTGCTGAAGCAGGCCGGCGCGCTCGGTGCGGTCGAGAACTTCGGTCTTAGCAATGCGCTCGGCATGCACGAGGCGGCCACTGCGATCGGTCCCGCGGACTTGTTCGCCCTGGTACGCAGCCTCGATGCGGCCACCGCGGCCGATCTTCTGCCACCGGGCGATCTGGTGGTCGACACGGCGGACGAACAGGTGCATCTGCGCTACCTGGCGGGCGCGTCGCTCACGCCGGCGGACATGCCGACCTTCCTCGAACGGGCCGGCCAGGTCGGCCGCTGGGGCATGCCGCTGTCGCAGATGCTTGCGCGGCAACTGGGCGATGAAGGCTTGAGCCTGTTGCCATTGCCGCGGGCACCGCAGTCGTGGTTCGAGGCAATGGAGACGGGGCAGTTCGCGCGGGAGGAGATCGCTTTCAATCTGTTCGCCACCGGCGCGATCCGGCGCATCCGCGGCCAGACCGGAGACCCCGAAGTGCTGATCGCCGCGCAGGACGACGGGACGATCCGCGTCGAGCTCACCTCACCCTTCGACCCGATGTTGCGGCACTCGCACGCGTGGCGGTTGTCGGCGGCGGACGATCTCGTGCGCGTCGAACTGTCGATCCGGGACCTGCTGCGCGACTGCCGCGTCGACAGGATCGACGTCGCGTCGACGGTGATGCCGGTCGCGACGGCGTCGCGGCCGGGGCCCGGGGGATTGCTGGCGCACTAGGAGTCTGTCGGACTTTCCGGACTTTTGGATACTGCCGCGATCCGAGATAATTGGGGTAGTGCGTTGAGGAGATGTTCGCAATGAGCCGCTTCGTTTGCGTCGATCGAGACACTGCCTACCTGTTGCCACCGTCTG
>JBBQHP010000047.1:0-36206 GCA_038324085.1 Burkholderiales bacterium
GTGGGACCACCAGTTCACTCGCGCGTCGAAACTATGTCCAGATCGACGATCACCCTTGGGACTGATCACCCTGCCAAGTAAGGCCTGCACGGTTCCGTCCCGCAGCACCTGAGCATAGTTGCGATCTCGGCATAGGCAGCGTCATGCGTAGATCCGCATGACGCTGCACTGCTGACATTCGACAGCTTGGGCTGAAGGACAGCAGAGAGTCGCTCTGGAACAGAACCATGAACGCTGTTCGGCCACGGACCGCGATACTCCAGACGAAGCCGCGCGCAGGCGGTGTCACCTGCGCAGGCGGGCGGCCAGGTCGTTATCGCGTCAAAACTGCGTGCACGATGTCGAACTCGGATTCACGGGAATCGGCTGAACCGGCTGCGAGCTTCGACGTGAAACGGTGCGGCAAAACGATCTGATTGCACCCGCCATGACCGGCCGAAGTCCGCAATCCGACGAGAAAGTTCACCGGCCGAGGTACGCCGTGATCTGCTCACGCACATACCCCAGCTCTTCGCTGATCGTGAGCCGCGCTTCGCGGTCGGCCTCGCGCTGCGAGGGCGTGAGGTCCCTCGATCGCGGCCCTCCCGCCGCCGGCGGCGGCCAGCCAGTCAGTGCGCCGGTAGCGGGTCTGCGCGTACTGGTGGCGGTGGCCGTGCATGCGGTGTGCGCCGGCCGCCGCGCACTGATACTCGAAGCGGCGCAACTGCTCGACGTAGTTTCGCTCGGCCGGGATGAGGCTGCCCCTGCCGGCCAGTGCTTTGGCCTCGTCGAGCACCTGGCGCTGCCCCGTGTTGCGGATCAGTATCTCGCGTGCTCGCCCACCCTTGGTCCAGGTGTCCTTGAGCGCCAACCGGTCACCGCGATCGGCCCACTCCGGGCGGATCTTGATCGACACCGCGGGCTGTAGAGGTCCGTCGCGCATCACCAAGCCCCCCCAATGGATCGCCCCCAAAAAGCTGGCGATGGTGGCGCCATAAGCCAGCAGTGCCATGCTGGCCAGCGGCCAGTCACCCGGCGGTGCCAGCCAAACTGCGGCGGCCAAGCCGACAAATGGAACCAGCCCACCGTAGCCCAGCCGCTGGGCCCACGGCGAAGGGCCTGCCGTCTGCGCCTTCATCAGTCCTCGTCCTTCGGGTCAGGCGCCGGCGCTTCGCTCGGGTTGCTCAAGGGAAGGTGGTACATTTTTTGGCCATCCCACTGCTGGCCACACCAACAGCGGCCTTCGCTGTCGATGATGCAGGTGCCGCTGCCGCAGCAGCGCGGGTCTTCGTTCATTCCCAACTCCGGACGGTCACTTCAGACTACTTGACGAGCGGCCGCACGGTGGTGAAGCCGCCATCCACGGCAACGACCTGGCCGGTAAGGCGGGCCGCGCCGTCGCCGAGCAGCCAGGCCATCACGTCGGCCACCTGATCGGCCGTCTGCACACCGCCCAGCGGGTACTGCCGCGCGGCGCCTTCTCGCATGGCCGGCAGCTTCATCATGCCAGCCGTCATGGGTGTGTCGGTCATGCCTGGGGCCACGGCGTTGACGCGCAGGCCTTGCGACGCGTAGGTGGCCGCGGCGCTGCGCACCAGGGCTTCGACGCCGCCCTTGGCTGCGGCGATGGCTTCGTGGTTGGCCACACCGATCCGCGCGACCACCGAACTTGCAAACACGGCGGCGCCGGGCTTGCCCTGCAGTGCCGCGATCCAGGCTTGCAGCATGAACACCGCGCTGTCGAGGTTGACGCGCATCACTTCGCGATAGGACCCCGTGCGGGTGCGGTGCAGCGGCGCGATCAGCGTGCTGCCCACGCAGTGCGCCAGCAGCGCCGGCGCGGCGCCGAGCGCTTCCTGGCAGGCAGCGGTGGCCAGCGCGGCGCCCTCGGGCGTGGTGGTGTCGGCGGCAATGCGCACCGCAGCCTCCACATCGGCCAAGCGGTCAGCATCGCGGCTGACCGCAGCAACGCGACAGCCTTGGGCGTGCAGTTGGCGCGCCAGGGCGCGGCCGATGCCGCCACTGGCACCGGTGATGAGGGCGATTGCGGTCATGGTGTGTTCCAAAGCATTGGATAGGTCGAAATCAGCGGGGTGGTCACGGGCTGGAATCTCGGCGGTTCGGCTGTTTCGGCACAGGCTGGTCCAGGCGAAAAGCCCAGCGTTGCAACATCGGCCGCCAGCGCAGGAAGAGTCGGTAGACGCGCTCCATCACCCAGGCCGCGCCCGGCAGGCGGCCGGCCAGAGCAAGCCAGCGCCAGCCGGGCAAGGCGGCCCACAGCGCCAGAAAGGCCTGCGCGCCGCTGAGCAGTTGACCGTCGCGGCCGCGCACATGAAAGCGCGCCAGCAGTTGCTCGCGCGTGGTGCCGGGTGGCAGTGGCAGCGTGGTGTCGCTGACATCGGCAAAACACACCGGCGCATCGGGCTGCAGTGGCTGCAGGCCGCGGTAGACGCCGATCTCACGGCGGCACAGCGGGCACGCGCCGTCGTACAGCACGGTCAGCGGCAAGGCTTGCTTGACGTTCTCATTTGCAGCATCGGTCACCATGCGGGAACCTCGTTGATGGCCAGCAGGTCGGCGGCCGAGGTGAGCCCGCGCGTGGCGCGTATCCACCATTGAGAGAAAGAATCGCAGCGCCGATCGACGCTCGGGAACAGCGCCGGCGCGGCGCCACACTCGGCCCAGCGTGACAGCCACGGTGCGAGGTGCGGCTCGTCGATACTGCGCACCCTGCGGGCGCCCTTCAACGCGGCGCCGATGGCGGCTGCGTCCCCGTGCCAGCGCTGGGCGGCGAGCTCGGCCATCCTGCTGCCGACGAAGCGCCAGCGCCGTTCATTCCACGGCCAGACGCGATGAAAGTCGGCCACGAAGACGCCGATCACCAGCGCGTCGGCCGGCAACGCGCTCGGCAGTTCGCCCAGACTCCAGGGGTGCACGAGCCAGACGTCGCGTCCGGCGACGGCAGCCGCGTCTGGAATCGTCAAGCCAAGTTCGTCGGGCGGCTCATAGGTCAAGCGGGGTTCGGTCGACGATGGGCTGTTTGGCAGCAGACGGGTCTCGTCCGGGCCCTGCCGCGCTGGCTGGCGCGCCATGCGGTCCAGCGCTTCGTAGGACGTGTCGATCACGCTGCCAGCGCTGTCCCAAGACTCGGGGGCGTAGCGGGCCACGTTGTCGGCATTGAAGAGATAGGGCTTGCTGCTGCCCGTGCCGGCCACCCATTGCCAGCTGAGGTGGTTGCTGGCCAGGTCGCCGTCGAGCAGGTGGCCGTACAGCCAGTCTGCGGCCACGCGCCAGTGCACCTTGCGCAAGTGCACCACGTAGCTGGCCAGCCACATGCGCGAATGGTTGTGCAGCATGCCGGTCGCGTAAAGCGCACGCACCGCCTCGTCCACCGCGGGCACACCGGTGCAGGCTTGGCGGATGTCTGCCGGCAGCTCGCGGGCGTAGGCGGCGTCGGGCAGCAGGCCTTCATGTAGCAACTGCAGGATGCCCTCGCCTCGGTGCTGCCAGACATGGCGGAAGTAAGCCCGCCAGCCGAGCTCGTAGACAAACTTGTGCTGCGCGTCCAGGGCATGGCGCGAGGCCAAGCCGGCCAGCACGTCGGTGAGCGTGACGAAGCCATGGGTGATGTAGGGCGACAGCTGGCTCACGGCGCCGTCGAGCGCGTTGCGCGTGCGTGCGTAGGCGGCCGGCCGCACGGCGGCGATGCGGACTTTTGCTGCTGCGGCGAGCGTGGGCGCAAAAGGCGTGGGCGCAACTCCAGTCAAGTCCGTTTCATTCACGCGCGACACCCACCTCTCCACGGCGGATGGCCGCCGCACGATCGATCACCGCCTGCTTGTGCGCGTCGCTCAGGCGCGCCATGTTCTTGACCTGCAGTGCCATGCGGGGGTTGCGGGCCAGCGTGGCCTCGTGGCGCATCAGGAAGTCCCAGTACAGGGTGGTGAAGGGGCAGGCCCTGTCGCCGATGCGCTGTGCGGGGTCATAGCGGCAGCCCTTGCAATGCGGGCTCATGCGCTGGATGTACTTTCCGGTGGCGATGTAGGGCTTGCTGGCCATCACGCTGCCGTCGGCGTACTGGCTCATGCCCAGCGTGTTGGGCAACTCGACCCATTCCACCGCATCGACGTACACCGCCAAGTACCAGGCGTGCACCTGCTTGGGGTCGACGCCCAGCATCAGCGCGTACAGGCCGGTGACCATAAGGCGCTGGATGTGGTTGGCGTAGCCGTGCTTCAGCGTTTGCGCGAGTGCGTCGCGCAGGCAGGCCATGTCGGTGGCGCCGGTCCAGAACCAGGCGGGCAGGTCTTCCCGGGCACCCAGCGCATTGCGTTCCAGATAGGCCGGCATCTGCGTCCAGTAGACGCCGCGCACGTACTCGCGCCAGCCCAAGATCTGGCGGATGAAGCCTTCGACGCTGGCCAGGGGTGCGTGCCCGTCGTGGTACGCGGCCTCAGCCGCAGCAACCACCTCGCGCGGGTTCAGCAGCTTGAGGTTGAGTGCTGCCGACAGGTGCGAGTGGTACAGCCACGCGTCGCCCGGCCACATCGCGTCCTGGAAGCGGCCGAACAGCGGCAGCCGCTCATTGATGAAGGCGCGCAAGGACTGCAGCGCCTGCGCGCGCGTCACTGGCCAGGCGAAGCTGTCCAGCCGGCCCGGGTGATCTGCGAATCTCTTGTTGACGAGCGCAACCACCTCCCGCGTGACGGCATCGGGCTCGAACGACGCGCGCGCTGGCACAACACCAGGGCCGGCAGCATCGAAAGCCTCGCGGTTGTCGACATCGAAGTTCCATTGGCCGCCCACCGGCTCATCGTCGTGCATCAAGACCTGATGCCGTTTGCGCTGCTCGCGATAGAAGTACTCCATACGCAGCGACTTGCGGCCTTGGGCATGCGCCGCGAAATCGCGGATGCTGCTGAAGAAGTGGCGGTCTTCGCGAATGTCCAGCGGCAGGTTTTCGGCCTCGGCCAAGGCCTTCATGGCTTCCAACACGCGCCAGTCGCCCGGTGCAGTCATCACCAGGCAGTCAGGTTTCAGGCGTGCGATGTCGGCCCGCAGCTGGGCCGTCAGGCTACCGGCGTTTCCCGCCGCCTCCATGCGGTTGTAGTGCAGCGGGCGGCCGGCACCCTGCAGCGCCAGCGCGAATTGGCGCATCGCTGCCAAGAACATCACCGTGCGCGGCTTGCTCGACCATACATGGGTCGATTCTTCTGCCGCTTCGGCCATCCACACCGCGTCGACGGCCGCATCGAAGCCGTCGAAGCATGAGGCGTCGAGGTCGAGCTGGTCGCCCAGCACGACGATCAATGAACGCAACTCAGCCACGCGGGTCGCCTTTGCGCCGACAAGCGTCGGAGCAGTACTTCACCTCGGGCCAATTCTTGGCCCAGCGGCGCCGCCAGCTCATGGCCAAGCCGCAGGCCGCGCAGGGCTTGCTCGGCAACGCGGCCTTGTTGCCACGAAAGCTGGCGGCGGGCTGCGTCACCATGCAGCTTGGGCGCCGGCGGGTGTGTTCACGCCTTCTTCGCCCAGGCGCTGCACCAGCCCGCGCTGGCCACCTGCTTGCCGGCGAACAGCGGGCAGCCGCCGGCCTTGTCCGCGGCCTTGCCCTGGTAGAGCGCGCAGCTGGCGCAGTTCTGGCCAGCGACGAACTTGGGGTACTTCTTGACATCGACGCGCTTGGCATCGGCCACGTAGCCGAGCGCGGCAGCCTGGGGATCCTTCGCGTCGACGAGGGTCTGAGCCTGGGAGTGAGTGGCGAGTGCCGCACCGGCGGCGGCCAGCGTCATCAGAAACACACGGCGGGGGAGGGGCAGGTTCATTTGGAACTCCTTGGGTGGGTGGCGAGATGAAATGAAGTGCCGGTCAAGCGGCGAGGTGCCGGACCGTTCGAAGCGCCGCTTCATGAGCGGCGGGTGCAGTGGACGATTGCCCCGCGCCGGATCCGCGCAGCAGCATCGCCGCGGACAACGATTCCGCGGACAGCCAGGCCCCTCGACGCCCGAGCCGCCGAGGAAGTCTCCACAGACGCCCAGGCCCTGGGCAGCGTCCCACCAAAACGACTCTGCTGCTGCGATCTTTTGCGAATGTGGCAGCGCGAAGCGCCACCGGTGCACCGCGCAGTGATGCCAGTCGACGGGACGGCCCAGGAAGTCGACCAGCGCGGCGTGCAGCTGCTGCTGCACCCATGCGGCCGGCTGTTCGAGGTGCCGGCGGCTCCAGCCCGAGCGGGCATGCACGACCCAATGCGCCTGCCCGGACACACGCGCCCGACCGGGCCGCGCATCGTTGCGCGGCACCCAGTCGAGCGGACCCGTGGGCGGCCGGGCCAGGTCCCAGCCCGGCGTGGGTTCCAGGGCGTCCTTGGAGGTATCGGCGACGCCCATCAGTGTCCAGCAAGGCTGCATCGGCGCGATGGACGCGTGCTGTGCCCAGTCGCTTCGGTGCTGTCCGAGCAAGGCCGCAGCCTGGACCTGCGGCAGCGCCAACACCACGGCATCGAAAGGCTCGGGGTGGCGTTCGCGACCGGCTTGCACCTGCCAGCCGAGTGAATCCTTGTGCAGGCCATCGACGGCGAAGGACCCAGTGGCAGCCGCACCGACCAACTGGCGGCGACACAACGAAGGCATGTCCGGCAAAGGAACATAGAACCGTTCGCCGTCCTCGGAAGACAAGCTCCCGGCGGCCAGCGCAGGCGTCCACTGTGCCAAGCCACCGGCTCCCAGCGCTTCGTCGACGAAGGCCTGGGAGGGCGCAGTGCGGGCCGTGATGCCCACGGCGCCGTGGTCGAGCCGCGTCGTGCAGGTTTGCCCGAGCCGGTCGACCCACTCGACGCGGCGGGTGGCCGGGCGTCCCCCCGGCCCGCGAGATTTGTCGAACATGTGTACCGAGTTCCCCGCCAGCATCAGCGCACGCGCGAAGGTTTCCCGGCGATGCCGGCGCCAATCACTGCAACTTGCTGAGCTTTCCCGTTCACCATGGCAAAGATGATACACGTTCACGATTCATTATGAGTTCTAATGACTCATATATTCCGATATATCGCCTATACTACGAGTCAAAGTAGAGTCGAATGAGAGCCGCTATGAAGAAAAGTAGTCCTTCGTTGTCGTCAACGCAGCCATCGCCGGGCGCAGGGGGCGAACCGCTCCACCGCAGCGGCGCGGTAGCCCACATGCTGCGCATGCCGGTGGCGACCCTGCGCGTCTGGGAACGCCGCTACGGATTGACGCAGGCCGCGCTGTCGCCCGGCGGCCAGCGGCTTTACTCGGCCGACGACGTGCGGCGCCTGGCTTTGGTCAAGCAGCTATCGGACCTTGGTCACGCCATCGGCAGCCTGGCGCCGCTGGACATGACGCAGTTGCAGCGCGTTGCTTCCACGCACGCAGACGCGCTGGCGGCCACGCTCCAGGCCGAGCGCCCGGACGCGCCCCCCTTACCGACCGCCCGAGCCTGGCGGCTGGCGGTGATTGGCAATGCGCTGGGCGCCCGGCTGCAGCGGCCCGCTGTGCTGCGCCGGATCGGTCGGCCTGTGGTGCTGCTCGGGCCGTTCGATAACGCCGCACAGGCTGCTGCCGCGTTGCGAGGCTCCGCCGTCGATGCCCTGCTGGTCCATGAGCCACAGCTGCACGAAGGCTGGCTGGCTGCCATTGAAGCGGCCGCGCCGGGCTTGGCGGGGGTGCCGCGCGCGGTGCTCTACGGCTTTGCTGCCGAGCCGGTGTGCGACGCGTTGGCAATGGCCGGCACGGCCTTGCTGCGCGAGCCGCAGCCCGATGCGGTGGTGGCGCAGTGGCTTCACAGCCTGTCCATCGTGGCCGCAGTACCGCAGCCCACGGCAGACAAGCGCGTGCGATCGGATGAACCGGTGCCGCCGCACCGCTGGAACGATGCAGCCTTGGTCGAATTCGCGGGTCTGTCGTCGACCATAGCCTGTGAGTGCCCGCGCCACGTGGCCGAACTGCTGGTGCAGCTGTCGCACTTCGAGGCCTACAGCGCCGAGTGCGAGCACCGCAGCACGGCCGACGCCGAGATCCACGCCTATTTGAGGCGAGTCGCGTCCGGCTCGCGCGCTCGTTTTGAGGCGGCACTCGAACATGTGGCCTTGCACGAAGGCCTCATGTTGCCTCCGTCACCGCCTTCCTCTCACCTGCCCCCCCAACCGTAAGCCGCCCTGTACCCTGATCATGCATCGCTTCCTGCCTGCTCTCGCACTCTGTGCCATGCCCTTGCTCAGCCAGGCGATCGAAGAGCCCGGCCACGAAGTCATCAGAAAGTTCGACAACGTGGAGTTGCGCCAATACGCACCCTACGTCGTGGCCGAGGTGGTGCTGGACGCCTCGGCCGAAGACGCCGGCAACCAGGCTTTTCCCATATTGGCGGCCTACATCTTCGGCAAGAACAAGGGCGAAAAGAAGTTCGCGATGACCGCGCCGGTGACGCAGACCGCCGTGCCCATGCGCATGGACATGACCGCGCCGGTGACCCAGGCCGCCGTGGCTGGCGGCATGCGGGTGCAGTTCGTTCTGCCCAAGGGGGTGACGCTGGCGACGGCGCCCGAGCCGATCGACCCGCGAGTGCAGCTGCGCCTGGTGCCCGCCGGCACTTGTGCGGTCATCCGCTACTCGGGCACCTGGTCACAGGCCAACTACCTCGAGCATCTGGGTGAGTTGAAAGCGTCCCTGAAAGCGGCGGGCGTGGCCACGCACGGCGAGCCCGTACTGGCACGCTACAACGCGCCCTTCACGCCGTGGTTCCTGCGGCGCAATGAGATCTGGTTGGCAGTGCGCTGACGTATCGACTTGGATTGGGAAGCTCCGGTGGTTTCGCACGCGAGGGGTGGACCATGAATCGAATTGCGCGCAGCGTGTCGACGGCGGTCCTGGGTGTCTTGCTGCTGTGCATGGCCACGCGGGTGCTCGCCGACACCAGCAAGCTCAGCGACCGCTGCACCCGTGTCCCGGCAGGCGCCGATGGCATCGGCAAACGCTACACGGGCCGCGACATCGCGGGCGTCATGGGATGGCAGGGCGCCGCACGCGAGGAACGCACCGATCTGCTGGCGGCAGCACTCCAACTCAAGCCCGGCATGGTGGTGGCCGACATCGGTGCAAGCACGGGTTACCTGGCCCGGCGCATGGCGCCGGCCCTCACGCGCGGCGGCAAAGTGATCGCGGTCGACGTCCAGCCCGAAATGGTGGCCCTGCTGCAAGGCATGGTGAGGAAAACCGGACTGACACAGATTCAGCCTTTGCTCGGTGCCGAGGACGACGTCAGGCTCTCTGCGTCGTCCGTGGACCCGGCGATCATGGTCGACGTGTATCACGAGCTGGCGTTTCCGTACGAGGAGATGGGCAGCATCGTCCGCGCCCTCGGGCCGGGAGGTCAGCTCGTGTTCGTCGAGTATCGGGCCGAAGACCCGCAGGTGCCGATCAAGGCACTGCACAAGATGAGCGAAGCCCAGATCAAGCGCGAAGCCGCCGCGCGCTCGTTGGTGTGGGATCGCACAGTGGGCACCTTGCCATGGCAGCACCTCTTGGTGTTTCACAAGCGCAACTGAACCCGGGCGTTGGAGCGGCCGGCTGGCCTTGATGCCATCGCGACCCGTCTTCGCGACCAGTCTTCGCTACCAGTCCTCGCTGCCGGGCTCGCCTTTGAACGGGCCGAACAGCTCGGGTGTGATCCAGGCGCCGTCGACACGGCAATCGAGCGCCGCCGGATAGAACGCCACGCAATCGGCCAGCACTTCGGCTCATGCCGCGCCGGGCAGGCGGCGATCGCCATGCACCAAGATCCAGTACTGCGCTGGTCCCTTCCATTCACAGAACGAGCTGCCGGCCGCCGGCTGCAAGAGACGCCGGACCACGTCATCCCACGGCAGGTACACGCTCGGCGGATGGGCGGTCTCCAGCACGAGCACGGCGCGCCGCGTGCGCGCCACTTCGACATCACCCCAGCGCGCCACCACCTCGCGCGTGTCCTGCGCCAGACGCGGCGGACGAGGGAAGTCCCAGACCGATGTCTGGCCTGGCCCCGGTGTCGCGGCAAAGGGCGGGCGCGCCTGGCCTTTCCAGCGCCACTGCTGGCGCGCTGAGCGGATCCAGTCGGGAAGCTCGGACATCAATTCGGCAACGGGCAGGCGAGGTTGGACCTGGGGCTCAGGTTCGACGTCCGTCTCAAATTTCGTGAGCTCACAGGCGGGCTTGCTGTTCGAAGCGGATCTTGAATACCTGCATCCGAGAGCGGTTCTTGCCCCAGTCGAACAAGCCGAACAACGAGCGGGATCGAAAGTCGACGCGCTGCGCCTGGGGGTCGATCCGGAAGTCGACCTGGTCCCTGAAGCCGACAGGCGTGGTGAAGATCACCTCCAATGCCAGGGGCTCGCTGCGCACGACGGTGGCCTCCGGGAAGGTCAGCAAGGTGGCCTGCAGCATCGCCATAGCCTGCTCGGGCGTGCCAGCGTACAGCAGCGGCACCAGGCCGCTGTTTCCACGCGAACTCACGCAGTTGCTGGGGAGCAGACACGCCAAATCCGGATTGCCGGGATCGGGTGCACCCCTCGCTTGAGGTGTCGGCGCCGTTGCAGCACAAGCACCCAGCAGGATCGCCACTGTCAAGACCGCCAACTTGGATTTCATTCGAACGCCTGCCCATTCAAGGCCCATGCCTGTATATACCCAGTATGGGGGATTGCGAAGAGTAGTTTGTGCCAACGAAGTCTGCGTGGCGCCAAGCCCGGTGGCCAAAGCATCGCATGCCGCCCAGTTCAGTCAGAAAGCGGACGAGTTCCGGGCAATTGGACAAGAGTCACTCGCGGATCAGCGCAGCCAGCAGATCATGCGCAGGCCGATCGGATCGATGCACTATTGAGCGACCGCCTTAGGGCTTCGATTTGGCAGGTCCGACGGGCTGGTTTGGGTCGATAGGCCCCGTTAGATGCCAGCGGGAGCAGTCGCAGGCCTGTCGATCAGCCCGGCTACGCCTGGAGTTCCGGCGTACGTCGGCAGCCTGGCGCATACCGGCCCTTCGTGCCACCGGTGATCCTGCGCCCCAGTGACCGGTATGTGGCCGAAACCGTGAATTCACCGGTCGACCGCCACCGACAGCATGACGCTGCACAGCCGCAGTTCAGGTCGGAGCCGCGAAGGACAGCAGAAGTTCGGCTGTTGTCGCTTGCGCCTGCCCCGATTGACCGGTGCCACGTCATATCTGACGCACGCCGACGCAGCGCCCGGCATGGCAAAGTCGTGCCCACACTCGTGACGATGGTGGTGAAGATTGGACGACCGGCGGGTTTGAATCGGAACCGTTCGCGTGCTTGTCCCGGAATAAGCGTTCTGGGCCGCAGCCCCGATGTCAACGTCCTGAGCGGACGCGACGGCATGCTCGTGGTCTTCTTGAGATCCGGCGTTCATGCAGCGAGTCATCTGCGCTGTCGTGAGGAAATGCATATGGAAAAGTCAGCGTCGACGTCCCGCCATGGCTCTTCTGGAATCGAAGGTTACGAAACGGAGTTCGCAGCACGATGTTTGCGAAGTCGTCGGCTTTTCGGCTCGGGGTTTGCGAGTCGTCAACGAGTCAGCGACGTATGCGCCGTGTGCCTTCGTCACGACACGGTCACCGGATAGCGATCAGCAACGCCGACGCTTTCCATCCGAGTCCGGGGTGGAGAATGACCGCGAGTCGCACCACCAGGACGGGTCGGCAGCGGCGCAGTGGGTGCAAGGCGGATGTTGCGACCGAAAACGCGCCTGATGCACCGGACAGGGCGGTGTCGTTGCACGCCAAGGGCCGTAAAGGCGAAGTTCACTTCTTCCTCCAACGCGTTTCAGGGAGTCTGTATGTCGAACGAGAGCAAATTGCCGGACGCGATCTGCGAACGTCCCAGTCCGTCCACTTCATCGATGCCGCCGAATTCAACCGATGCTGCGCCTCGGAGAGCCCCCCGAAGCGCGCCCTTGATCGAAAGCAAGCCTCATGATCCGTCGGTCGCGGCCGATAACGAGATCAGGTGGACGCGTGCGGCTGACACGGAGCCACCGCACCAGGGCCCCGAACGATTCGCGGCCCTGGGTCCGTCGTTCCCGTCGTCCATGATTCAAAGGAAGAAAATGTCCGCATCGCCCGCAGTCTCGTCGTTGCCCCCGGTTCAATCCGGGCTGCCCGCGCAATCCGTCGCACGCAAGGACGCCGACGGAGACAGTGACGGAACAAAGGCTGCTGCGCCCAAGCCCGCGGACCTGCCGTTGGCCACCTCGGGTTCGGTCGGCACCAAAGTCAACAAGCTGGCCTGAACGCAGATCCCGGCGGAACGATCCAGGCCCTCACCGCCGGGTTGAGGGGCGACTGCGCGGGAGCGTGTCGCCGGCACGGATCGTCAGACGACTCCGGGTAGTCGCCAACATCCGATGGGGTTCGCAACGCAGCCCCGGGCCGCGAACGGCCCGAAATTTCGCTTCGGTCGGAACGGATCGTTGATCCGCTTTGTCCCAGACGTCGGTGCCGCATGTAGTCGCACCCACAAGGATTGCCCACTACCCGGCAACCGTCGCGACCGTCACCGCAAGCCTTCCCGAGTCTTGTCTGCCTGAGCCGGCGCGCGGTCTGTCGTCGGCGTTGCTTATGCTGGGGCGGAACCCTTCCCTACCGCCCCGACTTCGAGCTTCGGCCCCGGCCGGGGCTCATTTTTTTGAGTGCCCGGCCGGCGCCGGACCGGAGGGGACAGCCACGCCGCGACAGCGGGAATGGATGCATCGACACGACGCCACAGCGTCGACGCGCATTCGGACGACTATCCAGCTGGGATGGTCCGGTTCGACGCCGCAGTGGTGACGTGATGGATGCTCCCGCATAGACTGCGGACTTGCGCACGAATCATCGATCCCGCGTCGCGGTCACCGGCCAGGCCAGTCATGAGTGAAATCATCCTGCACCACTATCCGCAGTCCCCCGTGTCCGAGAAGGTACGCATCGCGCTGGGGATCAAGCGCCTGCACTGGCGTTCGGTGGAAATCCCGCGCATCCCGCCCAAGCCGAAGCTCATGCCGCTGACCGGCGGGTACCGGCGCACGCCGGTGATGCAGATCGGCGCCGATATTTTCTGCGACAGCCAGTGCATCCTGCGGGAGTTGCAGCGCCGCTTCCCCGAACCGACGTTCTTTCCCGGCGGCGCGGATGGCATGCCCTGGGGCATCAATCGCTGGACCGATGCCATGTTCGACCAGGCTGTCCGGGTGGTGCTCGGCGCCAACGCCGACCAGTTGCCGGAAGCCTTCGCGCAGGACCGCGGGCTGCTGTATTTCGGAGCGGACTGGAATCTCGCGCAGATCCGCGCCGACCTGCCGCACGTCATCGCACAATTGCGCGGCCAGCTCGGCTGGCTCGACCAGCGGCTCGACGGCGGGCGGAAGTTCCTGCTCGGCGACCAGGCCGGGCTGCCCGACGCGCTGGCCTGCTACCTCGTGTGGTTCCTGCGAGGGCGCTGGCAAGGCGGCCCGCCGTTACTGGCGGAGTTCCCCGCGCTGGAAGCCTGGGAAGCGCGCGTCGCCGCCGTCGGGCACGGGACACCAACGCCGATGGACGCCGACGCAGCGCTCGCCATCGCGGCCGACAACGAAACCGCGACGCCGGAGCGCGCCGATGCGAAGGACCCGCAGTCGCTGCACCCGGGCCTGCGCGTGAGCGTGGTCCCCGATGGCGTCGGCAACGATCCCGCCGTCGTCGGCAAGATACGGCTCGTCGATCGCGAATCGATCGCGCTGCTGCGCGAGGATCCGCAGGTCGGTGTCGTCTGCGTGCATTTCCCGCGCGTGGGATATCGCGTCACACCAGCCCCGTAAACGCGGCGCGACGCAGCGGGGCCGGAATACGGCGCGGCGGTCAGGCGCGCACACAACGATAGACGGGGGGAATCGAATCTTGCCGGGCAAACTGATCGCGCTGGTCATGCCGATTCTGGCAGCGGGACTCTTGTGCGCCTGCTCTTCATCCGACCAACGGCTGAAGATCGTCACCGGGCCCCAGGGCGGCTCCTGGTATCCGCTCGGCGGCGCGCTCAAGAACATCGTCGACAAGGATATTCCCGGGGTTTCGCTGCAGGTGTTGCCGGGCGCCGGCATCGCCAACGTGAAAGCCGTCGAGACCGGACAGGCGCAGCTCGGATTCGCGAACTCGGTGTCCACGGTCGACGCGATCAACGGCGAGGCGCCGTTCGACGCGAAGGCCACCCATGTGTGCAATGTCGCGACCCTCTATCCGCAGTATTTCCAGATCGTGACCCTGGCCGGCGCCGGCGTCCGTACGGCGAACGATTTTCGGGGCAAGGCACTCGCAGGGCAGACGCGCGGCAACACGGCGGAGGCGATCACGCGCCAATTGCTCAAGATCTATGGCATGACCTACGACGACCTCTCGCGTATGAATTACGGTTCCTACACCGATTCGGTCACCTTGCTGAAGGACGACAATGCGCAGATCTTCACACTCGGCACGACGATACCGGCAGGTGCGGTCATGGATCTGGCCAGCGCGCGTGCGATCGAGCTGGTCGAGGTGCCGGATGACGCCCTCGCGAAACTGAAGTCGATGAACGCCGGCTATCGCCGGGCCGTGATTCCGGCGGGCACCTACCCGAAACAGACACGAGACGTCCCGACCCTGGGCTATGCCACCCACCTGATTGCCCGCTGCGAGCTCGATGACCAGTTCATCTACGACCTTCTGACAGGCATGCACGCCAGGCTCAAGGACCTGTCCACGATCGCCAAGGCGTTGCGCGGGGCGACGCCGGCGAGCATGGGCGCCGACATCGGCGTGCCGCTGCATGCGGGCGCCGCGCGCTGGTATCGGGACCAGGGCGTCGCTGCGCACGCCGGCAGCGACAACTGAGGCCGGCTGCGAGCGACACCCATGTTCCGGGACAGGACGGCGATAGGCTGGATCATCACGCTGGTTGCGGTGGCGATGTCCGCGTTCCACCTGTACGTCGCCTGGTTCGGGCCGCCCGATGCGCTGACGTTGCGCAGCGTGCACCTGGGCTTCGCGCTGTTGCTGGCGTTTCTGCTGCTCCCGGCTCGCGCGAACGCTCGAGCCGAGAATCCGCGCTGGATCGAACTCGCGCTCATCGTCGCCAGCCTCGCCGTCTGCGGATACCTGGTAGTCGAACGGGGCTACATCATCAACCGGATGACCTACGTCGATCCGCTGCGACCGATCGACTGGGTGTTCGGTGTCGCGACGATAGCGCTGGTTCTCGAGGCGACCCGCCGCGCGGTCGGCTGGACCCTGCCGATCACCGCAGTGGCATTCCTCGCCTACGCGATGTTTCCCGGTGGGGCCGACCCGCGCCAGCTGATCGAGCAGATGTACCTCGGCACCGAGGGCATCTTCGGCATTCCGCTGTACGTATCGGCCACCTACGTGATGCTGTTCATCCTGTTCGGCGCGCTGGTCGAGCGCACGGGCACGGGACAATTGTTCATGGACTTTGCCATGAGCCTGACGGGTCATTCGGCCGGCGGGCCGGCCAAGGTGTCGTGCCTGACCAGCGGCCTGTTCGGAACGGTGTCGGGCAGTGCCGTGGCCAACGTCATGACCACCGGCACCTTCACCATCCCGATGATGAAACGCATCGGCTACTCGCCGGCCTTTGCCGGGGCGGTCGAAGCCGTCGCATCGACCGGAGGCCAGATCATGCCGCCGATCATGGGCGCCGCCGCATTCATCATGGCCGAGTTTCTCGGCATCAGCTATCTGAGCGTGGCCGCATTCGCCCTGCTGCCGGCGATCCTCTATTACCTCGCACTGTTCATGACGGTGCATTTCGAGGCCAAGCGCCTCGGCATGAAGGGCCTGCCGCGGTCCGAACTGCCCCGGCTGCGCAAGGTCCTCGCAGAACGCGGCCACCTGTTCCTGCCACTGGTCGTCATCATCGCGACGCTGCTCATCGGCTACAGCGCACCGTTCGCCGCGCTCTGCGGCATCGCGTCGACCATTCCAGCGGCACTGCTGCGCAAATCGACCCGCCAGTACGTGGCGCTCGACAACATCGTGGCCGCGCTCGAGCAGGGTGCCCGCAACACGGTCTCGGTGGCCCTGTCCTGCGCCTGCGCCGGCATCGTCATCGGCGTCATCTTCCTGACCGGCCTGGGCCTGGAATTCACCGACCTGGTACTGAGCGCGGCGTCCAATCACATGCTGCTCGCGCTGCTGCTGACGATGGTGGCCGGCATCGTGCTCGGGATGGGCATGCCGACCGCGCCCGCCTACATCATGCAAACCGCGCTGCTGGTGCCTGCCCTGGTGAAGCTCGGCGTGCTCACCGAGGCTGCGCACATGTTCGTGTTCTATTTCGCGATCCTGTCGGCCATCACGCCGCCGGTGGCGCTGGCGGTCTACGCCGCCAACGGCATCTCGCGGGCTTCGCTGTGGGAGTCGAGCCGCGAGGCCTTGCGACTCGGCGCCACCGGTTACGTCATCCCGTTCATGTTCGTGTTCGGCCCGTCGTTGCTGATGATCGGCACCCCGATGCAGATAACGCTGTCCGCCGTCACCGCCACGGTCGGTGTCGTGTGCCTGGCGGGTGGATTGTCCGGCTATCTGTTGAGTCGCGCATCGCTGTGGCAGCGCGGGCTGCTGATCGCGGCCGCGTTCGCACTGATCAAGCCGGGGATCTACACCGACCTGGGCGGGTTCGCCCTGATCGGCGTGGTCGTCGCAAGCCAGATGCTCGGGTCACGCGCAGCAAGCGCCACCGCGGGGAAACCCTAGCCGACGGCGGCGCCTACTTCAGGAAACCCACCGTCCTCGGCAGCCACAATGCGATCTGCGGAAACGCCAGGATCAACAGCAGGCCGATCAGTTGCAGGACGACGAACGGCACGATGCCGCGGTAGATGTGGCCCATGTTGATGGAAGGCGGGACCGTGCCCTTCATGTAGAACAACGTGAAGCCGAACGGCGGCGTCAGGAATGACGTCTGCAGGTTCACCGACATCATGATCACGAACCAGGTCATGAAGAGGATCGGGCCGCCTTCGCCGATGTGGGGACCGAAGTCCACGCCATGCAGCACCGGCGCGAACACCGGCAGCACGATCAGCGTGATCTCGATCCAGTCGAAGAAGAACCCGAGCACGAAGGTCAGGATCAGCATGAAGCTGAGCACCTCCCAGCCGGTAGTGATGCCCATCGTTGCGAGCAGTTCGACGATCAGGTCGTCGCCGCCGAGCGAACGGAACACGAAGGAGAACAGCGTCGCACCGAAGACGATGAAGAACACCATCGCGTTGGTCAGCCCGGTGCGCTCGATCACGTCCCTGAGTGCGCGACGATCGAGCGTGCCGTTGAACCACGCGAGGAGCAGCGCGCCCAGGCTGCCGACACCGGCTGCCTCGGTCGGCGTCGCCCATCCGCCGAAGATCGACCCCAGCACCAGCGTGATCAGGAATACCGGCGGGAAGAAGCTCTTGCCGATCAGGCGCCAGAATTCTGCAGAGGTCTTCGGTCCGACCGCGTCGGGCAACGGCGGCGCCTTGTGGGGCTGCAGGAAACTGATGCCACCGATGTAGAGCAGGTACAGAAACGCCAGGATCAGGCCGGGAATGACCGCCGCCGCGAACAGCGCCCCAACCGATACCGACAGCAGGTCGCCCATGATCACTAGCATGATCGACGGCGGAATGAGGATGCCGAGCGTGCCCGCGGATGCGATGGTCCCCACGGCCAGTTCCTTGTTGTAGCCGCGTTCCAGCATCGACGGCAGCGCAATCATCGTCAACATGACCACCGACGCACCGACGATGCCCGTGGTCGCCGCCATGATGGTGCCCATCAGCGTGACCGACATCGCGAGACCGCCGGGCACGCGGCGCAGCAACACCTGGAGACAATGCAGCAGGTCGTTGGCCACTCCGCTGCGTTCGAGCATGGTGCCCATGAAGATGAACATCGGCACCGCGACCAGGATCGGGTTCGACGCCGCGGAACCCCAGATGCGCGGCAGCAGATTGAAGAACTGGATCGGCTCGAAGACCCCGAGCAGGATGCCGAGACCTCCGAACATGATGCCGATGCCGCCGAGCACGAACGCCACCGGAAAGCCGCAGAACAACGATGCGGCCAGCACGAAGAACAGGATCAGGGACAGGTGATGGGTCAGCCACTCCATGTCCGGGCCTTCAGTCCGTGATCTCGAAGGCGGCGAACGAGCTCGGCTTGCGCAGGCGTTCCGGCCCGTAGAGAAACACGATGATGCGCATCATCACCGAGACCACCCCGACCAGAAGCATGATCAGCCCGAGCGTGATGAAGCTCTTCGGGATCCACCGCCACGGCAGGCCGTTGGCCGATGGCGAACCCTCGTTGTCGACCCAGGATATCCAGGTGAAATCGAGGCTGATGTAGATCGCCAGCAGGCAATAGGGCAGCGCGAACAGCAGGCATCCGGCCATTTCGGTCCAGGCCTGTCTGCGCGGACTCAGATTGGCGACGAGGATGTCGATGCGCACGTGCGAGTTCTTGACGTAGCCGACGCCGAGCCAGAACGAGAACAGCGCGGTGTGCAGCTGCCATTCGAGTTCCTGGAGCCGGGTCGAGCCCATGCCGGGCAACTGGAACCCGAACTTGCGGGACAGGACGTCGAACACGATCACCGCGGTGATCACCAGGAACAGCCAGCCGACGGTCATCGCGACGCGTTCAAGCATCCGATTGATGGCGTTGCTCGCCGTCAACAATCCGTCCATCGGCTATTGCTTCCCGTGTTCGCGCCACGCCGCGGCGCGCACGCGCCGGACGTGCCGCACGCGTCTGCGCTCACGGCCGGTGGTGCGGCCCCGCTTCAATGCAGATACCCGTAGTCGCGCCAGAGCGCGTAGTTCTTGCGGAACTCGGAATACGAGTCGAAGACCTTCTTGAAGTTCGCATTGCCGGCCGATTCTTCCGCGACGACTTCGTTCCAGGCTTTCTCGTAGGCCTTCATGATCTCCGGCGGCCACCGCATGATCTTCACGCCGTACTTGTCGCGCATGTCCTTCATCGCCTTCCACTGCGTCGCTTCGCCCTCGGCCATGATCTGTCGCACCATGTCGCCGCACGCCTGCTCGATCACCGCTTTCTGCTGGTCCGCCAGGGAATCCCACTTGGCCTGGTTGATGAACAGATCGATGATCGAGGCCTGCTGGTGCCACCCGGGGAAGTAGTAGTACTTGGCGACCTGGTAGAAGCCGAGCTTCTCGTCGAGGGACGGATTGGAGAATTCGGTCGCGTCGATGGTGCCGAGCTGCAGTGCCTGGAAAATGTCGCCGGGCGCGAGCAGCTGGGTCGATACGCCCAGCTTTTCCATGACCTTGGCGCCGAGTCCGAAGAAGCGCATCTTCAGGCCCTTCAGGTCGCCGACCGTCTTGATCTCCGTCCGGAACCAGCCCGAGGCCTCGGGCGGCTGAATGCCGCAGGGAATCGTGTGTATGTTGTGTTGGGCGAACAGCTCGTTCTGCAGCTCCAGTCCGCCACCATAGTAGATCCAGGCGAGGAACTCGGGCATGTCCGGTCCGAACGGCACCGTCGAGAAGATGTTGAAGACCGAGTCGGTGCCGGCGAAGAAGCCCGGGCTCGACCACGCCACGTCGACCGACCCGCGGGACACCGCCTGGATCGATTCGAGCCCCGGGACCAGCGCACCCGGCTCGTAGAGTTTGAGCGTGATGTTCCCGCCCGAAGCGCGCTGCACCTTGTCGACGAGTTTCTTCGCGCCCTCGCCGACCAGGGTCAGGCTCGTCGGGTAGACGCTCGCCATGTTCCAGGTGATGTCCTGCATCTTCGCGGCCTTGCCACCGGCCGCCGCGGCCTCATCCTTCGAAGCGCCTTTGTCACCGCAGGCTGCGATGAACGGGAGCGATGCTGCGAATAGTGCTCCCACCCAGACATTGGATCGCTTGGTCATGTTGTTCTCCTTCCCGCTGTATGCCGAACGGCATTCCCACCAAACACGCGACCCGGCAGATTGTTTTTCCGGTCGGAGCGTCTGGCAGACGATTTTTTTTCGAGTATACCCCGCGATCAGAATCCTCTGAACAGAACAGGGACAATCCATCGGTGAGTCGGGGGGGCGGGGGGCAAGGCGCAGGCTGCGATCGTCCACCGGCCGCGCCGGCCCGGTCGGCCTGCGAATCATCGGCTGAAGCACAGCGACGGCGCGCGCGGGGGACCGGGCAGGTGCTACCCTCGCGTCATCGCCCGACCGGCTGCAGGAGGTCGCTCTTGTGGCTGGCACCTGAAGTGCGTGAACCCGCGGCTGCGCCGCGGATTCGCGGTAGGGGCACACCGCACGGAGCTTGATCCACCATGGCGAGTGTCTTCATCAGCTACCGTCGTGACGACAGCGCCGGCGAGGCCGGCAGGCTGGCGGACGCACTCGAAGCCCGCTTCGGCAACGAGCGGGTGTTTCGGGATGTCGAGGACATTCCGGCAGGCGAGGACTTCGCGCGAGTGATCGACCAGGCGCTCGCGAAAGCCGATACGCTCCTGGTGGTCATCGGCCGCGAATGGCTGGTCGTGCGCAATGCCACGGGCCAGCGCCGGCTCGACGACGTCCGGGACTTCGTGCGCCTGGAGATCGAGTCGGCGCTGGCGCAGGGCATCCGCATTCTCCCCGTGCTGGTCCAGGGCACCGCGATGCCCGCTGCAAGCGAGCTGCCCGAGTCGCTGCAGCCCATGGCGCGCATCCAGGCCCACGAGTTGAGCGACTCGCGCTGGGATTACGACGTCGGCAGGCTCATCGACGTGCTGGAGTACGAGCGCGGATGGCTCGGCACCACACGCAAGCACCTGAAGCTCACGCTGAGCGTCGTTGCCGTATTGGCGCTGGCCGCGGCGTTGTACGCATGGATGAACCGCCCCCCGGACGTTTCAGGCCTGTGGTATCTGCCCGACGGCAACTTCTGGACGGTGACCCAGGACGGCAGCCGGCTGAGCATCAACGAGACGCACCACGACTCGCACGAGGTCTGGAAGAAGGGTGTCGCCGAACTGCGAGGCAAGCGCCTCACGGCCGAGCTCGATCTGGTGTTCGAGGACGGCTACCACTACACCGGCGAGCTGGAGCTCATGGACGACGCCACGACGATGTCCGGCGCGTTCACGCTGCGGCGCAACGGGCGCTCGGAAGCGATAACGCTCACTCGCCAGCGGCAGCGCTAAGGGCCCGCGGCGAGACCAGTGTCTACGCCGCTACCCGTGCGGTGCGGTCAGGCAGGGACCGGGGTCCGCGATAGCGCCACCCTGCGAGAACTTTCTGCCCGCAAGCGGGGATGTACGCGCCAGCGGCGCCTGGCCCGGGCCGCGTGGCATTGCTTACCGGTGCAGGACGGAACCGGTCCCGTCGCATGTCCGTTCCTCGCCGGCGCCTGCGGCAGGGAGGTGGAACCTCGGGGATCGGCTCAATGTTCAAACCGGCATATGCAAAGTCGCACAAGTCATATGATCAAACGGACCCAATCCGGAATATGGCTGCTAACCTTTATGATCGATCTTCCACCGTCCGAAGGAGCAAGACATGACCACCACCACGATCGAGAAACCTGTCAACAATGGCGTGAACGTCGATGCGCTGCTCGGCGCGCGTGAAGCGCTGACCAAGGCACCCGAAGCGGCCCAGTTCAAGTGGCGGGCGAAGGTGAAATGGGTGGACGGGACGCTCAGCCGTTCCACGGTTGAAGGGTTCTACGGACTCGGCGCGGAACACGAGCACAAGAGCAAATTTGCGTTCGACACCGACCATCCCGCAGTCTTCGCGTCCGAGGACCGCGGCGCGACTCCGGTCGAACTCGTGCTGGCCGGATTGGCCGGCTGCCTGACCGCGGGGGTCGCCGCCGTCGCGCAGGTGCGCGGGATCCAGCTGCGTTCGGTGGAAGCCACGCTCGAGGCCGGCATGGACATCCGCGGCATCCTCGGTGCCGACAGCGATGTGCGCAATGGCTTCGACGGGGTCAAGGTCACCTACCACATCGACGCCGACGCATCCGCCGACGACATCAAGGCGCTCGTCGCCCAATCGCAAAAGCGCTCGGCGGTGTACGACATCATCGCGAACCCCACCAACGTGACCGTCGAGGTCAAATAGCGCGGCCGGACGTCCGCGGGAACTCCCTGCATGCGCAGAACGGCAATCGTCATCGGGGCCGGTCAGGCCGGCCTCGCCATGAGCTGGTGGCTCACCCGGCACTCGATCGATCACGTGGTCCTCGAACGGGGCGAAGTCGCCCACTCGTGGCGCACCGAGCGCTGGGATTCGCTGCGGCTGCTCACGCCCAACTGGCAGAGCCGCCTGCCCGGTCACCGCTACCGAGGCAACGACCCCGATGGCTATCGCACCATGCCCGAGACCATCGATTTCATCGCGGGTTACGCGAGCGCGATCGCGGCGCCGGTGCGCACGAACACGCGGGTCACCGCGGTGCGGCGTCGGGGCAACGGCTATGAAGTGGTCACGGATCAGGGGATCTGGCTCTGCGAAGCGGTCGTCCTCGCGACCGGCGCCTGCAACGTCGCACACGTGCCGGCAGTGGCACAGGCGGTGCCGCCGGCGATCGCCGCGCTGACATCGATGCAGTACCGCAACCCCGCTCAGCTTGCAGAAGGCGGCGTACTGGTGGTGGGTGCCTCGGCCTCCGGCACCCAGATCGCCGACGAAATCCAGCGCTCCGGCCGCCCGGTGACCCTCGCGGTCGGCGAACACGTGCGGCTGCCGCGCCTCTACCGGGGTCGAGACATCCAGTGGTGGATGGATGCGGTCGGCGTGCTCGACGAACGCTACGACGCCGTCGACGACATCGTCCGCGCCCGCAACGTGGCCTCGCTGCAGCTCGCCGGCTATCCCGACCGCCGCACGATCGATCTGAACTCGCTGAGCGCGATCGGCGTGAAACTGGTCGGCCGTCTGGCCGGCATCAACGGGGAAGGCAAGGCGCAGTTCTCCGGATCGCTGCGCAACGTGTGCGCGCTGGCGGATCTCAAGATGAACCGGCTGCTCGATGCGATCGACGCCTGGGCCACGGAGCGCGGACTCGATGGCGAGATCGATCTGCCGCGACGATCGGAACCGACCGGCATCGAGGCCTCCCCGCCGTTGCTGCTCGATCTCGCCCGAGGCGCCGTCAAGACCGTCATCTGGGCGACGGGTTATCGTCCGGACTACTCCTGGCTCGACGTTCCGGTCGTCGACGCGAAGGGACAGATCCGCCACGATGGCGGCGTCGTCGTCGAATCACCCGGCCTGTATCTGCTCGGCACCCCGTTCCTGCGACGACGCAAGTCCACGCTCATCGACGGCGTCGGCGACGATGCGCGCGAGTTGAGCGAGCACCTCGTAGCCTACCTCGGCGCTGGTGTTGCCGATGCCCGCCCGGCGATGCAGGCAATCGGCGGCTAGCAACCGGGGTCCACTATCGCCCAGCCCTGCCCATGGGGCGTCACGCGGTCGCAACGGATCTACCAGCCTGAGGGTCAGGACAGCGACTCGCTGCGATCGACGCTCCGGACGAGCAGGCTGGGATCGAGCACCGGAGCTTCCGGCCGACGCGCGGGGCGGCCGAGGAAGTAGCCCTGCAGCAGATCGGTGCCGGCCGCGATCGCCGCCGAGAGTTGCGCTGCAGTCTCGATCCGGTGCACGAGCGCCGTGGTGCCACGATCCCTGATCCGGCCGATCAATCGCGGAAGCGTCTCGGGGTCGGGGTGCGATCGAGGATCGACCACCATGATGTCCGGCATGACTTCGTAGCCTCCGTCCAACAACGGATCGAGCAGGTCGAGGCATTCGGTGGCGACACGGTAACCGAGGCTGCGATAGCTCAGCAGCGCGCGGGCATAGAGCGCCGGATCTTCGTTCGCGTGCCGCGGCAGCTGGATGACGACATCCTTGGTGAGGACGCCCAGTCGCCCCAGGATTCCTTCGAACACCCGCCCATGGCCGCTGCCCACCGATTCGACCAGACGCGACTGGACCCGGAGGAACAACCGGCCCATCGCGCGCGTCCCGGTATGGTAGTTGAGCACATGCAAGGTTCGCGCGGAGCGATCGAACTGCACGACAAGGGGGTCGCTGCCCGCCAGCGCGAACACGTCGGCGGGCGGTTCCTCGCGCCCGTCGAGCTCGGACCGGGTACGCGCAGAATGGGCGACGGTTGCGCCATCGACCGTGCTTACTATCGGCTGGAACGCGCTGGACAAAACGCGCTGCCGAAACGCGCCGACGAACGTGCCATCCCCGCATTGCCCCAGCGGGACATCGGGGAAGATGGTCTCGTTCCAGCCCTCGAGCCAGGCCTGCGTCTTGTCGGTCGTCAATTCGCTGCTCCCACTCAGCGGGCGCGCGCGACGGCGTCCCGACCTCGCCAGTCTAGACGCTCCCGCGCACCGCTGGAATGCCGATCGGCCGTCGACTTCTTCTGCATCGCAACATGGATCGGGACCTCCGCATGGCAGGCACCTCGCCGAGCCGCGTTTCAGCGGGCGCGACAACGGCTCCCGGCCCGGCAGCATCACCGACATCAGGCTCTGATTTCGCCTTCCATTTCGGCATACGCAATTGGGTCCATGAGACGCGGGATCGCGAGAACTGCCCCGAACGAATCGAAGCCGAGGTCAAGACCTTCCTCGACGGCATCGGCACCACGTTAAGGACATCGTGCGCAGTCGATCGACGCAGCTCCGCCGCAAACGCAAGAGCGCGGTCAGACGCAGAACATCACCCCGCTTACGGCCGTCGCGCCGTCAGCACCGTGAATCCCTCACCGATGAGCATGCGGCCGAACGGTTCGGCGAATTGCGCGTCGCGCAGCAGGCTTTCCTGCTCCTCGCGCGTGGGGATGACGTTGCCCCAGGTCAGCTCTTCGATGCCGGTCTGCAACGGGAAGCGGAACTCGGCTTCGCGGGTCTGCGCCAGGGTGGAAGGATAGGTCTCGTCCACCACGACCAGCCAACCGCCGGGTTTCAGCGCCTGTGCACACTGGCGAATGACCGACGGTCGCAGCGCCTGGTCGATTTCGTGCAGGACCTCGATCATCACGACTGCATCGACGCTGCCCGGCGTGACGACGTCCTCGACGGCCCCCAGCCGGGCCATGGTGCGCTCGCCGAAGCCAGCGTCCGCGATACGGCGCTCCGCGATTGCAAGACTGTCGGCATCGAGATCCACCCCGATCGCACGCGCCGCCGGAAATGCCTTGGCCGTCTGGATCAGGAAGTTGCCGGTGCCGCAGCCCACCTCGAGCACGGTGCCACCGGCTTCGAGCCGCGCGACTAGGCCCTCCACGCCCGGGAGAATCTTGCGGGCGGTGGCGATCTGCAAGCCCCAGGTCGATTGCGCGATGAGGTGCGCGAAGCCTTCGCCGCGCCCCTGGAACGGATTGATCTCGCCGGTGCGGTAGGTTTGCAGGCTGCGCCGGAAATCCTCCGCGGCCACGCGGGTGCCCAGTTGCGCATAGCCACCGAGATAACGTGGGTGACCCGGGTTGGCCAGGATCGCGTCCATGTGCGGCGCCAGCCGGAAGCCGCCGGCCTCGTCGGAATCGAGCAGCGCCTGGCCATGCGCGGTCCAGCACCACGTCCGCACCGGGTGGATCCGCAGTTCGAGTTTGTCGGCCAGCGCTTCGGCCGTGAGGCCTGGTGCCGTCGCGAGCGCAGCGAACAGGCCCAGTTCGATACCGGTATCGATCAGGTGAATGTTGTTGAAACCGCGTCGCCATTCGAAGATGCGGGCAACTTGTTCATCAGCGGTGATGCCGGGTGTGGAAGCATTCATCTCGTCGGTCCTCGGGTTCGATGCGGCGGAAAGTACGAGGTGCGCTTCCGGGCGTCAATGGGCGATCCAGCGATCGGCGAGTTCGAACACGCCATGTACGGCCAACGCCAGAACGGCCGCGGGGATCGCGCCCGCCATGAGCATCGCGTGATCGTTGAGAGCGAGCCCGGCGGTGATGCGCTCCCCGTAACCACCGGCACCGATGAATGCGGCGATGGTTGCGGTACCCACGTTGATCACGGCGGACGTCTTGACGCCGGACAGGATGCCCCGCGCAGCGATCGGCAATTCGACGAGGCGCAAGCGCTGCATCCGGCGCAATCCGAGCGCGATGGCCGATTCGCGCTGGCTGCGCGCAATGCCGGTGATCGCAACGTGGGTCGCCCGAACGATCGGCAGCAGCGAATACAGGAACAGCGCGATCAGCGCCGGCACGGTGCCGATGGCACCGGTGACGGGAATCAGGAAAACGAGGAGCGCGAGCGACGGAATGGTCTGGATCAATCCGGTGGTCGCGAGCACCGGCTGCGCGAATGCGCGCGATCCGGCGGCAGCGACGCCCAGCGGAATCCCGACTGCACAGGCTGCCCCCAGCGACACGAAGACCAGCACGAGGTGCTGCACCGTGAGGCGAGGCAGATCGTCGGCGAACAGGCGCGCCATGAAGCCGCGCTGTTCGGCACCCGCATCCGTGCCGCCCTCGACGAATCGACGAGCGATCTCGACGAAGGCGCGACCATCGAGTTCGGCTTCGGCATTCATCGCGATCATGTGATCCGCGTCGATGCGGCCTTCGAGCGAGCGCAGCGCGGCCCAGGCGCGTGGATTGCGGCGCGGCAGGTCGAGGCGATAGACGAAGAGCGCCCGATACTCCGGAAAGTAGCGACGGTCGTCGCGCAGCGCGCGCAGGCGGTACTTCGCGATTTTTGCGTCGGTCGCATAGATGTCCATCACGTCGACGCGACCGGCGGCGAGGGCTTCGTAGGCGAGGCCATGCTCGAGCACCAGCGGCGTGTGCTGCAGTGAATAGGCGCGGGCCAGACCGGGCCAACCGTCGGCGCGGTTCAGAAACTCGGGCGAAAGGCCGAGCCGCAGGTCACGGCGCCGCGCGAGGTCGCCGATACCGGTGATGTCCAAGCGGCCGGCCTTGACCTCCTGCATCGCCAAGGCATACGTGTTCTCGAATCCGAGCGGAACCGCGACGCCCAGGTGATACGGCGCGAGGCCGCGATTGAGCGCATCGAGGTCGGTCGCCCCGGATTTCAGCAATTCGCGCCCGACGGTACCCGTGTAGTCCGGGTAGACATCGATGGCACCGGCCTTGAGCGCTTCGAACAGCACGGCAGTGTTGCCCATACCCTCGCGATGCGTCGCCGAGACGCCGGCGCGTGTCAGCGTTGCACGCGCGATCTCCCCCAGGATGTACGACTCCGTGAATCGCTTCGACCCGATGACGATCGACTCGCCTCCCAGCGCCGGCACGACAGCCCCGAGGCTTGCCCACAACAGCAGGGCAAGTAGACGTGTCTCGATGGATCGCATTGCTTGCGCAGCTCCGTCCGGGGATTTCGCGAGCGCGCATTATCGGGCGTTCGGTGGCGTGAAAGTGTTCGATCCTCATTGCCCGGTCGCACCGCGATGAGCAGGGATGACTCTACGTGCCCACCGGGCGTCGTTGCGCAACCTGACTTCGTCATCGTCGATTCGGACCGGCGTGGCCTCCCCGCCTCCCCCTCGCGGACAGCTCAACGCGTCGGCGGCACCCGGGAATCACTCGCCTCGCGGGCAAGCTTCAATCCCATGGCGCCGAGCACGCTCACGCCGACTGCGAGCACGGCCCACAGCGCCCAGCGGCGATAGTCGGGAGCAACGTCGATGGCGCGTGCTCCCGCCAGGGTGTACTCCGCACTCACCTGCGCCGGACCAGGCTCCAGTGCCTTGTCGGTGCCGTAGCCGGGAATCAGCGTCGCGATCGGCAACGCGACGCTCGCCACGTTCGATCGTCCGTAGGCAAGCGTGAACGGCGGTTCACCGCGCGCGGCGAATACCAGTTCGGCGGGCTGCCAGTGCAGGACGAGTTTCGGCGCCACCGTCGGCCAGGCGCCCGATCCGGCATTCATGCGCACCCGAAGGAACCGGTCGGTCGTGCGGGCGATCGGCACCGCCTTGCTGGTCACGGTCAGGCCGTTCTGGGTGAACCGGTACGCCACACCGTTGCCGATCGAACGCCACGGCTGGTTCGCATCGACACGTCCCGAGAGTTCGAACGGGACGACCGCATTGTCCTCGGTCACGATGAGTCCGACGCGCTCGACCGGGAAATGCCCACCCGTATCGAATTCCCACGCACGCGCGGTGGCGTCGGTTGCGCCGGGCGCGAGAATCACGGTCTCGAGGATGCGGGTGTCCCCGCTCGCAACGGCGCTCGCGCGCACGCCGGCAAGGGTAAACGGGAAAGCGCCACGGGTATCGACCAGCCGCAGGTATCTGGCCTGCGTGCCACCGAGTGCGATGCGCAGTTGATCCAGCCTCTCCCCGGCGAAGCGCGCGCGCAGGACCGGCGCATCTTCGGCAATCCGGGTCCAGTGCTTGAGATCGTCGCTGGCTTCGACCGTCACCCTGGCGACCACGTCGCCGTCGCCGGCGATGTCGAGGTCGATCGAATCTATCGCGGACTCGAAATGCGAGGCATCGACCAGCCAGGCCACGATCGGCGCACCACCCGCCGGTTTCGAGCCCCGGACGCTGATGACGGTGCCATCGCGGTGCACCTCCACTGTCAGATCGTCGATCGGACTCTCGCCCGGAACGGAACCACGCACGGGAAAGATCGGCAGCGGCGCCGCAGCCACCGGGGTTTGTGGCGCGGGCGCGCGCAGCGCATGAGCGACGACATCACCGGCGGCATTGAACATGCGCACGTCACCGAGATCCGCAGCGACAGCGTGGCGATACACGGCTTCCGGCAGCGCAAACGCGTAGAGCGCGTCCCCGGGGGTGAACATGACCATCGATGCGTAGCCGAAGTCCTCTGCACGCTCCGCGGCGCCGACGAGCGATACGGCGAACCAGGACACCCAGAGCAGCCGGTGCGCCTTCATCGGGTAGCGTCCGCGCGCGGCGGGACGGGTGCCAGATAGCCGACCACGAGCATGAGCACCCCGACCCCGACGAACGAGACGATGCGCTCGCCGCCGGCCGCGTTCGACAGATCGATGACGAACAGCTTGAGCACGGTGGCACCGAGCAATGCGCCGCCCGTGAACCAGAGCAACCTGCGGTGAAGCCGGTTTGCGAGGACCATCAGCACCAGCGCGAGCAAAGTCCAGAACAGTGACAGCGCCGCCTGCGCCAGCATCGATGCCATGATCGCATCGAACCGCACCGGGACCCCCGCATACTGGTGCAAAGCGCGAATCAGGACGCCGTTGGCCGCAATGAACGCCGCGCTCCCGGGAATGCCATGGCGCAACCATGGACGCGCTACGATCCATCGATCGAGGCCGTGCCTGGACAATGCCCTCAGCCAGAGCAATCCGGCAAGCAGCGCGGCAGCGATCCCGATATCGAGCGGATTGAGGACCGGAACGTAGGGCAGCGGCGCCGCGCCGCCGGTACCGAAAGTGGACGCGACCACCAGCCAGAACAGCAGGCCGGCCACGACCGGCAGCGCGCCGATCACCAGATAACCCCGCAACCAGGCGGCCACGGGCCACGCGAGCTTCGCGCCCGCAGTCGACAGCCAGGCGATGAGCACGGCCGGCGCGGCGATCCACGCCGCCAACCCCCAGTCCGAGCCGCTGTCGGCAACGTGTCCCGCTGCCCACCCTGCTTCCCACGCGCTGACGCCCGCGAGCAGCCACAGTCCGGCGCCATGCAGCCAGTCGTAGGCACGCGCACCGGTGACCTCCCTGCGTCGCAGGATCCAGAGATGCGCACCGAACATCGCGGGCCAGGCGAGGTAGCCCCAATGCTGGAACGGATGGGCGTACGCCAACGCCTGCGACGCCAAGGCGACCATGGCTAGCGGCACCAGGGCCAGCGCCGGGAACCTCGCGTCGTTCCAGGCGAGCCGGGTACGGACCCATTCGAAAGCCACCGCGGTCGCCACGATGAACATCAGCAACAGCTGCGCTCGCCACGCAACGGGCGCATGCGCTTCGATCTCGTGCAGGCCACCGCCGAACCACCATATCAGGCCGAAAACGAGAACGAGACTTCGCGACGCGCGCTCCGCGGCGCTCGATCGCTGGTCGTTGCGCTCGAACAGGAAGGCGGTGAACAGCCCGGCAACTGCGAGGAACAGGAACCCGATTCCGTCGCGATTGAACAGCGGGACGCTTCCCGGCTCGCCGTGCATCCCGGTGAAGAATGCGACCGCCGCCGCGACCTGGAGCAGGCACCCTGCCGCACGCGCGAGCCAGCGATCCTGCCGGAGACCGACCCACACCATTGCAGCCCCTTCGAGCGCCCAGGCGGCCGAAGTCCAGCGCGCATCCAGTGCGAGCGGGATAGCGAGCGTCGCGAACATCAGGCAGAGCGCCGCGAACGACTGGATCAGCACCGGCAGCGCTGCGCCATGTCGCGACCGCACGATGCGCGCCGCGAACAGGTAGATGGCACTCGCGGCGAGCGCACTGATCGCGCCGCCGAACTCGAAATGCGCCACCAGTTGCGACTGCAGCCCTGTGATCACGACCGGCAGGCCGAACACCAGGGTGCCATCGAGGTACTTTGCGGTCCTCGTGGCCGCGATCCGGGCGAACAGCGTCGGGATTGCCAGGTACATCAGGAAGAACAGGATCAGGAACGGCTGGACGCTCAGCCAGAGTTCGGGGCGGAAATGCTTCGCACCCCAGAGCGCGGCTACGCCGAACGTGAAGAAGAACCCGGTCAGGTTGAGTGGGCGCCAAGGCTTGCGCGCCGCGAGCCAGACGATGCCGGCATTGATGACCCCGTAGTAGGCGAAAAGCGCGACGTGGTTGCCGCTGCCCGAGGAAGTGAGGATCGGCGCCAGGAATCCGCCGCTGACCGCAAGCACCGCGAGAGCCTGCGAGTTCTGGTACAGCGCCAATGCGGTGGAAGCAATCGAGAGCCCGGCCAGCAGCACGAATGCGAGCGGCGCGGGAATCATCTCGTACAGGCGCAAGGCCGCGAAGATGGCCAGATACAGCACGCCGACACCGGCCCCTTGCAGGGTGAGCGCATAGGTTTCGCGCGTGTTGCGCAAACGCCATCCGACGATCGCCAGCGCGATGCCGCCGACACCGACGCCGGCCACGCGCAATTCCGGAGGCATAAGGCCCAGGTCGAACGCGAACTTGAGCAGAAAAGCGACGCCGAAGAACAGGATGATCACGCCAACGCGCACGACCGTGTTGCCGCCGAACAGCCAGGCCCGGACGCGGGCGAAGAAACGATCGAACTTGTCTTGGGCAGGCGGGGCAATCACGTAGGCCGGAGCCGGAGCCGGTTCGATTTCTGCCGGCTCCGGTTCCGGGTCGACGGCCGCAGCGGACCGATCGCCAGGCATTCCGATGGCATCCTGGGCGAATTGCTCTGCGGGGGTCAGCGCGTCCACAGTCGGGGCACTCAAAGTGCCGTCGGCTGGCTCGGGCGTGGGCGACTGCCGCAGCTCCGATGTGACCGGGGACGTCGCTTGCAGAATGTCCAGCCTGTGCGCGAGCCGCGCGAGCCCCGCTTCGAGCACGCGCAACCGCTCTTCCAGCCGGGGATCGATCGATGGACGGCGCAGCGCCAGAACGATGGCCGCGCCGGCAAGCGCCCCGAGTAGCGCGCCGGTGCCGTCGGCCAGGGCACCGCCGACCGCTGCACCGACTATGAGACCGAGGAGCCACCACATGGGGGACGGATTCTACGACGCGGAAGGGGCCGGAACGGCGATGATCGCGCCGGAACGGCGGCCACCCCGATATCTCCCTGCGATCGGCAGCCGCCGGTTCATCCCGCTGTCGTGTTCTTTCCGGGGCCAGCCCCGCCCCCCCGCCCGGAAGGCGGACGGAGGCGCCAAGTGCGACAGGCGAGCGTCAGCCGGGTGGAGAGCGGGCAGTCACTTTCCCTCAAATTCGCGCGGCCGATGCCGTTAATGTGGCCAACGCCCTCGGTTTCGCCTGTCGTATGGGGTTCCGGCATCGGCTGCGGTACGCCGGGTTCGAAATAGTTTGCGTCAATGCGCGGTGCAACCGTTCATGTCTGACTGGAGGAAGAACCGCGATGCGTCTTGAGAACGTGAAGATTGGAACACTGCTGGGAGCACTGCTCGTGGTGCTGCTGGGGGTGATGGTGATCGCCACGTTCGCTACGAAGGTTGCGGTGGACGCCACGTTCCGGACAGCGTACCGGCAGGGGCTCGCAAAGGACCTGGTCGCGGACATCCTGCCGCCGCCGCTGTACATCCTCGAAGCGCAGATGAGCGCGATGGATATCGTCTTTGGCCCCGCGACGCGACGCAGCCAGAATCTCGAGCGCCTCAAGGACTTACGCAAGGAATTCGAGGACCGTGAGGCCTATTGGTTGGCTGACCACGATCTGGACGGACCCGCCAAAGTGAGCCTGCTGGGCAAGCATAGCGAGACGGCCAAGCAGCTCTTCACCGAACTTGACCAATCCTTTCTGCCGGCGGTCACCCGGGGCGACGCAGCGTTGGCGCAGCAATCGCTGACTCGATTGCGTGCGTTATACGACGCCCATCGCGCAGAGGTCGACAAGACCGTCGTGCTGGGCCTGACTCTGGGCGAAGAACAGCAGGCAGCGATGACGCAGATTCGTACCCGTTCATTGCTGATCTCGTTCGGGCTGCTCGCCGCTGTCGCGGTGCTCGCCGGCGGGTTCTTTCTTCTGGTGCGGCACCTGATCTTGCGCCGCCTTGGCGGTGAACCGACGGCCGTGGGGGAAAGTGCGCGCCGCATGGCGGAAGGCGATTTGCGCGTGGACGTACCCGTTGGCCGCGGGATGGAACGCAGCCTTGCCGCCGCGATCAGTACGATGCGTGCCGGCCTGGCCAGACTCATCGGCAGCACTAAAACCCAGGCGGCCGAAGCGGATGCTGCCGCGAATGAACTGGCGGCCGCCGCTGCCGCCGTGAACCAGGCGGTGGCGCGCCAGAGCGAAGCCAGCATGTCGGTATCGGCCGCCGTGGAGGAGTTGAGCAGCTCGGTGGAATCCATCGGCGACCACGCACGCGAGGTGAAGACCGTGGCCGATGAGTCGAGGCAGCGAGCCGAGACCGGAGCGGCCATCGTGGCTGCAACCGCGGCAGACATCGATCGGGTGGTCAGGGCGACCGAGTCCGCGGTGGGCAACGTACGCGAACTTTCGGTGCGCGTGAACGGCATCAACGCGCTCACCACCACCATCAAGGACATAGCCGATCAGACCAACCTCCTGGCACTCAATGCGGCGATCGAGGCGGCGCGCGCGGGCGAAGCCGGTCGCGGATTCGCCGTAGTGTCCGACGAGGTGCGCAAGCTGGCCAAAAAAGTCGAAGGCGCGACGCGCGAGATCTTTGCCTTGACCGAGAAGGTCGTGGCCGATTCGGCGAGCGTCGAGGCATCCATGCAGAACATGAGCGCCGCTACCGGGGCGAGCCAGGGGCAGGCCCGGGAAGCCGAGCGGGTGATCCGCGAGATCCAGGCCGACTCGCAGCGCACCGCGCAGATGATTGCCGAGGTCAGCACGGCATTGATCGAACAACGGGCGGCGGTTCAGTCCATCGCGGGATCGCTCGAGGACGTGAGCCGTGGTGCCGAGTCGAGCAGCGCCGCTGCCGGCGAGGTATCGTCGCTGGCAACCCGACTGCAGACTCTGGCTTCCTCGCTCAACGCGTCGGCAGGGCAGTTCAGGACCTGAGCATCGCCAGCAGGCGGGCCGGGTGCGCAAGGCGCGCGGAACGCGCGCATTCCGCGCGAACCGGCCGGGAGGTCGAAGCATCCAGGAGCAAGCCAAATAAAAACGCCACCTGGCGGTGGCATCTTCAACTGGCGTCCCGTGCGGGAAACGTAGAAGCATCGCATGGGGCCTTGATTCAGATGGCTAATTTAGGCGAGCTACGACCCGTAGTGTAGCATCGTGGTGTAGCAATCGTTCATTAAAACTTCGCTGACAGTTCTGCGCCCTAGCCCTCTGTCAAGTGCTTGCCGTTACCCGGTCGTCGCCGTGCAGTTGGGCACTAAATCCGCTCGGCCCATGCAACCGATTGCGGAATAGTCCCGCTTCCGGATGAATTGTTTTGAGGTACATCTAGCGACTTCGACACCAGACCCTAGGAGGGCCTACCGTGCAAGTCGCCGATGCCATCAGCAAGATTATCCAAGTACGTATTCAGATGAGCGGACAACCGGACTTGGTTCGGAACTTTCATGATCCACGCGCCGCGAGCGATTGGCTTATGAACGGCGAAAGGAGAGTTGCCACTAGAACACGACCCGACTCTGTGCCTCTGGAGACGTTGACGCTGCGCGTCGCACTCCAACGCTACAGTCTGGAAAAAACGCCCTCGAAGAAGGGCGCTGCTAACGAACTACGTCGAATCAAAATGTGGCAGCGGCACCCACTCGGTTTTCGCCTCTTGAAGGACCTGCGCCCCGTGGACTTTTCAACATTCTGCACCGAGCGCTCGGCTGGAAAAGCCTCTGGTTCCACTGTCCGGTTGGATCTAGCAGTGGTGCAGAACCTCTACGTAGTCGCTCGGCTCGACTGGGGGATGGAGGGCCTAGGCAATCCTGTTCTGGAAATCCGCAAGCCCAAAGTAGCGCGAGGCCGCACTCGGCGCCTTCAAGGAAACGAGGAGGAGCGTCTGCTCGCTCGGTATCGAGAGCGGCGCAATCACACCCATGCAGCAATCATGGGGCTTGCTCTTGAAACTGCCATGCGCCGCGGGGAGTTACTCAGCCTCCAGTGGGAGAACATCAACTTCGAGGCGCGCGTGGCCCGGCTTCCTGACACGAAGAATGGCGACTCACGGGATGTCCCGCTGTCTCCGCGGGCCCTTGCGGTTCTTCGTGATGTGGGGCCCAAGCCCAGCGGTCAGGTGTTTAGCGTGCACCCTGACAACGTCACGTTGCGCTTCCGCGAGGCCTGCAAGGCGAAGGGCATTGAGGGACTCAGGTTTCATGACCTTCGCCACGAAGCCACCAGCCGCTTCTTCGAGAAGGGCTTGTCGCTGACCGAGGTGCGCGTCATAACGGGGCACAAGACCGTTCAGATGCTTCTCCGGTACACGCACTTGGACCCCAGGAAAATTGCCCTGAAGCTTGACGACGGGAAGGCATGAAACACGGCCTTCCATATGCCCTGGTGGCGCTCGCATTGAGCGCCCTTGGCGTCTGGCTGGACAGCGGTTGGCTCGCCATCGCGGGCGCCTTGGGTTCGGCGCATGCTGCCTCCCTGATCTCCCGGGCGGTTCAGGAGAGCCGGCGAAATGGTCAAACTCCCAAATAGCTAGGGTCGGTGTCACCAGGCGGTGCCTGGTGGCGGCATGTTGGCGCTACCGAGGCTGGACGGGTCGTCCGCATAAACTGAGCAGGAGTACGGTGACACCACTTCCCAGAGACCGCGTGTGGCCGCCGTCACCTCGGCCCTAGGCAGATGTCAGCTACTTAGGGCTTTTTCTTGCCTTCCAACCAAGGCCCGTGAGCCCGGCGATATACTGTCGCCCGTACAGTATCTGTCTCCAGCCTGCCGTGCGCTTCAAGGTCTACCTTCTCGGCGACCGAGGCCGACCGCTCCCATGGCTTGAGGTCATCAACGGGCCGTTTCACGTCGGCGACGTATTCACGCACGAGATGGTGCGGGGGAACAGGCGCTACATTGTCGCAACACTGAGGGCCAACGAGCCGATGGCCGCCCGCCCAGTGCACCTCGTGGCATGTGTCGCAACGGCCCACCGGGATACCACGATCATCCGGCCGTACCTACGCGCACTCGTCGATTCCTCCGCCCGCCCGTGCTTGTCTCTCTGAATCGCCCGAAGAGGTTCCTATGCCCGCTGCTGTTCAGTCGTTGCGCCCTACCACTCTCGATGAGTCTGACTCCCCCGACGCCTTCAGCCCAGTCCTTGATGTCGTCTGCAGAGAATTCGTCCCCGGCGTTGCGCCGCTGACCACAGAACAGCTCCGCGCGGCTGCACTGTTTGCCGAGGAAGCTTGGCATCAGCACTGCGGCGCGGCAGGGTGGCGACGCTTCACTGACAATGAACTGGGTGCGCAAGAGACTTGCAGGAGCCTGTATTTTGGCAACCTCAGGCCACAACAAACAGCTCCGGAGCGTCTGGAAGCGGAGCGTGTCAATGACTTTGCGACACCTGGGTATTTGAATTTAGTGAGTGTTGCCTGATTTGGTTTTCTGGGTTGAGCTGGTTCCTCGTTGGCGGATTGATCCATGCGGCGAGTGGCACTTCGGGAGGGCGTGGGAC
>JBBQHP010000048.1:0-35364 GCA_038324085.1 Burkholderiales bacterium
CCCTACCTGCGGACATTCCCGCGCCTGCTACTGTTCGAGGTCCTGATCCATCAGCTCGATGCGATGCGCGTGATCCTCGGGCCGCTCGAAGTGATGGCGGCCCGGATATCACAAGTCAACCCGGAGCTGGCAGGCGAGGACGTCGCGGTCGTGACGCTTGCCGGGGCACGGGGCATGACGGTCGTCCTCGACGGCAACATCTCGGCCCCAGGCTATCCGCCGCTGCCCGTGGATCGCTTCGAACTGATGGGTTCCAGGAACACCATGATCTACGACCGCGACCGCCTGTACCTGGAAGGCTCGAGCGAATTGCCCGTGCTGTTCGACCTCGCAAAGAACTATCAGGTCTGTTTCAGCGCGGCCGTGCGGGATTTCGTGCACGGCCTCGCAACCGGCGCGCCGTTCGGGACCGATCGCCTGGACAACCTTCGTACGCTCGAATTGATGGAAGCGTGTTATGTCGCGGCAGGCGTGGCGATTCCTGCCTGGACGCCAGGTCCCGCGGAGGCCGTGACGTGACCGAGTTGTCGCAGCGACCGAAGACACGGCGACGGACTTCGGGCGCGTGAGCGTGCCCTGAACAAATCCCGGGCGCCGCCGGCCTTCGCCCTCTGCCGTCCAGGACCGGTCCGCCCGGCCGACCGGGCGTCAGTCCGACACACCGATACCATAGTTTCCGGCCCAGTCGAGGCCGGTGAGGGTATCCCCGCGCGGCCGATACTCGCATCCGACCCAACCCCGGTAGCCCAGCTCGTCGAGCAGGTCGAACAGGTAGGGGTAATGGATCTCGCCCACATCCGGCTCATGCCGGCCCGGCACGCCCGCGATCTGGATATGGCGCACCAGATGGATGTTCTCGCGCAAGGTATCGGCGAGATGGCCCTCGAGCACTTGCATGTGATAGCAGTCGAGGTGCAATGACAGGTTGGGATGGGCCACCGTCTCGATGATGCGGCGCGCGTGGGCCGTGTGGTTGAGGAAATAGCCGTGCATGCCCTGGGTCGTATAGGAAGGGCCGTTCGTGACGATGCCCAGGGACTTGTTGATGGGCTCGATGACGACGCGGATGCCGTGCGGTTCCAGGAATCCCGCGGCGAATCGCAGGTTGTCGACATACGTGCGCTCGCACGTTGCGTAGTCCATTCCCGGGCCGGCAACACCAGCCATGACATGGACGGTATCGCAACCGAGCGCCGTGCCGTATTCCACCACCGGCTCGAGGCTCGCGCGGAATTCCGCCTCGCGGCCCGGAATGCAGGTCATTCCACGATCGCCGGCGTTCCAGTCGCCCATCGGCGCATCGAACAAGACCATCTGGAGCCCGGCCGCGTCGAGCCGACGCCGCAATTCGGTTGGCGGATGATCGTACGGAACCTGGAACTCGACAGCGCGAAAACCGGAACGTGCGGCAGCCTCGAACCGCTCTAGGAAGGGCACTTCGGTAAACAGGTAGTGCAGATTGGCAGCGAACTTGGGCATGACGTCGGATGGCTTCGTTGGCAATGAGGGGAGATTGGGCGTCGGCGCTCGCGCACCGCAGTCGGGATCTGGTCCTAGCCGTTCCAGAGCCTTGCAGCGCCGCGCACGCCGCTCGCGTCGCCGTGGATATTGGGCACCAGGCGAGTGGCCACCGCGTCTGAGAATACGTGGCGCCCCCATCGCCCGGGTACCGCATCGTAGAGCATCGCGATGTTGGAAAGGCCCCCGCCCAACACGATGACATCCGGATCGAGGATGTTGATCACATGGGCGAGCGATCGCGCCATGCGCTCCACGTAACGGTCGAGCGTTTCGAGGCATACCGCATCGCCGTCCCCGGCGCGCAGGCAGATCTCGCGCGCTTCCAGTCGCTCACCGCACGAGCGCGCGTGATCGAGACTCATGCCCGGCCCGGACAGATACGTCTCGATGCAGCCGCGTTTGCCGCAATAGCAGGACGGCCCTGGCAGCTCGAAATCCTCGGGCCAGGGTAGGGCGTTGTGACCCCACTCGCCCGCGATCCCGTTGGGCCCTGCAAGCAGGCGACCATCGACCACGATACCGGCGCCCGTGCCCGTGCCGACGATCACGCCGAAGACGATCCCGGCACCTGCGCCGGCACCGTCGATCGCTTCGGACAGCGCGAAGCAATCCGCATCGTTGGCGATCCGGACCGGACGCCCGAGCTTGCGTTCGAGGTCCTGCAGGATCGGACGGCCATTGAGCCAGGTGGAATTCGAGTTCTTCAGGCAACCCGTCACCTTCGACAGCGCGCCCGGGGTCCCGATGCCGATGCTGCCGCGGATCCCCGCTTCGGCTTCGGCCCAGTGAACACCGAGTGCGACCGCGTCGAGAGTGGCTTCGTAGTCGCCTTTCGGGGCGTTCCAACGGCGACGCGCGCGTACTGCGCCCGACCGATCGAGGGCGATCACCTCGAGTTTCGTCCCGCCCAGATCCACGCCGACCCTGATGTCTGCGTCCAAGTGCTTGTTTCACCTATCTCGTCGGTCCGTCATGCGCCAGAGGGCCTACTCACGCCTCCCGGCACTGACACGGGTCAGCAACAATCGATCACCACAATTGGGCAACGACCTCGGGAAACGCTTCCGCGGCCCCCTTCTGCCATGGCAAACGCACGCAACGATATTCCCGTTCCCGTTGCCGCACGGCCCGTGCGGCGCCCCGGCGCGCCCGTCACGCCGGCCGAAGCTTCACCGGTCGCCGAGCGTGATGCACTATATCGCGACAATCAGGCAAGCCGCGAGCACCCCGTGCGGCTCGCGCCAGGCTCCTGGGATGCAACCACGCCCGTGTCGGTGCTGGGGCTGGAGCAGATGACCATCAGCCGCCTTTACCGCGCCGGCGTCGTCCGGCTCGCCACCTTGCTGGAAGCATCGGTGGAAGACCTGTGGCGTGGCATCGGACGCCATGGCATCACCGATATCCTGCGCTGCCTCGAGTTCCAGGGGCTCTCGCTGCGGCCGCTCAATGATTACGAGCGTTGGCGACTCGGGCTCGTGGATCCCGATCACATCGCGATCACCGTCACCGCAGCGAGTCCCCTGGCGGCATTGTGGCCGAAGCTCGGCGTCGCGCTGGTGGAACTGCTCCAGAAACGGGGGCGCTTCAGCGTATCGGATCTCGCGCCCCGCGATCAGGACGACCTGCTCCAGCTCTATCGTCTCGGCAAGGGCAACCTAGGCAAGATCCAGACTGTCCTCGAACAACTGGCCCCCCGCGCCGAAGGCACCTGGCGGGCCCGGATCGATCGCGGCCTGGAGCTGATGACGGCATGCAACAGTCGCAGGGAGTCCCGGCGGCGGGACCGGCGGATGTTGCCGCTGCCGTAGCGCACCACGAACGGCCAGGAATCCGTGCCGGCGATTTCGCAGTAGAGTCCCGATGCCGGCATCACATCCACCCGAAGGAACCCCTGTCATGCCCGATCCCGAACCGAATCACATTGAAAATTGGGCCGACTACATCGATGCCTTGCAGGTATTCAATCCGCCCGGACTGCCCCGGCATCGACACGACCGGAACGAAGCAGCTGCCGGGCAGGTAGACCGTGCCGACAGGGCCTCCGCGCGAAGAGATCGCGGGGATAACGCCCGCCCGCTGGACAAGTCTAGAACGTGAGCTGTACCGCCGTGAAGAAGGTGGTCACGTTGTACTCGCGAAACTGGCGATTCGAGGTTCTGGTGTCATAGGACAACGTCGCATTCACTTGGACGTTCCTGCGGGGTGACCAGATCGCGGAAGCGGACAACGACTGGACATCGTCCACCCGTACCGGCAAGGAAGTCAGCACGAAGCCGGGATCGCCGAGAAATTTCCGGTTCCGGTAGCTGTAGGAGGCCTGGAACGTCAACTTGTCGCTGTAAATGTAGTTCGGCCCGAACTGGACCCCCTGGGTCAGGATGTAGCTCGAGGTGACGTCGTCGAAACCGCCGATCTCGCGGAAGACCGCGGCATTGAACCCCAGCGTGCCGGACGGACTGTAGAGTCCTGAAAGTCGTCCCGTCACCCCTGAAAAATCGCGCTCGGGCAACTGCTCGTGCAAGCGGTTGGTCCAGCCCAGCGAACCCGAGATCTGCGACAAGCCGCTATAGCGCCAGTCGACGACGCCCTCGAGCGTGTACTGACGATAGCTGTTGTCGATCGTCGAGACACCCGGCACGACCTCGCGATTCGGAAACGTGCCGTCGATGACGCGCAGATTGAGCCCCAGGTAGTTGTCGCGTCCCTTGCTGTAGTAGCGCGAGCCCAGCTCGTAGTACATGTCTTCGCGGTCCGTCGATGTGAAGGCCGCCGCACTGTTGTCCAGGGTGAGTCTGCGCATGGCCGCGCGCAGCTTCCAATCCGGTGTGAGTCGGTACATCCCGCTGGCGAACAGCTCCTGCGTCTTGCGCACGTTACGCACGTTGAAGTTGATGTCCGCAAAACTGCCCAGCACCTGGGCCTGGGATATGCCCACGTCACCGTCCCAGTCCGGGCCGACCATCCAGTCCCAGGCCCCACGCACGTTGTACGACACGTAATCAAGATTGTCGTAGGTGGCATACCGGTTGTCGGTCACCGACGAGCGCAGCCTGAACACCTGCCGGCTCACCTGGATGTCGGCATCCAGTCCCGCGCGCAGGCCGAGGATCTGGTCATTTTTCTGTCCGTCTTTCAGGAACGGCAGATTCTGCGTGGGAATGCTGTCGTCGAGATAGAACAGATTGGACACATAGGTGTACGTGGCACCTACGTTCGGTCGGATGCGATCACCGTCGAGCGCGCGCGCCGGCCCCGCGACTGCAACCGACAACAGGACACAGGGCGCCGCATACCGGCGCCAGGAAAGGGATATCGCCATCTTTGTTCTTCTGGGAGGATTACCAGAACTGCCAGCTGCCAGTATAGATGACCCAAACGCCCAATAGTCCATTGGTCACGGCGTGCGCGATGGTCGGCACCCAGAGATTGCCCGTCGCCCGGTATGCCCACCCGTAGGCGAGGCCTGCGATGATTCCCGCGAACCAGAGGTGATGTTCGAATCCGAACACCACCGACGACAACACCAGGGCCCTCCAGCTCACCGCCACGGGAGATACCGTAAGGAATGCCTGCTTGTCGATCCAGCGCATCACGAATGACCGCCAGAACAGCTCTTCCATGACCGGCACGACCAGGGCCGCACCCGCGATCCGGCAGCTCGCCAGCAGCACGTTGATCTCGCCACCGTTGCGGGGATCGTATCCGGCAGAAGGTTCGCCGAGCGTGAGCCAGGGAAGATCGAGACGGACCCAGAGGATGAACACGAGGATGCCCACGATGGTCGCGAGCGCCCAGTGCCCGCCTGCGAGCGTAGCCATCCTCGGCAGTTCGCCGTAGCGGCGCCAGAAGAAGACGAGCACCAGCGCCACCACGCCGACCTGCACCGGATAAAGCCAACGGATGTCGAATCCGGAGACGATCCCGCCGAGCGCGAGAAACACGACGTAAAGTGCAAAGGGGACGGCGCGGGGCACTGCAGGGCGTGAAAGCCAAGGCGTGGCCATGGAAGGGTCGACCCGTTGGATCTGGGCTTGGTGGCTTGGAATGAGCGCGGATTATGGCAGGGACCGGGCCGCTCAAGACCGCTCGCGTCGCTGCGACGAATCAAACGTTGCCGGACGGTTGCAGCCGACTACCTCCCCACATCGGGCCGCTCGAGCTTCAGCTCGTCGAGCCGATCGCGATACTCCTGCACGATTGCCTGCGCCTGCACGTCCTTGATCTGCGTGAGCGGTTCCCGCTGCAGCAGCGCATCCCAGACGCCCTTGTCGTTGTACCGGTCGAGCAGCTCGCTGTTCAGGCGATACAGCTTGAGGTTCCGGTCGGTGACGTCCTGCAGCGACACGGACTGGCGCGCGATGATGTCGCGTTGCCGCTCGAGCTGCTCCTGCGCCTGCCTCAGTTCGGCCGTCAGACGTTGCTGCTCCTTCGTGGCCGCGTCGAGACGCTCGCTGGTGGCGGCGCCCAGGGCTTGTTGCTCGGCGAGTTTGGTCTGGGCCTGAGCCAAGGTGTCTTTCAATTCCTGCAGTTCCCTGGTCGACGTTTCCTCGCGCTGCTTTGCGTCACGGAGTCGGCGCGACAGGCTCGCGCTGGCCTTTGCATTCCTGGCGAGATCGACCTGCTGCTGCTGCAGTAGCTCGGCCGACTGCTGCTGCAACCGCGCATTCTCCGACTCGAGCTTCTGCACCTGCCCCTGCAGCCGGCGCGCCATTTCGCGCTCGCGGCTGGCTTTGCGATCTTCCGATTGCGCCCCGGCATTGACGACCGTCAGGGCGAGTACCAGCGCGAACAGCAATCGACGCATCATCAGAACCTCGCGTTCAGTTCGATCTGCAGGACATCGACGGCGCGAGGCGGCCCGTCGATCGCATTGGATGACAGCCAGCGACCGCGCACCCAGGTGTTCTTCGCGAGGCCGACCAGGCCACCCACGACGTAGCCCTTGGCATCGGTGCCGCCGAGCGCGAAGTCGGAATCGGTGAACGCGTCCACCACCGCGTCGCGCTGGAGATACTTGTAGGCGCCGAACACCTGCCAGTCGCCGAGCGCGCTCATGGTGCGCTGGCCCACGGACAGCCGCACCTGATAGCCGCGGGTACGCGCTTCCTGATCGACCAGTCCGGCGGTTCGCACGCGAATCTCGTCTCGGTTGTAGCCGATGTTCTCCACGTAATCCACGGTCAGGTTCACGAGCGCCGGATCCCACCGCTTGTAGTCGAACGAACCGGTGAGATTGATCAGCCGATAATCGGCCGCAAGTCCCAGCAGCGGATTGCCGCCGCTCGTGACGATGTTGTAGACCGTATTGCCGCCCTGCGAATACTTGAGCAGATTGGAGCGATTGAGCGGGTCGACCACGGGATCGTTGAACGGCGACGCGAGATTCCGGTAGTCGTAGTACGCGGCGGCCACCGTGAACGCGGCCTTCTGCCCCAGATCCTGCATCACACCCAGTTGCCCGGCGTAGAGCATCTTGTTGCGGCCGCAATACCGGCCCTGCGAAGCGATCGTGCAATCCACGAACTCGATCGGATGGACGCCCCCGGTCACGAACGCGCGCGTGCCCGGTCGAATGCGATGCTCGAGCCTCGCCGCGATGCCGTCGATACTCAGGTCCGGATCCCATACCAGGTCGGTGTGGTACCACGGGTTCGGCATCCTCCCGCCCCAGACCGTCAACCAGTCCCACGGACGACCTTCGATGAACGCGCGATCGAGCAGCAGCGTGTTCTTGTTGAAGCTGTTGCCCAGCGTCTGGTCGAACGACACCGGTGTCGCGATGTCCCCCGTCGTCACGCGGATTCCAGCCGTGACGCGATCGCTGATCCTGGCGTCCACGCCCAGACGCGCCCAGTAGCGCCACAGCTCGAAGCCCTGCGTGGTGTTGTCCAGGACCAGTCCGTTGCCCTGGTTGGTACGATTGACGTCGAGCGCCGGCGCATTTCCCTTGTCGAAGCTGTTGTTCTGATAGCGCAGACGGATGTCGCCACTCAGCTTGATGCGTTCGGTCCATTCCGGCACCGCGTCGGGCTGACCCCAGCGCTCGGTCTTGGCCTGCATGACCACTTCCTGCCGCAGCTCCTGCTTGATCTCGTCGCGCACGATCTGCGGGACATACGGCACGCGCACCACCTTGGTCTCCACCTCTGCCTTCGCAGCCAGCTCCTGCGAGGCCTGCCGCTTGGCCTGCGCAATCAGCTCCTGCGCCTTGTCGCGGGTCAGCACGCCGGATTCGACCAGAAGGTTGATGAGATTGAGCGTGGTCTGCCGCTGCGTCTCGAGCTCCTGGCGTTGCGCCTGGGCCGCGCGATCCGCATTGGCGTCGACGATCCGCTCGGTGCCTGCGCCCGCCGGTGATGCCGGAGAAGGCGCAGCGACAGCGGCCGGCGCCGGTTCGGTCGCAGGTGCGGGCGCAACGTCTGCGGATGCAGCCTCGTCACTCGTATTCGACGGCTTTTCAGCCTCCGCGGGTGGTTTCTCCGCCGCTCGCCCGTCGGTCTCGGTCATCGCGGCCGGCGCAGAAGCGCCCGCTGCCGAGACCTGCGGCGCCGACAGCCGGAGGCTTTGTCCGGGCCGCAGCAGGTAGGGCGGCTCGAGGCCGTTACAGGCCGCGATCTCGCGCAGGCTCACGCCGGCGCGTCGCGCGATCACGGACAGGGTGTCACCCGGCTTGACCACATGGGTGTCCGGTCGCGCCGGCGCCGGCTGCTGAGCCCAGGCCGACGCGTTGAATGCGAGCAGCAGAAAGGACGCCGCCAGGACCTGCTTTATGAATCTCATGATTTTGCTCGTGTGAGCGGGGAGCGCTTGCATCCGCCGGCTGCAGCGCCTGGAACGAAGGGCGCTTTGCCGGTCGGGTCAGCCGGCTCCCCGTGACGTGATCTGCAGCTTCAGCGGTTGCGGAACATCGGGGGGGGGCGCCTGGCGCATCGCCGGCATGTGATCCAGGGCCAGCCTGATCGATTCGTCCATGTCGCTATTGCCCGTGGAGTTGACGAGTTCGAAACGGTCGATCCGCCCGCCGTCGTCGAACCACACGCGCAGCAGCAGGCTGTAGTTCGCGGTACGCAGCTTCTCGTTCTTCAGGAGTTCGGCCTGCAGGTGGCTCTGAACGAGGCCCCCGAACCAGGAAGCGCGATCCCGGCCGAGACCGCCGCTGCCGCCCAGCTTGGTGATCTCGGTGCCGCCCTTGCGCGCGGCCAGTCCGAAGCTGTCGCCGTTGCCGCTGCCGTCGGCATCCAGGCCGAGTTGCTCGCCGGGGGGCGGTGTGTCGTTCCGGGCCGGCTCCGGTTGCTGTTCCGGCTCAGGCATTTTCACTTCCTCTTTCGGGACCTCGGGTTCCGGAAGCCTCTCGGGCGGCGGCGGTGGCGGCGGCGGTGGCGGCGCCTTCAGGAGCGAGATCTGCACGACCTGCCGCTTCGTCGGCTTGTCGGCGTGCAGGAGCGAGATCGCCCCCCAGGCGACAAAACCGGCGAACACCAGCAGCACCCCACCCACTCCGATGCGCAAACCCCAGCTGCCGGTCCGATGGGGCTTCGATCGAAACCGGTCAACGTCGTCGAAGTCGTCCATGATCCCTCCGCTATTTCACGACTCGTTGCGTGACCAGGCCGAGCTGCGTGATGTCCAGCCGGCCGAGCAGATCGAGTACGTCCACCACCTTGCCGTACTGGACGCCGGAGTCGCCCTTGATGATGACGGGCAGTTCCGGATCGGCCGCGCGCAGCGCCCTCAGGCGCTGTTCCAGTTCGTCCATGGAAACCGGGTAGGCATCGAGGAACATCTGCCCGTCATCGCGTACGGTGATTGCCTTGGTCCTGGGCTTGGCCAGGCTCGGCGTGTCGGAGGCTTTGGGCAGATTCACCTTGATGCCCTGCACCGATGCCGTCGTCATGATGATGAAGATGACCAGCAGCACGTACGCGAGGTCGAGCATCGGCGTGACATTGATGTCGTCGTACGGCTTGTTGTCGGCCTGTACCTGCATGGCGTCGCCTCAGCGCCCCGCGGGGCGCGCCGGCCGTGGCGCTCGATCAGGGCGCATACTTCTCCGCCATGCGGTTTACCAGTTCGTCCGCGAACACCGCCATGTCGTTGCTGATGTTCTTGATGCGGGAAGCGAGGTAGTTGTAGCCGAACAGCGCGGGGATGGCGACGCCCAGCCCGGCGACGGTCGCCACCAGGGCGGCCGCGATCCCGGGTGCGATCGAGTTCACGTTCACGTCACCTGCGGCAGCGATCGCGGCGAAGGTGATCATCACGCCCACGACCGTGCCCAGCAGGCCCAGGAAGGGGCCGCCCGAAATCGCGATGGTGAGCAGCACCATCTGCTTGTTGAGCCTTGCCTGCTCCCGCACCATGGTCGCATCGAGACTCGAACGGATCGCTCCCATCGCCTGCGGCGACAGCGTGCGCGGCTGGCCTTTCTCCTCGTACTGGCGGAAGCGCAGCCCCAGCTCGCGCAATCCGGTGCGGTACAGTCGGAACAGCGACGACGGTTCGAGCGTCCGGGTGGCACCGTGACCGCGTTCAGGATCGAGCATGGCTTCGGGATCCTTCTGGAAGTCATCCATGAAGACCTGGTTCGCGCGGTCAGCCCGGACCACGAACAGCGTCTTGGTGAACATCACCACGACGCTCACCAGCATCATGACCATGAGGATGCCGATCACGACCCAGCCATCGAGCGTCACGGCGCTCAGCAGAATGGTGAAGTACGAATGCCCGCCGCTGCTCGCCTGCTCGTCCTGCCCGAAACTCGCGAGCCGCGAATCCGCCCCCTGGCCCGCGAAGGCCGCCTTGATCCAGTCCGCTGAACGGGCAGCGGTGGAGAACTCGACCTCGTCGAGATCACCGATGAGGCCGGCGCCGATCACGGCATCGCCGCCGATGTCGGCGCCGGCAGCGGCCACCTCGCCCGCCGCCTGGCCGTCCACGTACAAGGTGAGCCTGCCCCCGCCGAGCACGGCCGCGACGTGGTGCCAGGTGCCCGCCGAGATGTCGGCCGATGACTGAATCTGCGTAGCGTTGACATTGGCCACGAGCCGGTTGCCGATGATCGCCACCGAGAAACTGTTGGTTCCTTCCTGCTGCGCGTAGAGCGTCGCCTGCGACTGCGCCGCACCGATGCGGACCCACGCCGAAAACGTTGCTCCGCCCTGCGCTCCGATCCTCAGGCCGGGCGCTGCGGCCACCTTGACCTGCGCGGATCCGTTGAACGCGCCCGCGCCGTCGATCGGGCCTTGGGCCTGCGGCTGCACTCCGGCGTTCTCCACCTGCTGCGCCCGGCTCGACGCGTCCGCCACGTTCGGCCCGTTGAAATGCAGCACGAGCGCCATTGCCGGGTCGTAGGTGCCTTTCGCATCGACTGCCGGCGCGGCCTTCTCGTTACCCAGATAGAGCCAGATGTGATCCGCTGTGGAGCCCGGCTGGATGACCGGGACGCGCACCCAGATCAGTGCGAGTTCGTTGAGCGGATCCCACAGTTCGACGTGGTACTTGAGCGGGGTCTTCTCGTCGCTCGCGACGAAGCGCAGATCGCTGCCGTCTTCCTTGGCATCCGCAAAGCCGAAATTGGCCGTGTGCAGCCGTACTAGCAGCGGAAAGTCGGTGACCGGTGCCTTCAGGTCCGCTCCGGTCGGCGTGGTGTTGAAGGCGATCTGCTTGCGGAATTGCCACTGTTCGTCCCACCAGGCATGGGCCACGAGCGGCAGCGAAAGGGCAAGCGCGGCAAGCGCGGCACGCAGGAAAGGTCTCAAGGTCATGCCCGTCAGGTTCTTCGGTGACTGCAGCGGCGCATTGTGTGACTCGTGTGTTACAGGCTGTTTACTTCGCGTCCTCCTTCTTGTCCTTTCCCGAACCAGACTCGTCGTCGCCGCCGAAGCCGACGACCTGCACCGTGATGAACGAGGGCAGCTTTGCGCCCGCGAGTGGCGCACCGGACGGCAAACCTTTCGCCAGATCGTCGCCGGCCTTGGCCGCACCCGCCGCGGAATTGCCTGCGGCCGACAAGGCCGCTCCGACGCCTGCGGCGTTGTTGACCGGGACGCCGACACTGGCACCACCCGAGCTGAAGTTCTGCGAATTGATCAGCGTGGGTGCGAACACGATCAGTCCGCCCGCGGCATCGACCCCCGCTTCGCCGGCATCGATGAATCCGCGCGGCGCGATCAGCGTGACGCTGCCGGGTTTCGGCGCGACCAGCGGGCCGGGGCCGTCGGGATCGGAAGTGAAAGTGCGAATGCCGCTGCCGCTCGCGTCGAGCGGCGGCAGGTAGGCGAACAGTCCGGTCTCGATCTCCTGGCCGGTCACCGGATCCTTGGCGGTGATCGGAACCCGTCGGGGCGGCTGCGTCGTGCGCGAATCGCGCGCCCCGCGTCCGGCGTCGATATTGCCCTCCCGGCTGAAGATGCTGATGTCTCCGCCCTGCAGGGTCGCGACCTTCGATTGGTTCACGTTGAAGCTGTTCTGCAGATAGGTGCGGATATCGCCGCCCAGCACCGTGACGATGCCGATGTCCGATTCGCCGGTGCCGGGCAGACCTGCGTTGATGTTCCCTGCGGAAAGATTGTCGGCAACGCCGCGCGGTACCAGGATGTCGATGCCGCTGCCGCCCTCGGTGCGGATGCGGGAGAAATACATCGTCAGGTTGCCGCGATCGGTGGCCTGGCCCGCGCCGAACAGCGCGATCGCGGCGGCGTCGGCATCGGCGAGTGCGGCATCGAGCCTGTCGGTGCGGCCGTCGGCCTGCGCCTGGCCGACGCGCGCGAGCACGTCGAAGAACGCGTTGATCCGACCCTGTGGATACTCGCCGTTCACGCCCACGAGCACCGTGAGATCGGCGCTGCGCCCGATAGCGAGCGCGAGGTTGGCATTGGCGCCCACCGCCTCGAGGCCTTCCGTCACGCCCAGGTTCAGGTCGCGGCCGGTCTGCACCACGAGCCGGCCGGGTCCGCCGATCGTGATGAAGCCGCCGTTGTCGGCGACCGTCTGGCCGTTGGCGTAGAACGGTGCATAACGCAGGTCGCGGCCGGCGCGCACCACCGAGAGGTCGCCGGAGCCGAGGTTCTGCAGTTCGGCCTTGAGATTGACCGTGTCGCGGCCGGACTCGATGCGGGCACGACGCGGCAGGAACAACTCGGTGTCGACGATGTCCCGTACCGCAATGACCTCGAACGGCGTGCCCGTTTCAGCGGACGCCGTGACCAGGCGGCGTGGCGCCAGCGCACCGAACACCAGTTGCGCGTCGCTCGGGGCGCGTTCCCCCTGGACGCCCGCGGCGCGATACCACTGCGGCAGGGAATCCGGCACCACGTCGGTGACCTCGAAGGCGATGTCCGCGATGTCCTCGCCGGCCAGCAGGCGAACGCTGCTCCGGGGTGACGGGTAGGTCCGGATACGGCCTTCCAGGGGTCGATTCCGATCGGTCAGGATGCTGCCCGAGAACGCCACCAGGTCCAGCCTGGGCGGCGCGATGTCGGAACTGCCGGTAGGCACGTTGCCCGCGATCACGCTGCGGCGCGTGAGGGCCTCGTTGCCCACGCGGATATCGCCCGCGTAGGCGCGCACGGTCACCGAACTGTCCTCGGCATAGCTGAAGAAGTGCGCGGCCGCCCGCGGTATTCGATCCTGCGCGCTCAATGCGAGGATGGTCGGGTTGCTGATGCTGGCGAGGGTGACATCGCCACCGGCGACGATCGACAGCTCTGCTCCGCTGCGAGCACCGGCCACGGCTGCGGCCCCGCCCGTGACGACCTGCGAACTGCCCAGCCCCATGAGGTACACGCCGGTCGGTGCGTCGCCGCCGACGGTGTCGCGTGCGCTCAAGCTGCCGCGGCCGAGCGACAGGAGATACTGCCCGCCCGAGATGTTGCGCCCGGCTGTCACGTCGAGATCCCCACCGCCGGTCACGTCGAGCGCCGTCGTGGCGGACGCCGAGTCCACGCGTCCCGAAGTCGGCGTGAGCGCATAGACCTGGGTCACGTCGCGTCCCGCCGACAGCTCGAGATCGCCGCCGCCGAGTGTCGCGAAGGCCTGCCGCACGCTCGCTCGGTTTGCCCACCAGCCACCCGGCTGATTGTTCACGGCGCCGATGCTGCGCGCGTTGGTACGGAACAACCAGTCGTTCACGAACACCGGCTGGCCCGGTCCGACGATGTCCTGCTGCGCGCTCACCCGGACGTCACCACCACCCGTGGCGTATTGATTCGTCGCACTGCCGCCGAATCCCGGCGTGCCGGCCGTGTAAACGACGGCGCCCTTGTCGCGCAGTTCCACATTGCGACCGGCGGCGATGTCGATGAAGCCGGTTCCGGTGCGCGCCGCGGCGGTGGCGGTGCTGAACAGCACGTCGCCCGTGTCGGCGAGGTCGACCAGCGCGCCCACGGCGCGCGGATCCGCCGCGCCGAGGTCGGCGCCGCCCACCAGGCGCAGGGACCACGTATCCGCAGCGGTGAGATTGTCGTTCGACTGGCCGATGGCATTGCGGATGTCGAGCGTGCCCGCTGCTCGCAACGTCAATACTCCCGGTTGGGACGGCGCAAGCCAGTCCGCGGCGGCGAGATTCCACGCCGCGCTGACGGTCATGTCGCCGCTGCTGCGAAGTTCGACCCCCGCCACGACCCGGGCGCGACCGACGTCGGTTCCGATCAGCTCGAGGCCCCCCAGTACAGCGCTCGCAGCGACCCCGCCCGTGAAGGCCTGGTAGTCGTTCCAGATCGCGTTCGACGCCTCGGCAGCGACCGTCGCCGCATCCACCTGGGCAACCTCGTAAGCAAGGTTGCCCACCACGGTGATTCGCGCGGGCAAGGCGCCGGCGCCTGCAGTGCCCTTGATCGTGCCATCGAGCGCGACCGCGAGCCCGGTTCCGGTTCGGGTCGCCGTGAAGATCGCTTCACCGCCGTTGCCAGAGCCGGCCGTCGACACGTCGATCACGGCACCTTGTGCAAAGCTCAGGGTGCCGTCGCGCGCGAGCAGGTTCACCGTGCCGCCGTCGCGAGCCGAGCCCGGCGCGCTGCCCCCCAAACCCCGGGCGTCCAGCAGCGCACCGCCCGCAAGCAGGAGATCGTGGCCCGCGAAAACGTCGATGCGATTGCCGTTGCGCCCGGAGGCCCCGTCCAGCGTGCCCGCGATCTCGATGCTGCCGGCATCGGCGCTCAGCCGGATGCGTCGCGCGCCCAGCGTCTCGCCGGATCCGAGCGCGAGATCGCCCGCGCGCACGCGAATGTCGACCGCCTCGTCGAATCCGCCGCTCAGGCGCCCCACGATGCCGGCGAGCGAGTCGATGCGATCGGCGTCGAGCGCGAACGTGGCGCCGCGCGCCCCGGCGGTGGCCGTACCCTGCACGCTGCCCGCCAGCACGGCGGTACCGCCGCTGCCGAGCGCGCGAATGATCAGGCTGCCGCCGTCGCCGCCCTCGGCGGTTCCCGAAACATCCACGAGAGCGCCGGTTTCGATACGCACTGCGCCGGTCAGCGCGGCGAGCTCGACCTGCCCGCCGGCGGCATAGGCCACCGCGGCCACGCCGGGTGTCGACGAGAAATCCCTGGCCATCGCACCCGCGTTGATCTGCGAGCCCGGCGCCAGGATCAGGTCGCCCTGGGTCGCGGCCAGGGTCAAGCCCCCGGCCGGGAGGTCGAAGCGTCCGCCCTGAGAGATCTGCGCACCCGTGATCGTCCAGCGTCCACCGATCGGTGCGCGCGCGAACGCATCCCCGTCGGCCAACGCCACCGTGCGCAGCGTCACCGCGCCCGCGGTGATGGATTGATCGGATCGCGTCTGGCCGACGAAACGCCCGGCATTGACCACGAGGCTTCCATCCAGTGCGAGCGTACCCGCGCCCGCGCCGGATACCTCGTGGGCCGCGTCGAGCGTGACGACGTCGAATCCGCTCAGCGCCTTCACCCCCGATCCGAGCGTGAGCCGCTGCGCGTCGATATGCAGCGTTCCCGGCCCGCCGATCGCTGGATCGGGGTCCAGGCCCGTGGTGTTCTGAAGCACGACGGACGCGCCCGCGACCGTGACGGTGTTCGCGCCGGCGAACGGGGTCCCGGCCAGCGCCTGCGCGTCGAGCACGATCTCGCGGAACCGCCAGTCGCCGGCACCGGCACCGGTGTTCGACCCGAGTTGCGAGTCGCCGTGGAAAGCGATGGTCTGGTAGCTGTGCAGCACCAGCTGATCGAGATCGGGCAGCGCGGCCAGTTGCTGGTTGTCGAGCACGAAACCGTCGGTCACCAGGGCAGTCTCGCCGAGACTGATCTGGCGTGCGCCGATGCTGAGCGCACCATGACTGCCGATCTCGAGCGCGCCATCGACGCGTGTATCGCCGGTCGCGTCGACCAGCACCGAGCGCGCAGCGGCGATGGTCGCGCCGTCCGCGACGCTCAGCACGCCCCCGGCACCGGGCGTCGCGCCGATGCGCGCCACCGCGGCCTGGGCACCGGACGCGACACGCAGCAAGGCACCGTTGCCCTGGAGGTTGATCGCGTCGACTTCGCCCGCGAAAGTGCCCTCGCCGCGGATCACGCTGCCGGCAGCGACCGTGATGGTGTCGGTAGCGGCCAGCACGATCTCGAGAGCGCTCAGCACATCGTCGGCGCTGTTCGCGACGAGGATGTCGCCGGCCGTGACGATCGTTTCCCCGGTGGCGTCGTCGCGCCTGCCCCCCAGCAGCAACCGCGCATCCAGCGCGCGCAGTCGACCGGCCTCGAGCACCAGATAGCCCGCAGGGGCGGAACCGCCGACCGCCACGACTGCGATCGCCGACGCGCTGATGTCGACCGAGCCGGAACGGCCACCTTGCGCCGCTGCCGTCACGATCGTGCTGTCCAGCGCCAGGGTTCGCGTCGCCTCCAGCGAGATCCGGCCGGCATCGAGCGGCACGAACGGGATGCGGGCGTCCGCGTTGGCGGCCTGCCGGGTGAAGAAGCTCGAATCGGACAGGACGTACTCGGACCGTCGGCGCGCGGCATCCGGCGACTCGACCGCGAAGCCGGTCCAGCGCGAGTCGCGCTGGCCGGTCGTGCCGACTGCCCGGTAGCCGGCGACGACGGCGGTGCCATCGGCGAGCGCCGAGTTCTGCCCGGGAGCCATGTCGCGGAATCGGGCGGCGCTCTGCGGTCGGATCACATAGGCGCCCGGCAGCAGCGCGTACTGGCCGGGCATGAGTGTGTAGTAGCCGGCGGCGAGTCCCCCCATGCCGCTCAGATACACGGTGTCGTAGGCGGAGATTTCCGCGCCGGACGCAGCGGACGACGCCTGCCCCAGCAAGGCCGTGTCGCGCGGCGCCACCGTCGAACCGAGCCAGGGCAGGATCGCGTAGGTGCCGGCGGCCGCCAGGGTGTCCTGTGAACCGCCCGGTCCGGGCAGGAACTCGTAGGCCTGGATCTCGCCACCGCCGGAGACGTCGATCTTCGCGCCGGCGTTCAGACTGACGTCGGAACCGCTGAACGAGATGCTCTTGACCGGCGGTGCCGCGACCGGGATGCCGGCGTAGTACCAGTCCTGGCCCACGCGCGTCGTGCCGTACGGCACGACGACGCCCTGTCCGGACACGGTGACGAGGCTGCCCGCGCCGACTGTCACGCGCTCGGTGGCGTCGAACTGAAGCTGGCCGAGCGGTGCCTTGACCACGCCGCGATCGAGCACGATGGTCTCGGCCGCGAAGCTCAGCTTGCCGCCGGCGCTGATCACGGCACCCTGGCCATTGCCATTGCCCAGGATGCGCAATTCGCTGCCGGCGACGTCCTGGTAGCTGGTGTTCCCCGCCTGCAGCGACTGCAGACGAACCGCATAGTCGGTGAAAGTGGTGGGGTAGATCTGCGCGGCGCTCAGCGTGACGTCGGCCGTGGTGGTCAGCGATCCACGCACCTGGTCCGGCAGATTGTCCTGGTCTGGCACCGCATTGAGCAGATTGCCTGAGAGGCGCAGATCGCGCGCGCTCGCCAACAGGACGTCGGCAAAACCATTGAGCGTGAGATCTCCCGCCAGGTCCAGCACGCCACCGCGCGCCCCACCCGCTTGCACGCTCAGGTGTGCGCCGCCGTCCTGCGTCGGCGCGGCAGGCCGCGGCGTCAGTGCGGCCAGCAGCGGATCGTCGGCGGAAGCCTGCAAGGCGATCTCGGCCGCGGCAAGATCGATGCGACCGCCCCCGGTTGCGCCGATCGCCTGGGCATCGAGCACGATCCGGCGGCGCGCCGCGAGGCTCACGTCCCCACGGAACTCGAGCAGATCCTGGCTGTGCAGTTGCACGCTCTCGATGCCGCCGGCGGCCAGCGTATCGGCGCGCACGAAGCCATCCACGAACGACGGGTCGGCCTGGCGGTCGTTCCAGCGGGTCGCGCTCACGACGATGCGTCGTTGCGCCTCGGTGCCCAGATCGGCGTTGCGCAGCAGGGCGAGCGAGAAACTGCCGCCGACATTGTCGCCGGCGGCAAAGCCGCGCAGGTCGCCGTCGAGGATGACCCCGGCAGTGGCAGCGACGGCGATGGCTCCGGCAGCACCGGCAACGTTCTGCCGTCGAAACATGGGAATGCCCCGCTCCACGACTCTCACATCGAGCGCGCCGCTGACCGCGCTCACGTCGATCGGGGACCCGGCCTCCGTCACCAGCGCGCTCTTGCTCGACGTCAGATTGATCCGTCCGCCGGACAGCACGTCGCCGATCAACTGACCCTGCGAATTCTGCGTCGCGACCACGCGTCCATCCGCCACCAGCCGCGCCTGCGCCCCGATCAACAGGCTGCCGGTGCCGAGCGACCCGGGCCGCCCGCCCTGCAATTCGACGTCGATGGTTCCCGCCGGCGCCAGCAACGCGCCGTGAATCGCCATGCTCTCGACCGCGCTCAATGTGATCTGACCGCGCGGATCGACCGCGAGTGTGGCGCCGGCCTCCATGACGAGGCGTCCCGCGTTCACACCGCTGGCCGCCAGGCTCACGGCGACGGGTTGGCGCAGGGCCTCCGGCAGCGAGCGATCGACGACAGTGAATGCGGTGACGGCCGCACCCGTCGCCGCATTCACTGCCCGCACCGGATCGAGCACGAGCGCGGGAGCGAACGCTTCGATCTGCGTGCCGGAAGCGATGGTCAGCCCGGCGATGCCCGCAATCGCGTAGCCGGCAAAGCCGCGAACAAAATCGGCGGGTCGCACCAGGAACTCGGCCGGATCCGTTCCCGGCGCAGACGCAATGCGCACCTTGCCGGCATGGATGTCCAGCGAACCGCCGCCTGCGAGACCGAATCCCAGCAGGCTCGAATCGAGCCGGAAGCTGCCGACGAAGAACTCGTCGTCCCGGCCCAGGCCGGTGCGGACCTGGATCGATCCACCCTTGCCGCCGACGACGTCGTTGCTGTTCAGCAGGCGCGCACCGCCGGTGACGTCGAGCATGCTGCCGGCTTGCAGGTCCACGTCGCCCGATGCGATGACGATGCGCCCGCCATCGAGCAATCGGGGCAGCGCCGTGCTGCCGCTCGCCGTGGTGAACTCGCCGGCAGGCGCCAGGCCTGAATCGTTGATCCAGAGTCCGTGCGCGTCGAGCCGCGCGCCGGAACCGACCTTCACGACGGGCAGACCGGCACTGACACTGGAGGTGGGGATGCCGCGCACATCGATGACGCCGCCGGGCGCCAGAATGCTGCCTTCGACGTCGACGTTGCCGGCACCCAGCACGATGCTGCCACCCGCTGGCATGCGGATCGTCTGGCCTGGGGCGAGGCTGATCCGATCGTTCGCATACAGCTCGACCGTCCCGAATCCCGCTTGCCGGTACTCGCCGGACGGAGCCACGGTGCTGCGCTGGAAGAAAGCCAACGGCAACGTCGCCACGCCGACCAGGTTCGCGGGCAGCGCATCGCCGGCGCCGAACGCGCTGCCGAGTATGTCGGCAGCGGCGGAGAAGCGTACTTCCGACTGGCCCAGATCAGGGCGCTCGACCCCGGCGCCGAGCTGCGTCTTGTCGCCCAGGACGAACGTTGCGCCCAGCGGTTGCCTGCCCGCGTCGAGTTGATAGCGCCCCGCCGTCGCGCCTCCCATCAGGGTGCCTTCGATGACAGTCCCGCCGGTGGCACTGATGGTGAGAGTGCCGCCGTTCCTGCCCTGCACGTCGGCCGCTTCGCGCCGCGCGGTGGTGGCCCCGAATTGGGCGTAGGACGTCGACGGCGCGCGCGGCTGATCGAGTTCGTACTGGTTGAGGATGGCGTCGTACTGCAGATCGGGCGCTGCCTCGCCGATGTCGTAGACCTTGCCGTTGGAGAGCAGCTTCGAGGTCGAGACGGTGCCCTCCGCGAATCGATAACCGCCACCGGATACGTCGATCTGCGCGCCGGGCCGCACGATCACATCGCCATCGGCGACGATGGTGATCTCGCCGCCCGTGGCCGCCTTCTCCGCCACGGTGCGCTTGATCGCGCCGACAAATCCCGATTCGTCGAACAGCGGTGTGCCGGTGCGCACGTCGATCGTCACCTTCTGGCCCTGCAACGATCCGCCTTTCTGGACCGGTGCGTCCTTCAACTCGTTGCTGGTCAGCAGCACGGTGAGCAGGTTCTTGCTCATCGGCAGATCCGCCCAGCTGCCCGCCGCCGAGATGACCGCGCCCGAATCGAGAAAGACGCGGCCGCCTCCGGGTCGCTCCGCATCGCGCACGTCGACGGTGATGATGCCTCCCGGCGCTTCGACTCTGCCGCGCGCGATCAACGACTTCGCCTCGATGCGCACGATGGCGCGGTAGCGCGAGTAGTCCTGATCCTCGGCCAGCGTGGTCGAATCGGTGGTGTCGAGCGGCGTGCCGGTGGCACTGCCCGCGCCGAGATCGATGGTGCCGCGCCGCCCGGTATCCTTCTCTTTCGAAGTGAGCCAGACCGATCCGTTCTGCAGTACCGCCGTGCTCGCGCTCACCCGATTGTCCTGATTCACCGCGAGGGCGGCGAGCGTCACGTTGCCGCGCGGCGCGTCGATCGTGCCTTGATTGGTGACCACGCTGGCCAGATTGACTTCGTCCGCCCCGGCCTGGAATTCGACCAGCATGCCGCGCAACGTGAGATCCTGCGGCGAGTTCGCCGCGAGCCATACGCGTTCGCCTGCGGCCAGGATCACCTGTCCGTCCGGCGCCGAGATCGTTCCGGTGTTGGTGATGCGTGGCGCGAACACCAGCACCGAGCCGCCGGCGGCAACGTTGATGCTCCCCCGCAGGTCGATGCCGGTCGATCGGCCGAGGACCTCGGCCTCGAGGGCCGGCGAGGTACGTACCGCATTGAGCCCCGCGAGATATACGTCGTCGGGCATGCGCAGCGTCGAGGCGAGCAGCGTGCCCACATTGATCTGCGAGCCCTGGTCGAACAGGATGCCGTTCTGATTGATGAGGTAGACCTGACCGTTGGCGGTCACGCGCCCCTGGATGACCGACGGGTCCGACTGGTAGATGCGGTTCAGTGCCGAAGCACCGGCGTTCGGTTGCACGAAGCGTACTTCCGCCCCATGCGCGACATTGAAGCTCGACCAGTCGAGGATGGCCGACTGGGACGATTGATTCACGGTGAGCAGATTCGGTACCGCGCTCACCGTGGCGGTACCCGCCGCGACGCCCTGGAACACGGGCAGCACGCCCGGCGGCAGGACGAGGCCGGCGGGAAACGCGGCCGGAGCCATGGTCATCAACAGCGCAGCGCTGAGGGCTTTCGACCGATAGGGAACGTGCTTGCGTCTCATGCTGGGAGCTCCTGGGCGCTGCCGCGCGACTCGATCGCGTGCGCCGTCATCAGTACTGGTAGGTCAACGAGAATTGCGCAGCAGGTTTGCCGGCGTCGGTGAATTGCGTCGACTTGAAGGGCACGCCCAGGTCGAGGACCAGGCGCAGCCCGTTCGTGGCGCGCGCGCGCAGGCCGAGTCCGGCGCTGGACAGCCAGGCGAAGCGGGCCTGGCCTGGCAACGCATCCTGTGTCGTGACGTAGACGCCGTCGGCGAAGACGAGCACCTGAAGCTCGGAGAAGTGCTCCGAGATCGCCTTGGTCGACACGCTCCGGCGCAGTTCGATCGTGGCGTGCGTGCCGTCGTCGCCCGCCACTTCCGCTTCCAGATAGCCGCGCACGCTCGTCTGGCTCGCACCGCCGCCGAGAAACTGTTCGTTGACGATCAACGGTCCGCTCGCGCGCTGACCGTCGACCTGGAAGAACGCGGAGAGGTTCTGGCGCAGGATCTGGGTGCGTGCCGCCTCGAAGCGCCAGACGAGGAAATTGCCGCGCGCATTGAAGCGCCGATTGGCGAACACCTGTTCGTCGTCCGACAGGCCCCGAATGCCGAAGACGACCCCGGTCGACAGCGCCGTGACGCCGCGTTCGCCCTGCCGGCTCGCGTTCCAGCTCGCCGTGGCGGGCACGTAGCGGATCGGCTGGTCGATCGCCGGCTGGCCAGGCTGGCCGATGTTCTGCTGGAAATCCTTGTAGTCGGCGCCGAGGGTGACGCTGTGATTGAACGCGCCTACCGCGGGCAGCGGCTTGTTCCAGCGCAGGCCGAAGATGCTGCCCTTGCCGAACACCGCCTGATTGCCGACCACCGCGACATTGCTGTCCGAGGCCACGTAGTAGGCCGCCAGCGTGCCGCGATTGCCGCTCAGCGGCACCGCATAGGACGCGGACAGCGCCAGCACCTCCTTCGTGTCCTCGGGCGAGGTTTGCACCGACAAGCCGATCGAGTGGCCGCGTTGCCAGAGGTTGTCGTAACGGGCACCCACCGACAGCCTCAGGTCGGTCGTGTTGGGGCTCGAGTAATTGTTGAGCCCCGCATTGAAGCCATAGGGCCGCTGGTCGGACACATTCAGGTCCACTTCCGTAGTGCCGAACTTCGGGCCGGGCCGCAGTACCGGCACCACGCGCAGGGCCGCGGTCCGGTTGAGCGCTGCCATGTCCTTCTGCACGTCGGGGAAGTGCAGCGTTTCCCCCTCTCTCAGCGCTGCGGCGCGTTCCAGGATCCGGCCCTGCGAGTAGTAGCGCGAGCCGGCGACGCGAACCTTCGACACCGTGCCGCCGACGACCGACAGGCGCACGACCTTGTCCTTCACTTCCTGTTCCGGCACGAGCACCTGGACGGTGAGGTAACCCGCGTCCCGGTAGGCCTGCTCGAGCGCGACGCGGGCTTTCTCGACATCCTGCACTTCCCGCTTCTCGCCGAGAAACGGATAGACCGCGCGTTCGATCGCCGGCACGGGCAGCACCTCGTTGCCTTCGACCTGATATTCCAGGATGTCGAACGTCTCCTCCGCCCGGACCGGGCCGCAGGCAAGGAGCATCGTCAGGATCAGGGGAAACCACCACGGGGCCAGCGTACGCATTGACTGTTGCAGGTCGTCGAACGTCCGAAGAATCACTCTCGCCAGAGACACCGAGTGTGTGGATTCGCGCGACAACCATCCACCGCAGAAGACGCGCGTTCGTCGTCGAAACGTAGGCCGTTCGGCGCAATCGTCGTGACATGTTCATGACAGGCAAGCTCGCCTCGAGCGCCGCAGCGTCGCGGCGGGAACAACGCCGGATGAACAACGGGCCCGCCGAAGCGAGCCCGTTGCGAAGTCACTGCGCGCCGTTCCGCGCATGCCGCGCGGTCGGCGCCGGACCCAAGCCTTACGGCGCGATCTGCGTTTCGCTCGTGTACTGGGGCAGCTGGCAGTTATCGGTCGTCCCGAGCAGCGCGCGCGTCAGCGGCAGGCCGGGATTGGCCTGGATCTTCGCCTGCGTGACGGGCAACGGATTCGGAACGGCGCCGTTTTCCTGCAACGCGAACAGGGCGCCGGCGCCCCAGACCTGCGCCAGCGTCTGGTTCACGGCCTTGAGCACGCCCTGGCTGCTCAACCCGGCGAACACGCTGTTCACCGCGTTCTGCTTGTTCGCGCTCAGCGACGAGAAATACGTCGGCTTGTTGGCCGATTGCGACACCCAGTGCTTGTACTTGTTCGTGTACACGTTCAGCAGGCTGGGCGCGTAGCCGTCGATCTTGATGAAGCGCCAGTTGTTCGCGGTCGAGTAGCCGGATTCGGCAGACGCAATGCCGACCGCCCAGCGATTGCCGGTCCAGTGGTTCGACACGCAGTTGCGCACGTTGCCGGTGCCGCTGCCGTTGAACACGCGTTGACCGCCCGGCGTGGTGCAGATCGACTCTGCGTCCGCATTCGGTTGGGACGGGCTCACGTCGAACACCAGCGCCGTCGGATTGCAATAGGCGGGCGCGCCGTTGCCGAGACCGAGACCGTCGTCATCGACCGCCGAAGTCCCGCCGAAGAAGAACAACTCGGAGGCTTTCTGCGTGCCCGACGAAGGCACCCGCCGCGCGAGGTAGGCGGTCGTGTCCGCCGGTGCCGGCTTCGGCACCGCGGCGTTCGTGCCGATCGCGGGATCGGTACCGTCGAAAGTCGTCAACGCCGGAGCGTTGGTACCGGACGCGACTTTCAGGCTGCTCCAATCCGAGAACTGGCCGGAGAAAACACTGGCGACGACGTCGCGCGTGAGGCTCGGCATGTTCGCTTCGTTGTCGTTCACCGGCACCGATGCGATACCGGTGACGCTGGAGGTCAAGGTCGTGTCGGGCGTCGTGGTGCTGAAATTCAGGCCCTCCGCGCGCTGCAGCGCACGGTACAGATTCTTGCTGACGATCACGCCGAACGTGACGGAGTTCGCGGACACGCGCTCCAGCGAGCTGGAATCCTTGTTGGTGAAGAACGGGGGTTCCACGTCGGAGAGGCCGCCGTCGGGACGCACGTTGGTGGTGGTGAGATTGGTCGCGCTGCCGCAGTTTTGCGCCGTATAGCTCGGCACGCCCAGCGCGTCGCCGGCGACGGTGACCGAGGCGACCGTCGACGTGGTGCACACGCCGACCGCTGCGATGGTATTGAGGTTCAGGAACGCGAGGGTGGAACCGGTGCCGAGCAGGGGCAGCACCCCGTTGCCGGAGCCGGCGACGGCGCTCTTGTAGACGGCGAGACGAGCCGTCGTCACACCAGCGCCGGCGGCGGCGGTGCAGAAGAACGCCGTCTGGTTGGAACCGTTGTCGAAACGATCCATCGTCCCCGGCACGCACAGCCGTGCAACCACGGCGCGCAGGCCTTGATCCTGGGCGGAAGCGCCCGAGATGTACACATCGGTGACATTGCCGAGCGCATATTGGGAAGCGGGCAGCGCGAAGGCCGGCGCCGCCACGGCGGAGCCCAGGGCGGCGCCGACGGCGACGTAAAGGGTGTTCATGCGAAATTTCATGGTTGTCCTCTTTGATTGCAGGTCGTTTCGACCATCGTCCACCCCGCAACGCGCGGGGCGGACGATGGCCTCATGCCGGAACCGGCTGAACGGATTCGATCAGCCCTTGCGACGGCGCGCAACGGCGCCCAGCGCGACCAGGCCGAGGCCCATGAGCGCGTAGGTGCCCGGCTCGGGAACCGCCGCAACGTTGTAGCCGTACTTGAGAGTGCCGGTGGACTCGAGCCACCACTTGCCCTGACTGCCGCCCGTCGAATCGACGATCGACGCCAGCGCCTCGGTGTTGCTGCGCTGGGCAAGGACGTAGAACGGGGTCGCCGCGGCATCGTCGTAGCCCGTTGCGAATCCCGAGGCTGCGGCCACTCTGCCGCCGCCCCCCAGGGTCCCGCCGATGCTGGGGCCCCACGTGGTCGCGACATTGGCGTTGTTCGACGAACCGCCGACGTTCACGACTTCCAGCTCGTCACCGAGCAGCGCGTTCGCTGCACCGATCAGGCCACCCACCTTCGCGCCGAGGGCGTTGAACTGGGCAGTGCCGTAGTTCGTCGGGAACGTCATGTTCGACGCGGTCTCCAGGAACTGTCCGGTCGCGCCGGCGCGAATGGCGGTCACCGTCCATTTGACATCGGCCACGGTAGCGAATGTGGTCTGGAACAGACCGGTCCCCGCACTGCTGAATGAATAGTTCACGTCCAGGAACGACGCCTTCAATCCGTCGGATACCGCGTTGGGATTGTTGGCGATGTCGTCGACCTCGATGCCCAGATCGCGGAAGTAGGTGATCTGCTGGCCGGTATCGTTGGTTCCCCACGCCGTGAGGAACACGGCGCTGCCGGTAGCGCTGTTGGAAGTCTCCAACGCCGCGCTGGCGGTCCCGGCAAACGCAAGCGCCATGGCGGCCGCGATTAGTTTGAGTTTCATGTATTCGATCTCCAGAGATTTTTGCAGGTGAGGTGATCAGCCGCATGTCTGTGCACGAGTTGCCCATGCGACCGATTGCTGCAGGGCCAAACTGCTGCTCTACTGCTCGCCCCGGTATGCACCTTAGCGAGCGAACGTTACAGAGCGTCGCACCGGACCCTGGCCTCGACTGGGCCCATGGGACTAGGGCCGCCGCCCGGGTCGCATCGACGCTGCGGCCGACGGCGCCCGCCGAATGGGCGAGGAGACGGCCACCCGGGTCGGGTTCAGCGCACGTTGGTGACCAGCGGCGGAATGGGCGACCCGGCCTCGCAGGCCGCTTCGCGGGCACGTGCGGAGGTGGCGCAAGGCACGCCCGCCAGAGGGCCGTAGCGGTTGGCGAGCGTGGAGCAGGCACCGTGGTCGATCTGGATCATCAGCTTGCAGCGGCGTTCCTTGGGATCCACCGGCGGCGGGGGCGCGACCGGTACCGGTGGAACCGTGGGATCGGTGACCGCCGGCAGCGGCGTCGAGGGCAGCCCGGTGTCCTCGGAAGCAGCCGAAGGAGCCGCAGCGATCCGGTCCCCGCTACCCGCCTTCGCGATGAACTTCCAGTCGGCATACGACGTGGCGTCCGAGACGCCACCGAGGGACTCGGGGACCTGTGTGCGAATCGGCTTGTCCGAGGACAGGCTGTGGACGCCGATGATGCCGCCCGCCGGCCCGCGCACCAGACCCCACTGGGGCTTGCCGGTCATGGGGTCCACGTAGATGCGGCGCAGGAACCGGCGCGTGTTGGGCGCATTCGGATCGGCCAGCAACTGCTCCAGCGTCTTCGGGAAGCCGTCGCCGACCGTGGCGTTGGCGCGATTCCACGCGCGCAGCGCATCCTGGAACTGCTCGCCGACGAACAGCAGCTCTGTTTCCTTGTCCCGGCGCGAATAGGTCGACCACACCACGCCCGCGGACGCCAGCGCGATCCCGAGCAGGGCGACCAGAAACAGCACGGCGAGATAGGTGAACCCGGCGACGGAACGCCGGAATCGGGGCGGATCGGCGACGGCGGCAACGGAATCGACGGGGTGCTGCGCGATCACTATCCGGCCTATGAATGGTTCGGCGCGCCGCGCCTGCCGGCCTCGATCCGCAAGGCCCCGGCCACGCGCTCGATCACGGGCGCCCAATCGAGCGGGCGCGACTGCCGAAAGATGCGCAGGCTCGGATACCACGGCGAATCGTCGCGATCGAGCAGCCAGCGCCAGCAGCCGTCGAAGCGCGACAGCAACCATACCGGCCTGCCCAGTGCCCCGGCGAGGTGCGCGACAGAAGTGTCCACGGAAATGACCAGGTCGAGGTTCAGCACCAGGGCGGCGGTGTCGTCGAAATCATGCAGAGCATGCGTATGATCGGCCAAGGGCGATGGCTGTGGAAGCGCGGCGATCTGGCTCGAGGCCGGTCCCTTCTGCAGGCTGTACCACTCGATTCCGGGCACGCTCCACAGGGCTGCGCAGTCCGTCAGCGGGATGCTGCGCCGGCGATCCACGGCGGTGGCGCGCCGGTCTGCGGGCCGCGGGTCGCCGGCCCACGCCAGGCCGACGCGCAGGCCGCGTGCAGCACCGAGGCGACGCGACCAGGCGACCCGGCAGGCGTCGTCCACGGCAAGGTAGGCTGCGCCCGCGGGAACGGTTGCGAGCGTCGTCCCGAACAGCCTGGGCAGACTGAGCATCGCGATCTGCCAGCGCGCGGGCGGCAAGGCGTCGCCGAACGCGTGCACCGTGGCAACGCCGGCGACGCTGCGGAACAGCCGCTTCAGCGGTGCGTGCGTCAGCAGCGCCACCCGGGCGCCGCGTGCCGCCAACAGCGAAACGTAGCGCACGAACTGCAATGCGTCGCCCAGCCCCTGCTCCGCGATGACCACGATCGTCGCGCCGGCGAGCGCCTCACCGGTCCATTCGGGTGCGTCGATCACGGGCCGCGCGGCCTGCAAGGCGGGCATCGCTGCCCAGCGCGATTCGTAGAGCGCCCAGCCGCGCGCGTAGTCGCCGAGCTGCAGGTGGGCGATGCCGGCATACAGATGGCCGCTGTGGAAGGCGGGGTCGAGAGTCGTCGCGCGTTCGAAGCACTGCAGCGCCTCGCGCGCGCGCTGCAGTGCGAGCAGCTTGACGCCGAGATTGTTCCAGACGCGCGCGTCTTCGGGATGACGCTCGACCCCCGCCCGCAGCAACTGTTCCGCCGTGTCGAATCGACCCCGTTCCTCGAACAGCAATGCCAGGTTGACGAGCGGCTCCACCGCATCGGCATCGAGCGCGAGTGCACGCCGATAGCAGGTCTCGGCCGGCGCATCGCGACCCAGCGCATGTTGCGCGAGTCCGAGATTGTTCCACGCTTGCGCATGGTCGGGCGCCAGGTCACACGACCGCTGGAACGCTTCGGCCGCTTCGGCATACCGCCCCTGTTCGCGCAATGCCACGCCGCGTCCGTGGTGTGCGGCCGGGAGTGCCGCGTCGGCGTCGAGGGCCCGGTCGAACGCCGCAACGGCATCGGGCCACTGCGCCAGGGCGAGTCGGGCTTCGCCGAGGCCGATCCAGGCGTCCGGCCGTTGCGTCCCCGACCCGAGGCTGCGCTCGAAGGCGGCCGCAGCGCGCGCCGCGTGGCCGCGCGCGGCCAGCAGGGTCGCGAGGTTGTGCTGCGCCTCCGCCATGTCCGGGCGCAACTCGACCGCGCGCTCGAGCAGGGCCAGGGCTTCCGCGCCTGCACCGCGACTGCGCTGGACGATCGCCAGGCTCACCAGCGCTTCGGGATAGTCCGGTCGCAAAGCGAGCGCCGCGCGGCAGGCCTCGGCGGCGCCGGCGAGATCGCCCCGGCCATTGCGCGCTCGCGCCAGGACATAACGGGTCTGGGCGCACGCCGGATCGGCGCCGGCGGCGTGAAGTGCTGCGGATTCCGCCTCCGCATAGCGCCGTGACTGGCAGGCGAGCATCGCCCGCAGCATCCAGGCGGCGCCCGAATCCGGATGCGCGATCGTCAGCGCCGCGACCATCGCCTCGGCGTCGGCGAACCGGCCCTCGCCCAGGGCGCGGTGAACGGGATCCAGATCGACCATGCCGGCGTCCCCGGTTCAGGCCATCTGTCGAGGAATCCTCGCCGGCACGGCTGCAGCACCGTCGTGAGCGCACCAGCGGCGCCAGACGGCGCGATAGGCGGCCTCGAGGTCGCGGGTGAATCCGGTCTCGTCCATGAGCGCAGACGCGCGCAGCCGATCGCGCATGGACGCGCGCAACACGGTCAGCCGCTCGGCATCGGCCGCCAGATCGCGCGCAATGGTGACGAACGCGTCGGGCGTGGTTGCGATCAATTCCGGCAGGTTCGCGGCAGACAGCAGGCTCGCCCCCATGCGCGAGGCGTGCGTGTCGCCGCGGCAGGTGATCACCGGCACGCCCATCCACAATGCTTCGCAGGTGGTGGTGCCGCCGTTGTAGGGAAAGGTGTCGAGACCGATGTCGACCTGCGAGTAGAGCGCAAGCTGCCCGCCGAATGCTTTTTCCCAGCCGAGCAGCAGGAGCCGCCCGGGATCGATGCCGAGCGCCGCGAGCCGCCCCTGCACCGAGCGCCGCACGGCGGCGTCTTCCAGGCTCCGGGCCTTCAGCAGCAGGCGCGAGCCGGGGACGGCGACCAGCACGCGCGCCCATAGCTCCAGGGTCCGATCGCTGACCTTGGCAAAGTTGTTGAATGAAGCGAACGTCACCTGCCCCGACACGAGCCGCGGCGGCGGCGACGGATCCGGCGCCCCGGCCATGGGTCGATAGCAGTAGTAGCTGTGCGGCATCCGCAGCGGTTGCTCGACGTTGACCACCTCATCGCCATCGGGGTCCACGTGCGGGTCCGTGATTCGATAGTCGATCGCCGCGAGGCCGGTCGTCGTCGGATAGCCGAGCCACCCGACCTGGAGCGGCGCCGGCTTCCGCGCGAGCGTGAGCATGCGGTTGCCCGCGGTGTGGCCGGCAAGGTCCACGAGAATGTCGATGCCGTCGGCGGCGATGCGCGCTGCCAGTTCGTCGTCGGACATCCAGTAGCAATCGTGCCAGGCGTGCGCGTGGGCCTTCAGGCGCGTGGTGACGTCATCGGGCAGGCTCGAATTGAAGTAGCAGTGCACCTCGAAGTGCCGCCGATCGTGATGCGCGAGCACCGGCTCGATGAAATACGACACGGAATGGCGACGCAGATCGGGCGACAGATAGCCGACCTTGAGCGGGCGCCCGGGCTCGCGCGTGTTCGCGTGCTGCAAACCGCGCGGTGCCCTGGCGCCGAAACGCGTTTCGTACTCCTGGTGTCGCGCGTACAGTTCGGCGGGCGTGACGGCCGGGTCGTAGTTCATCATGAACAGCGAGTTCGAGAACGTGAACGGCAGGTCGCTCTGCACCTCCAGGGCCTTGAGGCTCACCCGGACGGCCTCGCCGACTCGGCCCTGGTTGTAGAGCATCCCGCCTTTCATGTGATAGGCGCGCGCCATCCGCGGATCGAGGGCGAGCGCCAGATCGTAGTGTTCCGTCGCCTCGCCCGGGCGGCCGGCGCAGGCCAGCGCGGTCGCCCACCAGAAATGGGCCAGGGCATGGTCGGGCCGGTGCCGCAGCACCTCCCGGTAGCAGACGATGGCTTCGTCGTGCAGCGCACCGGCCTGCAGAACGTTGCCGAGATTGAAGATCGACGCCACGTGCCCCGGATCGAGCGCGAGCACACGCTGGTAGCAGGTTCCGGCGGCCTCGAGTCGGTCGAGACGACAAAGCAGATTGCCGAGGTTGTACCAGCCCGGCACGAGATCCGGGGCTAGCTCCACCGCGCGTCCATACGCAGCCGCGGCGTCTTCATCCGCGCCCGTGGCATGCAACGCGTTGCCGAGGTTGTACCAGACCTCCATCATGTCGGGCCGCATCCGCGCGGCTTCGCTCAGGAAGGCCGCCGCATCCGCCGCCTGGCCCCGGTCCTGGCATACCGCACCGAGATTGCAGAGGATGTCCGCATTGTCCGGGGCCAGCCGGTGCGCCTCGCGCAGGACGGCTTCGGCTTCCGGCAGCGTGCCCATGTCGCGGTAGGTGGTGCCGAGATTGTTGTACGCATCCACGTATCCGGGATTCATCGACACCGCCAGGAAATACGCTTGGGCCGCTTCCTGCAGCAGCCCGGCGGACTTGAGCAGATTCCCGAGCGCAACCTGGAACTCCGGTACCGCAGGTTCCAGTTCGATCGCGCGGCGGATGTGGCCGAGCGCGACAGTGTGATTGCCCTGCTGGCTCGCGAGCAGGGAATAGAAGTGCCACGCCACCGGGTCGCGCGCATTGCCGGCCAGCACGTTTCGATACCCGGCCTCGGCGTCCGCCAGTCGACCGCCCCGATGCGCGGTCATGGCCGCGAGAAGCTGCGGCGAAGGCGACGCCAGCGGGGTCGGCGCATTTCCGGTCATGGCTGCGCCTGCGCGCACGAGCGTTGCCACATCTCTCGGTAGGCCGCTTCGAGACCGTGGACAAATCGGGCTTCGTCCATCAGCGCCGAACCGAGCAACTGCGCGCGAATACCTGCGCGCAATCGCGTGAGGCGAGGTCGGTCCTGCGCAAGCTGCGCGGCCTTCTGCACGAAGCTCGCGGTATCGCGCGCGATCGCCTCCGGCATTCCTGCGGCGTGCAGCAGGCTGGCGCCCATGCGCGACGCGTGCGTTGCGCCGGCGAGCGTGATCACGGGCACACCCATCCACAACGCTTCGCACGTCGTGGTCCCACCATTGTAGGGATAGGTATCGAGCGCGATGTCCACTTCGGCGTAATGCGCGAGATGGCTCCCGCGCGCGCGGGTCCAGCCCTCGAATCGAACGCGCTCGGCCGCGATGCCGTGGCTCGCGAAACGATTCAGCAGATCCGCGCAGCATGACGCATCGGTGAGCCCGCGGGCCTTCAGCAACAGCCGCGATCCGGGGACGGCCGCCAGCACCTGCGACCAGAGAGCGACGCAAGCCGGGCTGACCTTGGCGAGGTTGTTGAACGAGCCGAAAGTGACCGCCCCGCTCGCTCCGGCCGGGGACGGTGCGACCGGCGGCGCGTCCGCCAGCGGTCGATAGCAATAGTAGCTGTCCGCCAGCCGAACCAGCCGCTCCGTGCTGAGATGTTCCGCACCGGGCGGATCGACCCGCCAGTCGGTGATGCGATAGTCCATCGTCGGCAGGCCGCTCGTGGTCGGATAGCCGAGCCAGAGCACCTGGATCGGCGCGGGCTTGCGGGCCAGCGTCATGATGCGGTTGCCGGCAGTGTGGCCGGCAAGATCCACCAGGATGTCGATGCCATCGACGCGGATCCGTTCGGCCAGTGCCTCGTCCGACAAGCGCTCCACCTGTTCCCAGTGACGGACGTTGCGGCGCAGCCGCGCGCTCACGTCGTCCTGCTCGGGCTGCGTGTGATAGCAGGACACTTCGAAGGCGCCGGCGTCGTGACGCTCCAGCACGGGTTCGAGGAAGAAGCTCACCGAGTGCAGGCGCAGGTCGCCGGACAGATAGCCCACTCGCAGCGGCCGGTCGGATCGGAGCACATCGAGATGCGGCTGCACCGGCGCGACGACGCAGCGCGCACCGAAGCGCCGGTGGCGCTCGACCAGGGCCTCCGGGCCGAGCGTGTCGACGTACGTCGACGTGAGCAGGAAATTGGTCAGCAGCGGGCTCGTGCTGCGCTCGACCAGATCGGCATAGATCGCATCGGCTTCGTCCGCGCGGCCCAGGGCCGTCAAGGCATCGGCCACGCTCGCGCGCACTTCGACGAGCCCGGGATTCGATTGCGCCGCGCGCCGGGCGAGCTGCAACGCTTCGCCGGGCGCGCCTTCCACCCGCAGCACGACGCTCAGATTGTTCATCACGTCGGCAGCCTCGGGAGCCAGTTCGAGGCAGCGGCGGTAGATCGGTATCGATTCGCCGAAGCCGCCGAGTCGCCGCACGCTTTCCGCGTAGAGATGGTGCGCGCGGAGATCACCGGTCAGCGCATGCGCCGCTTCCTGGTAGAGCGCAGCTGCCTGGGCGAGTTCGCCGTCTGCCTCGCTGACCGTGCCCAGTTCGCGCGCGACGCCGGGATCGGCGGGAAATCGACGCCGGGCCGCACCGAGCAACGCGCGCGCTTCGTCGAATCGTCCCGCGGCAACAAGCAGGCGGCCGAGATTGACGTGGGCCTCGGGTGCCTCGGGTGCGATGCGGATCGCGCTCCGGTAGGCGTCGATCGCGGATTCCTGCTCGCCCAGATCGCACAGCGCGTTGCCCATGTTGACCAGGGCCTCGGTCGAACGGGGATTTGCCGCCAGTGCGCGGCGATAGCACGCGATCGCGCCGTGCAGATCGCCCTTGGCCCGCAGCACGATGCCGAGACTGATCGCGTTCTCCGTCGACAGGGGCGCCGCCTCCAGTGCCTGGCGATAGGCCGCCTCGGCCGCCGCCAGGTCGCCTCGCGCCTTGTGTATACGCCCGAGCAGGTGCAGCAGCGCCGCATCGGCAGGACGCCGCTCGAGCGCCTGCGCAACGTGGACGAGCGCCGCGTCCGGCTCGTTGCGGCGAAGTGCGCATCCGGCCAGACCGAGCAGGGCGTCCGCGTTGCCGGGGTCGACGATCAGCGATTCCTCGAAGGCGAAGTGGGCCCCGAGCAGGTCACCCTGGAACATGCAATGTTCCGCGCGACGCAGCGCGCGGCGTGCCGGCAACGAGCGCGCATGGCCGGTCTTCATCGCTAGTTCGCGCTCATCTTGATGATGCTGAGCGAAATGCCGCGCGCAACCGCCTGCGCACGGTTTTGCACGTTCAACTTCTTCAGGATCTTCTGGACGTGATTCTTGACGGTGAGCGGACTGATGCCGAGGATGTGGCCGATCTCCTGGTTGCTCTTGCCCTCGCGCACCCATTGCAGGATCTCGATCTCGCGCGCGGTGACGAGCGAGTCGCTGACCGGGCGCTGCAGCGGTTCCTGCCGCTCGTTGCCGAGCATGCGCACGAACGCGCAGTGGATGTGCGGGAGCAGGATCTCGATCAGGTAGCCCTGGCGCGGGGTGAGCGGTTGCGGAAGGCTCGCGAAACTGAAGTACGTCGCCGAGTGCCCCTGCAATGCGGGCGTGCCGTGGACGGCGAGGTTCGTGAATGCATGCCGATACAGGGTCGCCTCGAATCGCCGATAGACCGGGGACGCCCGATCGGAATTGCAGATGAGCAGGGGCTTGTCGCCGCGCTCGGCCCACAACCGTATGGCCTGGATCATCAAACCACCGTCGGCGTCGACGAGACTGGCGATGTCCTGGTCCGGTAGCGGGTAGCTCGAGAAGTGTTCGATGGAAAGATTGCGTCGGCCATGATCGCCCGCGGCGCAGATCAGCACCTCATGCGGAATCAGGCTTTGCAGGAGCCCCTGGGTCCACAGGAAGAACTGGTTGCGGCGCCTGACTTCGAGCGACGAATGGACGATCTGGACCAGTCGCTCGAGTTCCCGGGCGGACAATGTGAAGACGTCGTCCATGGAGAGGCGGGGAGTGGCGGTCATTCGACGATGGCGACGGGCAAGGCCACCAGGCACTGCGTCGGGGTGCGCCGGGCGGAACGGTTCGGGTTCAGCCGCCGTATTTTCGACGTCTTGTGTTACAGGTCCGTGCCAGTTTTGCGACAACGCGGTCGCGCAACGACAACACGAACGGCGCCAGCGCACTCCCGGCGTCTGCCGTCGGCCCGGGACCGGCTCAGAGTGCGTTGAAGGCGACCCCGTCCCGGGTCGTGCCCTCGGCGCCGCTGCGCACGTCGTAGACCCCGCCCCCGGACGCATCGGGCGGGGGCAACGGCTGCCAGGTGAGCGCGCTCTCGGTGATCGGGTCGACCGGTACGTTGCGCAGGTAGCGGCGCGTGACGAGTTCGTCGAGCGATGGCGGATAGGTGCCCGTGTCGCCGTAGAACTTGTCGATCGCGTCGCGCATGACGTTGAGGTCCTCGCGCAGCACCGCTTCCTTCGAGCGCTCCACGCTCGTGAAGTAGCGTGGAATCGCCAACGTGAGCAGGATCGCGATCACCGCCATGACCACCAGCAGTTCGATCAGCGTGAACGCCCGGCCGCGCTTCACCATTGACTGTAGGGGATGCCGTTGATGCCCTTGCCCTCGGCCATGGAATACACGTCGAAGACGTCCTTGCCCGCACGGGGACTGTCGGGTGGGCTCTCGTAGCTGCGCAGGGCCCAGGTCTGCGCGGGCGACGCGCTCGCATCGGCATGGAACGGGTCGCGCGGGATGCGGCGCAGGAAATAGATCTGGCGCGATGCCGGTGCCTTGATGTCCGGCACGCCTTCGACCAGGGCTTCGAGCGACGGCGGGTAACCGGAATCGTCGGCCTTGCGCGCGATGCGGCCCTCGTCGGCGGCCTTCTTGTACGCGTCGAGCGCGCCGCGGATCTGGCGCAGCGACGTGCGCAGCTCTGCCTCCTTCGTCCGCTGCACCGCGAGTTCACCCAGCGGAACCAGCCCCAGCGCGAGGATGCCCACGATGGCCACCGTGATGACGACCTCGATGAGCGTGAATCCGCGACCGGCGCGCACCAGAGCTTCAGTTCGCAAGGGTCACGCCGATCGGCGCCGGCGCGGCGACGGCGAGAGCGCAAACCACCCCCAAACAGCCATCGATGTGGGGCCCCCCCAGGGCCCCCCGGGACGGGGGGCCC
>JBBQHP010000049.1:0-34800 GCA_038324085.1 Burkholderiales bacterium
TCGACTTGCACTTCAAACTCACCATGACCGCGGGCAACCTCGTGCGAATGGCCCGAATGCTGATGGCGGTTCCAGCCGGAGCCGTACCATGAATCGAACTGGGCAAGACCAACGCCGCTGTAATCCCGTCGATGACGCAAGCGCTTCCACCGCAGCACCGACAAGGGCGCCGAAATCACTCTCGACGATGCGATCGGCTTCATTGAGGTCGGGAATTTCAACAGCCTGCTAAAGCGACTGGCGAGCATGGGCACTCCGGCAAACCTGGGCACATACTGCGACGACCTCACCGAGAAGGGCACCCTCAAACGCCTGGACATTCTGGATGAGGCGGTGCAAGGCGAAGCCGCCGTCGTGCGCTTCAAGTTCCGCTACGAGAGCGGCGGCGTGGACGAAGGGTCCGACCGGCTGTTGCGGCACAACGGTATCTGGGAGGTCGAGCTGATGCAGACTGGCGCGGGAGCCTCCAAGCTCCAATGATCCGGGCGTCGAATGAGCACATTTGCGTTCCCGCATCCGGAGCCCCCCCATGTGCCCGGTGCCGGCTCCCCCGAACTGCCCGCCACGCCGGTGCCGCCATGGCGTCTCGCCTGCTCGGCCGGCACCGCCGGCGCGGGCCGCGGTCCGCGGTGTCGTGAATCCCCCGTCGCGCGTTCGCGTGCCTGATCCGTCGGTCGATCCGGTACATTGCGTCGTACAGTCATCGAATTCGACCCCCTGATCTCCGGGACCAGCCGTGGCTTGGATCGTTGCAAAATACCTGATGACGGCCGCCGTGGTCGTGCTCGTGTCCGAGCTTGCGAAGCGCAGCGACAAGCTCGGCGGTTTGGTCGCGGCGCTGCCGCTCGTGACCCTTGTGGCGCTGGTCTGGCTGCACCTGGAGAACCAGCCGCGCGAGAAGATCGCAAATCACGCCTGGTACACGTTCTGGTACGTCGTTCCGACCTTGCCGATGTTCCTCGCATTCCCGGCGCTTCTTCCACGCATCGGTTTCTGGCCGACCATGCTGGCGAGCGTGATCATCACGGTCGTGTGCTTCGGGCTGTTCTCGATCCTGGTGCGCCGTTTCGGCGTGGAGTTGCTGTGAGCGGCCGGTCCGACCGTCCGGCGCGCGCGGCGGACCGGATCAACTCCATCCCATATTGCGCAGCGCTCGATCCGGTCGATCACCATCGGACCGCGCCGGCACCGGAGCGATAGCGCGATGCCGGACAAGGGTGCGTACTGGTTTCCCGCGAAGCGCTATGGTTGGGGATGGGGTCCGCCCAGAATGTGGCAGGGCTGGGTGGTCATGGGAATTTTCGGTCTGCTGTTTCTGGGCGGCCTCGCCACCGTGTTGCCCGGACACGGTCCGCTCGCATTCGTCGGGTACTCGCTGCTGCTGTGCGTGACGCTGGTCGCCGTCTGCTGGCTCAAGGGCGAACCGCCTCGCTGGCGGTGGGGCGGCGATTGAACCGAGCGGCCGCGAGGTACTGCGGGATGTTCCTGCGATAAGCAATGGGAACGATTTCCCGGTGGCCGCGTTCTTCGCGATCACGATTCCGCTCGTGCCCCGGTGCGGTCCGCCGTGCTGCAAGGCGTCGGTTCCGGTGGGCGGAACTTCCGGGCCGCACGTCGTCTCCCACTCGCGGGCGCCAAAACGTGCGCCGGTGCCGGTCCCTGCTCGTCGCAGGTGGCGCGCTGGCAACCTCATGCGACCTGCTGTCGGTCACGGGAGTAGCATCGCCATCGCTCACGCTGTTCGATTCGCACGCAACCTACGGGACCACTCCATCCAATGACGACGCGCACGCCGAAGGAACCGTTCTCGATGATCCGGCAGTTCCATCTGGCGGACTGGTTCACCCTGGCCAACGCGGTCTGCGGTACCGGAGCCTTGTTCTCGATCATGACGTACCTGGAACGTCAGGACGTCACCCACGTGTACTTCGCCTGCGGCCTCGTGCTGGCCGCACTGATCTTCGACGTGCTGGACGGGCGCATCGCCAGGTGGCGGCAGAAGGCTTCCGAACTCGGACGCGAACTGGATTCGCTCGCCGACGTCATCTCCTTCGGAGTGGCCCCCGCCATCATCGGCTACGGCTGCGGCATGCAGGGCCTCTACGATCGCATCGTGCTGGCGTTCTTCGTCGCCTGCGGAGTATCGCGGCTTGCACGCTACAACGTGACCGCCGAAGTAATGGCCGAGGGGACGGGGAAGGTGAAGTACTTCGAAGGTACGCCGATACCGACGTCGATCCTGCTCGTTGCGCTGCTGGCGGTGGCGGCGTGGTCCGGCGCGGTGCGCGAGCAGTTGTGGTTCGGTGAAGTCGCTCTGTTCGGCTTCAAGCTGCACCCGCTGGTGCTGCTTTTTGCCGTGTCCGGCTCGCTCATGATCAGCCGCCTGCGCATCCCGAAGCCGTGACCCGCCGCAGGGCGAACGTGCGCGCCGCGCTGCCTGCCCCATTAGGGCCGCGAGCCGCCGAGCGGCTCACCGTTGGTCGCGCGGGCTGGGGCATGCGGCATAATCCGTGGTCGCGCCGCAGAGCGCGCCGTCCGGAGGAACCATGAAGCTCACCAATCTGTTCGCCGCCGCCCTGGCACTGGGTACGGTACTGACGCTCGCGCCGGCCTCGGCCGAGAATAAATACAGCCCCGGCGCCAGCGACACCGGGATCAGGATCGGCCAGACCATGCCCTACAGCGGTCCGGCTTCGGCCTATGGCGCCATCGGCAAGGCCGAGGCGGCATACTTCCAGTGGATCAACGATCAAGGCGGCGTCAACGGCCGCAAGATCGATTTCCTGTCCCTGGACGATGGCTATAATCCGGCCAAGACCGTGGAGCAGACTCGCAAGCTGGTGGAACAGGATCAGGTCCTGCTGCTGTTCCAGAGCCTGGGTACACCCACCAACACGGCCATCCACAAGTACGTCAACGCGAAGAAGGTGCCGCACATCCTCCTCGCCACCGGGGCCAGCAAGTGGAGCGACCCGAAGCACTTTCCGTGGACGATGGGGTTCAATCCGAGCTACCAGGCGGAAGCGCGCATCTATGCCCAGTATCTGCTCAAGAACGCTCCGAACGCCAGGGTGGCGATCCTCTACCAGAACGATGATTTCGGTAAGGACTACCTGACCGGCTTCAAGGAGATGCTCGGGGACCGCGCGGCAGCGATGATCGTGAAGGAAGCCTCGTACGAGGTGACCGACCCGACCATCGATTCGCAGATCGTCGCGCTCAAGTCGAGCGGCGCCGACACGCTGCTCACGTTCGCGACGCCCAAGTTCGCAGCCCAGACCATTCGCAAGGTCGCGGAGATCGGCTGGTCCCCGATGCATATCCTCACCAACGTCTCGGCGTCCGTGGGCGCGGTATTGACCCCGGCCGGACTGGACAAGGCCAAGGGCATCGTGACTGCCGCCTATCTCGTCGACCAGTCGGAGCCGGAATTTCGCAAGAGCGAGTCGTTCAAGGCCTGGCAGGACTGGATGAAGAAATACCTCCCTGCCGCCGACCCGAACGACCAGCTCAACCTCTACGGCTACGCGACCGCGGCGGCGCTCGTGCACATCCTCGAGGCCTGCGGCGACGACCTCACCCGCGAGAACGTGATGAAGGTCGCGGCGAACTTGAAGGACGTCGATATTCCGATGCTGGTGCCCGGCATCCGGCTCAACACGAGCCCGACCGATTTCAGTCCGATCGCCGAGATGAAGCTGGCGAAGTTCGACGGCAAACGATGGGTCCTGTTCGGCGAATTGCTGAGCGGGCGGTAGCCACCAACCACAGCGAGGGGTCAGCAATGAACGGACAGTTTCTCCAGGGCCGCGTCGCGGTCGTCACCGGCGGCAGCCGGGGTATCGGCCGTGCCACCGCGCTCGCGCTCGCGGGCGCAGGGGCAAAGATCGCACTGGTCGGGCGCGATGCCGCGAAGCTCGCCGAGAGTCTCGAACTGGTACAGAAGGCCGGCGCCGACGCGGCGACCTTCATCTGCGACGTCAAGGACGAACAGCAGGTGAAGCAGTGCGCGGCCGATGTCGCGAAGCGCTTCGGCGCCGTGCACATCCTGGTGAACAATGCCGGCACCGCGATCCGCAAGAACGTGATCGATTTCACGTTCGAGGAATGGCGCGACCTGACCGACACGAACATCACCGGAGTGTGGCTGTGCTGCAAGTATTTCGTGCCCTACATGAAGGGTCAGAACTACGGCCGGATCATCAGCCTGACCTCGATCATGGCGCACATCTCGAGCACCGGACGTGGCGTCTACTCGGCGACGAAGCACGCGGTGGCGGGCCTCACCAAGGCGCTCGCGCTCGAACTCGTGGACGACAAGATCACCTGCGTCGCGATCAGCCCGGGCTTCATCGCGACCGACCTCACCGCCCCGCTGCGTGCCAATGCCGAGAAGAACGCGGAACTGATCGCGGCCACGCCGATGCATCGCTGGGGCACGCCGGAGGAGATCGCTTCGCTCGCGCTCTATATCTGCTCCGACGCCGCGGCGTTCATGACGGGCAACGACGTGCTGATGGACGGAGGGTGGTGCGCGCAATAGTCCGGGCGGCGCGATGGGTTCCGCGCCATCGATCGCTTCGTGCCGTTGCCCGCACCGCGCGCCCCAGGCGCCGCCTGCCCGGTGGCGTTGTACACGGCGCGCGGCGGTCGTAGACTAATGACCATGACCCCGGTCGTACGCCTGTTCGTATCGTTGCTGCTTGCGCTGTGCCTCCCGCTCCAGACCGTGGCGGCGGCCACCATGCCGTTCTGCGGTGCCGATCACGAGGGCTCGGCCATGGCGGCCGGGGCCATGGCGCACACGATGGCGACCGAGCATGCGCATCACGACATGGGCGACGGCTCGGCCGACGGTCATGAACCGCAGGGCGGTCTCGGCTGCAACCAGTGCGGCCTCTGCCATCTCGCGTGTGCCTCGACGCTGCCGTCCCGCGCGCCGGACGTGTCCGATGTATTGCGGGCGGTCTACCAGAGCGCACCCGTCGCCGCGGCGAAGTCCTTCAAGCCCGATCCGGTCCTGAAGCCTCCACGAGGCTGACCGCTCCGAGCGCTCGGGACCGTCCGGCCCGAGCGGATATCCGTTTCCGATCGTCGACGACGAGGCGCGCGCTGCGCCTGTCCGGCGGGGCAACGCTGCGGAGGTTCACATGACTGGGTCCGATTTCTGGCGGCTGCCGATGGTGGCGGCCGTGCTGGTGCTCGCCGGATGCGCGAGCTTTTCGAAGGATGGCGGTTTCGACAGCGTGTCGAAGATCGCGGCGGAGCGGCTCGACAAGCGCGTCGTGGCGCCGCGCTCCGACCGTGAGCGCGAGGACGCAAGGAAAGCGAGCGACGAACTGCTCGCGCGAGCGCTCACCGCCGATGACGCCGTGCAGGTGGCGCTGCTCAACAATCGCGGCATCCGCGTCGTTTATGCGGACCTGGGCATCGCCGAGGCGGATGTGGTGCAGGCGGGGCGGCTGCCCAATCCGCGCTTCCGCACGACGCGCACCCGCGCCGATGCGTCTTACAAGTATGAGACGGCGCTCACGTTCCCGATCGCGGGTCTGCTCACCATGCCCGCGGCGCTGCGGATGGAACGCGAGCGCTTCGAGGCGGTGCAATTGCAGGTGGCCGATCGTGTGCTGCAACTGGCTGCGGAAACGCGCCGCGCCTGGGTGGCTGCGGTCGCGGCCGATGAAGCGGTGCGCTATCGGCGCCAGGTGCTGGTCGCAGCCGAGACGGGTGCGGAGCTGGCGAAGCGCATGGCGCAGGCCGGCAACTTCTCCCGGCTCGATCGCATGCGCGAGCAGGCCTTTCACGCCGACGCCGTGACGATGGTCCGGCGGGCGGAGGGCGAAGCGTACGAAGCGCGCGAGCGGCTCGCGCGCCTGATGGGGCTGGAGGGCGCTCAACTGCGCTTCACGCTGCCGGAGCGCTTGCCCGATCTGCCCGCGGCGGCGGCCGGATTCGCCGATATCGAAGCGTTCGCGCTCACGCGCCGCCTGGATGTGGCGGCGGCCAAGCGCGATGCCGCGAGCACGGCCCGCGCCCTCGGCCTCACGAAAGTGACGCGATTCATCAACGCGCTCGAACTCGGGCCGGCGCGGGTGGCGGAGACGAACGAGCCGCTGAAGCGCGGCTACGAGATCAGCATCGAGCTGCCGATCTTCGACTGGGGCGGCGCGAGGGTCGCGAAAGCCCAGGCGCAGTACATGCAGGCCGCGGATCGCGTTGCCGAAGCGGCGGTCAACGCGCGTTCGGAAGTGCGCGCGGCGTATGCGTCGTACGCGCAATCCTGGGATATCGCCAGGCACTACCGGGACGAGATCGTGCCGCTGCGCCGGCGAATCTCGGAGGAGAACGCGCTGCGCTACAACGGGATGCTCACGAGCGTGTTCGAACTGCTGGCCGATGCGCGCGAACAGGTGATGGCCGCGAGCGGCTACATCGAATCCCTGCGCGACTACTGGCTCGCCGAGGCGGAACTCCAGCGTGCGTTGGGCGGCCGATTGCCGGCGGATGCGCTGACGGCGCCGCCGGGGCCGTCGGCGCCCGCGGCGCCGCCCGCACAGCCGAACGCCCCTGCCCATCTCCACAATCACACGAAAGGTTGACCCCATGGACCGCAGACATTTCCTGCGCAGTTCCGGCGCCGCGGTACTCGGTGCGGCCGCTGCGTCCCGTGCGCTGGCCCTGCCCGAAGCACCGGTGAGCGCGGGCACGGCGACCCAGCCGCCGCTCGTACCGACCGACGGCCGACCCTATCGACCGGTCGTCACCTTGAACGGCTGGTCGCTGCCCTGGCGCATGAAGGACGGGTGGAAGGAATTCCATCTCGTTGCCGAGTCCGTGGAACGCGAGATCGCGCCCGGCATGGTCGCGCGCCTGTGGGGTTACAACGGGCAGAGCCCGGGGCCGACGATCGAGTGCGTCGAAGGCGACAAGGTCCGCATCTTCGTCACCAACCGGTTGCCCGAGCACACCACCATCCACTGGCATGGCGTCCTGGTGCCGAACGGCATGGACGGTGTCGGTGGACTGACGCAGCCGCATATCGGGGCGGGCAAGACCTACGTGTACGAGTTCGAGATGCGCAGGAGCGGCACGTTCATGTACCACCCGCACGCCGACGAGATGGTCCAGATGGCAATGGGCATGATGGGCAGCATCGTGGTGCATCCCAGGGACGAGTCGCTCCACCGCGTGGACCGGGACTATGTGTTCCTCCTCAATGCCTACGACGTGGAGCCCGGCAGCGCCACGCCGCGCGTCAATACCATGCTCGACTTCAATCTCTGGACGTGGAACAGCCGTGCTTTTCCGGGCATCGACCCGCTGGTGTGCAATGTCGGCGAGCGCCTGCGCGTGCGCATGGGCAACCTCACGATGACGAACCATCCGATGCACATGCACGGGTGCGCGATGCACGTCACCGGGACCGACGGCGGCTGGGTTCCCGAGAGCGCGCGCTGGCCCGAAGTGAGCGTCGACGTTCCCGTGGGCGCCATGCGGGCGATCGAGGTGATGTTCGACGACCCCGGCGACTGGGCATTCCATTGCCACAAGTCGCATCACACCATGGGGCCCATGGGGCATCAGGTGCCGACGATGATCGGCGTGCAGCAGGACGATCTCGCCGACGCGATCCGCGACCTCGTCCCCGGCTACATGGCGATGGGCGACAAGGGCATGGCCGACATGGGCGAGATGCAGATGCCGCTGCCGGGGAACACGCTGCCGATGATGACCGGGGAGGGCCCGTTCGGTGCTCTGGAAATGGGCGGCATGTTCACTACGGTGAAGGTGCGCACCGACATCGCGCGCGGCGATGTTCGCGATCCGGGGTGGTACCAGCATCCGCCCGGGAGCGTGGCGCGCGAATGGACGGGCGAAATGGCGGAGCCGCTGCGGCAGCAGCAGCCCGGGGATCCCGGCGCGCTGCATCTGGTGGTGCGCAAGCCCGTCGGTCACGGCGGGCACTGATCGGCAGAAAAGCGCCGGCCGGATCGATGATCCGGCCGGCGCGATGCGTCACTGCGATCCTGCAGTCCCGTCCCGGGGCGTCACGCTGCCCCGGACGGGGTTGCTGCTCAACTCAGAGGTACGGGGATGAAGATGCGGGCTTCCTCCCGCTGCACCAGCAAAGCGACGTGCTTGCCGGCCTTCGCGACCAGCGAGCGCAGCTCTTCGACCGATTTCACCGGTGTGCCGTTGGCGGAGAGAATGACGTCTCCCTGCTGGATGCCGGCGCGGGCCGCGGCCCCTGCCGCTTCCTGCACGACGAGACCGGACTGCAGGCCCGACTGCGCCCGCTCCTCGGGAGCGAGGGGCCGCAATGCGAGCCCAAGACTGCCCTTGGCCGCGGTATTGTCGCTACTGCCGACTTCGGTCTTGTCGTTGGGCAACGCGGCAAGCGTCACGTCGACGTCGCGCACATTGCCCTTGCGCAGCACCTTGAGCGTGGTGTGCGATCCCGGCTGCATCCGGGCGATGCGTGCCGGCACGTCCGCCGATGTCGATACCGCATCCTCACCGACCTGCACGATCACGTCGCCAGCTTCGAGCCCGGCGTGTTTCGCGGGACTGTCCGGCGCGACGGCACTCACCAGCGCGCCGGAGGGATCCTTCATTCCGAAGGAATCAGCCAGGCCCTGCGTGACATCCTGGATCGTGACGCCGAGATAACCCCGGGTGACCTTGCCGGTGGCCAGGAGCTGGTCCTTGACCATGCTCGCCACGTCGATCGGTATCGCGAACGAGAGACCCTGGTAGCCCCCGCTGCGGCTGAAGATCTGCGAATTGATCCCGATCACTTCGCCTGCGGTGTTGAACAGCGGCCCACCGGAATTGCCGGGATTGACCGCCACGTCGGTCTGCAGGAACGGCACGTACGTTTCGTTCGGCAGCGCGCGAGACTTGGCGCTCACGATGCCCGCGGTGACGGTGTTCTCGAGACCGAACGGAGAGCCGATGGCCAGCACCCAGTCACCGACCCGCGCGGTGCGCGGATCGCCGAGCTTCACGACCGGCAGATCGTGACCTTCGATGCGCAGCACGGCGACGTCGGTCTGACGATCGACGCCAACCACTTTTGCCGTGAACTCGCGGTGGTCGGTTAGGCGCACCAGGACTTCCTGCGCATCGTCCACCACGTGCGCGTTGGTCAGGATCACGCCGTCGGTGCTGATGATGAAGCCCGAGCCGACGCCCTGGCGCGGTTGTTCCATACCCGGATTGCCCGGATTGGGCCCGAAGCGGCGCAGGAAAGGCGCCAGCGGATTGTCCGCCTCGTCCTCGGATACTCGGTGCGCGTTGCCGGTCACGCGCACGTTCACCACGGCGGGGCCGTACTTCGCGGCGATGCTCGCGAAATCGGGCAGGGCGATGGGCGCCTGGGTGGCCGGTGCCGAGGCGTTGGCCGTGACCGTCGCTGCGGCATTCGCGTGCGTCAGCCATGGCGATTCGGCGGTTTCCGATGCGGCCAGGTGATAGCCGCCGCCGATCACGCCGGCGAACGCCAGAGCGGCGGTGAGGCGTTTCAATGTCGTGTTCATGCGTGTTGTCTCCTGAAGAATGGAATGCGGAAATCCGCATGGATCGAACTGTGCGGTGGCTACCTTAAGGGCCGCTTAAGGAGCCTCGCGCAAGCTTCGGTGCCCTGCACGGGCGTGGGCTGCCGGGCGGGAATCAGAGCGCATCCCGATCCGCCCGCATGGATCAATGGACCACGCTGCGGGCCCGGAGTTTCCGACCGATGCGTCGTTCGGACGCCGGCTCGGTATGATCCGGAGCGGTTCCAACAGGAGAGATGGCGTGAGATTGCTGCTGGTGGAAGACGACCCGATGATCGGCAAGAGCGTGCAGGCCTGGCTGAAGGGGCAGGGTTACGCGGTCGACTGGGTGCGCGACGGCGTCGCGGCCGAATTGTCCGTGCGTGACGCACCCTACGATCTGGTGCTGCTCGATCTCGGATTGCCGCGCCAGTCGGGACACGCCGTGCTCACCAGGTTGCGCGCCGGCCACGACGACGTTCCAGTGCTGGTCATCACTGCGCGCGACGCGGTTCCGGACCGCGTGAAGAGCCTCGACGCCGGCGCTGACGACTATCTGGTGAAACCCTTCGATCTCGACGAGCTGTCGGCGCGTGTGCGCGCGCTGCTGCGTCGTCAGGCGGGGCGCGCCGAGCCCGCCATCGAACATGGCCCGCTGCGGATCGATCCTTCCACGCGGCAGGTGAGCATGGACGACGTTCCGGTGAACCTCGCGCCACGCGAGTTCGCCTTGCTGCTGACGCTGGTGGAATCGGCCGGCGTGCCCTTGTCCCGCGCGCAGCTCGAGGAGAAGGTCTACGGGTGGGGCGAGGAGGTCGAGAGCAATGCGATCGAAGTCCACATCCACGCGCTCAGGCGCAAGCTCGGCGCCGAACTGATCCGCACGGTGCGGGGGGTCGGCTACCTCGTGGGGAAGCTCGCGCGGTGACGTCGCTGCGCCACAACCTGCTGTTGCTGCTGCTCGGTGTCGTCGGCCTCGCTGTCGGTGCCGGTGCGTATGCGACCTACCGCAGTTCGCTGGCCGAGGCCGATGCGATGTTCGACTACCACCTGCGGCAACTCGCGCTGTCGTTGCGCGACCAGGCCTTCGCCCGGGCTTTCGCACCGCGCGCGGATGTCGACAACGACGAATTCGACTTCGTGGTGCAGGTGCGCGATGCGACCGGCGTGCGCCTGTACCTGTCGCACCCGCACAAGGTGTTGCCGCTGGACGTGCAACTCGGCTTCTCCACCGTCAGCACCGAAGAAGGGCGCTGGCGCGTATTCGCCCAGATCGTGCGCGGGCAGGTCGTCGAAGTCGCCCAGCCCATGGTCGTGCGCAAGCGCATGGCCCTGTCCGCGGCGCTGCAATCGGTATGGCCCTACCTCGCGGTGCTGCCCGCGCTGGCCCTCGCGATCTGGTGGGTGGTGGGGCGGGGACTCGCCCCGCTCGACCGCCTGGCACGCGGGGTCGCCGCGCGCTCGCCGAGCGCCATGGATCCGCTGCCGGAGGCCAGGGTGCCGGTCGAAGTGCAGCCGCTCGTGCACTCCCTGAACGGTCTGCTGGAGAGACTGCGTGCCGCACTGGATGCCCAGCGTGCTTTCGTCGCGGATGCGGCGCATGAGCTGCGCACGCCGATCGCGGCCCTGACCCTGCAGGCGCAACTGGCTGCCCGATCCCCGGACGAGGCCACGCGGCGCGGTGCGGCCGAGGATCTCGAAGCCGGCATGGCGCGCATGGCGCGAGTCGTGGACCAGTTGCTCACCCTGGCGCGCGCCGAACCGGGCACGGGCGAGAGACCTTTCGGGCCGGTCGCGCTCGACGATCTCGTGCGCACCGTGGTGGCCAATCTGGCGCAGGTGGCCCTCTCGAGCGGGCTGGATCTCGGCGTCGCCGATGCGGTGCCGGCCACGGTCGCGGGCGATCGGGACGCGCTGCGGGCGCTCGTGGCCAACCTGGTCGAGAACGCGCTCCGCTACAGCGGCCCGGCCGGGCGCGTGAATGTGAGCGTCGGCGCCGCGGGCGCGCGCGCGTGGATCGAAGTGACCGACACCGGTCCGGGCATTCCGCAGGCGGAGCGCGATCGCGTGTTCGATCGCTTCTACCGCGGTGATGGCGCCACGGAGATCGGCAGCGGGCTGGGGTTGGCGATCGTGAAGGCAGTAGCGGATCGACACGGGGCCCGGATTGCGCTCGACGACGCCCCAGGGGGCGGACTCGCGGTGCGGGTCACCTTTCCCCTGGATGCCGAGGCGCATCCGGCCGCGCTCTGAGCGACCGCAGCGGGCACACTTTCCGGCTGCGTCGGGGATCGACTTCCGCCCGGAACGATCCCCGGTTCGCACCGCGGGTGCTTACAATCACGCTCTTTCCGGGGAGGATGGGACCGTGATCCGATTTCTTAAGCAGGGCATCAGTGCCGCCGACGACGCGGCGGAGCAGACCAAGGTCCGTTCGACCGTCGAGACGATCATCGCCGATATCGAGCGGCGCGGCGACGCGGCGGTGCGCGAATATTCCGAGCGCTTCGACCACTGGTCGCCGCCGAACTTCCGCCTCTCGGACGCCGAGATCGAGGCCTGCATCGCCGCGATGCCGGCGCGCGACGTGGAGGACATCAAGTTCGCGCAGACGCAGATCCGCAATTTCGCGCAGATCCAGCGCGCTGCGCTGCAGGACGTCGAAGTCGAAACGCTGCCGGGGGTCATCCTGGGGCATCGCAACATCCCGGTGAATTCCGTGGGCTGCTACGTCCCCGGGGGAAAGTACCCACTGGTGGCGTCCGCGCACATGACCATCCTGACCGCCAAGGTGGCGGGGGTGCCGCGCGTGATCGCCTGCGCGCCCCCGTTCCAGGGCAGGCCGGCGCCCGCCATCGTCACGGCGATGCATCTGGCCGGCGCGGACGAGATCTTCTGCCTCGGCGGCGTGCAGGCCATCGCCGCGATGGCCGTCGGCACGCAGACCATCACGGCCAACGACATGGTGGCGGGCCCCGGCAACGCCTACGTTGCGGAAGCGAAGCGCCAGCTCGCAGGGCGTGTGGGCATCGATCTGTTCGCCGGCCCCACGGAGACCCTGGTGATCGCCGACGAAACGGTCGACGGCGAACTATGCGCCACCGATCTGCTCGGACAGGCCGAACACGGGCCCAATTCGCCGGCGATCCTGCTCACGAATTCCGAGCAACTGGCCCGCGACACCATGCAGCAGATCGAGCTGCAGCTGAAAACCCTGCCGACCGCCGCGGTCGCAGGGCAGGCTTGGCGCGACTATGGCCAGGTCATCGTCTGCGACACCTACGACGAGATGGTGGCGGAGGCCGATCGGATCGCCTCCGAACACGTGCAGGTGATGACGCGCGATCCGGACTATTTCCTGAACCACATGACCAACTACGGCGCGCTGTTCCTCGGTCCGGAAACCAACGTGAGCTTCGGCGACAAGGTCATCGGTACCAACCACACCCTGCCCACGCGCAAGGCCGCGCGCTACACGGGCGGCCTGTGGGTCGGCAAGTTCATCAAGACCTGCACCTACCAGAAGGTGAAGCCGGAAGCATCGGCCATGATCGGCGAATACTGCTCGCGCCTGTGTGCCATCGAGGGTTTCGCCGGACACAAGGCCCAGGCCGACATCCGCGTGGCGCGCTACGCCCGGCCGGAACCGGTTGCGCATCGCTGAGCGCCACCGGTCCCGAGCCGCAGAACAGTTATTCGGCCGATTCAGTCAGCGCCCGGCGCCGACCCTTAGAATCCGGCCTCGAACCAGCAACCGCAGCGGCCGACGCGATCAGCGCCGCACGACAGAGGAGACGTTCAAGCCATGGCAAAACTCGCATTTCTCGGATTGGGCATCATGGGCTATCCCATGGCAGGCCACTGGGTGAAGAAGGGCGGGCACGACGTGACCGTGTTCAACCGTTCCGCAGCCAAGGCGCAGCAGTGGACCGCGGAGTTCGGCGGCAAGTCGGCGCCGACCCCGCGCGAGGCCGCCCAGGGCGCGGACCTCGTAGCCTTGTGCGTCGGCAATGACGACGACGTGCGCTCCGTGATCTATGGCGACGATGGCGCGCTGGCGGGCATGAAGAAAGACGCGATCCTGGTGGATCACACGACCGCGTCGGCCGATCTCGCACGCGAGCTGCACGCCAGGGGCAAGGAATCCGGCCTCGGTTTCGTCGATGCGCCGGTCTCCGGCGGCCAGGCGGGCGCGGTGAATGGCCAGCTCGGCATCATGTGCGGCGGCGAGGACGCGGTGTTCGCGCGCGCCCATCCCGTGCTCGACGTGTACGCGAAGAGTTGCGTGCTGATCGGCGGCCCTGGCGCGGGCCAGCTGTGCAAGATGGTGAACCAGATTGCCATCGCCGGTCTGCTCCAGGGGTTGGCGGAGGCCCTCAACTTCGGCAAGAAGTCGGGCCTGGACATCGAGCGCGTGATGTCGGTGATTTCCAAGGGTGCCGCGCAGTCGTGGCAGATGGAGAATCGCTGGAAGACGATGAACGAGACCAAGTTCGACGGCTTCGGCTTCGCGGTGGACTGGATGCGCAAGGACCTGGGCATCTGCCTGGACGAAGCCAACCGCAACGGCGCGCGGCTGCCGGGGACGGCGCTGATCGACCAGTTCTACGCCCAGGTGCAGGCACGGGGCGGCGGTCGCTGGGATACCTCCGCTCTGCTGCAGCTGCTGGCGAAGGACTGACGGACGCGGTGGCGCCTGGGCGGTGGAGCTGTGCCGGCGCCGCGCCGAGCTGCGCCGGCGTTGTGTTGTACTGCGTCGACGTCCGGCACGGTGCAGAGAGTGACGTACGCCGGCCGCCGTTCGTCAGGATGCGCCAGCGGCAGTACCGCCTTCGGCAGCCGCGCGCGCGACGATCCAGGCAATCCGAGTGACTCTTCGACCCCTCACCCCACGGTAACGTCATGTCCGACACCCTGTCCGTATCGATCCGCGGTGGCGCGTCCCTCGAAGTGCCCGCCGACATCCGGGCGCTCACCACCTTCGTGCTGCTGGAGCAGGAAGACTGGTTCGAGCCCGAACTCGCGTTCGTCTGCCGCTTTCTCGAGCCGGGCATGGTCGTCTCGGATGTCGGGGCGAGCTACGGCGTCTATGCCGTGCCGATGGCGCACTGCGTCGGATCCGGGGGCGCGGTATGGGCGTTCGAGCCGACGCCGGAAGTGGCCAACCTGCTGGAACGCAACCTCCAGGCCGTGGCCGGCGGCAACGGGCGCGTCCTGCGGGTCGCCCTGTCGGACCGGACTGGCGAGGGCCGCCTCGCACGCGGCAGGTTCGACGAGATCAATCGCTTGCTGCCGACGCCGGGCGCGTCGCGCGATGGCCTGGCAGTTTCGGTGGCAACGCTCGATTCGCAGTTGCAGTTGCTCGGTGCGGTGCGTCCCGCGTTCGTCAAGATCGACGTCGAGGGGCTCGGCGGCGAAGTGATCCACGGCGGCGAACAGACGTTTCGCGACGGCGAACCTCTGGTGATGTTCGAGATCCGCGACGGCAGCGGCTCGGTCGACCGCGCCGGGGCCCGGCGGCTGCTCGCGGCGGGTTACGCACTGTACCGGCTGGCACCCGGTCCGGGCGTGCTGCTGCCGTTCGATATCGATGGCCCTGCCGATCCGTTCCTGCTCAACCTGTTCGCGGCGAAGCCGGCCACGCGCGCGACCTTGCGCGAGCGCGGCCTGCTGGTCGAAGCCGACACGGGAGCGAAGGCCGGTGAGGGCTCCTGGCGCGCCTGGGCGGCGCCGCTGCCCTATGCGTCCCACGCCGTGAAGCGTTGGCCGGGCGGACCCGGCTGGTTCGGCGGTGCGGCCCGCAAGGCCCTGCATGCCGCGCTGGATGCCTTCGCCGCATCCCGATCCCTGCCCGGCAGGACGGCCTGGAGCCACATCGACGCGCTGCTCGATGCGCGCGATCACGCACTCGCGGCAGCGAACGGGGTGGAGTCGCCGGGTGCGTTGATGACGCTGGCACGCATCGAACATGAACTCGGCAATCGAGGATTTGCCGTGCAGGCACTGCAGCGCGTGGACAAGCTGGCTGGTTCCGCCCGCCTCCAGGTGCCCGAGCTGCCTTTCCTGCCGCCCATCGCGCGTTATGACCGCATCGCGTGGGATGGTCGCGACGCGCGCTGGATCGATGCCGCCGTATTCGAGTCCCTGATCAAACTCGAGGCCTTCTCGAGCTACTACGAATACCGCGATCGCCTGGCGGCCCTGGAGCGCATCGCGCCACTGCCGTTCGTGTCACCGGAGATGGAGCGCCGCCGGCAGTTGCTACGGATCCGCAAGAAGATCCAGTCGGGCTTCGAGGCCACCGCTCCGGTGGCCTCGGCAGGACCGGAAAACCTGAATCCGGGGCTGTGGCATGCAGCGACAGCTCTGCGGCCGTGAAGCATTCGAGACGACGCGACGGGTGTGCAGACAGTTATTCATACAAAAGACTAAATTGTCTCACCGCAACCCATGGATCATTGATGCGAAATATCGCGGCGCAGCTTTACAAGTCGCGCCGCTATCTCCTATCCTCGCCCCGCTGTAACGCTCTAATGCCCGATCGGGATGACAAGATCGGGCTAGACAAAAAATACTGCCAACGAGGAGAGAGCAATGAAGAAATCAGGGATCTTCACCGCGCTGATCGGCTTGCTGTGCCTGATCGGTTCGTCCGCTGCCATGGCCCAGGTCAAGGTTTACTGGACCACCAGCGGTATGTTCGGTCCGTTCGACATTCGCGGACTGATTCCCGCGCTGCCGGCCGACAAGTCGCGCCAGATCACGATTCCGGTCAGCATGTGGATCATCGAGCACCCGAAGGGTCTGGTGGTGTTCGACACCGGCAACAACGTTGCGGTCGGTGAGGACTGCAAGGCTTACTGGGCGCCGGGCAACTGCGACTTCCTGAAGCCGAGCCAGAAGCGTGAAGACGTGATCGACATGCAGCTGAAGAAGCTGGGCTACTCCGCCGACAAGGTGAAGGTCGTCGTGACGTCGCACTCCCACCTGGACCACATCGGCAACATCGAGATGTTCCCGAAGGCGATCCACGTGATGCAGAAGGCCGAGCTGTATCAAGCCTGGTGGCCCGAGAAATTCCAAGGTCGCACGACTCCCGGCTCGTTCGTGATGGCCGATATCGACAACGCCCGTGAGTTCAACTACCTCGAACTGAATGGCGACTACGACCTGTTCGGCGACGGCTCCATCATCATCCTTCAGACCCCTGGTCACACCATCGGCCACCAGTCGATGAAGGTGAAGACCGTCAGCGGCCAGTCGATCATCATCTCGCAGGATGCGGTCTGGATGCAGGAGAACCTCGACGGATACCCGGCGGGCCTGAACTTCAGCGTCAAGGCCTACACCGACTCCGTCAACCGCCTGAAGATGATGCGTGACCTCGAAGACACGCAGCTGTTCATGGCACACGACGGCGACCAGTACAAGGCCAAGGGCGGCCGCTGGTACAAGTAAGCAGCGCATAGCAGTCGTCAGTCCCGGAAGGCCCCCCAGTTCGGGGGCCTTCTGATTTATGGCCCCCCGCAGTTATCCCCGCCTGAACATCGTGCCCGCAGCAATCTCGCTCGAGTCCGTCTCCAAACGGTACGGTCCCAAGACGATCATCCACGACGTGTCCTTCAGCGTCGAAAAAGGAGAGATCGTCGGTTTTCTCGGCCCCAACGGCGCCGGCAAGACCACCACCATGCGCATGATCGCCGGCTTTACCGCGGCGAGTTCCGGGACGGTTCGCGTCGCGGGGTTCGACATGGGCACACAGAACGAGGAAGCAGCCCGGCGCATCGGTTACCTGCCCGAGCATCCGCCGCTGTACGACACGCTGGATGTGTCGGACTACCTCCGATTCGTGGCGAAAGTGAAGGGCGTCGCGCGCAACGCGGTGCGCGCGGACCTGGACCGCGTGATCTCGGCCTGCCGCCTCGAAGCGGTTGTGAACCGCGAGATCTACAAGCTCTCGAAGGGTTATCGGCAGCGCGTCGGCCTGGCCCAGGCGCTGCTCGGCAAACCGGAAGTCCTGCTGCTCGACGAGCCTACGGCGGGACTCGATCCGGGACAGATCCAGGAGACGCGTGAAGTGATCCGCGCCTTCGGCGCCGAGCATGCCGTGCTGCTCAGCACCCACATCCTGCCCGAGGTCACCCTGATCTGCCGGCGGGTCGCGATCATCAACCAGGGTCGATTGCTGGCCATCGATTCCCCTGCCGGCCTGCAGCGGGCTTCGGAACAGACCAACAGAGTGACCCTGATGGCCACCGGCCCGGCTGATGCGGTTCGCTCGGCACTGACGGAGCTGGATGGCGTGCAGGAAGTCAACGTGCAGGAGACCGGCGGTGGCGCGGGCCAGCTCTCGGTCGAATGCCGCACGGACGCGCGCGAAGGTATCGAGTGCGACATCGCACGAGTCGTCGCCGGGCGCTGGTCTCTGCATCGTCTGCAGCGCGAACAGCCCACGCTCGAGAACGTGTTCCTGCGCTACATCGGGGGTGCGAAACAATGAACGGGGTACTGGCGGTCTATCGCAAGGAGATGCTGACCTACTTCCGTTCTCCGATCGCGTATTTCGTCGTGGCGGTCTACCTGATCGGAACTGGCTACTTCTTCACCTACAACGTGTTCCTGACCGGCACGGCGACCATGACCGAGACCTTCCGGAACATGAGCATCCTGCTGGTCACGCTGCTTCCGATCGTGTCGATGCGGCTGTTCTCCGCCGAATACAGCGCGCGCACCATCGAGCTGCTGATGACGTTGCCGCTCAAGGCGTGGGAGATCGTGATCGCCAAGTTCCTGGGCGCGACCACCATCCTGCTGCTCATGACCGTGGGCACGATGGTCAACCTGATTCCGCTGTACCTGTACGGCAACCCCGAAACCTCGACCATTTTCGCGGGGTATCTGGGTTTCTTTCTGCTCGGCATGGCCTGTCTTGCTGTCGGCCAGTTGTTCTCGGCGCTGACGCAGAACCAGATCGTCGCGGCGCTCATCACGGTGAGTGTCCTGCTGGGCTTCTGGTTCGTCGGGCATCTGCAGGGCTTCCAGAATTCCGATGCCCTGCGCAACCTCATCGGCTATATGTCCTTCGCGCTGCACTTCGCCGATTTCGTCCGCGGCCTGGTGCGCAGCGAAGGCATCGTGTTCTTCCTGGTCGTGTGCGCGATCGCGTTGACCTTGAACGCCTCTTACCTTCGCTGGAAGCGCTGACATGAGCCGAATGTTCGGATCGGGACTGACGCTGATCGCGGGGATCGTGCTGCTCGCGACGGCAGTCGTCGTCCAGCTGCTCCTGCTCGATGCGGGCGCGTGGACCTGGGTGCTGGGGGTTCTCGGTGCCCTCGCCACCGCCGCGGGCGCGTTCGCGAAGCGAAACGAACTGGTGTCGTTCCTGCAGCGCCGCCGAGGCGAAATCACGCTCTACACCGTCGGCCTGATCGGTATCTTCCTGTCGGTCGCCTGGCTGTCGACGCGCTTTCCCATGCGCTGGGACATGACCGCCGCAGGGCTCTATTCGCTGTCGGATTCGACGGTGAAGATGCTCTCGCGACTGGACAAGCCGGTGCGCATAACCTTCTTCCACGATCCGATGATGCGCGAGACCGTCGAGCTGTATCAGTTGATCGCGGACAGGAGCCCGAAGGTGACCGTCCAGTTCTTCGACCCCATGATCAACCCCGCGCAGGCGCGGATGATGGGCGTGCAGTTTGCCGGGACGTCCTTGATGGAGAGCGAGGGGCGCAGGCTCACGGTCAATGGCCCGAGCGAGACCGAGATCGCCAACGGCATCCTGAGAATCTCGCGCGGCTCGACGCAGCGCATCTGCTTTCTCGATGGTCATGGCGAACCCGATCCGTTCAGCATCGAGTCGCACGATCACACGGAAGGCGACGCAGGTCATTCGCACGGACTCGGTGCCAAGTTCGTGGTGCACGAACGGCATGGCATGGCCAAGGCACGGATCGCGCTCGAGTCGATGAACTACAGCGTCGAGAAAGTCGCGCTGTCGCAGACGGGCGTGGCGCTCGATACCTGCGGGGTGCTGGTGGTGGTGGGGCCGCAGAGCCCTTTGCTGCCCAGGGAGGTCGAACAGGTGCAAGGATTCATCGACCGGGGCGGCAATGCCCTGCTGATGCTCGATCCTTTCATCAAGACCGGGCTCGAGCCCGTCGTTCGCTCGGTCGGTGTCGTGCTGGACGACGATCTCGTGATCGACGATGCGAGCCACTTCTGGTCCGATCCGTCGGCACCGGCGGTCACCGACTACAACCGGCACCAGCTCACGCAGGATCTGCCGCTGTCGTTCTTTCCCGGTGCGAGATCGCTCTCGCCCACGCCGCAGCGCGTGCCGAACACCTATGTGATGCCGCTCGCCAATACGTCCAAGCACAGCTTCGGTGAGGTCACGCGCGATCGCGCGGAATTCGATCCCGGCCAGGACATGCAGGGACCGCTGACCGTCATGGCGGTGGTCTCGCGTCGGATGGATGCGCAGGACCTGGACGACAAGGCACTGCCCGCAGTGGCATCGAGTGAGGACGGGGCCAAACCGGCCGCGGCCGGCGACACCGGTCGGCGCAAATCGCGGATCGTCGTCGTCGGCGATTCCGACTTCGCGACCAACTCGTTCTTTCACATCATGGGCAACGGCAAGTTGTTCCTGAACACGATCAACTTCCTCGCCGCGCAGGAGAATCTGATCGGAGTCGAGCCACGCACGTTCGACGTGCCGCGCGTCAACCTGACGAACCGGCAGATGAAGGGAACGTTCTTCCTGTCGGTGATACTGATCCCGGCCCTGCTGGCGCTCGTCGGCACGATCGTCTGGTGGCGGCAGCGGTGAGCGCGCGCCCGGGCCGGGCCAAACTGATCGCTGTCTGGGCGTTGCTGCTCGCGCTGATCGCGGTGATCGCCGGCGTCCAGATGAAGGAGCGATCGTTCGACCGCGCCGAGCAGGCGGACCTGCGCAAGGGCGGCGATCGGTCGCGCATGGTGGTGCCGGTGACCTTCGACGAGATCGGCTCCGTCGAGATCGCCCACGCCGGGGGCTTGCACCGCTTCGAACGCGATCCATCGGGCACGTGGTTCTATCATGGTGCGCATGCGCCCGCGACCGGAACGCATGGTCATCAGACCGATCCCGTCATGGCGGAACGCATCGCCAAGGCGTTTTCCGCGCTGGCCCGCGCCAAGTTCGAAAGGGAGCTGCCGTTCGATCCGAAGCAGTCCGACTACGGCGTGCTCAATCCTGCCACGCTCGTGTTGCTCTACCGCCCGGGCGAGAGCCAGCCGCTCGTGCAGTATGCGGTCGGCGACATGGCGCCCGATGGTGTCAGCCGCTATGTCCTCAGAATGGGTGCCGCCACCGTCAACACCCTGCCCGACTATCAGATCAAGAATCTCATCGGTGTGGTGCAGGCGGCCACGGAAGTCGACCCCGCGTTGGCCGGGGTGAGGGCGCTCACCGGCGGAGCCGCACCCATCCCGGGTTCGCGCTGAGTCGCGCGGCCCAGGGCGTTCACGGAATCAGGCTTGTGAGTAGCCGGCACGCGCCGCGCGCAGCGTCGCGGAAGGCAGCTCCCCGAACATCCTGGCGTACGCACCGGCGAAACGCGGCAGGTGCCAGAAGCCCCAGCGCGCGGCGGTTTCCTGCACGGAGGTCGCGCGATCGGCGGATTTCAGATCGCGCCGCGCACCGTTCAGACGCACCGCCCGGATGTAGCTGACGGGATTGACCCCGAACACCGATTCGAACGCGTATTGCAGCGTGCGGCGGGAGCAGCCTACCGCTTCGCACAGCTCGGCGATCGAGAACGGCTCGCTCACGCGCGCATAGATGTAGTCACGCGATCGCTGTGCCACGTGGGTCTGCCGGGAAGAGTCCAGGCGTTGGGCGACCGGCTGGGTCTCCAGCGAGTCGGCGAGACGCTGCAGCAGTGCGTCCACCAGCAAGATCCGAGGCGCAGGCTGTTCGAACAGCGCGGGAAAGCGCGTCGCCATGTCGATGGCCTCCGCCAGCGCGGCGCGCAGGCGGTCCTGGCGGGCACGGTCGCGCGTCACGACACTTCGCCCTCGCAGCTTTGCTCTGGCATCCACCGATCCGCAGGTGGCCAGGTGTCGCTGGAGGCGTTCGTCGGTCACCGAGAAGCCCACACATTCGGCGACCCGGGGCGTGCGCAGGTCGAACTCCCGGCGGGGTTCGAAGCAGATCACCGTGTCGGCCTCGATGAATCCGCCGTCCCACCAGGCCGGCGCCGACAATTCAAGGGCGGTGGCGAAGGTCCAGTACACGTCGCGCCCGACGCCGCGCTGCTGCACGCTCTGGTCGATGCGTTCGCGAAACACGTCCACGCCATCGAAGGAAATCTCGAGCAGCCCCCCCGAATAGCGCCCGGCCGACAACTGCTCGTAGCGCTGGTCCAGCGTATCGAGCAGCGCGGCCTGTTCGTCGACGTCCTGCACGGTTCGCTCCCGACGCAGGAAACCACCCGCCATTTCCGGCGCGGGGGCCGCATACGGGGATTCGATTTCGGCGACGGCGTCAGGGGTCATGGTGTGGGGAAGCGTGGGCGACGGCAAACGTGAAAGCAAGTTTAGGACGCGCGCCGCCGGCCCGGAAGGGCCCGGTCGGCAGTATTGCCAAATGCGGATAACCGGTCGACGGTGTCCGCCGCTAGACTGCGCTCAGTCGTCATCGGATCCATCACTCACAGGAGGCTTCCCATGAGCACGCCGACCGCAGCAGAGCGCACCGTACTGGGCGCTTGTCCGCACGACTGCCCGGACACCTGTTCGATGGTGGTGACGGTCGCGGGGGGGCGGGTCACTGGGGTCCAGGGGCATCCCGATCACCCGTTCACGCAGGGCCGCCTGTGCGCCAAGACCAATCATTACGAGGAGCGGGTCTACAACCCCGAGCGGGTGCTGCATCCCTTGCGGCGCACCGGAGCGAAGGGCACCGGCAGCTTCGAGCGCATTTCCTGGGACGAGGCGCTCGACACCATCGCCACGCGCTGGCGGGCGTCCATCGCGAAGCACGGCCCCACCAGCATCCTGCCGTACAGCTACCTCGGTCATCAGGGGCTGCTCAACGGTCTGACGGTCGGCGATCCGTTCTTCAACAAGCTCGGCGCGACCGTTTCGGAGCGCACGTTCTGCGATTCCGGAGCCTGCACCGGCTACATCATGACGCTCGGGCCGACGCCGGGCATGGACCCGGAGAGCTTCCGGTTCTCGAAGTACATAGTGCTGTGGGCGTGCAACATGCTGAGCACCAACGCGCACATGTGGCCGTTCGTGATGGAAGCCCAGCGCCGCGGTGCGAAGATCGTGGTCGTCGACCCCCTCAGGACGAAGACCGCGCAGCTCGCCGACTGGCACATTCCGATCCGCCCCGGTACGGATGCCGCGCTCGCTCTCGGCATGATGCAGGTGATCATCCGCGATGGCCTGGTGGACCGCGACTACGTGGCGAAGTACACGGTCGGCTACGACGAGCTGGCGGAGCGCGCCGCCGACTACCCGCCGGAGCGGGTCGCCGAGATCACCGGACTGCCGGTCGAGGATGTCGTCAAGCTCGCGCGCGAGTACGCGCAGACCCAACCGGCGGCGATCCGCATCGGCGTCGGCATCGAGCGCTCCGCCGGGGGCGGCCAGCTCGTGCGCGCGCTGTCCTGCCTGCCGGCGCTCGTGGGCGCGTGGCGCAAACCGGGCGGCGGCATCCTGCAACTTCCGCTCTGGGCGTTCCCGATGAACTGGCCCGGATTGCAGCGCCCCGACCTGCTCGCGGCGGGCACCCGCGTCGTCAATCAGTGGGAACTCGGTAAGGCGCTCACGGGTGAATCGAAGCTCGATCCGCCGATCGAATCCCTGTTCGTCTACAACAGCAATCCGATCGTGGTGGCGCCGGACCAGGCACGCACCCGCAAGGGGCTGGAGCGCGAAGATCTCTTCACCGTCGTCAGCGAACATTTCATCACCGATACCGCGCGCTATGCCGACATCATCCTGCCGGCCGCGACCCAGGTGGAGGAGGACGACCTGATGTTCTCCTGGGGTCATTTCTACCTTACGCTGAACCGCAAGGCGATCGAACCGCTCGGCGAAGCGGTGAGCAACGTCGAGCTGTTCCGGCGGCTGGCCGGCGCCATGGGCTTCGACGATCCGTTCTTCCATCGCGATGACCGGCAGATGATGCTCGATTCGATGGACTGGACCAGCCCGGCGCTGCAGGGCATCACGCTCGAATCGTTGCAGGCGACCGGCTACGCACGCCTCGCGCTGCCGGCGCACGATGTCTTCGCGCCCCATGCCGAAGGCAATTTCCCCACGCCGTCGGGCAAGGTGGAATTGAAGGCCTCGACGGCGGCCGGAGGCAACTTCGTGCTGCCGGTGTTCCGCCAGGGCTCGAACGATCATCAGGACGGCAGCCCCGTGGATGCGCTGCCCACCTTCACGCCGCCGCGCGAGTCGCCGTTGTCCAATCCCGCGCTCGCGCAGCGCTTTCCGCTGTCGATGCTCTCGCCGAAGAGCCACGCGTTCCTCAATTCGGAGTACGCGAACTTGCGACGCCAGCTCGGTCAATCGGGTCCGCAGCACGTCATCATCCATCCGGTCGATGCTGCGGCACGCGCCATCGCCGATGGCGCGATGGTTCGCGTCGAGAATGCTCGCGGCGCATTCCATGCGGCAGCCAGGGTCAGTGCCGACATCCGGCCGGGTGTCGTGGTGGCCCCGCTCGGCTACTGGGTTTCGCTGTCCGAGGGCGACTCTACGCCGGCGGCGCTCAATCCCACCGCGTACGCCGACCTCGGTCGAGCGCCGACCTTTTCCGACAATCTGGTCGAGATCAGAGTTGCCTCACCATGACCCATGTCGTCACCGACAACTGCGAGCGCTGCCGTTTCACCGAGTGCGTCACCGTGTGCCCGGTCGAGTGTTTTCACGGCGGCCCGACCAGGCTCTACATCGACGCCGCAGTCTGCATCGACTGCGGCGCGTGCGTGCCCGTGTGCCCGGTCCGCGCCATCAGCGAGACGTTCGACCTCGAGCCCGGACAGGAGCGATGGGTCGAAATCAATCGGGACTTCGCCGCCGCACTTCCGGTGATCCGCGCGCGCGAAGCGCCAACGGCTGGCGCCGAGGCGCGTCGCATCGAACTGGGATTCACCGCACCACGTTGAGCGGGGTCATTGCGATCGCCGTCGTCGGCAGCGGGCCGAGTGGGTTCTACGCCGCGGAGGCGTTGCTGCGTTCGGATCGAAAGCTACGCGTGGACCTGATCGAGCGGCTGCCCTTTCCCTATGGACTAGTGCGCTACGGCGTCGCGCCCGACCACCTGAAATTGAAGAGCGTGACCGCCGTGTTCGATCGCGTCGCGGCCGATCCGGGTCTGCGTTTCATCGGCGGCGTCGAGATCGGTCGCGAGTTGTCCTTGGACGATCTGCGTGCGCACTACGATGCAGTGGTTCTCGCCTGCGGGACTCCGGCGAGCCGGCGTCTCGACGTGCCCGGGGAAGACCTGCCGGGCGTGTTTGCTTCGAGCGCCTTTGTCGGCTGGTACAACGGTCACCCCGATCATGCGAGCTGCAGCGATGCGGGGCTCGTCGCGGACACGGCTGTCGTCGTGGGCCATGGCAACGTCGCACTCGATGTCTGCCGGCTGCTGTCCAAATCCGCCGAGTCGCTGGCTGCATCCGACCTGCCCGAGCCGATGCTTGCCGCATTTGCCGAAAGCCGCGTGCGCACGGTTCATCTGCTCGGACGCGGCACGCCTGGACGCGCCAGGTTCACCGCGAAGGAGCTGCGCGAGTTGGGCGAATTGCCCGGCGTGCGAGTGCGCTTCCCGCAAGCGGCATCGCGCGTCCTCGCTGCGCTCGAGACCGATGGCGACCATGCCGCGCTGTTGCCGACCTGGCGCGCGCTGGCGGCGTGCGGCGAGCGCGCCGGCGAGCGCGAGATCCACGTCTGGTTCGGTGTCGCACCCGAGCGCTTCATCGGTGACACGCGATTGCGTGGTGTTCGACTGCGCGCGACCGATCGGCTGTTCGCTCAGCCGCCGGGAGTCCACGAGATCGATTGCGGGCTTGCGGTGAGCTGTATCGGCTACCGGGGCCTCGCCATGGCAGGCGTGCCGTTCGATGCGGGTACGGGGACGGTCCCCAACGCCGGCGGCCGCGTCGTGGATTCCTGCGGTGTTGCGTTGCCGTCGTTGTACGTGACCGGCTGGCTCAAGCGTGGCCCTACCGGCGTCATCGGCACCAATCGCGCTGACAGCCTGGAGACGATCGCGGCCTTGCTCGAGGACATTGCCGGGCGCGAACCAAAGTCGGGTGACGATGTGGTTCCGCTGCTCGAAGCGCGTGGCGTGCGGCCGGTCACGTTTGCCGATTGGCAGCGCATCGATCGCCACGAGCGCGATCGAGCCCGCGCCACTGCGCCCCGCGAGAAAGTGTGCAGCATCGACGGTGCCCGGGAGTTCCTCGGGCGCGCGGAGCGATCATAGCTCGGGGCCGGTATCGATCGACGCAGACGACGGGGGTGGGCAAGGCCAGCCGGAGATCCCCGGCTGCGGGAGAACGTCAACGCTGCGGCCTGCCTGGTTTATAGCCCGCTACCAGCGTCATGAAATCACCGCCCGCACCCGAAGACGAAGCCGCCCGCATCGCGACCTTGCGCGAGCTGCTGATTCTCGATTCCGGCCCGGAAGAGCGGTTCGACGCACCGACCGCGTATTGCACGACACGTTTCCGCGTGGAGATCGCGCTGGTGAGTTTCGTCGATGTGGACCGTCAATGGTTCAAGTCCGCCTGCGGTCTCGATGTGCACCAGACCGCCCGCGAGGTGAGCTTTTGTGCGCACGCGATCCTCTCGGATGACATTCTCGTGATCGAGGACGCGCTGGCGGACGAACGGTTCCGCGACAATCCGCTGGTCACCGGTCCGCCCCACATCCGTTTCTGCGCCGGCGCGCCGCTCACCGTCGGTGCAGGTCACCCGGTGGGTACGCTATGCCTCATCGGCACCCGGCCATGCTCGCTGGACGACGGCGATCGCGCACCTGCGCGAACTCGCGTCCGCCATGGCCCAGGACCTGGAAGCACGAGCGGTCGCCCAGGGCGGATCGGTCTGACCGACCACCGCGGACTGCGCCGTCAGGCCAGGTGGACGGGGTCGCCGACGTGCACCTCGGCTGCCGTCACGACGAGCCCGTAGCCCCCGACGTTCTGGTCGGCATGTTTCACGACGGTCCGCAGTATCGATGTGTCGGCGACGAAGTCGGGCTGGGCACGAGTCACGGCACCGCAGCGGGGCGTCGCGCCTGCACAATCGATCCTCGCGTCGCCGAGTGTGAGCTGCTTGCCGACCCATGCCTGCTCCAGCAAGCCCGCCGAGCCCGCACTGGTTTCGATGATGAAGTTGGGCCGGAAGCGTCGCGCATCCCAATCCGCTGACGGATTGATCCCTCTGAGGTGCGCCAACGTGGCGGTGGTCACGAGGTGCAGCGGCGTCACGAGAAAGAACGTCCCGGGAATGGACACGAAATCCACCAGCGGCGGCGGAATCTGGCTGAAGTCCGGAAGCGGCTCGCCGGCTTCACGATCGAAGGTCGCGGCGAGTTCTTCGAGCCACGTGTGGTCGTCGAGTTTGTGGCGGCGATAGAAATCGAGATCGGAATCGGGCCGCAGCGGTTCCAGGGTCGACGGATGGCCGGTCAACTGCGAAAGCTGCGCATGAATCCCCGGCGTGTCGCTGCCCAGCACGTCACCGTCGGGAAACACCACGTCCACGTGAGTGCCGGCCCCCGCCTGCTGCCCATCCCTGCAGCGGGCGGTGCAAAGCAACAGTTCGGGGCGGAACTTGCAACTCTGGATTTCCCCGCGAGCATTGTCGCGCAGCGCCCAGATGCGATCGCCGCTCAGGCCCCGTTCACCCAGGCTGGCCGATTCGAGTTGTTCCCCCGCCATTCCTTTCACCGGATAGCGCCAGATTTCCTTGATCCTTCCCACGTATGGCATCGGCCTTGTACCGGAGTCCGGCCTTCCCTGGCAAAATAGCGACTGTGCCCTGCACATACCGCCGAGTCAACGCGCGGCAAAGCCGTGTCCGCAGCTCCCCCACGACACGACGGGCCGCTCCGATCATGCCCCGGCCTAGAACAGGATCGACTGGACGTACACGTGCAAGACCCAATCGCGCGGCGCGGCGCCCCGTTCAGGCGGGTACCCTTCGGCGCCTCCCGAAAGCCTTCCTGGCGTCCGCGCAACGAAGGGAGCCCGGCCTGCCCACGGGAACGGCGCCTCAGGGGTCGTGAATGGGGTGACGCGCCGCTACGAAGCGGGCGACGGGTGACGAGGACGATCCGTTCCGCCGACGAAGCCGGGGCGGCGGGTACTGCCCCGTCCGGGCGATTGCAACACCCGGGGCCGACGTCGGGACCCGGACTTTCAGCGAGTGCACAAGCCGGGTGAATCAGGGTCGCTCGCGGACCTGCCCGCGGCGCGCGCTATGCTCGCGACGTCCGGAAGGTCGAGGCCGTCATGGACGTCAACGGACTTCGGGTGTCAAAGGTTTGCCGTCAGAGGCACGGGGCGTCGCCGGGCACGACCGCAGTCGGCGGGTCGACGGCGCGGGCCGCAGCGCGGCGCAAGGTCTCGCAACTCTGGCACCAGCGGCCCTCGATGGCCGAGTCGATGCCATAGAAATTCGGCGGAATCTGAGTGGGAGCCACCTGCGCGCCGCACAATGCGCTTGCGGGAAGAGAAGCCAGCGACAAGTGGAATTCGTAGCCTTGCGGGACCGGCCGGACTCCGACGATCATCTCCGGAATGGTCATTGCGGTGAAGCGATCTTGGCATTGAGCATGGGGCTTAGTCTACGCGTGCTGACAATGGTTTCGATTGGGGGGGAGGAATGATGAAAGGCCTGCGCGATTCGCCTGTCCCGCCCGGCTCGAACCAGCCGGACATCGTGATCCTCGGTGCCGGCATGTCGGGCCTGTGCATGGCGATACAGTTGCTGCGTTCGGGCGTGCGGTCGTTCACGATCCTCGAGAAGTCGGGGTATCTCGGCGGCACCTGGTGGGACAACACCTATCCGGGAGCGCAGTGCGATGTCCGCTCCCATCTGTATTCTTTCTCGTTCGCCGCGAACCCGGACTGGTCGCGTGTCTTCGCGTCGCAACGCGAGATTCTGGCGTACATGACGAGCCTCGCGGAGCGATGGTCGCTGCATGCTCACCTTTGCTTCGCGACGGAACTGGTCGCCGCCAATTTCGATGCCGAACGCAAGCGCTGGAGGCTGCGGACGCGCACGGGCGAGCTGCTGGACACTCGCGTGCTCGTTTGCAGCACGGGTCCTTTGAGCGAGCCGCACTGGCCCGACATTCCCGGACTGCGCGAATTTGGCGGGGCGCTGATGCACACGGCGCGCTGGAATCACGATTTCGCCTTCGATGGCAAGACGGTTGCCGTGATCGGGAGCGCGGCGAGCGCGGTGCAGGTAGTGCCCAGGATCGCGCAGCAAGTGCGGCAGTTGCACGTATTCCAACGCACCGCGAACTGGATCGTGCCGCGTCCCGATCGTGCCTACCGCAGTTGGGAGCGATCGTTGTCGAGCATGCCGCCGATCGGGCGACTGCGCCGCTGGCTGCACTACTGGCTCCAGGAGCGCAACCGACTCGGTTTCGACCAGGGCAGCACCATGGCTCGGCTGTTCGCAGGCCTCGCCCGACACCATTTGCGCAAGCACGTTTCCGACCCGCAATTGATCGACAAGCTGCAGCCGAACTACCCGATCGGATGCAAGCGGATATTGCTCTCCAACGATTACTACCGCGCGCTGGTGCGGCCGAATGTCGAACTCGTCACCGCGCCGATCGCGCGCGTCGAACCGGATGCGCTGGTCACGACCGACGGCGGGCGCCGAACGCTCGACGCAATCGTCTGCGCTACCGGTTTCGAGACCCTGCGCCTGCTCGGATCGGTGGATGTGCGCGGCATGCACGGCCAGCGCCTTGGCGATGCATGGCGCGATGCGCCGCGCGCCTTTCATGGCGTGACCGTGGCGGGGTTCCCGAACCTGTTCCTGCTGCTGGGACCCAATTCGGGTTCGGGCCACACTTCAGTATTGCTCTATGTAGAGGCCCAGGTGAAGTACGTTCTGCGCGCGCTGCGCGAACTCGAACGGCGGGGAAAATCGTGGCTGGCGGTCAAACCCACGGCCATGCAGGAACACAATCTGGCGTTGCAGGCACGCCTTTCCGAAACGGTCTGGGCAGCGCCCTGTTCGAGTTGGTACAAGAACGCGTCCGGGCACAATGCCGCCATCTACCCGGGGTATTCATTTCAGTACACGAGGTCGCTGCGCAAGCTGGGCTTCGACGAATACGAGTTCGGGTGAGCCGCTGCGCGGACGCGGCAATCGACGCGCGCGCCAAGCGCGCGGCAGGCGGCCCCCGTCCGGCAATCCTCCCGGCGGCCGAACAGTGCGGCCTGCCCTATCTGACGCCTGCCGCGATCCAGGCGATGCCGGACAGGCGCACCTTGCCGCGTCGGCGTGACTGGCGTTCCGCCTCCAAGGCGACTTCCCGATCGACGAGGTTCTGCTGGTCCGGAGGCAGGCGTGCATACAGGGCTGCCACGGGGCCCGCCATCTCCTTCACCCAGGTGAAGTATCCCGCCCCGTCGGCCTCATCGATCACGGGCACTTCGAGATTCTCGATAGTCACGTCGCGGAAGCCGGCCTCGCTCAGGATGCCGGTATTGCGGCCCGGGTCGGCGAAGGAATAAAGCCCGGTCGCCCCGGGCGCGGGCTTGGGAATGTCGACGTGGCGCCGGATCACCGAGAGCGCGACTTCGGCCCACGGGTTCTTGTCCGGTCCCGCCCAGTTCGCTATCACGATGCGTCCACCCGGCTTCAATGCATTGTGGACATTCTTGAGACACGACAGCGCGTCGGGCATGAACATCATGCCCAGTCGAATGGTGGCGGCATCGGCGCTGCGCGGCGAGAGTGCGAGACCTTCCGCATCGGCCACCCGGAACTCGATGTTCTTCAGCCCCCGGGCCGCGGCCTTCTCGCGCGCGAAGATCACCATCTCCTCGACCAGATCGGTGGCAGCCACGTAACCCGTCGGCCCCACGCGCTCCGCCGCGGGGATCGCCGGTTCGCCGGTGCCGCAGGCAAGGTCGAGCACCCTGTGTCCGGGCTGCAGCTGCGCCAGGTCGAGCATGCGCGCCGTCATGCCGGCAGTGTTCTCACGCAGGGATGCATCGTGCTTGCGCCAGCCCTGGGCCACGGATGTCCACGCCCTGAGTTCGCGTGCCTTCATTTCGTCGGTCGTATTCATCGTCGATCTCCGTGGTGGTCGTGACAGGGCGCGGATGACACATTCGTCGCGGCGCCCGCCATAGCCGGCGGACTATACGCGGGCTCGTCGTCCACGCGCTCTGCCCCGTCAGGGATGGATGTCGCGCCTGCCCCGGTCCCCGGACTCCCTGTTCCAGAAGCGCTCCATTGCAATGAAGGTGTAGGAGGCCGACCAGCCGATCAACAGCAGCCCGTTCAGGGCTTCGGTGCCCGCGAGCAGTCGCAGCGCACCGGTAGGGACGACGTCGCCGTAACCGAGAGACGTGTAAGTCTCGGCGGAAAAATAGAGCGCGACGTCGAGCGAGAAGTGGCTCCCGCTACCCAGGGTGCCCAAGCCGGCAAAGCGGACCAGCATGTACATCGCGAGGGCATAGAGCAGGATCTCGGCGATATGCGCGAGGAAAGTGCCGAAGATCACGACCATCAGCTTGGCGCGGGCGGGAATCGCCATGCCGGGAAGTCCGTGGGAAAGCGCGCGCAGAATCTCGTAGTGGACGCCGGTCGTGAGAACGAGCAGGGCGGCACACACCGTGGCGACGAGGGGCATCAATCCATCCAGTCCGGGCAACGTGCTGCTAACGCGCGGTCGCGGCTTTGGTCCTACCCACGTACCGGCCGGAGGACTCTTCGCGGCCTTGCGCCGCGACGGGTGCACGGGTGGCGTTGCATGGGTATCCCGATTGGACCTGGACCGCTTGCGCTCTCTATCATCCTGCCCTGCACAATCCACTCCCGAGGACGACCGATGAACGCCCCGAGCGCAGCACCGCCCCAGTGGCAGGATGAGATCTTTGCCCTATTCAAGGCCGGCGACGTCCGTCAGGTCGCTTATGTGCCCGACGCGGGCCACGCCCAGGTGATCCGCAGCGCGATCGCCGACCCTGACATCCACGACATCGTCCTCACGACGGAGGAAGAAGGCGTGGCCGTCGTCTGTGGCGCCTGGCTGGGTGGGCAGCGTGCGGTGCTGTTGATGCAGAGCAGCGGGGTCGGCAATTGCGTGAACATGTTCTCGCTCCTGCAAAGCGCCCGCTTTCCCTTCTTTACCATGGTGACGATGCGCGGGGAGTATGCCGAGTTCAATCCGTGGCAGTGCCCGATGGGTCAGGCGACACAGGGGGCCTTCGAACTGATGGGCATCGCGGTGCTCCGGGCCGATCGGGCAGACGAAGTCGCGGACGTCGTGGGCGCCGGTTTCGCCGCCGCGTTCGAGGGTGGACAACAGGTCGCCGTGCTGCTTTCCCAGAAGCTGATCGGGCGCAAGCAATGGGGCGCCAGATGACGCCGGGGGCCCGCCCGCGGGCGCTGGTCGAGCGCCGGGCGTTCGTTGCCGAGTTGATCGGTCGCTGTCCCGAGGCTCTCGTCGTGACCGGTCTCGGGTCGCCTGCCTACGATGTTTTCGCGGCCGGCGACCGGCCGCAGAACTTCTACCTTTGGGGGGCGATGGGAGGCGCCGCGTCGATCGGCCTGGGCCTGGCCCTGGCGCAGCCCGACCGATCGATCGTCGTGATCACGGGTGACGGCGAGCAACTGATGGGCCTGGGCAGCCTCGCGACCATCGGGGCCAAGGCGCCTGCCAACCTCACGATCGTCGTGCTCGACAACGGCCACTATGGCGAAACCGGGATGCAGCGCAGCCATACCAGCCTGGGCACCAGCCTGGTCGCCGTGGCGAAAGGGGTCGGCATTGCCGACGCGATCGAAATCAATGATTTGACCCAGGTTTCCTCCGTGGTTCAGCGCATCGTGAGCCGCCGTGGGCTGGCGTTTGCGCAGGTCTTCATCGAGCCGTACGAGCCCCCGAAAGCGCTGCCACCGCGTGACGGGGTGTATGTGAAGAATCGGTTCCGGCAGGCGTTGGGATTCGGGCCCCTCTAGCGGGACCTCGGCGAACGGCTCTGACTGCGGGGTCCGGCACAAGCCGGCAGATGACGTACAAATATTCGCAAAGAGTACTGGAATTGTGCAGGCAGTTCGTGCAAAAATATGCCAACTGTTAGGTTCGACGGGGATCCGACAAAATAGGCTGCAACGGCGAATGCGTCGCCGAATCATTGAATTCGTTATCAGGAGCTCTGCATGAAAACCCTTGCGTATTGTCGGTTGGGCCTTACCGCCCTGTTTGCGACGTTTGCCGTGGCCCAGGTGGCCCAGGCGACGACCTACCCCGTAACGTTCAACTACCTGACCGAGTCGGCCACCGTTGCTTCCCCATTGACGGGTGGCGACACGCTGTTCCTCGACACCCTGGTGACGACCGAGACCGGGATGCTGAATCAGGCGATAACCTTCACGGTCGGACCGACGGTCGGATCATTCAGTGCCGTCGCTGCCTGGGCCGTCGATACGGCGGCCGGAGCCGGGCCCCGTCTGGTGGGTGTCAACATCGACCTTCTGGATTCGCTCAACAACGTCGTCGCAAGCGACACGTTCCTCGGCATCCTCGGCGGCTTTGCGCACTCCACGTTCACTGGAAGCATCGGCCCCGGGATCTATAAACTGGTGGCGACGGGCAATGGGATCCGGACTTCTTCGCTCGACGTCTCGATGACGTTCGCGAATGCCGTACCCGAGCCGGAAACCTACGCCATGATGCTCGCCGGCCTCGCGCTGCTGGGCGTGGCGATGCGCAGGAAGCTCAAGTAGTCGACTCGCAGGAAGCTACAGACGAACGACCCCACTTCGGTGGGGTCGTTTTCTTTCCGGCTGTCGTTTTGCCTCGGATCGCTGGTATCGTCGGTATCCGCAGGCGTGGGTTGCGCCGCGAGGTCCCGAGGGTCGGCAGGCGGCATTCGCCGTATCCTGCGGGGGCACCCCTGCCGCGTCTCTGCCCGACGATGACCCAGCCGTTCATTCCATGACCGCAGCCACAGCGATGTCACGCGGTGACTACCTGCGAGCGCTCGGCGTCGTCGGGATCTGGGGCATGAACTTCGTGGTGATGAAGCTCGGGCTCCAGACCTTGAGCCCGATGATGCTGGGCGCGCTGCGCTTTGCGGTCGCCTCGCTGCCTTTTCTCGCTTTCGTGCCACGACCGCGGGTGCCGTGGCGTTTCGTGATCATCTATGGGCTCGTGCAGGGTGTCGGCCAGTTCGGGCTCTTGTTCCTGGCCTTGCGCCTTGGCATGACCTCGGGCATGGCGTCGGTGGTGATGCAGTCACAGGCTTTCTTCACGCTGATCCTCGCTGCGCCTTTGCTCGGCGAACGAGCCCGAAGGCACCAATGGTTGGGGCTCGCGATCGCGGCCATCGGCCTTGCCGTCATCGCCGTGGGACACGGGGACGGGCCAGGGCAGATGACCTTGATCGGCTTCGTGCTCACGCTCGGCGCCTCATTCATGTGGGCGTCGTCGAATCTGGTGGTGCGCTTTGCCGGCCGCGTCGCGCCGAACTACGATCCGTTCGCCTTGATCGTGTGGAGCAGCGTCGTGCCCGTGGTCCCGTTCCTGGTTCTCGCCGTAGCGACCGAAGGGGCAGCACACAGCTTTGCGAGCGTGGCCGGCATCGGCCTGCGGGAAGGCTTTGCCGTGCTCTATCTCGCGCTGCTCGCGACGCTGCTCGCGTACACGATGTGGACGCGGCTCCTGAAGCGTCACCCTGCCGGCAGGGTCGCGCCGTTTTCCCTGCTCGTCCCCATCGTGGGCCTGTGGGCGGGTGCCATCGTGTTCGGCGAACAATTGCCGATGGTGCAGTGGATCGGTACCGCGGCAGTATTGGGCGGGTTGCTCGTCAACCAGTTCGGCCTGCGCCTCCTCGGCCGGCACTAGTGGACTGTAACGTTTGAATAGGAAGTATCATTACACCTGCGGAGGGTGCAATGAACTTGACCGAAACCGAAGTCATGGAACTGCAGCGGCGAGCCAGCGCAAGGACGGAGAGAGCGGATTCGGCCCGCCATGCTC
>JBBQHP010000050.1:0-33827 GCA_038324085.1 Burkholderiales bacterium
CATGCCGATCCATGTGCGCCAATCCTGCAGCCAAATGATCCATGTAGTCCTCAAAGCGCTCTCTCGCACTCATCATTCCTCTTCCATTGGATGAAGAAGTGCGTATAGTGCCTTATATTTACTGACACAGTAAGATTAGGGTCAATGGGTTGGAAAAATTTAGGGCGACCTAAATCACGGACCCGAACGCACCTTTCAAAAGGGGGTTCTGTGGAACAGCCACCACGTCTGCTGGATCAGGTTCGTCAAAAGATACGGCTGAAGCACTACAGCATCCGCACCGAGGAGGCTTATGCCGACTGGGTGCGTCGCTTCGTATTGCACCACAAATGCCGGCACCCGCGGGGATCTCGGGGGCGACCGACGTGGAAGCGTTTCTGACCCATTTGGTCTGATCCTGAGGCTCTTGTACGGTACGGGCATGCGCATCATGGAATGCGTCCGGTTGCGTGTGAAGGACGTGGACTTCGTTCGCCACGAAATATTGATCCGCGAAGGGAAAGGTTTCAGGGGTGACGATGTTGCCGCGGACTCTGGATGCTCGACTCCGCAGCCCCGCACCCCGCACCCCGCACCCCAAGCCCCGCACCCCGCGCCTTACTTCCACTCCACCCGATCGAAGCGGATGGCCGGCGCCAGGTCCGTGCGCCGGGGTGCCTTGTCGCGCCCGATCCAGAAATGCAGCGTGCCGTCGATGGCGCGGGCCGATTGCCAGCGTCGCGCCACCTGGGCGCCCTCGGGCGGGACTTCCTCCTGGTGCAGGCTGCCTTTCGCCGATCTCAATTCGCTCATTAGCCGGCCCACCGGGCGCGCATCGCGCGCCGACCACAACACGCCCGGCGTGAGTTTGCCGAGTTGCATCGGGAGCAACGGAAACCAGTTGCGCGGTGGCGCCGCGGGCGCCAGTGTCCAGACCAATCCGGAGGGCGCGTTCGCATTCTCGGCAGCCTGAGGCACCGCCGGCTCGACGCCCTGCCCGAGCGGATGCGTGACGATGCGCTCGACCGCCCACGCGACATTCGCCACTTCATCGCGCAGCAGATGCAGTTCCTCGATCGGCTCGCCGTCGCTCGCATCCGCCGGCGACGCTGCGACGAACAGGCGCGAAAGCCCGAACGGCTCCGCCGCGGCGTCCAATCGGAACAGGTTCCAGCGTCCGTCCGGGTGCTGCGCGATCACGGTGTCACCGAACACGTCGGTCACCGCCACTTCGCCGGATTCGAACACCGACCAGGCATCGAGCGCCAGCGGCACCAGGAACCAGTCGTCGCTGTAGCTGAGCGCGAAATCCAGCACCATCAAGGTCGCCGGCGACGGCGGCGCGTCGGGCCGCGCCAGCAGATCGAGGGCGTCGAAGCGCGACGAGGAATCCTCGAAGGTCCAGAAGCGCGGATTCGGCATGCCGACGAAATCGAGCGGGGCCGGAATCCGATACATGCGCACGGGTGTGGGCGTTCCGGTGGCGCCGATGGTCCCGTTCACCTGCTCGAAGTCATGCCATTCGAGTCGCCCTTCGAGGTATTCGGGAGCACCGAGCACTGCCTCGCCCGCCGCGTGGCGGGTGCCGGCGGAGAACGCGTATTCCATGCGCTCGGGGTTCCAGGTGGACGCACCCCGCGCCGGTGACTGGAACCGCGCCGCATGCCACGTCATCCATGCGCGCAATACCTTCGCTTCGTCGGCGGGGACCGCCGGCACCGCGCCGGTCTTGAGCGCGGCCGTGATGGCTGCGCGCAACCGGGCGCCGTCCGGTACGCGTCCCGCGACCAGTCCCAGCCATTCGTCCGTCATGGCATCCGGCGCGACACCGTCGGGAAGCACGAATGGCGCGCGGTCGAGCCAGGTCTGCACGCTCGTCGCCAGACCGGCCGCACGCAACATGCGCAGCAACTGCAGCCCTGCTTCGGCGCGCAACCGCAATCCGTTCATGCCGTCCTCGGCCACGACCTCGCACTCGACGAGCGCTTCGAGAGGCACGCTGCGCGTCTTGATCGCCGCGGACGTTCCCGCGGCCGCGCTGCCGCCGCGCAGGCGCGTGATCGGCGCGGATGTTCCGGTCACGCGAACGTTGATCGGCGTGGAACCCGCGTCGTGCCGCAGTTCGCCCATCTGCCATTGCCGCGCGAGCATCCAGAGGGGATCGTGGATGCGCGCTTCCACCGAAGTGACGAGGGTCTCGTCGACAGCCACGGGATGCAGGCGGATCCAGTTCGGATAGCTTTCCATGCGCGATCCTGGTCTAGAGAGTGAACGAGATGCCCGAACCGTCCGGCCGCTGGCCGAGCCAGGCGAGCGGCATCTGGCCGCCGCGGCTGAACGTGGTCGGCGGTTGCGCCCGCATGCGCGCCAGGTCGAGCGTTTCGCGCAGGATCGCGACGAGGGTTTCGGTGGTCCATGGCTGCGCCGGATCGGGGCTGGTCGCGAGCAGGATGGCTTGCGGCGCACGGGTCCCCGGGCTGTTGTAGCGCAAGGCGATGGCTGTGTCGCGCCGTTCCGCGGGTACGCCTTCGCTCCAGGCATCGACCAGCAAGCCGCCCTGCGCCCGGGTCGCTTCGAATCCGGCCGGCGCATGGATCACGATCGACAGGCGCGCCTGCGGACGCTGCTTCGTGGCGGTATTGACGAACGCGGTCGCGATCCAGCGCTCGCCCTTGGTCCACGGCGCCTGCGCCACCTGCAATGGCGCTTCCGTGCCTCCGGTGATCTCGAGGCGCTGCAGGACTTCCGCGAGCCGGGACGCGCCCGAACGGGTACGGCCCATCGCGTCGAGCCACGACGCCGATGCCAGCGGGTCGGCGCCTTGCAACTGCGGCGCGATCGCGGCCCCGGTCGTGGCGAGCGTATCGGGTTCGCGCGGCGTGAAAGAGACGATGCCGGGCAACTCGCCGCCGAACAGTCCGCGCAGGCGTTCGCGCGGCGTGGTCGCGGTCGCCACCGTTTGCAGCCGGGTGTCCAGTGCCGCGAGCAGCCCGTCCAGATGGTCGGCGGCGGGCGCTGCAGCGAGCAGCAGGCCCGGCGCGCGCACACCGATCGCTGCCGCCGCCTTGACCGCACCGGCGGGATCCGTCCGCCGGACCAGCGCATCGCGCACCGCGGCGACCGCCTGTTCCGCCGCGGCGACGCGCGCCGGCAGATCGCCGGGTTCTTCGTCGGCGACGGCGCGCAGCGCGCCGGGTAGTTCGAGCGCTTCGGAGCGCAGCGGTTCGGCCCGCGCGATCAGGCGAGCCATCGCGCCGCACAGACCCGCCAGATCGTGCCATGCGCGATCGCGGCGCACCGCCGCCCCCGTGAGGGCGGGCTGACGCCGGCGCGCTTCGAGCTGCACACGTTCCGACAATTCGACGCCGCCTTCGCGGCCGGCCAGCACGACATCGATCGCGCCGATCTGCAGGGCCGCGAGGTCGATCGGAACGGCGATGCCACCGGCGGCGTCCACTGTCAGGACAGTGCGCGCCGCCGGACCGAGCAGGGTGCCGCACCACGCGTCCAGCAGCGGGTCGGCCAGCGAGCGTGGTGTACCGGCGCTCCAGCCGGGGGCTCTGGCGTCCGCGGGCATCGAGATCACGATGCGATGCGTGAGCCGCGTGGCTGACGCCGGCGTCTCGGTGAAGGTCAACGGCGGCGGCGCGGCGCCGTTGGCGATCGCCTCGAGATTGACCAGCGCACTGCCCGGATTGCCTCGCACGAGCTGGAACACCGATTCGGCGGTGAGTGCATCGGTCAGCGCATCGAGCGCATCCTCCATGCCCTGCGCGGCCTTGACGATCGCGGGGTCGCTCGCGGCCGGTACGCCCGCCTCCTGCAATTTCAGTCCGTCGAGTACCCCGCTGCTGCCGCGGACGGAAAACTGGCGCCGCAACGCTTCGAGATGCGGTTCGGCAGCCGTGCCCTTCAACGAGCGTTCGAAGCGCACGCCGAGCAGTTCGCCGAGCGAGCGTCCGTTGCGTATGCCTTCGAACAGCCAGCGCGCGAGACGCACGCGCCGCGACGACAGGTCGATGTCGGCATGCGTGCTGCCCGCCGCTCGCGCCCGGTTGGCGGCGCTGCGCAACACCGCTGCCGCCGCGGCCTGGTCGAGCGACGGCGTATGGATGAATTCGGCGCGCTGTTGCGGATCCTGCGCATTCGCGGCACGGATGTCCTGCAGGCAACCCCAGCCGCCGATGACGACGCCCTGCGGATGGGCGGCGCGCAACGCGGTCAGTCGGCGCGTCGCGAGCGACGTCATCCACGCATCCACGCGATGGTTGGTGAGGTCGAGGGTGCCGAACAGCGCCGCTTCGAGTTGTGCCGCGGGCAGTTGCGCCAGCAGCGCGAGCGAGTCGCGAAACGAAGCGAGCCGCGGGGCACCGGGACACGTGGGCTTCGGTGTGGTGAGACTGCCGAGCAGATCCGCGATGCGCTTCAGCTCCGTGGCGTCGATGGCGATCTCTTCCGGCGTCGGTTGCGTTACGGGCGGGTGCGTGGTCGGCGGGTCGTCGGTCGTCGGATCGGGCCTGGGATCAGGCGGACCGTCCGTGGAGATCGGCAACCGGTCGGTGCCCGGCCCGCGCGTGAAGACCCCGCCGATCGGGCCCACTGTTCCCGCGGTGCCGATGGTCGCGCCCGGACTCATGGCGCGTTCGAGCACGGCGACGTAAACGTGGATGCCGCTCGCGGCCGAGCGGCGCAGGCTCGTGATCGACGCCGCATCCAGCGCCGCTTCGCATACGGCGCGCGCGAGCCTGCCCCATTCCAGGAGTGCGGCCTGCCGCGCCATGCGACCGAGCACCGACTCGGGCAAGGGCGCGGTTCGGATCGCCGCCGCCGAAGCGCTGGCCAGGGTCGCCAGTGTCGCGCCGAGAGCCGGATCGACCACGACGCGCGTCACCGGTTGCGGCGTTCCGTCGACACTCGCACGGATGGCCCCGGTACGCCAGTCGTCGCGGATCGTGTTGCGCGTCGCCACCGCGAGGGCGGCGGCCAGGCTCGCCCAGCGATTCTGGCCGCCCGTCGCGCCGTCCTGCCGGACGCTCTCCGCAAACAACTGCTCGGATCGACCGAGATAGCGCAGCGCCTCTTCCGACGAGCCCTCGTACACCTCGGGTTGGCGCATCATGCCCCACCAGCTCCGCGCGGCCCTGAGCAGCGGCAGCATGCGCGGGTCGATGCCGTCCGTCGGCGCCGGCACGAAGGCGCTCGACTGCGTGACCGGCAGGATTCCGTAAGGCTGACGCCCCACCCGGATGGCCGGCACCGGACCGGCCGCGCGCACATTGGTACGGAAGTATTCGCGCAGCGCGTCGGCGCGCGCCGGCGACAGACCGATGAAATCCTCGAAGGCGGCGCCGAGCGTCACCTGCCACAACGCCGTCTGCATCGCCCGGGCAGTGTCGGGTTCGAAACCGTCCGGCTCGGTGGCGACCTGCGGTACGGCACCCGAGCCGGCCAGCGGCGCGAACACCGCCGGCGCCACCCCGAATGCCTGCGCCGCGACCGCGCCGTTCGGTGCCAGCGCCGATGGATAAGCGCGCGGCTGCCGCTCGAGGTCGTAGCCCGCATCGATGCGCTGCGATCGCGAGGGCATGCCGGCGCCGCCCACGATGCTGTTGTTGGTGGGCGTGCCCTGCCGTACGAAAGCGAGGCCGCGGCTGAAGCGGTGTCCCGTGAACAGGCCGGCCAGCGCCTCGGCGTTGCGGGCCGGCGTCTGGGTGACGCGCACGCCGAAGACCAGCAGCAGATCGATGCGATCGATGCCCGCGGCCAGCGGGATCTCCAGCGCCATGCCGACCTGTTTCGCGATCTCGAAGTCGGTCATCCAGCGCATGCGTGGCGGCAACTGGATCGGCTCGCCTTCACGGTTGTTCAGCGCGGCCGTCTCGGCGGGCGTGGTATCGAGCCCGGTGGCGAGATCCTGCGGAATCGGCGCGCCCGTCTGCTCGATCACCTTGGCGCCGTCGCGATAGCCGATGGCGATCCAGCGGTCCGGCAGCACACCCGCGCGAGCGACGAACGGCGCGGCCTCGTCGAGCATGGGCACCGTCGGCAGCACCGGCTCGACACCGGGCGCCAGCGCTGCGCTGTTGGCCGGGGTGAGCGTGCGCGCGACCCAGGCCGCGCGCGTCGGCCCGAGCTCGTCCGCCAGCGCACGCCAGGCCGCACGGTGCTCCGCATCGGTCGTCGCGGCGGCTTCCGCTCGCCAATAACGCTGACCGGCGGCGAGCTCGGCTTCGCTCAAGCGCGGATCGTGCGTCGTGCTGGACACGGCGTCGGGCCAGACACGGATGCGCAGGCGCCGGCCGGTTTCGAGCTTGGCTTCGACACCGACCGGAAACAACGCCAGCACCTCGCTGCCCGCGATCGAGCCGAGCAGGCGATCGCCGGTGTCCAGCGTCGCGAGCGTGCCGATGCGGGCGGCATCGAGCAGGCGCCGGGCCTGGTCGACTCGCGCCCGGGTAGCTGCGAGGTTGCGCGCAGCCGCCTTCACCCGTGCCGTCGCGGCGGCGTCGCCGGGGCGCGTCTGCACGAGCCGTGTCGCCGCGGCCTGTTCGCGCAGCGCCGTGTCGTAGGCCACTTGCGCCGCGTCCTGTTCGACGATGGCGGGTTGCAGGGGGGTGAGATCGATCGCCACGCTCAGCCTTTCGGTCGGACCAGCAGCGATGCGTGGAGGAACACGCGGAACGGACGCTGGCGCACGAGATTGGCGACCTCGGCGGCGCTCGCTGCGGCCGCGACGAACCCGGCGTCCGCAACGTTGGGAAACGCGGCCAGCGTCGCATAGCTCGCCGCGGCGTCGAGGTTGAGGTGCGTCCAGCTCAGGTTCGCACGCGTCGGCGGCGCGCCGGCGCCATCGGGATCGAGGCCGAAGCGCGGATCGCCCGGATTCTCGCTCAGCAGCAGGTACCAGCCCGGCGAACCGCTCGGCGTGGGCGTGCCCACGGCATCTTCCATCCGGGGCAGCGCGAATCCGGCGTACAGCACGTCGTCGCCGATGCGCCCACGAAACACCGGCAAGGTCATCATCGCGGCATCGGTCACCGGCGACCGGCTCAGATCCGCGTTCCAGCGCGCCGGCACGGCCGCGACGAGCACGCCGGGATAGCGACGCACCAGCTCGCCGCGCACCAGCAGCACCATCGCTGCGGCTTCCTTCACGTGGGTGCCGAACCCCGATGTCGGCGCCCACGAGGCAATGGCGTCGATATCGTCCGCGTCGCCGGCATGCGCCCAGAAGCGCCGGAACGCCGTCGCCCGGGGATCCGCCGGCAGGCCCCGCCACAACAGTTCGTGATTGAGTTCCTGGTTGGCACCGACGAGATACGCTTCCACGAAAGCGGGATTGCTCTCGACCAGCAGCACGCCGTCACCGGGCACGGCGCCGAGCCCCGGCAGCATCAGCTCGGGAAACCGCTGCGCCAACGGTTCGCTCATCGGCCGCGCGAGACGGGGCGCGAAGGCACCCTGCGGGATCGTGGCCGTAGCCACCGGCGCCATGGGCAGCGGACCCACCACGACCGGGACCGAGGCCACCGCCGGTCGGTAGACCATGGCCGCGATCTGCCCCGTCACGCCCCCGGCCGTATCGGCCGGGGTGACCGTGCCCGCAGGCGGTATCGTCCCGGTAGTCGGGATCGTTCCGGTCGTGGGAATCGTGCCGTCCGCCATGATGGATGCCACCGGAGCACCTGCCGTCGGTGCCAATCGGCGAGTGGCAGTCGCGGTCCCTGCGACGCCGCCGATCGTCGCGGCTGCACCCGCGAACGGCGACACGGTGCCGCTGCGCCAGGTCTTGCGTGCCATGCGGCGGCCGGCGACGCTGAACAGGCCCACGCTCGCCGCCGCGGGCTGCGTGCGCGCGAACAGCGGCGCGAACACCCGTTCGCTTTCCGTCGCGGGAGCCTGGGCGAGACGCAGTTTCACGCGGTTGACCACGGTGGCGGCAAGCTGTTTGCGGCGGCCTTCGCGCTGCGCCGCGCGCTGGACGTCGAACTGTTCCTGCGCGGCTGCGACGAGCGCTTCCTGTTCGCCACGGACCGCTTCGGCACCCAGGCCGGCGGCGGCGCGCCACATCGGCGTCAGGTTGAGTTCCGGCGCCCAGGCCGTGAGCGGCGTGAGGCTGCGTTCGTCGAGCCAGGAAGAACCGAAATACGACGGCCCGAGCACGGGTGCGCTGGCGGTGCCGCCCTTGAGCGCCTTGCGAATCTCCGCCACGGCAGCCGCGGGTCGGGGCGGCCGCTGGGCCTTGCTGCCTGGCACGCGCAGCGGTGGCTCCCAATCGACCACCAACCCGGCCGGCGTGGCAAGGTTCAGCGCCGGGGGCGGAATCGAAGAATCGAGCGGCGTCGGCCGCAGGCGCTGCGCGAGCGCTTCGAAATCACCCGCGGCGCCGGTGCGGAAACGCCACGTGTGATAGACCGGCAGTTCAGTCGGAATGTCGGTCGCGCTCCATGCGGGTTCGCGCCCGGTCTGCCCCGCCGCTTCGGTCGCGGGGTCGCCGCCCAACCCGGCCACGCGGCCGGTGCGAAACGTCGGCACCACGCACGCGAGATACTCCCGATTCGCCGCCAGCCGCCGGGGCGAAAGGAGCCGCCCGAGGGTCCGGTCGGGCGCATTCGCCAAGGTTGCGGCGATCTCGGCCGCGCTCGCGCACGCCACCTGCGCATGCGCCCACGTCGCGCAGTCGGCGAGGTCGGGCAATTCCCGCCGGGCGACGTCCACCGGCAAGCGCAGGATCCAGCGGCTCTGGCCGCTCTCGCCGGCATCGACGCGCACGCCGGGTTGCGCCTCGATCACCACCAACGCGATCCAGGGCACCCAGCGGGAACCGTCGGGCAGCGCCGGGCTGTAGGCCCACGGCAGATCCGGCGCATCGAATTCCACCAACGGAAAGAAGTCCGGCTCGGCATCGCGCGCCGCGGGCGACGGCGTCATGCGCAGGATCTGGCCCGGCTCGATGCCGGTCACGTCGCCGGGGCCGAGCAGATCGACCTGCCGCGTGATGTCGCGGGCGGTCCGCCCGGGCGCGGCGAGGCGCATCGCCACCTGTGCCTGGGCGCGCGCACCGGCGGCGCTCGTGGGCACGATGCCTTCGCGTACGAAGGGCAGGAACCAGAGCTTCATGCAGCCGACTCCAGCACGATGCCGTGGCGCGTCCACTTGCGTTCGACCGCGCGCGTCGGTGCTGCGACGCCGAGCGCATCGATCATCGCGACGCGCACCGGAATCCGCACGCGCCGGGGCGGCACCGGGAGGCTGTCCAGCACCAGATCGTCGGTGGCGTCTTCATCGCTCCCGACGGCCAGCGCGGTCCGTGCATCCCAGCCCGCGCCGCCGAAACGAGCCCCCGCGGCGAGCCCGTCCTGGAACGGGGTCTCCTTCGGCGGCCGGGCCCGATAGCGGCGCATCGGAAAGACGTCCTTCACGTCGGCGAGCTTGACCAGCCCCGCGGAGATCGGCGTCAGGTTCCAGGTACCGCCATCGCTCAACTTGTTGCGATCGTGCACCTCCAGCGCAGTGCCGAGCGGCAGGCGCGTCTGGCGCACCTCGATCTGGTCGCGCGCGTCGATCGCGCCTTCGCTGCCCGCGCGCAACTGCACGCGCGGCTGACCGGCGCGCCGCAACGACCAGTTGCCGGGGTCCTCCAGTCCGTCGCCGAGGATCAGGCGCGCTTCTTCCTGCACGCTCGAGAGCGCGTCGTGGTCGCCCCATTCGTACGGACCGAGGTCCTTCGAGATGTCGACGCCGCAGACCTCCCAGTAGATGGTGGCGTCGAGATGCCACGGGTCCGGGCCCGAGATCACGCCCCGCAGGCCCGCGCTGATCAGGTCGCACCCGAACAGGTATGCCGTCACGCGGAAGCTCAGGTCGAACTCGAAATACCACGACGGCTCCGACATCACGATGCAGTTGAACGCGATGTCGCCGCGGATGCCGCCCCAGCTCGCGCCCGCTTCCAGATAGGCGGAAGCGCCGAACTGCAGGCTCGTGGAGGTCACCGCGAGGTAGAGCTGCAGGTCGAGGTCGAGCAGCGATTTCGGCTTCCAGTGCGCGCCGAGCCGCGGCGGTTCGCGCAGGCCGTTCGGAATGTACGGACGAAAATCGGGATGGAAGCCGCCGAGGGTGAACGCGAATTCGTCGTGCGCGCCCCAGCGGATCAGGAGCGCGGCGCCACCGGTCAGATGCACGCGCTTGAACAGCGTCGCCTCGGTGAGCACGAACGAGAAGCGCGCGAGCTTCGCGGCGTCGTCGTAGAGCGCCTCGAAGCCCGCCCTGATGCGTACGATCTGATCGTTCGCGAGCGTGGGGAAACCGATCTGCACCGTGCCGTAGAGGGCCACCTGATAGTTGCCGATCTCGACCAGGAGCGCGGCACGGATGCGGGCGTTGGTCCGGGTCGGGCTCGCGCCCCATTCGAGCACGGCCATCAGGCCACCGACGAAGTGATCCTCCAGCGCGGGGAAGAACCGGTTCACCGCCGGCAGCAGTTCGAGGAAACGCTGCTCCGGATGCTCCGGCAGGAACAGCGCATCGAGGTTGCCGCTCACGCCGGTCGCGGCATCGCGCAGCGCGTCGGCATCCATCGTCCGATGCAGGCCCACCATGCCGCCGATCGAGATCAGCCGCCAACCCGGCGAGAGCTTCAGCGGCGGGGTGAAGCGCATGGCGAGGAACACGAGCAGCGACCAGTGCCTGCCACCGCCGGTCTCGATGATGCCCCAGGCCGCGATGTCGATCCGTTTGGTCAGGCGCAGCGCCAGTCCGCCGCGCCAGCTGACGGCACCCGTGCTCGCTGCGACGCGCTGCAGGAAGCCGCCGCCCTCGATCACCTTGCCGCTCACCGACACCGCGAGCCCGGTCGGCGTCGCCGGATCGACGCTGAGGTCGAAAGCCCCCGCGTTGTCGATCGGATCGCTCGGTATGTGCAGGGCGACCTTGGCGCCGAGGCCCGACACCGCCATCCGCAGCGGCCCGACGTTGAGCGAAACGGTTCCGGACACCGTGGCCCGGATGGTGACGCCATCGCCATCGCCGTCGTAGCCGAGATCGAACGCACGATCGTGCAGCGTGAGGACGCCGAGCTTCTTGTTGATCGGCGTGGTCGTCGTCGCGGTCTGGCCCGAAGTCGCGACCGGCGCGGGCGGTGCGCCCGACGTGCCGGCGGCTACCGGACGCGCAAGCTCCCCGAGCCCGAGGAAGCGCCAGCCGCGTTGCACGTCCCACGCGATCGTCGCATCGAGCGGCAGCGTGATGCCGTCGGACGGCAGGAACTGCGCGAGGAAGCCGTCGCTCTTCGGCACGAACGCGATGCGATCCTCGGTATCGTTCAGCGCGAACTGGAATTCGAACGTGGGCTTCAACCCCGCCGCGTCATTGGTGAAACCCAGCGCGAACGAGATCGACGGCGTGAAGCGGGCCTCGATCCCGTCGACCGGCGACCAGCGTGTCGGTCGCAGCACGCTGATCACGTTCGTCGCGCCGGGCACGCCGAGAGGGGGCGAACCGAGGGAACGGAGCGCCCAGGGCTGCTTCAGCCAGCCCGCGCCGCTGGTGCGCACCCGCTGCCGGAAGCCGCCGCCGATGTCGGCCTCGAACTGCAGGCCGCCGTCCCAGCCCGCGAACAACACGCCCGGCGCGTGCGCGTCGGCCGGTGGAATGAGCGTCAGCGAGAAGCGCTGCGCCGGAGCGACGAAGCGCGCGCGCCCGCCCGGATGCACGAGCAGGCTCAGTGTCTGCCGCGACAGCGTGGTCGGGGTGGCGTCACCGCGGCGCGCGCCGGCGCCCGCGGGGATCGCGAGTTCCTCCCAGCCCGACGCGGTGGTGAGTCGCTTCGGGCCCTTCAGGCTGGTGACGGCACCGATCACCGCGAGCATCAGTTCCGGCGGAAAGATCGGCGGTCCGCCGCCGTCCCGGGGATCGTGATCGTCGATGATGTCGACGAGCAGTTCGTTGATCATCCGCAGCGCGAAGAAACCGACGCGCGGCGGCAGCGAGACCAGGCCGCCGATGGCCAGCGGCAACGCGTGCGGCGTCCAGGCCTCGACGTTGGTGCGCGAGCGCCACAGATCCCACAGCCCGCCCAGCAGCCCGGCCAGCACCGGCACGTGGCGCGTGATCGGCGAGCGGAACGTCGCGAGCAGCCCGGCGATCATGCTGATCGTGCGGTTGCGTTCGGTCACCCAGTCGGAGCAGGCCACCAGCAGCACATCGTCGAAGAACGCCGCCCGGTCCGCCGCCGCCGAATCGAGATTCATCAGGCGTTCGAGATCGGGACGCACCAGTGCCCGCGCTTCCTTGGTGACATCGAACCTGCCGATGCGGCCCGCGAGCGCCGCGAGCTGGGCGTCGGTGATCGCATCGAGCTGCGCGTCGGTGAATGCCGAGAACGGGCCCAGCTCCTTCAGCACGCGCCGGCGGAAGGTGCCCGCGAGCCGGTCCGCCGCCGCCGTGATCAGCCCGTCGCGCGCGGCCTCGTCGAGATCGAGCGGCAGGTCCGGCCACAGCGGTTCGATGTGCTTCGCGGTGACACGCCAGATGAGCGGCAGCCAGTGCAGCAGCAGTTGCAGGGCCGGTTCGGTCTCGTCCACGCCCCAGCCGCCGTCGGCGAGAATGCGCGGCCGCTGCGTCGTCCAGGTCGCGGCCGGCTGTGGCGTCAGTCCGATGCGATGGATAACGTACGGCTGCAGGCCGGCCGGCGTCACGCCCGTCTCCGGCAGTGGCGGAAGTTCGCCCGCGATCACGTGGCGGACCGACCAGTCGTCGCCGGTGCGCTCGAAGGTGACCACGCCGACATTCGGCTGGAATGCGAACACGCGGCCGTAAGCGAGGCGTCGCACCGCGCGGGCGTGCCAGCCCACCGAGCCCGTTGCGGCCGGATCGGCGGGGCGCTCGATCGGCGTCCAGCGCCGCTCCAGGGTCGGCGTCGCCATCGCCTCGGGCCGCTGATCGCGCACCATCGCCAGGCGCCACGCCCAGTCGGGTGCCCGCTCTTCCGTGGAGCCGGCGGGCCAGCCGTGGGTCGGCACGACCGGCGCACGGAACTTGAGCCGTGCGCGATAGGACGGATGCGCCACCTTGCCTTTCGGGACCGTCACCATCTTGCCGAGCGCAACCGGCGGCGTCAGCGCGGTTCGCACCGGCGTGCCCCAACCGACGCGCTCCGCCGGTGCCGACGCCGTGGTGGCCGCTTCGAGAATGTCGTGCGTCAGCGCATTCGCCTTCAGCACGGGGGTCTTCCCGCCCCAATCCTGGGTGAGGCCGCTCGAGACGAGTTGCACGATGCGGGCAGTGGCGACGGGGCCGGCGGCCGGAGCACTCCAATGGTCCAGCGCCGCCGAGAAACCCATGTGGATGTCGCCGGAGAGCAGCACGACCGATCGATAGCGCGCCAGGGCCGCGAGCAGCGCCTCGAAGGTCGTCGGCTCGTAGGACCAGGCTTCGGCATCGACGCTCTGCAACAGCCGCGCGAGGCGCTGGAACGGCAGCAGCGCAAGCTCCATCCCTTCGGGTCCGAGCACCGGCACGCCGGTGACCACCAGGGTGAGCCGGGTGTCGTTCTCGGGCGGGACCGGCAGCACCGAGGCCATGGGCGAATCGCCGAACAGGCCGGTCGGCCCTTCGTAGTCGATGCCGCCGGCCTGGCCGGTGCGGGTGGGAAAGCGCCGGCGCGTGCGGCCATCGATCACGATGACCCGATGGCACGGCCCTTCGACGCGGTAGGAAAACTCCACCAGCGGCCGGAACGTCGGCACGGTGTCGGCGGGTGGGGTGAAGGGCAGGCCCAGCAGTTCCTGCAGGCGCTCCGCGCCCGTGCGCCGCGCGGCTGGCGGCGCCGCGAGCCAGGTGGCGATCTGCTGGAGCAGCTCGGCTTCGACCCCGGCCGCCCACCGCCGCGGGTCGTTGCCCCAGCCCTGCATCAGCGAGAACGCCATGAGGCCGTGGCGGATGGTGTCCACGCCGAGCGGGCGCGTGAAGACCGAATCGCGCCACTGCCGGCTGAAGTACCAGTCGTCCGTGATCTCGTGGTCGTCCGCCAGCATGTACGTGGGCACGTTCGCCAGCGCGCGCCGCACGCGCGGCAGGCCTTCCCGGAAACGACGCATCCACCATTCGAACAGGGCCGGCGACCAGTACTTGCCCGCGATCCAGCCGCGCTTCTGTTCGAAATACCATTGGGCGTGCGCTTCGGGGGGCGCCGAGCGCGCCGGGGGCGCGCCGGGGGCTCCGGAGGCCTGCTCCGGCAGCGCTTCGAGCAGCGCGGCATAGTCGTCGCTGTTCGCGGGGGGCTGCGCCGTCGCGTCGGCGTACAGGAAAGCGTCGCGCCACTCGGCGGGCATCAGCAATGTGGCCGGATCGAATTCCGCCGGCCACAGGTCGAGCTGCCACAACGCAGGCGACCACGTCAGCAGGTAGTAGGCCGCGAACTCGCCGAACGTGAGCAGGTGCGAGTCGCCATCCGAGGTGCTCATGCCGGCGCGCCGCAGGCAGATGTCGCGGCGGAATCCCGGCGGGAAAGCCGCCAGGCTCGCCGGCGCGAACCCGCTGCCCGCTGCGTCGACGGGCAATTCCTCTTCGCCCACCAGCACGCGACCCAGCGCATTGAGTACCGGCAGCAGCACCTCCGGCACGTCGTCCGCATAGATCTGGTCGCCGGTCAGGAACAGCTGGTGCGGGCGCGCGGCGATCCTGGGCAGCGCACCGCGCGGATCGATCAGCGCATCGATCCAGAGCGCGCCATCGCGCCGCGGGGACGTCGGAAAGCTCGCGTCGGGAAACGCCACGGGACCGCTGTCGGGTACCGGTGTGCCGGGCGTCGGCGGATCGGTGGGCCAGCCGCCCGGGGGCGGGAACGGACCGTCCAGCGCCGGATCATCCGCGAGCGGCGCCGTGTTGAACATGCGCCGGCACGAACCGTGGACGATGACCAGCTTGTCGCGCTCTTCGGGACAGGTGCGAAACGAAGGCAGTTCGCCCGGATCGAAGCCGAGCGGCACCGGCCCGGCGAGCAGTCCCAGCGCGCCCAGGTTGCGTGGATTGACGTGGTCGCTCTGCGGGAACACGTGCAGATCGTACGAATAGGCATGATCGGACTCGAGCGTCCCCGACGAGCGCGACGCATTGCCCCCGGGGGCGCGCAGGTCCAGCGTGACGGCAAGCACGTGCAGGTGCGCGCCGCATTGCAGGGTCGGCTGCACGGCGGATTGCCAGCCCGCGCGCAGGTCATCCGTGGGACCATTGGACGCTGCGACATCGGCGCCTTCGAACAGCAGCAGCGAGACGTCGCAGCGCTCGGAGGTGGCGATCCACACGCAGACGAGATCCGCTTCGACCCGCCGCAGGATCGGCCCGGCGAGAAGCAGCGGCAGTGCAGCGGGATCCAGTGGCATGCTCTCTCCCTGCATTCGGTCGGGAAGACCCCGACAGAAGACAACCCCGGCGACACTACCACACCGATCGGACCGGCCTCAACGCGCGAGTGCGCCGCGAATTGATTCCCCGCCATGGCGCGAGGTTCCTCATCCGCGGCACAATCCGGGATTCGATCGCAAGACCCGGAGTGCGCGCCCGGGACCCAGGCTCTACATTGCGACCGTCATCCATTGCCCGAGACAACGAACATGAACGCCACCACCAGCATCGAAACGCGCGCGGCCGCAACGCTGAACGACCCGCGCTGGGCCGCCGTTCTCGCCCGTGACCCGCGCGCGGACGGCGCTTTCTACTACTCGGTCGCGACCACCGGCGTGTATTGCCGTCCCGCTTGCGGCGCGCGCCCGGCGCGCCCCGAGAACGTGCGCTTCCACGCGACCCGTGAAGACGCCGAAGCGGCCGGCTTCCGCGCCTGCAAACGTTGCAAGCCGGACCAGGCACCGCTCGCCGAACAGCACGCGGAAAAGGTGGCGCAGACCTGTCACCTGATCGAGACGGCGGAGCGCGTCCCGGCGCTGGCGGAACTTGCCGCCCGCGCCGGGCTCAGCCCGCATCACTTCCATCGCGTATTCAAGGCGATCACCGGGGTCACTCCCAAGGCGTACGCGGATGCGCGGCGCGCGCAGCGCATCCGCGACGGACTCGACCGGAGCGGATCGGTCACGGACGCGATCTACGATGCCGGCTACAACTCCAACGGTCGGTTCTATGCGCATTCGGACCACGTCCTCGGCATGACCCCGTCGAATTATCGGGCGGGCGGCGCCGACACCCTGATCCGGTTCGCCATCGGCGAGTGCGCGCTCGGCTCGATCCTGGTCGCCGCCAGCGCGCGCGGGATCTGCGCGATCCTGCTGGGCGACGATCCGGAACGCCTCGCCCGCGAGCTGCAGGATCGCTTTCCGCGCGCCGATCTGGTCGGCGGCGACGCCGGCTTCGAACGGCTCGTGGCCACGGTGATCGGATTCGTCGAAACCCCGCGGCTCGGCCTCGACCTGCCGCTCGACGTGCGCGGCACTGCGTTCCAGCAACGGGTCTGGCAGGCGCTGTGCAAGATCCCCGCGGGCTCGACCGCGAGCTATGCGGAGATCGCGCAGCGCATCGGGTCGCCCGGATCGGCGCGAGCGGTGGCACAGGCGTGCGCGGCGAATGCCCTCGCCGTGGCGATTCCGTGTCACCGCGTGGTGCGCAACGATGGCGCGCTGTCGGGCTATCGCTGGGGCGTCGAGCGCAAGCGCGCACTGCTCGAGCGGGAACAGCCGGCATGAGTGCGTCGGCTCGCCGCGCGCAGGAATTCGCGCAGCAACTCGGCGACCGGGTGGATGCGCTCGATTGGAGCGCCGTCGCGCGCGACCTGGACGCGCGCGGCGGCGCATGGATCGAGGGCTTGTTGCGGCCGGATGAATGCATGGCCCTCTCCGCGCTCTATCCGGACGATCAGGCGTTTCGCAAACGAGTCGTGATGGAACGTCACGGCTACGGGCGCGGCGAGTACAAGTACTTCTGCTATCCGTTGCCCGCGCCGGTCGCCGAACTGCGCTCGGCCTTCTATCCGCACCTCGCACCGATCGCCGACCGCTGGCATGCGGCCCTGGGGGTCGAGAGTCGCTTCCCGGCCCGGCACGCCGAGTTCCTCGCCCGCTGCCACGCGGCGGGCCAGGTCCGGCCGACCCCGCTGCTGTTGCACTACGGCGCCGACGACTACAACTGCCTGCATCAGGATCTCTACGGCGAGCACGTGTTTCCGTTGCAGGTCGCGATCCTGCTCTCCGCGCCGGAGCGTGATTTCACCGGCGGCGAATTCATCCTGACCGAGCAGCGACCGCGCATGCAATCGCGCCCGGAAGTCGTGCCGCTGCGGCAAGGCGACGCGGTCGTGTTCGCGGTCCATCAGCGACCGGTGCAAGGCACGCGCGGGATCTACCGCGTCAACCTGCGCCATGGCGTGAGCCGCGTGCGCTCGGGGCAGCGGCAAACGCTCGGCGTGATCTTCCACGATGCAGCCTAGCGCGGACCGGACGCTGCGCCTGTTCGACGATCCCTCCGGCCCGGGAGCGACGCCCGTTCCGCTCGGACAGGGGGCGAGCTGGCTGCGCGGCTTCGCGTTGCCGGCCGCGGCGCTCCTGCTCGCGGCCTTGCCGGGCGTGATCGCGGCAGCCCCGTTACGGCGCATGACCACGCCCGGTGGATTGCGCATGGGCGTGGTGATGACCAATTGCGGCGCGCTGGGCTGGGTCTCGGACCAGCACGGCTACCGCTACGATGCGCTCGATCCGGACAGCGGCGCGCGCTGGCCTGCGATGCCCGCTTGTTTCGCCGCGCTCGCCACGGCAGCGGCAGCGCGCGCGGGCTTTCCCGGGTTCACGGCCGACGCCTGTCTCGTCAATCGCTACACGCCGGGGACACGTTTGACGCTGCATCAGGACCGCAACGAACGCGACTTCGACGCACCGATCGTCTCGGTCTCGCTCGGCATTCCCGCGGTCTTCCTGTTCGGGGGCCGCACCCGCAGCGAGCCGCCGCGCCGGGTGCCGCTCGCGCATGGCGACGTCCTCGTGTGGGGCGGTCCCGCCCGCCTGCGCTTCCACGGCGTCATGCCGGTCGTGGATGACGACCATCCTGCGCTGGGCCGGCAGCGCATCAATCTCACCTTCCGCAAGGCCGGCTGAAGCGTGCGCGACGCGCTGCGCCGCGAGACGGCGTGACGGCATCGCGACGCTGCGCGCAAAATCCCCCGATTCGCGCTGCGGCTACCATGCGCGCAGCCGCACCTTCCGTCTGCACCTTCAAAGCGAGCGCCCATGGTCTCCGATTCCCGCCTGCCCGACTTCCGCGCCCTGACCCCCGCGCAGCGCCTCGAACACATCGTTCGCGCGGCCGCGCTCACCCCGGATGAAGCCGCGCTGCTCGCGCGGCCCGGCGCGCTCGGCGTCGAGCGCGCGAACGGGATGATCGAGAACGTCCTCGGCACGTTCGAACTGCCGTTCGCGGTCGCCGGCAACTTTCGCATCAACGGTCGCGACGTGCTGGTGCCGATGGTCGTCGAAGAACCCTCGGTGGTCGCAGCGGCGTCGTTCATGGCGAAGCTCGCGCGCGAATGCGGCGGGTTCGAAACCTCCAGCACGGACCCGTTGATGCGTGCCCAGGTCCAGGTCATCGGGCTCACCGATCCGCACGGCGCGCGCCAGGCGCTGCTGAACCGGCGCGGCGAGATCATCGAGCTGGCGAACAGCCGCGACCAGGTACTGATCGGGCTCGGCGGCGGTTGCCGCGACATCGACGTGCATGTGTTCGCGGACACGCCGCGCGGCGCCATGGTGGTGATGCACCTGATCGTCGACGTGCGTGACGCGATGGGTGCCAACACCGTCAACACCATGGCCGAAGCGGTCTCGCCGCTGGTCGAGGAGATCACCGGCGGCACCGTGCGTCTGCGCATATTGTCCAACCTCGCCGACCTGCGGCTCGCGCGCGCACGGGTGCGGCTCACGCCCGACCTGCTCGCGACCCGCGAACACGGCGGCGCCGAAGTGGTCGAGGGCATCCTCGATGCCTACACCTTCGCGGCCGTCGACCCGTACCGCGCCGCCACCCACAACAAGGGCATCATGAACGGCATCGATCCGGTGGTCGTCGCCACCGGCAACGACTGGCGTGCGATCGAGGCGGGCGCGCATGCGTATGCGAGCCGCAGCGGCCGCTACACGTCGCTCACGCGCTGGGAAAAGGACCGGTCCGGGGCCCTGGTGGGCACCATCGAGATGCCGATGGCCCTGGGCCTGGTGGGGGGCGCCACCCGGACGCATCCGCTTGCGCGGCTCGCGCTCCGGATCCTCGACGTCTCCTCGGCGCAGGCGCTGGGCGAGATCGCCGTGGCCGTGGGTCTCGCGCAGAACCTCGGCGCGCTGCGGGCGCTCGCGACCGAAGGCATCCAGCGCGGCCACATGGCGCTGCACGCACGCAACATCGCGTTGGCGGCGGGTGCCACGGGCGACGAGATCGACCGCATAGCGCGCCGCATGGCCGAGGAACACGATGTGCGCAGCGACCGCGCCGTCGCGCTGTTGCAAGAGATACGGCACCGCTGAAGCGGCCTGGCGGGGGCCGCCCGTCCCGGATCAGGCCGCCTGCTCCAGCGTGGGCGCGCTGTCCTCGAGCGTGAGCCGGCGCATGTCGCGCTTGTAGCGCCGATCGTCGAACGGACGCGCGCGGTGCATCGTGCAACGATTGTCCCAGATGACCAGGTCGTGCAGCCGCCAGGGATGGCTGTAGACGAATTCGCGCTGCGTCGCGTGCTCGGTGAGATCGCGGATCAGCGCCAACCCTTCAGGTCGTTGCCAGCCGCGGATGAGGCCGATATGCGCGGAGAGGTAGATGCTGCGGCGCCCCGATCCGGCGTGGCGTCGCACCAGCCGCTGCGGCACCGGCGCGAACTCCGCGCGCTCGGCCTCGGTGAATTCGTCGAAGCCGAGCAAGGCGCGGGAATAGATCAGCGAATGATCGCAGACCAGCGGTTCGATGAGGGTGCGGGTCGCCTCTGGCAGATTGTCCCACGCAGAGCGCATGTCGGCGAATTCGGTGTTGCCGCCTGCCGGCGGGACCACGCGCGCGTGGAGCATCGAATGCTTGGCCGGCGTCGCCTTGAAGCTGCTGTCGCTGTGCCACAGCATGTTGCCCAGATTGAACATGCGGCGGCGATCGTCCGCGCGGATGATCGATCCGTCCACTTCCAGGTTGGAGATGTCGACCATCTCGGCGTGCTTCAACCGGCGCAGGTGCGCGTCCACCACCGCCACGCTGGGTTCCAGCGGACCCATGGCACGCGCAAATGCGAGTTGCTGCTCGTCGTCGAAGCGCTGGTCGCGAATCACCACGACCGCGTAACGGTTCATGGCGGCCTCGATCGCCGCGACCAGCGATGTGTCGGGGGGCTGCCTCAGGTCGAGACCATTGATCTCGGCCGCGAACAGCGGATGCAGCGGTGCGATATCGAACGCCAAAGGGTCCTGCCTTCCTCGATTCGGTGCCGCGCCGGGTGCCCCCGGGTAATACCACGGACGCACGGCGCGACGAACGTTAGGCAGCAATCGTAGTTCGGCCGCGTAGCGCGTTCAACCGGCAAGCTCGTTGTGCGGTGCACACACGCCTGCGCGTGGCCGGCCTTGCTCAGGCCGCCGACAGGTACAGCAATTCGAACAGCTTCGCCGCTTCGGCGAACAGTTCGTCATCGTCCGGGAAGCGCACGCGGGCAGCGCGCAGCAACGCCTCGAAGCCCGCCGCCGTGGGCGGAGCGATCCCACCGACGTCCAGATGGTGAACCACGTCACCCACATGACGCAGGCCCGCATCGCCTTCGAGCCCGAAGCTGTGCATCAGCACCTCGAAGGTCACCATGGCAGCGACGTGCGTGAAGCGCGCGCCGTCGAAATCGAAGCCGACCATCTGCTTCGTGCGGTCGTCGCAATTCACCAGCCAGACAAATCGCGCATCGGGATCGATGAAACGTCGGATGAGCCAGGCGCTACCCAGTCGATCGGCCCAGGGACGGCGGCGGGTCGCCCAGACCCGTCCGCGATAACCCGCCGCATTGACACGCGGGATGCGGCCACTCCGGGCATGCGGCTCACCAACGTTCGCGGCGCCTTCGAGTGCCGCCGCCAGCCGGGCGATCGCCTCGTGCACCTGCCGCATGGCCTCCCCGGGGAAGAAATCCCGCACGACGATCGCATCGAAATCACGCCGCAGGCGCGTCAGCGCCAGCCCTGCGTCGGCCGGTTCCGGTGCGGTGGCCTGCATCGCCGCGAGCGCATGCATCACCACCTCATATTCCGCCGTTCGGTCGAACAACAGCCGGAAGCCGAGTGCCTGCGACTCGTCCCAAGCGCGTACGGCCAGGATCTGGGCAACGCCGGAAGAGCGCTCCGCGTCCAGCGCCAATCTGCGAAATTGGTCCAGCAAATCCGGACGCGAGGGCAGCAGGTATACCCCATCGCGCAGCACGGCCGCCCCGAGGGTGCGCATCGCACGCCAGATGCGCATGCGAGCCGCCTGCTGGGGTCCCTGGAGGCTCACCAGGAACTGCAGCCATTCTTCGCCGGCGCCGACCGGAGCCGATCCTGGAGTCTCCTGCATCGTCTTATGGTAACAAACACCACTGCTCTGTAGTATTCACTACAACATGTCTGCGACGAGCGGCTCGCACTCAGGACGCCGTGACGTCGCCAAGTCCGGACTCGACCAAAGGACGCCGCCATGACCTGTCGCAGATGCGTTGCCTACACGCTTGTTGTTGTGGCTGTCGTTGTGGCTGCAGGGGTGGGCCTGCTGTACCGGAGCATCGTATCCGGCGGGTCGGTTGCGCGAGACCGCGCGCCGCCCGGCGCGGAGATCGCCCTGGCGCAATGGCTCCTGCATCGCAGTGTCCCGGCGGCACAGCGAGCGCTGAAGAACCCCGCGGACCCGGCGGCGGACGGTCCCGACGTCCGGGCGGGAAGAACCACCTTTCGCGACAAATGCGAGATCTGCCATGCCTACGACGGCAGCGGCAAGACCGCCATCGGCGGTGCGGAGTATCCGCACGCGCCGGACCTGCGCACGGCCGACGTGCAAGCGGTGCCCGACGGCGAGCTTTTCTATCACATCGCGCACGGCATCCGGCACACGGGCATGCCGGGCTGGGGCCTGCCGGAGCGGCAGATCTGGCAACTGGTGGCCTACCTGCGCAATCTTCCCAAGGTCGCGACGCTCGGCGAAGTACCTGCCGAGCCCGCCCGCCAGCCGCCGAGTGCGTCCGCGCAGTACGTCGGATCGGGTCGATGCAAAGGCTGCCATGAGAACATCTACGCGCGCTGGAGCAAGACCCGCATGGCCAACGTGATCCGCGACCCGGCGCAATATCCCGATGCGATCACGCCCGATCTCGACGTGCCGGACCCGCTGGTGAATTTCAACCGGAGCGACGTGGCCTTCGTCTACGGCAGCAAATGGAAGCAGCGCTATTTCCGGAGGGTCGGCGACGATTATTTCCCGCTACCCGTGCAATGGGATATCCGCCACAAGGCGTGGAAGCCCTATCACGCTGCGGATGGCACCGACTGGTGGACTAAGTTCTACCCGTCGGACAACTCGCAGCGGCCCACCGGACCGCTCTGCGACGGCTGCCATTCGGTGAACTACGACATCGCCACCAAGCAGGTGACGGAATGGAACGTCGGTTGCGAACGCTGTCACGGGCCAGGGAGCGAACATCTGGCCTTGAAAGGCCACGGCGGCATCGTCAATCCTGCGGGGATGGACCACGTTCAGGCCAACGACGTCTGCATCCAGTGCCATTCGCAGGGGCAGCCCGTGGCCAACCCGATCAAGGGCCGATACTACGACTGGCCGGTGGGCTACAACGTTGGCCAGGGGCCATTGCGCGCCGTCTGGAAGCTCGAGGATCACAAGTTGGGCGAGACCAACTTCATGCACTTCGCGGACGGCACCGCGCACAAGAACCGCATGCAGGGCAATGACTTCGTGCAGAGCCTGATGTATGCCCGCGGGGTAACCTGCTTCAGCTGTCATGACGTGCACGGCACGGCGAACGATGCCGTGTTGTGGAAGCCGGCCGAGCGCATCTGCCTCGATTGCCACGGGCCGAACACCCCGAACGGACCGCACGCGGCCACGATCGAGCAACATACCCATCACAAACCCGACAGCCCGGGCAGCCGTTGCGTCGAATGCCACATGCCGCCGATCGCCAAGACGATCGCCGACGTCAACGTGCGCAGCCATACGTTCCACTTCGTGACGCCCGCGAGGACCGCCGCCGACGGGGTGCCGAACGCGTGCAATGTCTGCCACAAGGACAAGACCGTCGAATGGGCGAGAACCGCGCTCCGGGCGTGGGCCGACCGCTCGCCCTGGCGCATGGAGCAGTGAGGTGCCACTGATTGCCGTCGGCGGCGCGCCATCGCCGCGGCGGCAAATCCGCGTAGCCGCCATTGCCGCCCTGGCGCTGCTTTGCCTGGCACCGTTGCCGGTTCGAGCGTACCGCCCGTTCGATTCCACCGACGCCGACGTGGCGGATGCTGGTGAACTCGAACTTGAACTCGGTCCGGTGGGTCGGGTGCGCGAAGGTTCCAGCCGTTTCCTGATCGCGCCAGCCGTGATCGCGAACGTCGGGCTGACGAACGACCGCGAACTGGTGCTCGAAGGGCGCGCCAAGTGGCCGCTCGGTGCGGACGCGGCCGCTTCGTCCACCGTCTTCGGCGACACCGCTTTTTCCCTGAAACAGATCCATCGGCGCGGCGTGCTGCAGGACCAACAGGGCCCCAGCATCGCGAGCGAGTGCGGCGTGCTGCTTGCCGAGATCAACGGCGCGCCGGGTACAGGCGCGGGCTGCATCGGCATCCTGTCCGCGCGCGCTGCATGGGCGAGCGCGCATCTGAACGTGGGCGCCTTCCTCGATCGCGAACACAACTGGAAGCGGGTGTTCGGATTGATCGTGGAGGGGCCTTTCGCATGGCGGTTGCGCCCGGTGGCGGAAGTCGTGATCGAGCGCGTCAGCAATGGCACCTGGTCCAACGGAGTGCTCGTCGGTCTGATCTGGCCGCTGCGGGAACGCTTCGTTCTGGACGTCGCAGCGCGCGCGGCACACACGAACACCGCAACAATCTACGAATGGCGCGCCGGCTTCACCTGGGCCTTCCAGATCGGGCGTCGCTAACGCGGAGATCCGCCTCCACCGGCGCTATCGGTCGAGGAAAGAGACGAGCCTCGGGACGACCTCGTCTGTCGCCTGTTCCATCGTCCAGTGGCCGCTGCCCGGTATCGTGCCCGGCCGTCAGCGATGCCGGCGGCGATAGGCGCGCGGGGTCTCGCCGGTGATCCGGGCGAACATGCGCGAGAAGTGGCTCTGGTCGGAGAATCCGGTTTCGAGCGAAATGTCGATCAGCGCGCGATCGGTCGCCTTGACCAGTTCTGCCGCGACCGCGATGCGCCGCATCATCAGGTACTGGTGCGGCGGGTGGCCGACGCTTTGTTTGAACGCCCGGGCGAAGTGGTATTCCGAAACGCCGGCAACCGCAGCCAGTTCGCGCAAGCGGAGCTTGTCGGTGAGCCGGCTTTCCATCGTCTCCCGCACCCGCCGCAATGCGCCGGGCGGCAGGCCGCCGCGGGGCGGCGCGCCGGCCGCGTCGTGCCGGCCCGGGATCGCCTGTCCGAACGCGCGGGGTGCGTGCAATTCCACGCCTTCGAACCGCCGCGGACCCATCGGGCCGGACTCGCTTCGGACCGCGTCGCGCGAACCCGGCGCCGGTGTCGCCGCCAGCGCATTGTCGGAACCGCCGCGGGCTGCAGGGGGCCGCATCGCCCGGCACCCATCGACGAGCCGCACGATCACGTCGACCAGTTCCTGGCCTCGACAGGCGAGCGACAGGCAAGCGTCGACCGGCATCGGCATCGCCTCCTGCGCACGGCCGTCGTGAGCGTCCGCCCCGATCAACAGGCTCATGGGCCGGTCCGCTCGCGCCGCGCCTGCGCCGACAGCACGGCGCGCTGCATCCGCCAGGAAGGCGGCGTCGCCGATGATCACGTCGATGCCTCCACGGAAGCGCTCGTGGCCGCTCGCCGCGACCTCGTCCCAGGCCCGCACTTCGTGCGCGGTCATGCGACGCAGCGTGGCCACGAGGCCGGTCGCCACGAGCGAGCACGAGTGACCTACCAGCAGGGTCCCCGAGGTTTCCGGCCGGGGATGCCGATTCGCAGCAATGAACGGCAAGCGGGGCTCCTGCCGAGCCTCCCTCACCGGGCCGATCTCGAACGGCAGCGGCAGATCCGCGCCCGTTCCCCGCACGGATCGATGCTGCGGGGCGCTGCTTTCCACACACGTCGTCATCGCTTCACTCCTCGTTTGCATGTCCTGCTTCGCACCGGGATCGAAGGCATCTACGGAAGGCCATCGACCGTTCCGCCCGCCTTCGCGGCGCAGTGGCAACAAGTGTGTGCGTCGTCCCGGCGCGCCGCCATCGCTCGGGAGGGTCTGCGCCGCATGCCTCCATCGGACCCGCCGCGGTCCCTCCCGGACGGGAGGGCCTGCGACTCGCTCTTTCGAGAGACCCGACGGGTGAGCCGCCGCTTCAGCGCTCGATGAGTCCGCGCCGTGCCGCGACGGCGGCAGCTTCGGTGCGACTGGAGGCACCGAGCTTGAACAACACGCTCTTCACGTGCGTCTTGACGGTGCCCTCGGTGATGTCGAGCTTGCGGGCGATGATCTTGTTGCTGTCACCGGCCGCCATCAATGCGAGGATCTCCAGTTCGCGGCCGGTCAACCGTTCGCCGGAAACCTGCGCGGCGAGTTTTGCGGCAACGCCGGGCGGCACGTAGGTATTGCCCGCGTGGACCGCGCGGATACAATCGAGCAGCTGTTCGCGCGGCGCATCCTTCAGCAGGTAGGCTTTGGCGCCGGCGCGCATGCCGCGGTAGATGTCCTCGTCGCCGTCGTAGGTCGTAAGGATCAGGATGCGTGCCTTCGGGTCGAGCGCCCGGACCTGGCCGATGACGCCCACGCCGTCGAGCCCCGGCATGCGCAGGTCCCACATTGCAGCAACCGGAAGCCTACGTCGGTCACGCGAACGAGCTGCTGGACCCCGCGGGCAACTTTGTCGATGGCGCGAAGCGCGAATGGCTTCGCCAGTTCCTGCGCGCGTTCGAAGCGTGGGTCAGCCGGCAATGCATCCCGCTGCCGACATGAATCGCGTGGCGCCCCGATCCGCTGCCGGCTTGCTTCGCTCCGATCGCGACGGCATGCCCGAAACGTGCCAGTGATGAACGCTTCCTGATAGATCGCGCGCCTCGCGGCAAGCGAGCATTGCACCGAACCCAACCCCGAGGAGAACCAGAATGAACACATCGTCATCGAGCAGCCTGTGCCAGGCATGGGCCGTGGCCTTCACCACCGCTGCGGTTGCAACGCTGCCGATCGCAGCCGCGGCGGCGGAACACGAGAATCCCGCGCAGCTCGTCGCGGCGCTGCACAGCGCATTCGGCGAGCACCACGTGCGTGCCGTGCATTCCAAAGGCATCATCCTCGAAGGACGATTCGCGCCCACCGCCGAGGCCCGCAAGCTGAGCCACTCCTCCCTGTTCGCCGGCGCCACGCTTCCGATAACGGTCCGCTTCTCGGATTTCACCGGGTTGCCCGACATCCCCGATACCGCAAGTGCAGCGAACCCGCGCGGTTTCGCAGTGAAGTTCCATCTCGCCGACGGCGTCGAAGCGGATGTCGTCAACCACAGCTTCAACGGATTTCCGACAGCCAATGCGGACGAATTCGCCCAACTGCTGCGGGCCCTCGGCGCGAGCGGTCCCGACGCACCGAAGCCCACGGCGCTGGACCGGTTCCTCGGATCGCACCCGATCGCGGCGACCTTCCTGACGACCCAGAAGCCGGCGCCGGTCAGCTATGCGTCGCTCGCCTATTTCGGCGTGACCGCGTTTGCGTTCACCGACGCGCACGATCGGCGCACCTTCGTGCGCTACCGGTTCGTGCCGAAGGGCGGCGAGCACCTTCTCGATGCCGACGCCCTGCGCGCGAAGGGCCCGAACTACCTCCAGGAGGAGATCGCGCAGCACGTCGCAGCGGGGCCGTTCCAGTTCGACTGGTACGCGCAGGTCGCCGGTCCCGGCGACATCATCGACAACCCGTCCATCGCCTGGCCGGAAGCTCGCCGCCTGGTGAAGCTCGGAACCCTCACGATCGACCGCCTTGCGCCCGATCAACCGGCTGCGGACAAGGCGCTGCTGTTCCTGCCCTCCCGGGTACCGGCGGGTATCGAGCCCGCAGATCCGATGATCGCGATCCGCAGCGCTTCGTATCCGATCTCCTTCGGCGAGCGCCAGTGACTGTGCGCCAGGGCCATTGACCCTGCTCGCTCGCGGGCGCCCGCCCGCGAGCGGTGCGACGACGAAGGCGCGCAGGTCAGGGCGCCGCTCGCGACCGCGGAGAGCGGACGATCGAACCCTTACCGCTCCCGCGTTGTCTGCCTGCCAGGCCTCCGGCTGCGGGTGACATCGGGACTATGATCGCGACGAGCCCGCGCCTTCGATCCCGCGAGGCCCGTTTCGCAGGTCGGACCCCTATGACACCCGGAGGAGCAGACATGGCCAAGAAGAACGACGACGGCATCTACAAGATCGTGGAAGTGGTGGGCACCAGCAGGAAATCCTGGGAAGACGCGGCCGGCAACGCCGTGGCGGTGGCATCGAAGACGCTGCGCGACCTGCGCATCGCCGAGATCATCAAGCTCGACATGAAGGTCGAGGATGGCAAGGTGGTCGCCTATCGTGCGCGGGTCTCGCTGTCGTTCAAATACGAAAGCTGACCCGGGCGCGGCGCATGGTCCGGGCAATTGCCGGCCATGCGTTGCCGGTCCACCGAGCGAGCGCTCCCCTTTCGGGGGCGCGTTCGCGTGCGGTCGGCAGGGTGCTCCACCCGAGCCCGCGATAGTGCCGCTTGCGGCCGCGTCCTGCCGCGAGGTCCCGGCGCGGGCTTCACCTTCCCCTTGAACCCGACTCGTCAGTCGCCATTCGCATGCACAAACTCCACGGGAAGCGCGCGCTCGTCACGGCCGGCGCGCAAGGCATCGGTCTCGCCATCAGCCGTCAACTGCTTGCAGCCGGATGCGACGTGTTCGTCCACTATCACAGCAGCGCCCGTGCGGCCCGCGGACTCGAGGCCGAAGCCACGGAACTCGGCCGCCGCTACGGCCATGGGAGCGCCGACCTCACCTCAGCGCCCGGCTGCGCGCGGCTCGTGGATGAAGCGGTCGGCTTCCTCGGCGGGCTGGATGTGCTGATGAACAATGCCGGGTCGCTGGTGGCCCGCAGGACTCTCGCCGACGCCGACGAAACCTTCTGGGCGGAGGTCATGGCGCTCAATGTCGACAGCGCCCGCCGCGTCACCCGCGCCGCCATGCCGCATCTTGTCGCCGCGGCCAGGACCGGCGGTGGCGCGAGCATCGTCAATCTGTCCTCGCTCGCCGGCCGCAAGGGGGGTCATCCCGGCTCGCTGGTCTATTCCACGGCCAAAGGCGCCATTCTTACCTTCACGCGCGCCCTCGCGAACGAGATCGGCCCGCAGGGCGTAAGGGTCAACGCGCTCGCACCCGGCATGATCCTCGGGACGAGTTTTCACGATACGCACACGAGCACCGAGTCCGCGCAGGCGACGGTGGCGGGCATCCCGCTCGGCCGCGCCGGCAACGCCGACGACGTCGCGCGCGCTGCCGTGTTCCTCGCCGGTGAATACGACGGGTTCATCACCGGCGCGACCCTGGATATCAACGGGGGCGTATACGGTTGTTGAGCGCGCAATCCGGGAGCACGAACGCCATGGCCGATCTCTGGGACAACCCGATGCACACCGACGGCTTCGAGTTCGTGGAGTACGCGACGCTCGATCCGACCGGCCTGGGCGCGTCGTTCCGCCGCATGGGATTCACCGCCATCGCGCGGCACCGCCACAAGGACGTCACGCTCTATCGCCAGGGCGACGTGAACTTCATTCTCAACGCCGAACGCGACAGCTTCGGCCAATCGTTCGCACGCACGCATGGACCCTCGGTATGCGCCATCGCCTTGCGCGTCGCGGATGCCGGCGCCGCATACCGGCGCGCCGTCGACCTGGGTGCGTGGGGGGTACCGGCCGAGCCGGGGCCCATGGAACTCGCCATCCCCGCGATCAAGGGCATCGGCGATTCGCTCATCTATCTCGTCGATCGTTATCCGGAGAACGCCTACGGCCGCACCATCTACGACGTGGATTTCGCGCCCCTGCCCGGATTCGCGCCGTTCTGGGAGGGCAAGGCGCCGGCGCCGTCCGGTGGCGGACTGGTGCGCGTCGACCATCTCACGCACAACGTGCATCGCGGCCGCATGAACGAATGGGCGCAGTTCTACGAACGATTGTTCGGTTTTCGCGAGATCCGCTATTTCGACATCGAAGGCAAGGTGAGCGGCGTCAGATCGAAGGCGATGACCAGCCCGTGCGGGAAGATCCGCATCCCGATCAACGAGAGCGCGGGCGAGCAGGGCCAGATCCAGGAATACCTGGAGGCCTATCGCGGCGAAGGCATCCAGCACATCGCGTTCGCCACCGACGACATCTACGCCACGGTCGACCGGTTGAGCGCCCTGGGTATCCGCTTCCTGGACACGCCGGAGACCTACTATGAATTGCTCGGCCAGCGTCTGCCCGACCACGGCGAACCCGTCGCAGCCCTGCGCGCGAAGCGCATCCTCGTCGACGGCGGACCCGAAGGCGGATTGCTGCTGCAGATCTTCACCGAGACGCTGGTCGGCCCGATCTTCTTCGAGATCATCCAGCGCAAGGGCAACGAAGGCTTCGGCGAAGGCAATTTCAAGGCGCTCTTCGAATCGATGGAACTGGACCAGATCCGGCGCGGCACGCTGTCCGACGGCGCCTGAAGGATCGGCGGCCGCGGATGCGGGCCGGGCTATACAGCGACGTCCCTGATTCCGGTTGCGCCATGTGTGTGCGAACGTACCGACCGCGCGCGCGCGAGTGGCTACCTTTCGCCCAGGGGTTGCTTCGCCGTGAGACAACCATTGCCGAGGGGTGCGGGAAATGAGTCTTGGAACCATATTGCTGGTGGTGCTGGTGCTGATCCTGATCGGTGTGATACCGGCCTGGCCGCACAGCAGGCAGTGGGGCTACGCGCCCAGCGGCGTGCTGGGCATCGTGCTGGTGGTGGTCCTGGTGCTGTTGCTCCTGGGCAAGATCTAGCGAGCCGCCCCGAAACGATGATGTTCCGGCACTGTCGTTTCGGTCTCGGCCAGCGATCGTCCGGCCATGGCGCCCCGCCCCTGCAGGGCAGAGCCCGGGTCGGGTGATCGGCGCAGACAACGGTCGGGCATAGAACCAGCGAATCGGCAGCGCCGATCGCCGTAACAGGAGTCGCTCTTGCGCAACATCATTCCGATCGTACTTCTCGCGCTGTCCGGTCTCGGGCTCGCGGGGTGCGGCGAACAGGCCGTGCTGCCGGTGCAGGCAGGCATGGGCCCCGATCCCGTCCTGCCGCCGCCCGATCCTTCCCTGTTCCCCACGGTCAAGATCGCGCCCGCGAAAGGTTGGCCCGCCGGCGCGAAGCCGACGCCTGCCGAAGGCCTCGCGGTCGGAGCCTTCGCCGAGGGCCTGGACCATCCGCGCTGGCTGTACGTGCTCCCGAACGGCGACGTGCTCGTTGCCGAAACCAACGCGCCACCCAAGCCCGAGGACGGCAAGGGCATCCGCGGCTGGATCATGAAGAAGATCATGAAACGCGCCGGCGCGGGCACGCCGAGCGCCAATCGCATCACGCTGTTGCGCGACGCCGATGGGGACGGTCAGGCGGAAACGCGCACGGTCTTCCTCCAGGGGCTCCAATCGCCTTTCGGCATGGCGCTCGTCGGCGAAGACTTCTACGTGGCGGACACCGATGCCGTTCTGCGCTTCTCCTACCATGAGGGCGACACGAAGATCACGAGTCCCGGGGTGAAACTCGCGGACCTGCCGGCCGGCCCGATCAATCATCACTGGACGAAGAACATCCTCGCCAGCCGCGACGGCCATCGGTTGTACGTGACGGTCGGTTCGAACAGCAATGTCGCCGAGAACGGCATGGCTAACGAAGTCGATCGCGCCGCGATCCTGGAAATCGATCCGGCGACCGGCCGCTCGCGCGTGTTCGCGTCGGGTCTGCGCAATCCGAACGGGCTCGATTGGCAACCCGACAGCGGCGCCCTGTGGACCGCCGTGAACGAACGCGACGAGATCGGCGGCGATCTGGTTCCCGACTACATGACCTCGGTGCGGGAAGGCGCGTTCTACGGCTGGCCGTACAGCTACTTCGGCCAGCACGTCGACGAGCGCGTCGAACCGCAGCGCCCCGACCTGGTCGCCAAGGCGATCGCCCCGGACTATGCGCTCGGGCCGCACGCGGCATCGCTCGGCCTCGCCTTCTACGACGGCAAACTGCTGCCCGCCCGTTACGCTGGCGGCGCATTCGTCGGTCAGCATGGTTCCTGGAATCGCGATCCGCCCAGCGGCTATCGGGTGATCTTCGTGCCGTTCGCGGCCGGGCACCCGGCCGGGGAGGCGGAAGAAGTGCTCACCGGATTCCGCAATGCGGACGGCGACGCCCTCGGCCGTCCGGTGGGTGTGGCGATCGATCGGGCCGGCGCATTGCTGGTCGCGGACGACGTCGGCAACACGATCTGGCGCGTGGTACCCGGCCGGTCCGGTCAGCAGGCCGCAGCGCAGTAGCGGTTCAGCCGCGCGGTGTGACGGTCAGCGCGCGGCGCACGGCGGCGAGCGGTGCCGAATCGTCGAACAGCACCCCGCCGTCCCGCAGGCGCACGCCGAGTCGTTGCCACAGCGCGTCCAGATCGACCGGATGCGGTTGCTCCTTCATGCTCTCGTACAGCTCGGAGAGCACCGGCACGCCGACTGCCGCATCGCCGATGCGCAACAGCGGCGCGAGCGCGGAATCGAGCTCCATGTTGCCGTGGGCCAGGATCGCACGCAGGGCATGCTGCAAGCCCTTGGCGTTGGCGGTGCGCTCGCGGATGCCGACATCGGCGAGTAGCGCAAACAGGGCTCCGCCCCAGTAGGTCCGGCCCCAGGTCGGAGTGCGGTCGAGCCCCTGGTCGCCCACCTGCGGCAACCCGTTGGGCATGCCGGTCAGCATGTCGCCCCAGACTGCGTCGAGTCCCAGCGCGCCCACCTGCGCGCGCGCCAGCGGCTCGACATAGGTCGCGATGCCTTCCTCGATCCAGTGGTGGCGCGCCGGCACGGAAGGGAAGGCGAGATGCGTCATCTCGTGCACGAGGACCCAATCGCGGTCGAGGTCCGGGAGCGTCGCGTGTTCGGACAGGGTCAGCTTGATGGCGGCACCGGCATAGGCGAACGTGGTGCCCGAGCGCACCGGGCGGCCACCGGTGGCCGTGCCCGAGACCAGCAGCCGCGTATCGGGGGCGGGAAAACGGCCGTAGTAGTTCGCCACCGCACCGGCACAGCGCCGCACCCATTCGGCGACGCGCGCACGCGGCAGATCGATCACCGTATCGGGCACGAACGCGAGGCGGATCACGCCACCCGGCACGTCGATGGGTACTGCAGGCAACCGGTCGAACGCGGCGTAGGGCATGCCGGAGACGTCGAACGCAGACCGCGGTGGCTCGACGGCGGCCAGCACGCGGCATGGCCGGAGTGCCGCGGCCAGCAACCAGGCGCCCGCGCCGAGCGCAGTCCGGCGCCGGCGCGGACTCAAGCAACGCCCTCCGCGAACCCGGTTCCCGGCTCGATGCGCACGGCGTGTTCGGTACGTGTCGTCACCAGCGTGATGAGATCGTCGGCTCGCAGATCAGCATCGACTCGTACGATGCAGCGGGCGGATTGGAGGAATCGGGACGATACCCGATCCACGGATTCGTCTGCGCCACGGGCGTGCGGTCGGAGACAGGCCAGTACCGACGGCAGGCACAGCCGTCGTCAGGTGGCCTCGGTCAACGGGAGCAGGCGGTCGTATTCGTTCTTGACGACCGCATAGCACTCGCAGGCGCGCAGTTCGAGCCGACTGCGGTCGAGTACGGTGATGTGGCCGCGCTGGTATCTGATGATGCCGTCGGTCTGCAACTGACCGGCGGCCGCGGTGACGCCTTCGCGGCGCACGCCGAGCATGTTGGCGATCAGTTCCTGCGTCATGACGAGATCGTTCGAAGGCAGGCGATCGAGGCTCAGCAGCAGCCAGCGACACAACTGCTGATCCAGCGAGTGGTGGCGATTGCACACCGCCGTCTGCGCCATCTGGGTGATGAGCGCCTGGGTATAGCGTAGCAGCAGGTGCAGCACGGGTCCGGCGCGATTGAACTCCTGGAGCAGCAGGCTGGCCTTCAGACGATACCCCTGCCCGGCGCTCTGCACGACCGCACGGCTCGTGGTCGATTCGCCCCCCATGAACAGCGAGATGCCCACGAGCCCATCGTTGCCGACCACCGCGATTTCCGCGGAAGCGCCGTCTTCGAGCACGTACAGCAGCGACACGATCGCCGTCGTGGGAAAGTACACGTGGCTCAAGGTGCGACCCGACTCGTAGAGCGCCTTGCCGAGCGGCAACTCGACGGGTTCGAGCTGTGGCACCCAGCGCACCCACTCGGCTTCGGGCAGGGCTGCAAGGAGCTGGTTCAGGCGAGGACCCGAGGCCTCGACCAGACTCAGCTTATTGAGGAGTAGCGCCAACTAGGGCCTGTTAACACTAATGATCATGGTTGTGAGATACTGCGTGGATGGAAATCACCGAAGCGCAGTACCGCGTGATCGAGCACTGTTTACCGACACAACGCGGCAACGTGAGCCTGTCCAATCTGCGGGTGTTGAA
>JBBQHP010000051.1:0-33375 GCA_038324085.1 Burkholderiales bacterium
GACCTCGACAAGAAGCTGATGCGCTACATCCGTCAGTACAACAAGACCGCCAAACCACTGAAGTGGAAGTATGCCGATCCGCGCCGTCGTATCCGGTGCGATTCATCTGGTTCGGCGGACTAGGACCACCTCGGCAAGGCCTCAGTCGCATGCGCCGCTCGACGACCCCGGCATGAAATTCGACAGACCGCTCGTTGCCGGCCGTCTGATCCAGCGCTACAAGCGCTTTCTCGCCGACGTTTCCCTGGACGACGGCGAGACGATCACCGCCCACTGCCCCAACACCGGCTCGATGCTCGGATGCGCCGTGCCGGGGAGCCGGGTGTGGCTGACGCACGCGCCCTCACCCACGCGCAAATATGCGTACGGGTGGGAGCTGACGCAGCTCGACAGCGACCATTGCATCGGCATCAACACCCATCGCAGCAATGCGCTGGTGCGGGAGGCGCTCGAGCGCGCACGCATCGCGCTGCTCGACGGCTACGCGAGTCTGCGTCCGGAAGTGAAGTACGGCCACGAGGCGAGTCGCGCCGATTTCCTGTTGCAGGGTGCCGGGCGCCCGGATTGTTATGTCGAGGTGAAGAACGTCACCGCTGCCGTAACCGACGGCGTCGCGTTGTTTCCCGATGCGGTCAGCGAGCGCGGTACCAGACACCTGCGGGAGATGATGACGATGGTCGGCGAAGGCCACCGCGCGGTGCTGGTGTTCTGCGTGCAGCGCGCCGACGTCGGTGAAGTGCGCCCCGCCGATGCGATCGATCCAGCGTACGGCCGCACATTGCGCGCAGCTCTGGCGGCCGGTGTGGAGGCCACCGCCTGGCGCGCCGACGTTGCGCCGGACGGCATCGAACTGCGTTCCGAGATCCCCGTGCACTGCCCTTGATGCCGGGCGCGTTGTGAGGCGCGCGAGCGGTGGGCTAGAATCGAATCGATGATGAAGACGGGTGCGAACGGGTTGAAGCCAGCAGCTCCCGCAGCGGACGAAGCCGCGCCGGAGCGCCGCGGCACCACGGGCGGGCGCACGGTGCAGTCGCTGGAGCGCGCCTTCGCGATCCTCGAAGCGATCGCGGGCAGCGACGAGCCTTCGAGCCTCGTGGACCTGAGCCGGAGTACCGGCCTGCACACGAGCACCGCCTTCCATCTGCTGAAGACGCTGATGGTGCTGGGCTACGTGCGTCAGGACGAAGCCAGGCGCTACCGCATCGGCGCGCGCCTGTTCATGCAGGCCGCGAGCGCGTTCACCGAAGTCGAACTGGTCAATCTGGCAACCCCGCATCTCAAGCGGCTCGCGGATGAAACCGGCGAGACCACGCATCTCGCCGTGAAGGCCGACCACGGCATCGCGGTGATCGCCAAGGTGGATGCCCGTTCGTCGATCCGCGCGAGCGAGCGCATCGGGATCATCCGACCGGCGCACTGCACCGCCATCGGCAAGGTGCTCCTCGCCACGTTGCCGGACGCGGAGCTCGAATCGTATCTGAGCGGCGCGCCGTTCGACGCCTACACGCCGAAGACCCTCACCGATGCAACGTCGTTGCGCGACGAGATCCGTCGCATCGCGGTCAGCGGCACGGCATACGACGACACGGAATTCAACCTCGAAGTGCGCTGCGTCGCAGCGCCCGTGGGCAATTACCTGCGGCAGACCGTCGCCGCAATGGGCATGTCGGGACCGGGCTGGCGGGTGACGCCACGCGAACTGCCCCGGCTCGCCGCGTTGGTCGCGACGGCCGCCGCCGATCTGTCCCGCGATCTCGGCTTCAGACCGGCGCCGACGCAGGCTCGCGCCGTCGCGACGCGCAAGTAACGCCCAGGCCCGATCGGCTCAAGGCTCGCTGGTATCGGCGGCGGCGCGCCGACCCGCGCGCCGCCCGGAAACGAACGCCCAGGCGAGATGGTGGCCGTGACCCTTCAGCAGCAGCCCGCCTTGGCCGGTCGAACCGGCGGCGAACAGTCCGGCGATGGGCTCGTCGTTCGGGCCGAGCACGCGGTGGTCCCGGTTCACCGCCAGGCCGCCTTCGTTGTGCACGAATACCGGGCGCACCGGACCGAGCGCGATGAACGGGGCTGTGCGCACAGCGGTGGCACCCGCGCTGACCGCCGCGCGCAGCACGTCCGGGGCCATCCCGAGCCTGCCTGCGAGGGTCTCGAGCGTGGCAGCTTCGGTATAGACGTCCGGCCGGTTGCGCCGGTAGTCGGGAACGTAGGCGTAGGCGACTCCCGGCGCCGTGGAGATGAAATGCGGCCACGCCGAGAAGCGGCTGGCCAGGACACCGTCGATCAGGATGTAGCCAGCCTTTCCCGGTCGCGCGGCCAGCGCCAGCGCGGGTTGATCGAGTTCGTCGCAGAAACGCCGCCCGTCCTTGTCGACGAGCAGTGCGCCCTGCTCGAACAGACTTCTCGACGGCGCCAGGGCGGTGGTGAGGAAACCCATGATCACCGGACGCAGCAGCGCCTGCGGCGCGTGTTCGAGCGCCCACTGCATCGTGCGCGCGAGGGCCGGCCAGGGCGGCAGCCGGCGGACCAGCGTGGTGCGCGCGGGCGCGATGAAGCGCAGCTCGGGCCCGAGCGCCAGATCGCCGTTGACGATGCGTGCGCCCAGCGCGAGCGCGAGCTTCTGGCCGTCGCCGGTGGCCGTTGCGTTCACGCCTTCCACCAGCGCCTGAGCCGATCCCAGGAAGCGCAGCTTCAATTCGGGATCGTTGGTGAAGTCGCCCGCAGCCAGCACCACGGCACGCCGGGCGTCGATGCGGCGTCCGTCCTCGCAGCGCACGCCGCGCACGCGACCACCGTCCGGCAGCAGTTCGGCCACGCGGGTGCCGAGGCGCACGTCGACGCCGACCCGACGGGCATGGCGGCCGAGGTGGTGGATGTAGGACAGCGAATTCGGCAGCACGTTATGCATGCGCGGCTGGCGATGCGGGGGTTCCGGCATGGGTCCGTGGAAGCGCACGCCGAGCGCCATCAGCCAACGGAATGCCGCAGGGACTTCGTCGCAGAGGATCCGCCGCAATTCGTCGTTGTCGCGACCGGAGAGTTCGCCCGCGAACAGCGGCATGTCGGCGAAGTGGTCGGCGGGAGAATCGCGAATGCCCCGGCGCAATTGGTGGGGCGTGCCCGTCGCGGTGATCGAGCCGATGGACCAGGCGGTGGACCCGCCGAGCTTCGGGTTCTTCTCGACGAGCACGACATGTGCACCAGCGGCCCGAGCTTCGATGGCGGCTGCGAGCCCCGCTCCGCCGCCACCCACGACGACGACGTCGGTGGTGTCGGCAGCGTTGCTCACGCGCCCGCGGTGGCGCGCCCGGCACTGTCGCCGGCGATGCGCCCGAACACCGCACCCGACATCAGGCCTGTCCCTCCGGGATAGTTGAAGTAGAACAGCCCGCCGACCATTTCGCCGGCGGCATAGAGGCCGGGGATCGGCGCGCCGTCGGTGTCGACGACCTGGGCATCGTTGGTGATGCGCAAGCCGCCGAAAGTGAAAGTGATGCCGCACGACACGGCATAGGCCTCGAACGGCGGCTCGTCGAGCGTGTTGGCCCAGTTCGACTTGGGGACCACGAGGCCCTCGGTGCCACGCCCGTCCTTGACGTTCGGGTTGAAGGCCACATCACGGCGAATCGCCGCGTTGTACGCCTGGATCGTTGCCAGTGCCCGGACCGGATCGACGTCGTCGAGCTTGCCGACCAACTCTTCGAGCGTGTTTGCGCTCGCCCGCGTGACCTGCCGGATACGGTATTCGTCGCGCAGCAGGTGCGTGACCTTGCGGTCGAAGATCTGCCAGGCGAACTGACCCGGCTGGCGCAGGATCACCGCGCCGTATTTCGCGTAGGTGTAGTTGCGAAAGTCGGCGCCTTCGTCGACGAAACGCTCGCCGTTCGCGTTGAGCATGATGCCGAACGGATACGAATGCTTCTGGAAGCCGTCGCCGACGGCAAGGTCGCCGAACTCGGGCGCATTGCGATCCCAGCCCACCGCGTGGCAGCCCGACCAGTTGCCGCAGGGCGCGGCGCCCGCGTCGAGCGCCATGCGGATGCCATCACCCGTGTTGAAGCGCGTGCCGCGAACCTTGGCGAGATCCCAGCCGGGACCGAGATAGCGGGTGCGCCATTCCGGGTTGGACTCGAAGCCGCCGGCGGCAAGCACGACGGCGCGGCAACGGAGCGTACGCGTGCGGCCGCGCTCGCGAACCGTGAGCCCACGGACGCCGTCATCGTCGTGGAGCAGCGCCATCGCGCGCGAGTCGTAGTGGATCGCGATGCCGTTCGCGGCCGCGGCCTTCCGGTGCGCCTCGACCAGGCCCGGCCCGCCGCCCCACGCTTCCACCGTGAGCCCGCCCCAGAACTTGAAGCGTCCATCCACCTTGAATGCCTGGCGCCCGTAGATGGGTGCGAAGCGGAAGCCATTGCCGCGCAACCACAGCATGGTCGCCTTGCTACGGCGCACCAGCAACTCGACGAGGTTCGGGTCGGTGCGGTTCTCGGTCACACGCGCCATGTCATCGAAGAACCGGGCTTCGTCGTAGGACCCGAAATCGGTCCGTGCGACTTCCTCGTCGGTGAGGTCGGGCATCAGCGCGCGCAGATCATCCACGCCGTCATAGGCGAAACGGATCGCACCCGCGGTGAAACGCGTGTTGCCGCCCGATTCGTCTTCCGGCGCGCGCTCGAGCACGATCACGTCCGCGCCGCGTTCCCGCGCGGCCAGCGCCGCGCACATGGCGGCATTGCCCGCACCCACCACTGCGACGTCACAGCGCTCCGGTAGCATCTCGATCTCTTTTTGTATTTGCCGTGTCTTGCGATATTGTAGGAAATGTTTTTACATTATCGCAAGACAATCACATCCGGGAGGAGCACATCGTGCCACGCATGAAGGGCGGAGATGTCATCGCCGAGTTCCTGATCCAGGAAGAAGTCCCGTACGTGTTCGGCATCTGCGGTCACGGCAACGTGGGCCTGCTCGATTGTCTGTGGGAACGGCAGGACCGCATCAAGCTGATCTCGCCGCGCCACGAGCAGACTGCCGGGCACATGGCCGATGCGTACTTCCGCGTCGCCCACCGCCCGGTCGCCACGCTCACCTCCTGCGGACCGGGCTCCTGCAATCTGGTGATGGCCACCGCGTGCGCCTCGGCGGATTCGTCGGCGTATTACGCGATCACGGCGAACGTACCGACTTCGCAGTTCAATCGCGGACCGTTCCAGGAAAGCCATCGCAACCAGGCCGCCGAGTTCCCGGTTTCGCTGCGGCCGTACGTCAAGCGGACGTTCCAGCCGACCCGCGTCGACATGCTCCCGCTCGCGCTGCGGCAAAGCTACAACCTGATGCTCACGGGGCGGCCCGGACCGGTGAATCTCGACGTGCCGTTCAACGTGTTCCAGGAAGAAGACGAAGTCGAGATCCTGCGCTCGGACCGGGCGGCAGGGTTCGCGCGCGCCGGCGCCGCGCCGGAGGACGTCGAAAGAGTGGTCGACCTGCTGCTCGCCGCGGAACGTCCGGCTTTCTTCGTGGGCCACGGCGTCACGCTGGCGGAAGCCGGTCCCGAACTGACCCGCATCGCCGAAATGCTGGGCATCCCGGTGATCACGTCGCCCAACGGCATGGGTACGGTGCCGATGCCGCATCCGCTCGCGGTCGGCTTCATCGGCCGCAACGGCGCGTATCCCGCCAACCAGACCGGGCGTCATTGCGACGTTCTGATCGCAGTCGGTGCACGCTTCGACGACCGCTCGTCGTCGTCGTGGATCCCCGGCTATTCGTGGAACATGCCCCCGACGAAACTCGTGCAGGTGGACGTGGACCCCGGCGAGCTCGGACGCAATTACCCGGTCGCGATAGGCATCGTCGCCGACGCCAGGGTATTTCTCGGCCAGCTCACGCAGGAAGCATCGAATCGCGGGCTCACCGGCGCGCGCTATGGCCGCTGGCGCGAGATGATCGACGCCTGGCGTCGGGAATGGAATGCATTCGTCGCCCCGAACTTCGATCTCTCCGGCGCCCCGCTGCGGCCCGAGCGCGTGGTGAAGGAAGTTCGCCAGGCGCTGCCCGATGAGGGCATCATTGCGCTCGACAGCGGCGTGCATCACAACTGGTTCATGCAGTTCTGGGAAGCGCGTCGGCCACAGGCGATGCTCAACACGTGGGGCTTCTCCAGCATGGGATTCGGTGTCAGCGGCATTCTCGGGGCGAAGCTCGCGGCGCCGCAGCGGCCGTGCCTTGCGGTCGTGGGCGACGGCGGCTTCACCATGACCCCCCACGTGCTCGCCACCGCGGTCGAGTACGACATCCCCGCGGTCTGGCTGGTCTGGAACAACTATTCCTGGGCCGCCATCCGCGATATCCAGTACGGCATGTTCCAGGGGCACGAGCTTGGCACCGGCTTCTACGCCGGTCCGGATCGCGCGCCCTACAGCCCCGACTTCGCCGCGATGGCGCGCAGCTACGGCGTGGAGGGCATCGCCGTCAAGCACTCCGACCAGCTCGGCGATGCATTGCGCCACGCGCTCGCGCTCGGCAAGCCGTGCCTGCTGGACGTGCACGTCGATGACAAGGTGAAGCCGCCGGGCACCGGAACATGGCAACTGCCGCCGACACCGTACCGCGAGCCTGCGTTCGGCACGCCGGAGCGGCCCGGGATGGTCGCGCACAAATGAGCGCAGTCCCGGCGCCCGCGCCGTTTCGACCGGTCGCGGCGCGCATGCTGATCGGCGGGCGCTGGCGCGACGCCGAGCGCAGCAAGGAGATTCACGATCCCTACCGGGGCGAAGTGGTCGGCAGCGCACCGCTATGCGCGACGGCTGACCTCGACGCGGCGCTCGACGCGGCAGTGGACGCGCGGGAGCGGACGGCAGCGCTGCCCGGATTCGAACGGGCCGCGCTGCTGCGCCGCATTGCGGCGCTGATCGAACGCGACGTCGCGCCGCTGGCCGGGTTGATGGCCCGCGAAACCGGCAAGGCGATCCGCGACGCCGAAGGCGAGATCCGCCGGTCGCTGGAAACGTTCGCGCTCGCCGCGGAAGAATCGATCCGGATCGAAGGCCGCCACGTACCGCTCGACGGCAGCGCGATGGGAGCCGGCAGGATGGCTTTCCTGATGCGTTTTCCGGTCGGCGTCGTGGCTGCCATCACCCCGTTCAACGCGCCCTTCAACCTCGCCGCGCACAAGATCGCGCCGGCGATCGCCGCCGGCAACAGCATGGTCCTCAAGCCGCCGCCGCAGGCGCCGCTCACGGTTCATCGCCTGGCCGAGCTCGTCGTCGAGGCCGGCGCGCCGGCCGGCATGTTGAACGTCGTGCACGGCGGAGCGGACATCGGCGCGGCGCTCGTGGCGGACCCCCGGGTCGAATTCATCACCTTCACCGGATCGAGCCGTGCCGGCGCAGCCATCAAGGCCGCCAGCGGGTTGCGCCGGGTCGCATTGGAACTCGGCGGCAACGGCGCCACGATCGTTCACGACGACGCCGATCTCGCGTCCGCCGCGGCCGCGTGCGCGCGCAACTCGATGCGTCTGGCCGGCCAGAGCTGCATCTCCGTGCAGAGCGTGCACGTGCACGCAAGCGTGTGTGCCGAGTTCCTGCGCTTGATCGAAGCCGAAATCCGCCGGTTGAAGCTCGGCGATCCGCTCGCCACTGCCACCGATGTGGGCACGCTCATCGACGAGGCGGCGGCCCGCCGCGTCGAGGGCTGGGTCGCGGACGCGGCAGCGGCCGGCGCGCGCGTCGTCACCGGCGGACGCCGCCATGGTGCCGCCTATGAACCCACGCTGCTCACGGACGTCAGAACGGAAATGAAAGTCGTCTGCGACGAAGTGTTCGGGCCCGTGGTCAACGTCCTGCCCTATCCGGACCTCGATGCCGCCTTCGCCCGCATCAATGCGAGCCCGTTCGGCCTGCAGGCGGGCCTCTTCACGCGGTCGAACGAAGTCACGTTCGCGGCGATCCGGCGCCTGCGCGTCGGCGGGCTCATCATCAACGGCACCTCCACATGGCGCACCGACCAGCTCGCCTACGGCGGCGTGAAAGCGAGCGGCAGCGGGCGCGAAGGGCCGCGCTACGCCATCGAGGAGATGACGGAGCAACGTCTCATCGTGTTCAACCTCTGAGACCCGGCCCGGATGCGAGTGCTGGTCACAGGCGGTAGCGGATTTCTTGGCGCAGCGACGGTGCGTGCGCTGCGCGCGCGGGGCGACACTGCGATCGCCTTCGACCTCGGTTTCGGGCCGGATCGGGACTGCGCGCTGCCGGGCGCGCTGATCGAGGTCACCGGCGACATCACGGACCTGGCGAGCCTGGCGGGCGCGGTGCTGAACCATCGCCCCGACGCGGTCGTGCATTGCGCCGCCATCGTGAGCGTCCTGTTCTCGATCGGCAGTCCGATCAACGTCATCCGGGTCAACGTGGAAGGCTCCATCAACGTCTTCGAGGCAATGCGCCTCGGCAAGGTCAGACGCTGCATCCACCTGAGTTCCGAGGAAGCCTACGGCCCGTTCCGGGCGGCGCGCATCGACGAGACGCATCCGCTCGACCCGGTGATGCCCTACGGGATCTGCAAGGCTGCCGTGGAGCATCTCGGGCGGACCTATCGCGACCTGCACGGACTGGAAGTGATCAACCTGCGTCCGTCCTGGGTCTACGGCCCGGGCCTGCCGCGCGACCGCGTGCCGAAGAACCTCGTCGACGCCGCATTGGCGCGGCGCCCGTTGCACATTCGCTCGGGCGCCGATTCGGCGATCGACCATACCCATGTGGACGACGTCGTCGCGGCCATTCTCGGAGCCCTCGATCACCCGCAGCATGCCTTCGATGCCTACAACGTCGGCAGCGGCAAGGCGGTCACGGTCGCGGAGATCGCGGCCATCGTCTCCGAACTGGTGCCCGGCGCCGAGCTGTCGGTGGGTCCCGGGCCGTATCGCCACGGCGACCGCGTCGAGATCGTCGCCAAGGGCGCTCTCGATGTGAGCCGCGCCGCCGCGGAATTCGGCTGGCGTCCGCGCCACGACATCCGCGGCGGCCTGATCGCTTACCTGCAGGTCCTGCGCGAGGACCGCGCGGCACAACGCAACTGAAGGAGAAAGACATGGGTTCCAAGAAGAAGGCCGCGGCCCAGCGCAAACCTGCGATCCGCGCCGCGGCATCGGTGCTGTGGGACGAGCCGCCGGCGCACATCGGCGGCGCGTTCTCGAAGCTGCTGGTGCGCCCCGAATCGTGCGGCGCGAAGAGCCTCGACTACCGGATCTCGGTCTACCAGCCGCGCGCGTTCGTCGCACCGCACCGGCATCGGATCCAGGAACAGGTCTATCACGTGCTGGAAGGCGAGGCGGTGATGGAACTCGACGGGGAGCGCACGGTGGTGCGAAAGGACGACGTGATCTTCATTCCGCCGGGCGTCGAACATGCAATCTACAACACGGGCATGACCGACCTGCGCTTCATCGTCGTCACTTCGCCGGCGGACGAATGATCGCCACGCGCAGACGTCGCGGGCTGGTCGGACTCGTCGCGGCGATGCTGGTCGGGGCGGCCTGCCTGCATGGCGCGGGGGCGGAACAGCTCCCGCCCCTTCGCGTGGGCATCGTCACGTTCCTGTCCGGTCCCGGTGCCGGACCCATGGGGGTTCCGGCGCGCAACGCTGCCGACGTCACCTTCGACGCGCTGAACGCGGGCATCGTCCCGGCTCCGCATCGCACGCGCGGTTTCGGCGGGCGCCCGATCGAGATGGTGCTCCTCGACGAGGCGGGCGCGACGACCAATGTGGTCGCGCAATATCGCAATCTGGTCCAGCAGCGCAATGTGGACATGGTGATCGGCTACATCTCGAGCGGCAACTGCCTGGCCGTCGCGCCCGTGGCCGAGGAACTGAAGACGCTGACCGTGTTCTTCGATTGCGGCACGCCGCGCGTATTCGAGGATGCAAGCTACCGGTACGTCTTCCGGACCTCCGCCACTGCCACCATGGACAGCGTCGCGGCGGCGAGATACGTGCACGAGTATCTGCCCGCCGCCACGCGCATCGCCGGCATGAACCAGAACTACGCGTGGGGACAGGATTCCTGGCGCGACTTCGAAGGCGCCATGAAGGTGCTGGCGCCGGCCGCCGAGGTCGTTTCATCGCAGATGCCCAAGCTCTTCGCCGGCCAGTACGGGGCCGAGATCTCGTCGCTGTTCGCGAGCCGGCCCGACGTGATCCACTGCAGCTTCTGGGGCGGCGATCTCGAAGCCTTCATCCTGCAGGCGGTGCCGCGCAACCTGTTCGCGAAGAGCCCGGTGGTGCTCACCACCGGCGAGGCCGAGTTCTACAAGCTGGGCGGCAAGCTCCCGGACGGCACGATCATCGGGGCGCGCGGCCCGCACAGCATCTTCGCGCCGAACAACGAGTTGAACCGCTGGTTCAAGGCGAGCTACGAGAAGCGCATCGGCACGCCGCCGCCGTTCGCGGCCTATCACATGGTGCAGGCGATCCTGGGCGCCAAGGCGGCCTACGAGAAGGCCGGGGCGGCCGCCGGCGGCAAGACACCCGACGTGGACCAGATGATCGCGGCGTTCCAGGGCCTCGCGTTCGAGACGCCGAGCGGCACGACGCGCATGGCCCTCAGCAACGGCCATCAGGGCGTCCAGGGCACGGCCTACGGCATGACCCGGACCGTCGACGGCGTGACCACGATCGAGAACGTCGTCCGCTACCCCGCCGAGCAGCTCAATCCGCCCGAGGGCGTGAAAAGCGAGCAATGGATCAAGTCCGGCGCGTTCCGCTGAGCGGCACCGGGGAAAACGCACCGCACCTTCCGCACGGAGCCGACCGGCCATGGAACTGATCCTGCTCGTTCAAGGCGCGAACATGTGCTACCTCGGCCACCGCCAGCCGGAGATCTACGGGACGACGACGGCCGCCGAGCTCGACGCGCTGCTGCTCGCGCATGCCACGGAGCATCGCTACCGGTTGGAGATCTTCTATACCAACCTCGAGGGCGAAGCGATCGACCGGCTGTATCGCGCCGTGGATGAAGGCGTTCAGGGCCTCGTGATGAATCCGGCCGGTTTCAACTACGCCGGCTACGCGCTGCGCGATTGCGTGCTGGCACTGCCCATGCCCTACATCGAAGTGCACATGTCCAACATCGAGAAGCGTGGCATCAAGTCCGTGCTCGGCGCCGCGGCGGTGGGTTCGATCGCCGGCTTCGGCGTCGAGTCCTACGTGCTGGGACTGGAAGCGATGCTGAGGCTGCTGCGCGCTCCGGCGCCCGCAGAACGCTGATCCGAGCTGGCGACGACCCATGCGGCCGTCATGAGCGCACCTTGCGGTAGCAGATTTGGCTACCCCGGTCGATGCGCTGCGCGCGCGGGCGCATGCCACCTACATTTCGTGGCGCGCGGTCGGCGATCAGGCTCGGCGGTCCGAATCGCAGCATCGCGCGTCCTCTGCATCGCGATCGATCGGCGATGCACCACGCAGCCCTCTTCGGGAGTCATCCAATGAGCAAGCCATTGTTCGTCGCAAGAGCAACGATCCTCGCCACCTCGGCCGCCCTGGCGGTATTGGCGACAACGCAGCCGGCCGCCGCTGCCCTCGGCGTCTCGTCGCTCGCACCCGGTGCAATATTCATCAGCGAAGTCATGCCTGACCCGTCCAAGGTCTCCGACACGCGGGGCGAATGGTTCGAGGTCTACAACACCCAGTCCGACGCCGTGAATCTCGCGGGGCTCGTCGTCGCGAGCGAGGGTGGCGCCAACCAGGAGCGCTTTACGGTTGCCCTCGACAGTGTCGTTCCGGCCCACGGTTTCATCGTGTTCGGCCGCACCGCGGACCAATCGATCAACGGCGGTTACGCACGCGGCGTCACCTGGGGCAACGCCCTGTCGCTCGGCAATGCATCCGACTACCTGCGGCTGGAGAAAGGCGATGGAACGCTGCTGTCGGAGATCTCCTGGAGCGGCTCCAGCGCCGGTGCCAGCCTGGAAGTGCATGGCGGAGTCCTCCCGACCCTGGTGCCGGCGGACCTCCAGCCCACGCCCGCCGGGTTCGTGTATGGACTCGGTGACCGCGGCACGCCGGGGTTGGCCAACAGCGTCGACTTCGGCGTGACCAGTCTCGCGCCGGTGCCGGAGCCGAGCACCTACGCGTTGCTCGCCGCAGGCCTCGCGGCGCTCACCGTGCGACAGGCGCGCCGCAGAGTCGCAGCGTGACGGCATAGCGGCACGACGAAGGGCTGCGCGCCCTTCGTCGGCCGACCGCCCGGTCAACCGAGTGTGACCGAGGCCTCCACCACGCCCGCACGCGGATGCCGCGCCACCAGCGACAACCGTGCGCCTGCCGGTCCCCGCACCACCCACTCCGCCTTGGCGCGATCGTCGGTGACGTCGCCACCCCAGCCGCTCCAGCTCGACGGCGTGACCGGCTTGTAGGCGCGGCCCTCCAGCTGCCCGAGCTCGATCCGGCGCGAGCCGCTCTCGAGGGTCGTACCGTCAGGCAACTCGAGCTCGCAGACGATTGCCCGCACGCGCTGGTTCTTCAGCGCGAGCTTGGTCACGTAAGTGGGCAACCACCCGGTGTTGTGCACCACGAGGCGCACGCGATACGCGTCGCCGCCAAGCGCCGTGGCCTCGACCGAGAACAGTTCCAGGCGCGGGGAGATGAGTGCGTGCCATACGATCCAGGGGGGAAACTTCGCGACTTCCCGTTCGAGCAGCGCCGCAGGCGGATTGCTCCACGTGAAGAGCGAATCCCAACCGCCGATCTCGACCGGACCGAGCTCCGGATGATCGAACGGATACCAGTCCACGAAGCCCTTGCCGCCCAGCACCGTATCGTTCCACGCGAGCAGCTTCAGGTCGTCTTCGACCGGGTGCTCGCGGTACCACTCGATGAACTTGTATTCGGTGATGCCGGCTTCGCGCTGCGGGCTCCAGATCTCGACGGTCCAGGCAAACACGCCCTGGTGATCGTAGAGCCAGTCGTCGAAGGAGCCGGTGATGACTTCCTTCGGGTGATAGCGGAAGTCGTGATACACGGAGATGTTCGGATACCCGGTCACTTCCGTGCCCTTGGCGCCGATCTTCTGATAGGTCCGGAGATCTTCGACCGGTAGGGTTTCGTCGGCGTGGTGCGAATACGGCCGCAACAGCACGCCGCTGTAGGTATGAAAGGCGATACCGCCGGTGATGTTGGGATGCGCGGCGATGAAGCGCACGGCCGCCTGCACTTCGGACTCGGATGCCGGATACGGACCCGCGCCATGTTGCTCGTGCTCCTGCCGCCAGCCCGCCGGGTAGTTGCGGTTCAGGTCGAGCTGCTGCTTGCGTGGCTGCATCCGCACCGTCACGCCGTCCCACTCGTCGATCGGACCCTCCGGCAGCAGGCGGTAGTAGATCCCTCCGGTTTCCGTCGGATCGCGCCGCACCAGCAGGCGCACGTCGCGCTCGGAAACCTTCCACGGACCATTGGGGTCGCGGATGCGCATGCTGAGGGCGCGCCCGTCGCCGTCGATGTCCTCGTGCCTGAGACCGCCGGCGGGCTCCTCGTCGTAGGGGTACGGCCGGGTCGACGACCGGATGAACCGAGGGCGCTCGGCGAGCGCCCATTCCGCACCGTCGGGATTGAGCCTCGGGACCACGTAGAAGGCACGGGTGTCGAGCGCTCTCGTCACATCCGGATCACTGCCGTGGCCTTGCCCCAGGTATTCGAGAAAATGCAGGCACGCCATAGCGCCCGCGACCTCGGTGGCGTGGATGTTGCCGTCGATCCAGAAGGCGGGCTTGTCCTCCGCCGGCCCGCTGGCGCGCGCCGTGGCGGTCACGAGCCAGATGTCGCGGCCTTCGAAACTGCGGCCGATGCTCGCCATGGTGAACAAGTCGGCGTGGGCATCGACCAGCGCGCGCAGTGCTTTCGAGAGTTCGTCGTAGCGCAGGTAGCGGTCGAGAGCCATGGTGCGTGGAAAGCGTTAATCACGGACTCGTGAGTGTAGCGCGCCGTCATCTCGCGCCGCGACAAGCGGGTAAACTGCGAAGCCATGCATCGCCACCCGTCCTCGCTACCTGCGCGTCGGGCTCCCGCCCGCAGGAGGTCCGATCCGTGAGCTGGGCCAAGGTCCTGGTCGGCTTTGCCATCATGGCCGCCGTGTTCATCGTCTGGTACCGTCTGATGCGTTCGATCCGGGGCGAGGTCGGAAGCGGAATCGACCTCAGCGTCACCAAAAAAGCGCGGAAGGCCGAGCCGGCGAACGAACTGGAACGGATCATCGCCGCGCACCGCGCGGGTCTTGCGGATGTCGCGGGCACCCCGCCACCGTCTGCGGACTCGATGCCGTCGCCGGCGGCCGCGCAGGCCGTGCTGTCAGGGCAGGCGACTGCACCGCCGCCGGCTGCAGCACCGGCTGCGCCGGTGCTGCTCGCCGGGGCGCACAAGCTGGCCTACCTCGTGTTCAAGGCCGGCCTGCCCGACCATCCGCTGTTTGCCCGGGTGAGGCTCGGTGAATGCCTGCCGGCGGGCACGATCGACGAGGCGCTCGGCAGCCACGCTTTCACGCTGGTCGTCTGCCGCCCTGATTTCACCATCGCCGCGGTGATCGATGTCGCCGATCCGGACACGGCGCAACGCGTGGCCCTGGTCAGGCGGACACTCGAGTCCACCGCGATCCGCCACATCGTTCTGGAGCCGCGCAACATGCCCAGGCCGAAGGACGTGCGTGCGCTGATTCATGGCGCATGACGCCGCTGTCGCGTAGTCTCCCGGCCACACCGATCGACTCCGTCCCACCAAGGTCTCTCATGCGCTTCACGATCACGACGTTCGCCCTGCTGTGCTGCGTATGCGCCACCGTGCCCGCCGCGGCACAATCGCGCGCGCTGCAATCCGCGACCGCGGTCCCCGACGTGCCCACCGGCAAGCGCACGCTGGTGATCGAGCGCCGTGTCGGCAAGGGCAACGAAGCCGAGCCGGAACAGTTCGTCGTGATCGACTACGAGGGCTTCGTCTTCGATCCGGCGGCACCGGACCACAAGGGCAAGAAGTTCGACAGCTCACGCGACCGGGGCGTCCCGTTGTCGGTCCTCCTCGGGGTGGGACGCATGGTCGAAGGCCTCGACAAGGGGATTCAGGGCATGAAAGTGGGCGGTGCCCGCACGCTGGTGATCCCGCCGAACATGGGCTTCGGGAGCACCCGCACCGCGTTCGGCGAAGTGCCGCCGAACTCGTTCCTGCTGTTCGAGGTCGAACTGCTCGACGTGGTGCCGCAGCAGAACGTCCGCTGACGCCTCGCGGCGCGCCGGGTTATTTCCGGACTGCGAGCCTGATGTGGAACTCGGAGGCGATGTTGTTGCGCTCGCGCACCAACTTGAACAATTCGTCTTCCGCCATCTCCTTGCGCGTGAGCATCGATGCGTACGGTTCGTCCAGTACGGTCACCGCGCTCACGATGGTGAAATCGACGCCGAGATAGTGGGCGAGCGGCGTCGCGGCGGAAGACCCGGTGTCGCGCCACTGGTCGTTGAGCCGGCGATCGAACAACGACAGGGTCTGCGGAGTGATGGGCCGGACGTGCGTCGGATCCCCGATGTAGAAATCGTGACGCGGATGCGGCACGTTGATCTCCACCACCGCGCCATCGCGACAGACGCGATAGAGTTCCTGCATGATGCCCAGGAACACGCTGGTGCTTTGCCCGAGGTGCTCGAGCGAGTGGTTGAACAGTGCTTCATCGACCGAATCGTCGACCCAGGGCCAGGGAAGCGACTCGAGGTCGACCACCTGGTCGGGGGCGCACGCCGGGAACATATCGACGTTGACGAAGCCGGCGCGCTTGCGATGGCCGCAGCCCAGGTTGAGTTTCAACTGATCGCTCCGTTGCCGGACCCGCCGGCGTTCGATGGTTCCATGTCAGGTGGCTCAGCGGGTGATCCAGGCCCGAGGTTCGTCCACCGCCCCGGCCGGCGCACCGGACTGGACCGTCAGGAATGTCCAGGCGTTGCGCAGCACCGGCGTGAAGGGCACCGTGGAGCGGAGCAGGAAGTATTTCTCCGCCGGCAATCCCAGCTGTTCCACCAGGTTGGCAAAGCAGCTGTCGACCAGCACGAGCTTCGCCGCGCCTTCCAGCGTATAGAGCCAATCGAACGGCGATTCGGTCCGCTCGTCGACCTCGACGATCCGATAGCGCTCGTGCCACGCCTCCGGCAACGCGATCTCGAACCGGTGATCGTGGCCGCGGCGATGGATGCAGATGTACTCGGCGTCGAGCTCCAGCGATTCGAACAGCGCGATCTCGCGCGCGGGGTCGCGCTCGATCCTGAGGTTCCACTTCTCCAGGAACGGCACACCGGTCAGCGCGTATTTGTACTCGTCGAATTTCAGGCTGTCGGCGAGGCCGGCATCCACGGCGTCGAGCCCGGGGATGGCGAGCCGCGAATACAGGCTGAAGATCTGATCGCAGCCGCGCAATGTCAGGATGCGATGGGGCTCGCCGTGGAAATATTCAGCGGCGTCCTGTGCGAAGCGTCCATGGGGTACATCCAGGAACTCGATCCAGGGAGCTGCCTTCTGGAAGAATCCGCGGTACCGGCTGTCGACGGGCCAGATCACCCGGTCACCGCGCTCCACAAACCGGGTGGCGATCGGCAGAGCGATGATGATGTCGCCGATCCCGCGCGTCTGAATCAAGCCGATGGTTCTGGACATTGGAGGCCCGCCTGCGATGCGACGCCGCCACCAGGGCAGCAGCCGCGAGTGTAACTTCCCCTGACCGGCCCCGGCTACTTGAGGTGGCCGGGCAGCCAGAGCGTGATCTGCGGAAACACGATGGTCAGGATCAGCACGACGAATGCCCAGGCCAGGAACGGCAGGCTGTGCCACATCACCTGGGCGATGCGGATGCGACCCACGCTGGACACAACGAACAGCAACAGGCCGATCGGTGGGTGCATGAGACCGATCATCAGGTTCAGCACCACCACGGCTCCGAACTGGATCGGATCGATACCGAGCTGTGCACCGAGCGGAATCAGCACCGGCAGGAAGATGATCATGGCCGGCAGGGGTTCGATGATGCAGCCGATCAGCAGCAGGAAGGCGTTGATGATCAGCAGCACCACCACCGGATTGGTCGACCAGCTCGAAATCGCGTCCACCACGGTGTTGCTGACCTGGCTCTCGGCCACGAGCCAGCTGAACGGCCCGGCCGCCGCCAGCAGAAACAGGATCACCGCGGCCGACCGCCCCGCGTCGTACAACAGTTTCGGCAGTTCCTTCGCTCTCAGGCCGCGATAGACGAACAGGCTCACGAACAGGGCGTACACCACGACGGCGACCGCCGCCTCGGTATCGGTCAGGAGGCCGAAGCGGATGCCGCCGATGACGATGAGCGGCATGAGCAGCGCCCAACCTGCCCGGCCCGTGGCTTTCACCTTGCCGGACCACGGAACCGGTGGCCGGCCCGGAAAGTCGCGCACCCGCGCGACGATCGAGCAGATGACCATGAAGCCCGACGCCAGCAGCAGGCCGGGCGCGATGCCTGCCATGAACAGCTTCACCACTGACTGGCTGGAGAGCTGGGCGTATACCACCATCGGAATCGACGGCGGGATGATCGGACCCAGCAGGGCACCGGCCGCGATCACCGCACCGGAAAACCCGTCGCCGTAGCCTTCCTTGCGCATGGCCGGGATCAGCGGCTTGCCGGTGGCCACGGCGTCCGCCACGGCCGATCCGGATACGCCCGCCATGATCAGATTGGTCAGGATCGACACATGTCCCAGGCTGCCCTTGACTCTTCCGACGATCGCCTGGGCCCAGTCGATCAGCCGCAACGTCAGGCCGCCGCGGTTCATGAGTTCGCCCGCAAGGATGAACAGCGGCACCTGCACCAGGGCATAGGTGTCGACGCCGGCGATCATCGATAACGGCATCATCACGGTGTCGATCGCATCGCCCCGGTATTCCACGCCGAGCCAGGCGGCGAGGATCATCGAGTAGGCGACGTCGAAGCCGACGATGAGCGCGAGGATGAAGGCGACGAACAGGAGCAGCAGCATCGCGAACGCGCTATTCGGTGCCGGTCTGCAGGTGTCGCGGCAATTCGCGCCCCGCCGCACGCAACACGATGCGCAGCACGAGGAACAACGTGAGCAGGGTGCACGACAGGACCAACGCGGCGGGCGGCCAGGCCTCGGAGAGGATCGTTCCGAGACGGTCCTGGTCGTGACCGATTTCGATCAGGCGCCAGCCGTTGGTACCGATGATCACCGTCAGCGCGAGCATCGTGCCGTCGAACACGTACTCGAGGCCGCGCTGCAGCCGCTTCGGCAGATGAGAGTCGATGAGATCGACGCGGATGTTGAGCCCCCCCTTCACCGCCAGCGCGAAACCGATGAACGTGAGCCATACCAGCATCACCCGCGCATACGCGTCCGGCGCTGCGATCGGCAGGGTGACGAAATGCCGATCGACGAACTGCGAACCCACGATCAGCACGAGGCCGGCGACCAGCGCCGCCATCAGCCACTCGAGCGAGCGCTCGACAATGCGCAACACCCGCTCGAGCAGATCGATCACGGCATCGGTGCGAACGTGCGCGCCTTCACCAGAGGTGCCGGCGCGATGTCGGACCGCGCTCCTCGCCACCGGTGGCCATTGCGCTCGCGCACAGGCCCGGCACCAGCCACTGCGTGGCGGTCATGGCGTCCGCATGAATTCACTTCTGCGCGGCTTTGACGCGGGCCACAAGCCCTTCGGGCCAGACGGTGCCTTCGTATTTCCTGTAGATGTCGGCCCATGCCCTCTCGAAAGCCGCGCGATCCGGCACTACGTAGTTCACGCCGGCTTTCCTGAGTTCTTCCAGTCCGCGCTGGTCGAGTTCGTCACCGAGCTGTGTGGCAAGCCTGCCGCCTTCGGCGGCCGCGTGCCGGAAGATGGTTTGCTGTTCGGGTGTGAACGATTTCCACTTGCGCTCCGACACGTGGAAGGCGCCCATGTCGTAGACGTGATCGGTGGCAGACCAGAACTTCGATACTTCGTGGAAGCGAAACGAGAGCGTCAGGTCGAAACCGTTGTCCTGTCCGTCCACCTGCCCGCGCGAGAGCGCCATGTAGACTTCGTTCAGACCGAGCGGCACGACCTTCACACCCACTTTCTCGAACACGTCGCGAAAGATCGGTATCGGCGGAATGCGCAGTCGCATGTCCTTCAGGTCTTCGGGTTTGCGGATCGGACCTTTCGTGGTCACGATGGCGCGCGCGCTGCGATCGCCACCCACAGCGAAGATGCGGACCCCTGAGGCCTTCGCGCACTGTTCGAACAGGTCGGCAAATATCGGGCCGTTCAAAACGGCCTCGGCCGAGCGTTTGCTTTTGTAGAGATAGGGGAGGTAGTTGATGTTGAGCGGGCCGCAGCCCTTCACCTGCCCGAGATTGCCGGGACCGAGGTAGGCCATGTCCACCGTCCCGAGCTGCATGCCCGCGATCAGTTGCTGGATGTCACCGATCTGGCTGTCGGTGTAGACCTGCACCTTGATCGTGCCCCTGGATTCGGCGGCGACCACTTCGGCGAACTTCTCCATGCCTTTGTGCAGGTTGCTGCCCGACACGAAAGGCGTGCCGAAGCGCACATTGAGCGTTGCGCCAGACGCAGGTACGGCGGCAAGCAACGCGGCGCACAGCGCCACGCGCAAGATCGGTCTCGACACGGTCCCCTCTCCCCCTGGTAACTGGCCGCGGACGTCTTCGGTCCGTCGGCCCCGGTTCAATCCGGTTTCTTGAAATCGAAATCCAGCACCAGATAACGGCGCCCGGTCTGATCCTTGGTCTTGGTCTGCTTCTGGCCGTTCCACTCGACCTCGAAAGTCCAGCGCCCCGAAGGCGTGTCGAGGTAGAACAGCGGTCCGTCGGACTTGGCTTCGAGGGTGACGTCGCCCTTCACGTCGCGCACCACCACTTTGACATCACGGATCTGGGCATGCTCGCCGTCGACCGTGAAGAACAGTTGCACCGGGTAGCGTTGCGCCACCTCCGCGAAGGCATGAGCCTCCTCGCCCAGTCCGCCCGTGATGTAATTGATGCCGCCCTGCTTGTGCACCTTGATGCCGAGCGCTTCCTCGTTGGCCGCGGCACCCTGCACCAGGGCCGCGAGCACGAGTGCCGCTGCGAAACGCTTCATCGGGGTCTCCTCCACGTCGCCGGATGCGTCCCCCGGCGTTCATCGGACCGGCGCGAGAATAGCACGCGCCACAACCGTCGCTCAGAACAGATCGAGACTGGGCGATCCTGCTCCAACGCCGCGTTTGCCCGTGGCGTTGACGTCCGTGCCGGGACGAACCAGCGCGCCCGCCCTGACACCCAGGAGCCTCAGCCGACGCTCCAGCGGAACGCGCTTGAGGCATTGCCCGGCCGCGCGCCGGATCTCGGCGCCGTCGGCGGTGGAATGCTCGAGAGTGTGATCGCGCGTAACGGTCACGAAATTGTCGTAGCGCAGCTTGATGCCGATCGTGCGGCTCGCGAAGCCCTTGCGCCGGAGATCGTCACCCACCTGCTCGCACAGCGCGGTGAAGATGCCGGACAGCAGCTCTCGATCGCGCACCGGGTGCAGGTCGCGCTCGAAGGTGGTCTCGCGGCTGATCGACTTGGGTTCGCTATGTGTGACCACCGGGCGCTCGTCGCGGCCATGCGCTGCCTGGTGCATCCAGGCCCCGAAACTGCGCCCGAAATGTTCCACCAGCCACTGCGGATCGGCCGCGGCGAGTTCCCCGATAGTGCGAATGCCGAGCGCTTCGAGCTTGAGCGTCGCCTTGGGACCGATACCGTTGATCTTGCGGGCAGCGAGCGGCCAGATCCGTTCGGGTATGTCGCCAGCCCCGATGATCGTGATTCCCCCCGGCTTGTCGAGATCGGAGCAGATCTTCGATAGCAGCTTGTTGGGCGAGATGCCGATCGAGCAACTGAGGCCCGTGGCCACGCGCACCCGCTCCTTGATCCACCGGGCCACCTCCTGCGCTTCACCCGGTACCGCGGTGAGATCGATGTAGATCTCGTCGCTGCCGCGATCCTCCACGAGCGGCGCAATCTCGCGCACCGCCGCCTTGAACAGCCGCGAGTACTTGCGGTATTCGTCGAAGTCCGTCGGCAGCAGCACGGCGTCCGGCGCCAGCGCTGCCGACTTCATCAGCGACATGCCCGAATGCACGCCGAACGCGCGGGCTTCGTAGGTTGCCGTCGTGACCACGCCACGCCCGGCGTAGGCACGCAGTGTGGAGAAGGTCCGGGCGCCCTCGGCCGCGACCGGGTGATGGCGGCGGCCGCCGCCGATCACGACCGGCTGACCCGTCAGCTCCGGATAGCGCAACAACTCCACGGACGCGTAGAACGCATCCATGTCGAGATGGGCGATACGGCGCGTTGCGTCCCCCCTGGCAGGACCGGAAACGACGAAGGCCGGGATCTGCTCCCCGGCCTTCTCCGGCACTGCGACCTCGTCCCGCTCAGTTGGCAGGCTTGTCGGCGACGTCGGCAGGCTTGGCTGCCGCCGCCTTCGCTTCTTCTTCCTGCCGGGTGCAGAACACGTCCATGGCTTCGTTATGGCACCAGTGAGCGTTCATGTTGAAGTTGGCCTTGAGGCATTCATACATGTACGCGCCCATCTCGTTGGTCCATTTGCAGTTGGCGTGTCTCAACTGGAAACGCTCGAGCTTGTTGGTGGGCGGTGCCAGGTCCGGGTCTTCGGCGGCAGCGGCGGCCGAGCACACGGCCAGCAAGGGCATGAGAACCAGGGCCATCCTGGCAAAACGGTGGGTCGACATCGTAGCGGATCCTTCTCGAGAGGTGGCGGGGCACTCGTGCCGATCAGCACCGTAACCCCCTGACACGCTTGACATTGTACAGATCCGGCGGCGCGCCGCCAGCCGCCTGTCGGCAGCTCGCGACATCATTGCGCGTCCGGCTGCGCCGCAGGCACCGCCTTGCGGAACGCCTCGATCTCGTTGCACGCGGCGTCGATGCGCACGATGGTCGGGAACGGTGTCAGATCCACGTCGAAACGCCGGGCGTTCGCGACCTGCGGCACGAGCGAGATATCGGCGAACCCGGGATTGTTGCCGTGGCAGAAGCGGCCCGTCTGCGGCTCGTTCGCGAGTCGTTGCTCGAGCGCGACGAAGCCGGTGGTGACCCAGTGCGCATACCAGGCCGCCTTCTGTTCCTCGGTGATCTTGAGGGTGTGGGTCAGATACTTCAGCACGCGCAGATTGTTGAGCGGGTGGATCTCGCAGGCAACGATCAAGGCGAGCGAGCGCACGCGATTGCGCTCGAATCGGTCGACGGGAAGCAGCCTCGGCTCGGGGTAGGCCTCGTCCAGGTACTCGACGATGGCGAGCGACTGATGGAGCAGCCTGCCCTCGTCTTCCAGGACCGGAACGAGCGCCTGCGGATTGAGCGCGGCGAAGGCCGGCTCGAACTGCCTGCCCTTCGCGATCTGTACCGCCGCGTAATCGTAGTCGAGCCCTTTCAGGGCGAGCGCTATGCGGACTCTGTACGCCGCCGAACTGCGGAAGTAGCCGTGGAGCTTCATCGGTTTCAGTGTCCCGGGACGGTCAATTGCCGAGCGAGTGACGCAGCGCGCGGTAGCGCGCCAGCATGCCGGCGGCGACGCACATCTCCTCGCTGTCGTTGAAGGAAGGCACGCCCGCTTTCGTGAGCGTCATGAACCACTCGGCCTTGTGTTCGAGCGTGCCCATCATGCAGTGCATCATCGGAATCGGCGAATACTTGGCGAGCTCGGCCAGCGCTTTCACCACCGGCTCGGCGTCCACCATGAACGGCACGACGTGGATCATCAGCAACGCGTCGATGCGTCCCGGCATCTCCTCGAGCACGGCGCGCAGCGTCGATTCGAAGCGGTCCTCGCGCGCATCGGCGAGCAGGTCGAGCGGATTGGCCACTGCCGCTTCCGGGGGCAGCGCGCTGCGCAGGCGCGCCGCGAGCTGCGGCGACAGGTCCGGCAGCTCGAGCCCTTCGAGCACGGCCTGGTCTGCCGTGAGCACACCCGGGCCGCCTGAGTTGGAGAGCACCAGCACGCGCGGGCCGATGCCTTCGGGGTGGGAATCGAATACCTTGCCGGCCATGCGCAGCTGGCGGAGTGTGGTCACACGCAGCACGCCCGCGGCGGCGCAGAACGCGTCGACTTCCTCCGTGCTCTGCGCGCTCGAGCCGGTGTGGCGAAAAACGGCGGCGCGGCCGTGTTCGGTGCGCCCGCCCACGAGCGCGATGATCGGCTTGTTCGCAGCGATGCGTCGGGTGGCCGCCAGGAAGCGCTCCCGATCCCCGAACGATTCGACGTAGAGGAGGATCACCGTGCACTGCGGGTCGTCGCCGAGGTACTCGATGTAGTCGGTGAGGTCGATGTGCATTGCGTTGCCGACCGACACCACCACGCCGAGCGGGATGCCGAAGCCGTGGCTCGCCGCGATCATCTCCTCTGCGATGGCGCCCGATTGCGATATCAGCGCAACCGGTCCACCCAGCGGAATGTCGCGGAAGAAAGTCGCGGCGAAGCGGAAATCCGGATCGAGCAGATTGGTGAGGCCGGCACAGTTCGGACCTCCGATCACCAGATTGTTCTCGCGCGCGATCTGGCGCAGGACCGCGTCGCGTGCGCGCCCGTCCTCGCCGGCTTCGGCAAAGCCGCCGGGCAGGATGAGCAGATTCTCGTGCCCGGTGTCGGCCGCTTCCTGCACCACGTCCAGGATAGATTCGGGACGCACCAGCACGGCCACCAGGTCCGCCGGCGGATGGACGTCCTTCAACGATGTCGCGACCTTGAGACCCTGGATCGAGCCGCCCTTCGGATTCACCGGAACCACCCGGCCCGGGTAGTTGCACATGCGCAGGTTGCGCAATACGGCGCCGCCCGAGCTGGTGCTGCGATCACCGGCACCGACCACCGCGATGCTCCGGGGCCTGAAGAACCGGTCCAGGCGCTTCCGATCGATCGCCATGTCAGTTCCGGCCCTGCGCCGTCGGCCGGGACGCAGCCGGGACGGCGGCGGCGAGGCGTGCGTCGAGCCTATCCACCGCGGTTCGCCGTCGACGCGGGTGTGCCGCGCAAACGCCGGCCGATCTCGCGCAATGCTTCCGGATCGCCGAATCCGCCGGCCTTCGTGACGAGTCCGATCGCGGCGCCATCCAGCATCAACTTCGCGCACGCGATGCCGGGCATCAATTCGCCCTCGACCTCCAATGCCGCATTGCCGCTGGCGCGCAGCAGCGCGATGGCGGTATCGCCGCCCGTCGCCACCAGGGCGCCCGTACCCGGCAGCCGGGCGAGTTCCAGTCCATGGACCGCCAGGCTGCGCGCCACGCATGCGGCATCGCCCTCGCGCCCCGCATCATCGGGCACGGCGAGCAGCACGAGGCAATCCTGGTCGGCGACGACCGGCGTCGACGACGGCACGCCATTCGGCGCCCTGACCACCATTGCGCCGTCGGCCGCGAGCCTCGCGACCTGCTCCCGGGATGCCTGCGCGCGCGAACCGATGACGTACACGATGCGCCCCGTGATGTTCGGTGCCGGTCGCCCCGAACCCTGCCGCGCCAGCGCGCGCGCGAGGGCCGACGTGATGCCGGCAGAGCCCACGATCAGTGGCACGGGCCCGGTGCGGGGAAGATCGGCGATGATCGCATCGAGATCTGCGTCGGTGCTTGCATCCCGCACCATCGCACTCACGCCGGCCGCCGCGAATGCCTGGGCTAGCGGCACCGCCAGCGCGGGCGAAAGCGCATCGTGCACGAACGCAGTGTCCTCCAGCGCGACGTCGCGCACGAACACCCGACCGCCTCGCACCGTGCGCCCCTGGGCGGGAAACGCCGGCGCAACGACGGTCGTGCCCAGTCCGGTCGCGCGCAACGTCGCGACCGTCTCTGCGACGACATTGCCGCGCAGCGTCGAATCGATCTTCTTGACCACGACGGGAAAACCGCCGCCGCCCACCCGCCGATGACAATCCGTCACCCGCGCCGCCGCCGCGACCGCGTCGAGGTGTCTCGATTCGGTGTTCACCGACACGACCTGCGCGCCGCTCAGGGTGCTCGCGTCGCAGTCGTCAGGGCATGCCACCACCCAGGTGCACAAACCCCGGGCGGCGAACGGTCCGGCCGCGTCCATCGCCCCGGTCAGGTCGTCGGCGATGATGAGGATCCTCGGCTCGGCAAGAGTCACCATGTCATGGGACGCGAAAGCGAGGACGCCTGCCGGCGGGGGTCGCTGGGCGCCGCGCCCGGACGCTACGCCGCCATCCGGTCCGCCATCATCTTCGCGTAACCGATGGCGGCCTTCATGTTGGTGTGGTCCGCCTTGCCGGTCCACGCGATGTCGAACGCGGTGCCGTGATCCACCGACGTGCGCCGTATCGGCAACCCCAGCGTCACGTTCACGGTCGTGTCGAACGCGATCAGCTTGGTCGGTATGTGACCCTGGTCATGGTACTGGGCCACCACGAGATCGAATTCGCCGCGGGTCGCGCGGTAGAAGACGGTGTCGCCCGAAATGGGGCCCTTCACGTCCATGCCTTCCTTGACGCCGAGTTCGACCGCGGCGTTGATCTGCTCGATCTCCTCGCGCCCGAAGATGCCGCCTTCGCCGCAGTGCGGATTGAGACCGGCGACGGCGATGCGAGGGCTCTCGATCCCGAGCGCCCTGTAGTGCTTCCAGCCGGTGCGCACCGTGTCGAGTACGCGCTGCGTGGTGGCGCGCTCGGTGGCATTCTTGAGGCTGGTGTGCGTGGAGACGTGGATCGCCGACAGTTTCTCGGATGCCAGGAGCATCCACGACTGTTTGGTGTCGGTGAGCGTCGCGAGCAGTTCGGTGTGTCCGTCGAAGTGATGTCCCGCCTCGTGCAGTGCCGCCTTGTTGAGCGGCGCGGTCACGATCACCGCGATGCGCCTGGCGAGCGCAAGCTCGACGGCCTTGACGATGAACCGATACGCGGCCTCGCCGCCGGCGGCGCTGATCTTCGAGTCGGGCATCGTGTCGGCGCCCTGGGTATCGACGTGGAAAACCGGCACTGCGCCGTCACGCGCCTCCGCCGGCGCCAGCGCGAATCGAAGACCGGTGCCGAGCAGCTTGTCGGCGCGCTCCAGACGCCCGAAGTTGCCGATGACGGCACTGCGCGAGCGTTCCGCGAGCGACATCTCGGCCAGGGTTTTGGCGATGATCTCCGGACCGATGCCGGAAGGATCGCCCATCGTGATGCCAAGCATTGGGGCTGCGCTCATGGGTCGCCTTTCGATGCAGATGTGCGTGGGGGGCGCAGATTATAGCGAGGGGCCACCCGCATCACTGCTCGGCAGCCGCGAGCGTTGCCCGAACATCCTCGGCCCGCGCCAGGGTGGCGCCCATGTTCGTCATCCGCTCCACGGCGTCGGTCACCAGTTCGAGATTGGAGCGCGCGCAGCCGAACGACGCGTCTTCCAGACCGACGCGCACGTGACCGCCCTCGGCGATGACGCGCGGAATCATCGGCAGAACGTCGACGCCCAGTCCGCCCATCATCCAGGACGCGCCCGGCGCGAGACGATCGAGGAGATTGAGGTAGGCAGTCAGCCCGAAATCCTCGGGCGGGAAGCCGAAGCTGTAGTCGGAACTGAACATGAACCGGTAGATGGGCGTCGGCGTGCTCTCGCGCCAGAACAGTGCTGCGCCGAGCCGCAGGAATCCCGGTTCGTAGATGGCATAAGCCGGATGGAAACCGTGGCGGCGCGCCAGCGTCAGTCCATGGCGGATCTGCTCTTCGGGATTGCTGTAGACGAAACCGGGCTTGTCCTGCTGGATCTGATCCCAGTGCGTGATGTTGCACGACCCCGGATCGATCGCGGCCCATTCGATCAGGCCGCGCTTGGCGAGCTCGGCCACGTGAGCGAAGCGCTGTTCCGCATCGAGCGGCACCGTGGCGCCGTCGCTGCCGGCGAACGGGATGGTCGGATAGACGATGACGTCGACCCGATGGCGAATGCCGGCAATGATCTTCGCGTACGTCTCCCAGTCGTCCCGCTGGCGGCCGGTCGTCTCGTCATAGGCATGCACGTGGACGATGCAGGCGCCCGCCTCCGCGCACGCGATGCCTTCCGCAACGATCTCATCGACGCTCACCGGAATTTTCGGCTGACGCTCGCGCCCCCACGGACCGTTCAACGCGACCTCGAGCCAGGTCTTGCGCACGTCTCCACCGCCCATCTGCTGTTCCACGGCCCTGCCCCTTTGCGCGACGCCTCAGAGCGCCGGAATGATCGTCACTTCGAGACTGCCGAAGCCTTCCACGCGACCGACCAGCCGGTCGCCGGGCACCACTGCGCCCACCCCTGCCGGCGTGCCGGTGAAGATGAGATCGCCGGGTGCGAGCAGATAGAAGTCGGAGAGATAGCTGATGGTCTCGGGCACCGACCAGATGAGATCCGCCAGATCGCCCTTCTGACGCACCTCGCCGTTCACTTCGAGTTCGACGGTACCCTTCGCGGGATGGCCCGTCTGCGCGGCACGATGAAGCGGACCGAGCGGGGCCGACTCGTCGAAGCTCTTGCCGAAGTCCCACGGGCGACCCAGGTCGCGCGCCGCGAACTGCAGGTCACGACGCGTCATGTCGAGGCCGACGCCGTAACCGAAGACGTGTCCGAGCGCCTGGTCCACCGGAATCCGCCGCCCGCCCGTGGCGATCGCCACGACCAGTTCGATCTCATGGTGATAGTTGCTGGTGCCGGGCGGATAGTGGATGTTGCCACCCCCGGGCACGACGGCGTCGGCGGGCTTCATGAAGAAGAACGGCGGTTCCTTGTCCGGGTCCTTGCCCATTTCGCGAGCATGCGCGGCGTAGTTGCGGCCCACGCAGTAGACACGGCGCACTGGAAACGTGGCGCTTTCGCCCACGATGGGAACGGCCGTCACGGCCTGCGGTTCGAATACGAAGCTCATGCGATCGGTATGCAATCAAAAGAGATGGAAAGTGCCCTGGACAATGCCCAGGGGCCAGCGTCCGCCTTCGAACAGCGCGCATTTTCGCATGAACATGTGCGAGTCATCCGCCTGCGCGAGCAGCGCGAGCGCGCAACCGTGCGCCGCCATGCTGCCGGCGCCGGCGGCGGCCCGGGTCAACGCGGGATCGGCAACACCCGCGAGCGCGGCCGCGCGAGCCGCGGCGCCGTGGATCATCTCGTGCTCGACGTCCGTCTTCCGGCTCAGTTCGTCCAGTGCGCGCGCATCGCCCAGCCGGCCCACGCACGCCTCGAGCAGGCGTTTGCGCTCGGCCTCCTCGCGCTCCCACCACAGGCTGTCCCATGCCGGATTGCGGATGACGAGTTCCGCGTGCTCCCACGATGCCACCGGCTCGATCGGCATCGTCGACGCCACCCCGAGGGCGTGCAGATAGGCGCGCGCGTCGCCCAGGTCCGACGACTCGAGCGGCGATCCGCAGGCCGCGAACCACGCGCCACACGACATCGCGCGCGACCACTCTCCCGTCATCCGAGCCGTTGTTCGCGCCAAAGCGAAAGTGCCCGTTGCACCGGACGATCCGAGAAGCTGAAGAGCACCGCGTCCTCCGACGCATTGAAGCGGTGTGATGTCCATGCCGGCACCACGAAGGTGTCGCGCGGTCCGAACTCGATGCGCTGGTCGCCGATGACGCAGGTGCCGTGCCCTTCGATGACGTGGAACACCATGCCGTCGGTGGAACGATAACCACGCGATTCGAACGCACGCGGCAGCAGTTGGATGAAGGCGCCGAGCGTCGGCATCGCCGGACCGCCGGAGGCGGGATTGATGAATTGCAGCCGGTGGCCGTGCCATGGATCCGGTGCTTCCCCCCGGGTGAGCAGCGCGAGCGCGGCGCGGCTGCGTTCATAAGGGTAAGTGAACACCGGCGAGGCGGAATGCGAGGCGACGAAGTCCACGGGCAACAGGTTGGCGCCGTAGCGGGCCAAGGCATCGCCGTCGGGCTTCGTCACCGCCGGCGTCTCCTGCGCATTGTTCTCCGCGAACCCGCAGTCGAGGAATCGGACCAGGGGGATGTCGAGCCCGTCGAGCCAGACGACGGGGTCGTCGGATTCGCTGCCGTGATCGTGCCAGGTCCAGGCGGGCGTGATGATGAAATCGCCCGGACTCATGCTCACCCGCTCGCCATCGACCGCGGTGTAGGCTCCGGCGCCCTCAACGATCAGGCGCAGCGCGGTCTGCGTGTGACGATGGCTCGGCGCGACTTCGCCGGGAAGAATCAGCTGCAGGCCCGCGTACAGCGCCTGGGTGATCGACGAACTCCCCGGCATGCCGGGGTTCTCGAGGATCAGCACGCGGCGCACGGCCTCGCGCGCCGTGATCAACCGGCCCGCCTCGAGCAGCCACGAACGCAGGTCGTCGTAGCGCCAGAGGTAGGGGACGCACGGTGAGCGGGGCTGTTCGGGCACCAGCGCCGACAGCGACTCCCACAGGGGCGTGAGCTGTTTCGACGCGATGCGATGGTAATACTCGTCGCGCGCGGCGCGATCGTCGACCGGCTGGTTCATGTACTGGCCCCCTTCCGCACGATCAGTGGACGACCGGCAGCGTCATCCCGAAATTCTTCTCGACCAGTTCCGTCGCGCGCTGCAGGAAGTCCGCGCGCATCTCTTCGTTGCTGCGCTGCTTCAGTCCGAAGCGGCGATACATCTCGTTGTTCCTCGAGTTGGCCGCGCCGAAGAACGCAGGTGTGATCGGGAAGTAGCGATTGATCGCGTCCTGCACCGCGTCGCCCTGCCCTGCCTGGATCAGCTCGAGGCAGGAATCCTTGCCGAACTTCGCGTGGAACTTCTCCTCCGGCATGGTGATGCGTCCTAGATTGCGCAGCGGGTGGAAAGAGCAGTGCAGGAGGTCCTCCACCTGCAGGATCTCCGCGTAGTCCGCGATGGCCTTGATCACGCAGAATTCCGGCCAGGTCTTCAGCTCGAAGGCGAAGATCGACAGCGGCTTCTTGACCGCGGGATCCATCCGCTCGGGGGCAACGCCGATCTCGTCTGCCAATGTGCGAAAGCGCACGTGGTGGTGGTACTCCTCCATCGCGATGCGGCAGGTGAGCCACTTGGCGTAGGGTGTCGGCGCGAGCGCGATGGCCGGCTCGTCGAACACTTGCGCGCCATAGAGCTCGTTGACGGCGTGGCTGACCACGATCTTCTCGACCGCGGCGCGATAGTCATCGCTCTGGGTTTTCAGTTCGGCGACGGTCTTCACTTCAGGGATCAAGACGGCGGACATGGCGGCGGTTCCTTCAGAGCACGGGTTCGGTATTGAACAGCTCGAGATCGGTGGCGAGCGAGGTCGATTGATCGATAAACGCGGATGCGAGCGCGGCACCGAGCGCCGCAGCGTCCGCATCTGCCAGCTTCGGCGCCACCAGTCGCGCCGCCGGTCGCGGCTGCGAGAACAGGAACACCTCGCGACCGCGCACGCCGAAGATCTGACCGGTGAAACGATTGGCGTCCGCACACAGACTGGCCGCGACTCTTGCCACGTAGTCTGCCGGGACGCTGAGCGCACGGGTCTTGTATTGAGCCTGCGCTTCGTTCGCGGGCTGGATCGATTCGGTGACGCGGGTCGCGGCGAACGGAGCGAGGGCATTGCACGTGATGCCGGAGCGCGCGAGGTCCATGGCGACCACCCGCGTGAGCCCGACCAGCCCGGCCTTGGCTGACGCATACGCGCTCTGACCCAGGTTGCCGATCAGTCCGGCACTGGAGACGATGTTGACGATGCGACCGGGTGTCCGCCCACCCTTGGCCTGTTCACGCAGCGCAGGCGAGGACGCAGCCAGCACCGCCAGCGGCGCCATCAGGTTGACGCGCAACACCTGCTCCCAATCATCGCGCCGGGTCTTGAAGATGAAGCCATCCCGCAGGATGGCTGCATTGTTCACGACGATGTCGAGGTTGCCGAATCGTTCCAGAGCGAAGCGCACGGCGCCTTCGGCTGCGGCGTCGTCGGAGATATCAGCCGTGAATGCCGCGGCGCGCTCGCCCAGCGCCGCGGCGAGTCCGGTCGCCACCGTCGGATCGGCGCCGTCTCCGCCGATGGAGGTACCGTTGTCGGCGATCACGACGCAGCCGCCTGCTTCGTGCAGCGCCCGTACGATGGCGAGCCCGATGCCGCGACCGCCGCCGGTCACCAGCGCCACCCGCCCCGCGAACAGGCTCACGCGGGCACTCCCGATTCCAGGGTGGCCGGCGCCGGATAGAACGCGTCGGCATGGATATCCCGCGCAGCGACGCCCTTCCGCGCGAGCAGCGCAGCAGCCGCTTCGACCATTGCCGGCGGGCCGGCGAGATAGGCCTTGAAGCCGGCGAGGCTGGCAAAATCCGCATCCACCGCGTCAGTGACAAGCCCCGTGCGCCGCTGGTCATTGCCGCGCCCATCGGACAGCACTACGTGCGCTGCGGACTCCGCGCTGCCTTCGACCCAGGTGTGCACCTCGGCTTCGCCATAGATGTCGCGCTCCTCGCGGACGCCGAAATAGACGTGCACCGGATTGCGCAGCCCCTTGGCTCGCAGCGTGGACAGTATCGACCGGATCGGCGCGAGGCCGCTGCCGCCGGCGATCGCGATCACCGGGGCCTCGGCCTTCTCGCGCAGGTGAGAGGTCCCGAACGGGCCGTCGACCCGGACCGAGTCGCCCACGTGCAGGCGTTCGCCGAGGCGCGCGCTGACCGAAGTGGGTGCGGCGTTCTCGCGAATGTGAAATTCGAGCCGCGGCTCGTCCGGGCGATTCGCCATGGAGTAGTCGCGCGGACTGGCGGGCGCATATGGAAAGTTGAGCCTCGCGTACTGCCCCGCGCTGAACGAAAAAGGTCCGCCCGAAACGATGTCGAGCCCGACGCGCCAGATGTCGTGGGTCAAGCGCTCCAGCAGGGCGACCCGGCATTGCATGACGCGCGAGGGGTGCACCAGGAATTCCTCCTCGTCGAGCTTGCGGATCGCGACGTCGCTCCAGACCTGGCTGCGGCACGCGAGCACGATCCCGCGCGCGCGCTCCGACGGCGCCAGCGCGTGCTCGGAATGTTCGAGCTCCACGATCTCCCCGTCGAGCAGTTCGCACTTGCAGGTGCCGCAGTTGCCCGCCTGACAACTGTAGGAAAAGCCCACGCCCGCCATGAGCAGCGCGTCGAGCACGGTGTCACCCGGCTCGGCTTCGGCCGTATCCGTCGTGCCGTCGATACGGATGGTGTGCGACATGGTCTGTGCTCGAATGCCCCGTGGCGGTCTCCGGCTGCGTCTCGCGGACACGGCGCTCGGGGTTGGGTTAGTATCGTCAGCAGATCGTTGGATGTCAAACAATTGGCCAGACCACGCAGTTCTCCCAAATCCGCCCCCCCCCGCCGGCGCACTCCGGCCGCAGCGGCCGTCCCGGCTCCGGTCGAGCTCGGCTTGCTGCCCGAGCTGGTCGGGTACCACGTGCGCCTCGCGCAGATGGCGATCTTCGCCGACTTCGAACACACGCTGGGCGAGCTCGAGCTATCGCCGGGACTGTTCGGCCTGCTCGTGATTGTCGAGGCCAACCCCGCACTCAAGCAGACGCAGCTCGCCGCGGCCGCCCGTCTCGACCGATCGACGCTGGTTCCGGCACTCGACAAGCTCGAGCACCGTGGTCTGGTGGAACGCCGCGCAGCGCCTGCGGACCGCCGCTCGAACGGCTTGTTCCTGACCCCTGCCGGTGCAACCTTGCTGGTGGCGGCCAAACGGGCGGTGCGACGCCACGAATCCCGCCTGGTGGGCGGACTGGGCGTCGGCGAACGCGCTAAGCTGATCGCGTTGCTCAGCCAGATTTTTCCCGAGTACCGATGACCCGATCGCTGTCGCCGAGGCGCCGCAAGGTTTTCAAGGAACGCACGGCCAAGACCGGCCTCCCGCCCGGCTCGCTCGTCTACGTGGGCGAGCCGGGACCGCCGCACGCCACGCGCATCTCGATCATCGACTACGACGAGCACGGCGTGCGCGAACGGGACATCGCGCGCGTGGAGGAATGCCTCCAGTTCAAGGACCGCCCGAGCGTGACCTGGATCAATGTCGACGAGATCCGCGAGCCGGGACTGATCGAGACTTTCGGGCGCGTCCTGGGCTTCCATCCGCTCATGCTGGAGGACATCCTCAACACCGACCAGCGGGCCAAGGTCGAGGATCACGGCGGCTACCTCTACGTCGTGCTGAAGATGCTGGAGTGGCGCGCCGATCGCGGCGAGATCGACATCGAACAGCTCTCGCTAGTGTCCTGAGTTAGAAATACGCAGACAAAATCTTTCGATGCTCGCGAGGATGTCATCGGCAGACTTGACCCAAGTGAACGGCTTCGGGTTGGCATTGTTGATATCGAGGTACTGCTTGATGGCCGTCTCGAGTTGG
>JBBQHP010000052.1:0-31300 GCA_038324085.1 Burkholderiales bacterium
TATTTGCACTCCCACTTCGTGTGACTCAAACTTTCCAACTCGTCCATCGGGATACTCCTCCTCGTGTGCTTGGCGGCTCACGATCCGGAGTTTCCTCGATGGACTTCCTCTTCTGTCGAACTTCTGCTGCCTCCCCGGCAGCCGGGGGGTCTCCCTTGGTAGGCTAGCCCGGGTTTGAGCAGCGACGCATCTGGTCACCCGCACGAGCAGCCATATGCCGATGCCGGCAACGATCCGGCCGTTCAGAATGGCATCGGCTCCTGCGTCCGCGGCCACGACCTGCGGCAGGCCGTAGAAGACGCTGCCGGAGATCGAACCGACGACCAGCGCCGCCAGCAGACCGGGTCCACGCCACCGGCGATCCAGACCCAGAAGTGCGTCGGAAAGGATGCGTAACGCTGAACGACAGCGGAGATCATGGGTGTCCGACCGGTCCGGAAGGCTGGTCCGCGCCGGATTCACACATCTGGAACGCGCGCCGTGATGAGCCAGGTGCTCGATACCGCCCAGACGCCGTCGGCGCGAAGGAACGGCGCCAGCGCAACGCGAAGCGCCGCTTCTATCTTGTCTTGCAATGCACCGGCCTTCTTCCGCGCCAGGCGCAACGCTTCGCCCGCGGGCCCGATATCGCGCGCAAAGTCGAGCGCCTCGTCAAGCGATGCGCCGATGCACATGGGTGCGTCGAAGCGCGCAAAGGTGGGCTCGACGAAGCCGGCGGCCAGCAGTTGATCGCTGACCCGATCTGCGCTCGCCCACGAGAACGGCCCCGGACCGCAGGTCACGTCGTCCTGCGACTTGTCGGTTTCGTCGATGAACTGCTCGACGACCTGCTGCGCCAGATGGAAGCACGGATTGTCTTCGCGACGGCGCCAGGCCGAAGCCGCCAATGTGGCGCCCGGCGCCAGGGAGGTGCGCACGTTGCGAAGTGCCGCCACGGGCGACGCGAAGAACATGGTCCCGAAGCGCGCATACGCAGCGTCGTACGGCGCGCCGAGCGCGTCCACCTCGACGTCGGCGCGGAGGAAGCGCGCGCGCCCGGCGCCCTGCGCGCTTGCCCGGCTTCTGGCCGCATTGACGAAATTCTCTGCGCAGTCGACGCCCACGGCCTCGCCGTCCGGACCCACGAGCTCGGCCAGCCGGACCGTGCTGTCGCCGAATCCGCAACCGATGTCGAGCACGCGCGCCCCTGGCTGCGGTGGAAAGCGCTCGAACAGCTGCGAGCCGTGCTGACCGAGTCCCTGCACCAACAGGTGCTCGTAGGTCGAGAACTTCTCGAACAGCACGGTGTTCCAGGCCTCGATCGCGCGGGCGTTGCCGAGTCCCGCGTTCATGCCGACTTCTCCCTGCGCGTCGACGTCGGGGCAACCAACGCCTGCTTCGATCTCCGGCTCGTGAAGGTGGTCACGATGGTTCCAACGCGCTCACGGTAGTCCTCGTACTGGTCGCCCCATTGCCGCCGAAGCGAGCGCTCTTCGAAGAACACGCCAATCCAGACATAGACCGTGGAGCCGACCGCAAACAGCAGATGATCCAAGGTCATGGTCGGCGTGACCCACAGGCCGATCAGGATGCCGGTCATGATCGGGTGGCGATCGAAGCGATACATCCAGCGCTCCCGGAATGGAACCTGTTCGAGCGGCCGGTCGCGCAAGGCCTGAAAGACCTGCTGCAGGCCGAAGAGCTCGAAGTGGTTGATCGCGAAAGTGGCGGCCAACAGGTAGGCCCAACCCGCCAGAGATACGCCGAGCAAGGACCAGCGAAGCATCGGTGCTTCCACTGACCAGATGATCGCCGGCATCGGTTGCCACAACGCCAGCATCGGCGCCAGGACGAGCCCGGTTGCCAGCACATAGGTCGAGCGCTCGGCCGCGGCCGGGATGATGCGCGTCCACAACGCCTTGAAGCTCTGGCGAGCCATCACGCTGTGCTGGAGTGCGAACGCGACGAGCAGCCCGAAGTCGAGCGCAAGCCCCGCACCCAGACTCAATTCACCCAGCGGGCCGCCAGTGAAGTGAAGTACGCCCAGCATGACCGCGATGACGCCAAGCAGGGCGGCCACGCCGATCGAGTAGGCCGCGACTCCATAGGCGAAGATGGCGACGCGATAGGTCAGGGAACGCGGTGATGCTTGGGTCGTGACGGTGATTGTCATGGATGCCTCTTGTTGGCGGCTGGTGGGACGGGCCTGGCGTTCCTTGGGAGCACACGAAGGTGCTGCGCGAAAAGAGTGCCGGCTTGGGTGAACTTCATCGGGGCCACGTGAATCAGTGCAGGCCCGTCGACGATCGACGGAACTCCGTTTCTATTCCGTCCCGAATCGCAAAGGATGTTGTGGTCCGGTCGCTACAGCGGATGTCGGATTACGCCGGGTCGGCGCGGTTTCCCTGGGGGGTATGCGCAGGGTCGTTACCCGTGGTTGATGGACGCCATTGTTTCGATCGGCACCCATTGACGCTATCCCCGAACTCCAGCAGATTTGTTTCTTCGTCCGCGGTTCGGCGCGATCTTGATCACGGGTCCGCTCCGCTTGATCCAGGCTCCTTCCGCGCCACCATCCATGAACGCCGACCCTCTTTCCGACCTGCTGCGCAGCGTGCATCTACGTGGCGCGACCTTTTATTACGTCAGCTTTCGTGACGAGTGGGCGGCCGAGACGCCCGGCTCGCGCGCGCTTGCCGAGGCGCTGATGCCCGGCGCCGAACATGTGATGGCCTACCATCTGATGCTGCGCGGCGACGGCTGGGCGGCCACCGGCGGAGAGCCGCCAGTGCGCTTCGCGAGTGGCGATCTCGTGATGTTCCCGCGCGGCGACGATCATGTGCTGTCCAGCGCGCCCGGCATGCGGGCACGGCGCGACGCCGGCGACTGGCAAGTCACGACGCGGAACGACCCCAAGCCGATCGCCGTGACGTACGTCGACGGCGTGCTGCGCCCACAAGAGGCCATGCCGGTCGACGAAGCCAGCGCGGTGGTCATCTGCGGCTTCATCGCCTGTGACCTCAAGCCGTTCAATCCCCTGATCGAAGCCCTGCCGCGTCTGCTGCACCTGCCAGCCGGTGGCGTCGGCGCGTGGGTCGCCGCCGTGCTCGACCAGGCGGTCGCCGAGTCGCGTGCCCGCCGTGCAGGCAGCGCGGCAGTGCTCGAGCGCGTGAGCGAGATGGTGTTTGTCGACGCCGCGCGGCGCTACCTGGAATCCCTGCCGGACGACGCCGCCGGCTGGCTGGCCGCTCTTCGCGACCGCCACGTCGGACGCGCGATCGGCCTGCTGCACGAACGACCCGGGCATGCGTGGACCGTCGATGAACTGGGTCGCGAAGTCGGCCTGTCGCGCTCCGCGTTGCACGAGCGCTTCGTGCAACTGGTTGGCCAGCCGCCGATGCAATACCTGATGCATTGGCGCGTACAGTGCGGCGCCCGCCTGCTGCGCGAAGGCCATGCCACGGTCGCGACGATCGCGCAGGAGGTCGGTTACGACTCCGAGGCGGCGTTTGCGCGTGCCTTCAAGCGCCTCGTCGGACAGCCACCGGCGTCGTGGCGGCGCGCGCAGGGGGCTGCGCGCGATTGAGGCTTCGACGGATCGGACACGCCAGGCCGGGCGGCCCGGCGATTCGTTGAATGGCCCGGAGGTCCGAGCCCTGGAGATCCGCTTCGGCAAGGCCGGCGCGATCCATCATGTCCTGGCTGAGAGACCTCCAAAGGTCTGCACGAGGATTTTTCCGTTCCTGATGAAAAAAGTGTCGGTGCCGAAGCGAAACCATGGCATTGCCTCCCAGGCGATGTAGGCCATGTCGCCCACGACCTCCTGTCGAGTCAACTTGATGGCAGCGAGAAATCCGCGGGTGGAGCCCTCGAGGAGCTCCGTGAAGAAACCACGGATCTCTGCGAGACCGCGGAACGTGGCGTCGTGCGTGACCAGTATGGACGCCTCGGTGTAGTCATTCATGACCGCGTCGACGCCGGCAGCCGCGGCTTGCAGGTGGTTTTCAAGCACGGCTTCAATGGGGTTGGACATGCCGGTTCTCCTATGGGAGGTTCAGAACCATTGGTGATGATCGGGAACGTGAATCCAGAGTCTTGAAGATGTCGAACAGATAGTTCTCGGCAAGCACGACCCGCTCGATTGGTTCGTGGAGGAACTGTGTTCACTCATGAGATCGAGTGTCGAATGCGACGATCCCATTGTTGTCGAGTACGCCTTGGCGGCGCTACACATGGAGTCGCCACGACTTGACCAATCATCCTGATCCATGGGTAGTGCCCTGCTCCATCTTGATCGGACGCAGGGAAGGCTGCTCAACGCTCCCGCCGCCGGATGCCCATGGCAAAGCCTCGGTGCCTCCTTGACAAGCAAGCCTTTGCTTGCCTATTGTCACGACATGCAAGTAAATTATTGCCTAATGGTCTGCTGCGACCGGACGCGCCCGTGAAGGAGATCGACAAGGTGTTCAAGGCCCTGGCCGACCCGAGCCGCCGGGCGCTGCTCGACCGGCTGCATGCGAAGAACGGCCAAACGCTGACCGAGCTCTGCGACGGTCTGGACATGACCCGACAGGCCGTCACCCAGCACCTCGGCCTGCTGGAGCAGGCCAACCTCATCTCGGTGCAATGGCAGGGGCGGGAAAAGCTGCACTACTTCAACCCGGTTCCCATCCATCAGATCTACGAACGCTGGATACGCAAGTTCGAAGAGCAACGCCTGGCGGCGCTGCACAGCATCAAATCCAAACTCGAAAGGAAACCAGAATGAGCCACGAGAAATTCGTGTACGTCACCTACATCGCGTCAACACCGCAAAAAGTATTCGAAGCCATCACGGAGCCGGCCCTTGCAAGGCAATACTGGGGTCACGAGAACGTCTCGGACTGGAATGTCGGATCGAAATGGGAACACATCCGCGCCAACGACGAGCGGACCATCCAGGTCGTCGGCAAGGTCATCGAGCACTCGCCGCCGACCCGCCTTGTCATCACCTGGGCGAGTCCCGCACAGGCCTCCGATCCGGCGGCCTGCAGCAAGGTGACATTCGAGATCGAGGAATACGACAACATGGTCCGTCTCACCGTCACCCATGACGAACTCGAAGCCGGCGGCGGAATGGCAAATGGCGTCAAGAAGGGTTGGCCGATCGTGCTCTCGAGCCTGAAATCCTTCCTGGAAACCGGCCGCGGCATGGACGTATTTGCCAAACCCAAGGCAACCTGAACACATGCATCGCCAATCGGGAGGTTCGCCAGCAGGAGATCGAGAATGACAACGACCACAGCAAAGCCCTATACCGGTGGATGTGCGTGCGGCGCGATTCGCTATGAGACGCGCAGCCCACCCATCTTCGAGAACCATTGCCAGTGCCGCGATTGCCAGAAACGAAGCGGCACGGGACATGGCTCTTATCTCACCTTCGCTCAGCGGTCCGAGCTGGCAGTTTCGGGCGAAGCGAAAACCTGGCGCGTTGCGGGTGACAGCGGGAACGAAAAGAGCCACGCCTTCTGTCCGACCTGTGGGTCGCCGGTCTACCTGACATTCGCTGCGATGCCGGAACTGATCGCAGTTCATGCGACCAGCCTCGACGACCCCGGCCAGTTCAATCCGCAGGTGGTCACCTACTGCATTCGCGGCCACGAGTGGGACACGATGGACCCATCATTGCGGATGTTCGATCGAATGGTGCCGGGATGATCTGGAGCGAGGCCCGCGCGAGCCTGACGATCGATGCCGGAACCGGCGCAAGTGCGAGACGCAGAATGCGCGTTGTGTCGTCGACGTATCGGGGCGGGCGGGAACGTCGACTCGAAGGCACGGCTCGCATTGCCATTGCGAAGCATGGCGCGGAATTGCGGGTGGGCTCGCCGTTGCGGTGGTCCCGCGCCCGATTCCCATCGGCGCGCGTCGGCTCGATCCCGAACCGGACGCGCCGGGGGCGTGCATACGACGCGCGGCGGGCGCCGTTCAGGGAATGATGCGGTTGCCCCGGAACTCAGCGAACATGCGCAGGAACATCGCCTCGGTGTCCACCATGTCGTAAAAGCCGGCAAGCCGCGCCTTGGTCGTGCTGGAGACGATGTCGTAGTCGGAATTGAACACGTTCTCCGGATAGCCCCACGCCACGATTTCCCGGTAGCTGTGCGGTTCGAGTTTGTGATCGGCAACGATGCGGTCCCACACCGGACCCTTGTCGGCCATCGTACGGCCAAGGCTGATGTGGCGGGGGGGCGCGAGTTCCATGCCGAAGAAATCCGCGAAGGCCGGCCATAGATGCTGCCAGCGGATCAGGTCGCCATTGGTAACGTTGAAGGCCTGGTTGGCGCATTTCGCTTCCGTCGCCATCCACACGATTGCCTTCGCCAGCAAGGCCGCGTCCGTCGCCTGATAAAGGGCGGTGTAGGCCCCCGGTTTTCCGGGAAAGCTCAGCGGCAGGCCCAGCGCCGCCGAAATGTTCGCGTACACCGCGATCGCCAGGGTCAGGTTCATCGGTCCGCCGGTCGAGAACCCGCACACGGCGTGCGGGCGCACGACGGACCAGCTCCAGCGCTTGCCCCGCTGCCGCGCCTCGAGGAAATCCTGCTGGTCGTAGTAGAAGTTCGGGGGCATGTGGCGCGGATCATCCTCGCGGGCCGGCGTCTTGAACGGTCCGAGGTGATTGCCGTACCACTTGGTCCCTTCCGCCAGATGGACGTGTTCGAGCGCGGGCGAAGCCGCCTCGACCACGTTGACGAGATTCACCAGCATGCCGAGATTCGCCGCGACCAGTTCGGCGGGATCGGCGCATTCGAGGTAGGCCACGAAGAACACGTGGGAGATCGTGGAGAGCGATCCGAGTTTCGCCTTGCAGTCAGCGCGATCCAGCAGATCTACGGCGACATGCCGGTAGATTCCCGGCGCATCGGGCTTGCGACGCGAAACGGCGACGATATCCCAGCCGCCCTGGTCGAGCAGATATTTCAGCAGATAGCCGCCGACCAGGCCGGAGGCGCCGGTGACAAGCGCGGTGCGGTTCTTCATTGGTTGAGCCCTTGTTCACGTATGCGCTCGAGCGAAGCGCTCATCAATGGCATCGACACGGTCGGCACAGGATGCACCATGGTCCCGGATTCGACGACCGCGACCCGTCCGGCCCTCCTGGGTCGACGAGGGTCGCGGTAGATAGCTTCACTTGGTCTGCACCTCGACCGAAGCGATCCCCCCGTCGAACCTGAATGGCCGGCGTTCGAAGTAGTCCAGCGACACCGGCGAGCCCTGATCCATACCGACATCGAAGCTCTCGCTCGCCGTGAAGGCCACCGGCACGGTGCGTGGGATCGTCGTGCGCGCACCCACCGCGCCGTTCACGCGCAGCGTCACATCCATCGCGCCGCCGATCTTGTCCGCCAGCTTCGATTCGATCTCGATCCGGGCCTTGCCCTCCGCCAGCATCAGGATCAGGACGCTGGCAGTAGCCGCCGCGGGAAACCCTGAAGGTGTCTGCTCATCATTGCGCCGCCGTGGTTGCCCGGTGCCGTCTCGCGTCTGCCAGCGAACGTCCATCACAAAGGCTACCAATTTCGGTGAGGCATCGCCAGTCATGCCCATGGCTTGATCCAGGAGCGCGGCCTCGGGGGCCGAAGTCGGACCGCATGACATTGTCGAGACGAAGCCTGCCCGCCACGGGAGCCCACGAGGTCAGGCGGCGGGTGCGCCCGGGGGGCGCATCGGACCGCCGCGACTGTGCTCTTTACGCGATGTTGACGTCCCGTCGCGCAATTTCTATGCGGCCTTGATGCGACTCTCCCTAGACTTTCGGCATCGATTGCTGCCATCGGGAGGCGGGTATGGACGTACTGTTTATCGGCGCGGGCGTGCTGATGTTCCTCGCGATCGTGGGCATGGTCGTCGGCTGCGACCAGCTGGGGGTGCGCAAATGACCTGGCTCCATTGGCTCGCCGGTTCCGCTGCGCTGGGCCTGGTCGTCTATCTGGTGTACGCACTGTTGCGTGCCGAGGAATTCTGATGAATACACAGGCATGGATCCAGCTGGTCTCCTACGTGGGTGTCCTGCTGGTGCTTTCATGGCCGCTGGGCAAGTGGCTCGTCGCGGTCGCCGACGGTCGCTTTCCGCCCTGGATGGCACCGTTCCAGTCGCTGGAGCGCGGTCTGTACCGGCTCGCCGGCGTGACTCCGGAGGCCGGCATGGGGTGGCGCCAGTACGCCATCGCTCTCGTCGTCTTCAACTTCCTGGGCGTGCTGGCCGTCTACGCGTTGCAGCGCCTGCAGGGTGTGCTGCCACTCAATCCGCAGGGCATGGCCGCTGTCACGGCCGACTCGTCGTTCAACACCGCGGTCAGCTTCGTCACGAACACCAACTGGCAGGGCTACGGCGGTGAAGGAACGATGAGCTACCTAACGCAGATGCTGGCGTTGGCGGTGCAGAACTTCTTTTCCGCAGCGACCGGCATCGTCGTGGTCATCGCTCTGGTCCGGGGCTTCGTCGCCAGGTCCTCGGCGTCGATCGGCAACTTCTGGGTCGACGTCAGCCGTGTGACGGCTTACGTGCTGTTGCCGCTTTCGCTGGTGTTCGCGGTGTTCCTGGTCAGCCAGGGCGTGATCCAGAACTTCTCGCCCTACAAGGACGTCACGACGCTCGAGGTCAATGCCTATCGGCAACCCAGGAACGGCGCTGATGGCCAGCCGCAGAAAGACGCAAACGGCAACCCCGTGATGGAGATCCGGCAGACCGACAAGCAGACGCTGGCCATGGGGCCGGTGGCCTCGCAGGAAGCGATCAAGATGCTCGGCACCAACGGCGGCGGCTTCTTCAACGCCAACTCGGCCCACCCTTACGAGAACCCGACGCCGTTGACCAACTTCGTCCAGATGCTGTCGATCTTTCTGATCCCGGCCGCCTTGGTCTTCATGTTCGGCCGCATGGTCGGCGACCCGCGTCAGGGCTGGGCGGTGCTGGCCGCGATGACGGCCATCTTCGTCGTCGCAGTCGTTGTGGTGACGACGCAGGAGCAACAGGGCAACCCGGTGCTGTCCGCGCTCGGCGCCGACCAAGCCGTCAGCGCCACGCAACCCGGCGGCAACATGGAAGGCAAGGAAGCGCGCTTCGGCGTCGCCGCCACCAGCCTGTTCGCGGCCATCACCACGTCAGCCTCGTGCGGCGCCGTCGATGGCATGCATGACTCGTTCACGCCGCTGGGAGGCGCGGTGCCGTTGGTGCTGATGCAGCTCGGCGAAGTGGTCTTCGGCGGTGTCGGCACGGGCCTGTACGGCATGCTGATCTTCGCCATCCTGGCGGTGTTCATCGCCGGGCTGATGATCGGGCGCACGCCCGAATACTTGGGCAAGAAGATCGAGACCTACGAGATGAAGATGACGTCGATCGCCATCCTCGTCACGCCGATCCTGGTACTCGCCGGTGCCGCCATCGCGGTGCTGGCCGATGCCGGGAAGACCGGCATCGCCAACCCGGGCGCCCACGGCTTCTCGGAGATCCTTTACGCATTCACCTCCGCGGGCAACAACAACGGCAGCGCCTTCGCTGGGCTGTCGGCCAACTCACCCTTCTACAACACGATGTTGGCCATCGCGATGTGGTTCGGTCGCTTCGGCGTCATCGTGCCGGTGCTCGCCATGGCGGGTTCGCTGGCCGCCAAGAAGCGCATGGCGGTCACCTCGGGCACGCTGCCCACGCATGGCCCGCTCTTCGTCAGCCTGCTCATCGGCACCGTGCTGCTCGTCGGTCTGCTGAACTACGTGCCGGCGCTGGCGCTCGGACCGGTGGTCGAACACCTCATGCTGTGGCACCCGAAGTGACCCCCGCCAGGACATGAACATGACAACCGCGAAGACCTTCTCCCTGTTCGACCCCGTGCTCGTCAAGCCGGCCATCGCCTCGGCCTTCGGCAAGCTTGACCCGCGCGTGCAATGGCGCAACCCGGTGATGTTCGTCGTCTACATCGGCAGCCTGCTCACCACAATCGTCTGGGTGCAGGCGCTCGGTGCCCAGGGCGAGGCACCACCGGGGTTCATCCTGGCCATCGCGCTGTCGCTCTGGTTCACCGTGCTCTTCGCCAACTTTGCCGAAGCGCTAGCCGAGGGCCGCAGCAAGGCGCAGGCCTCGTCCTTGCGCAGCATGAAGCGCAAGGTCATCGCCAAGCAGCTCGAGAAGCCGCTGCACGGCTCGTCATGGCATCCGCAGGAAGCCGACGAACTGCGCAAGGGCGCCGTGGTGCTGGTGGAAGCCGGCGACGTGATCCCGCTCGACGGCGAGGTCATCGAAGGCGTCGCGTCGGTCGACGAGAGCGCCATCACCGGTGAATCGGCGCCTGTCATTCGCGAGTCCGGCGGCGACTTTGCGTCGGTCACCGGCGGCACGCGTGTGCTGTCGGACTGGCTGGTCGTGCGCGTCGGCGTCAACCCGGGCGAGTCCTTTCTCGATCGCATGATCGCGATGGTCGAAGGGGCCAAGCGACAGAAGACGCCGAACGAGATCGCGCTGACCATCCTGCTGGTGGCGCTGACTATCGTGTTCCTGGTGGTCACGGTGACGCTGCTGCCCTATTCGATCTTCAGCGTCGAAGCGAACAAGGCCGGTACGCCGGTGAGCGTCACCGCCTTGATCGCGCTGCTGGTGTGCCTGATTCCCACCACCATCGGCGCGCTGCTGTCGGCCATCGGCGTGGCCGGCATGAGCCGGATGATGGGCGCCAACGTCATCGCGACTTCGGGCCGTGCGGTGGAAGCGGCCGGCGACGTCGATGTCCTGCTGCTAGACAAGACCGGCACCATCACGCTCGGCAACCGCCAGGCCTCGGCCTTCGTCCCGGCCAGGGGCGTGAGCGAACGGACCTTGGCCGATGCGGCGCAATTCGCCTCCATGGCCGACGAGACACCCGAGGGTCGCAGCATCGCTGTGCTGGCCAAGCAGACATTCGATCTGCGCGAACGCGACCTGTCTTCGCACAAGACGACCTTCGTGGCGTTCACGGCGCAAACGCGCATGAGCGGTGTCGACATCGAAGGCGACGACGGCACGGTCCGCGCACTGCGCAAGGGTGCCGGTGATGCCATCCGCAAGCACGTCGAGGCGCTGGGCGGCAGCTTTCCGGTCGACGTGCAGAATTCGACGGACGACATCGCCCGCAAGGGCAGCACGCCGCTGGTTGTCTGCGACGGTTCCTGGGTGCTGGGGGTCGTCGAACTGAAGGACATCGTCAAGGGCGGCCTCAAGGAGCGCTTTCCCGAACTGCGCCGCATGGGCATCAAGACGGTGATGATCACCGGCGACAACCGGCTCACCGCCGCGGCCATCGCTGCCGAAGCCGGGGTCGACGACTTCCTGGCCGAGGCGACGCCCGAGGCCAAGCTGCAGATGATCCGCGACTACCAGGCCGATGGCCGGCTGGTTGCGATGACCGGTGACGGCACCAACGACGCCCCGGCACTGGCGCAGGCTGACGTTGCGGTGGCGATGAACACTGGCACGCAGGCGGCCAAGGAGGCCGGTAACATGGTCGACCTGGACAGCAACCCCACCAAGCTGCTGGAGATCGTGGAAACGGGCAAGCAGCTGTTGATGACACGCGGATCGCTGACCACATTTAGCATCGCCAACGACGTGTCGAAGTACTTCGCGATCATCCCCGCGATGTTCGTGACCACCTACCCGGAGCTCGGCGCGCTGAACGTGATGCGACTGGCGACGCCGTCGTCGGCGATCCTGTCGGCAGTGATCTTCAACGCGATCGTCATCGTCTTCCTGATTCCGCTGGCGCTCACGGGTGTCAGGTACCGCGCCATCGGCGCCGCCGCGCTGCTGCGCCGCAATGTCCTCATCTATGGCGTGGGTGGCCTGATCGTGCCCTTCATCGGCATCAAGGTCCTCGACCTGTTGCTGGTGGCGCTGCACATTGTCTGAAAGAACCGTCATGACCCCCGTCATTCGTCCCGCCTTGATCATTTTCACGGTCCTCACCGCGCTCACCGGTGTGGTCTATCCCGTCGTCGTCACCGGCATCAGTCAGCTGGCGTTTCCCGTGCAGGCTGCGGGAAGCCTGATCATGCGCGACGGCAAGCAGGTGGGTTCGTCCTTGATCGGACAGCACTTCAGCGACCCGAAGCATTTCTGGAGTCGACCGTCTGCCACCACCACGATGCCCTACAACGCGACCGCCTCGGGCGGCTCCAACCAGGCGCCGCTGAATCCCGCGCTGACCGACGCCGTCGAGAGACGCATCGAGGCGCTGCGGGCGGCGGACCCCGGCAACACAGCGCCGGTCCCGGTGGACCTGGTCACGGCTTCGGGCAGCGGACTGGATCCGCACATCAGCGTCGCAGGCGCACGGTACCAGGCAGCCCGGATCGCAAAGGCCCGCAATCTGCCTCTCGCAGCAGTGGAACATCTCATCGGTACGCACACCGAAGGCAGCAGGTTCGGGTTTCTTGGCGAACCCAGGTTGAACGTCCTGCAGCTCAATCTTGCGCTCGACGCTGCACCCGGGCCGTGAGAAACCACCCCAGCAATGCCCGAGAACCGGCGCCCTGACCCTGACGCACTCCTGGCCCGGATCCGGCAGGATGAGCAGCGCGCAAAGCGCGGTCGCGTGCGGATCTACTTCGGCTCTTCGGCCGGTGTCGGCAAGACGTTCGCGATGCTGCTGGCGGCCCGCAAGTTGCACACCGAAGGTGCAGACGTGGTGGTCGGGGTCGTCGAGACCCATGGTCGCGGCGAGACCGCTGCGCTGCTTGACGGACTGCCGACGCTACCACCGGCGCAGATCGAGTACCGGGGCAAGCAACTGACCGAGTTCGACCTCGACGGCGCACTGGTGCGCAATGCGGACCTGGTCCTCGTCGACGAACTGGCACATTCGAATGTCGCGGGTTCACGCCACCCCAAGCGCTGGCAGGACGTCGAGGAACTGCTTGCCGCCGGCATCGACGTCTACACCACTCTCAACGTCCAGCATCTGGAGAGCCTGAACGACGTGGTGGGCGGTATCACCGGCGTCGTCGTTCGTGAGACGCTGCCCGATACCTTCTTCGATCACGCCGACGAGGTGGTGCTGGTCGACACTACCGCCGACGAGCTGATCGAACGGCTCGCCCAGGGCAAGGTGTACCTGCCGGCCCAGGCCGAGCGCGCGGCGAAGAACTTCTTCCGCAAAGGCAACCTGATGGCCTTGCGCGAACTGGCGCTGCGCCGCGCCGCAGACCGTGTGGAAGACGACGTGCAGGCTTATCGCATCGACCGCAAGGTCGAGCAGGTCTGGAAAACCGAGGGCGCGCTGCTGTGCTGCGTCGGCCCGGACGAATTCGCCGAGCATGTCGTGCGCAGCGCAGCATTGCTGGCGCAACAGTTGGCCGTCACCTGGCACGCGGTGTACGTCGAGACGCCGACGCTGCAACGTCTGGAGCGGGCGCGGCGCGAACGGATACTGCAAACGATCAAGCTGGCTGAGCGGTTGGGCGCCCGAACGGCCGTCCTGTCGGCTCAAAGCGTGGCGCAGGCGCTCGTCGCGCATGCGCGCACCCACAACCTGTCAAAGCTCGTGTTGGGCACCCGCCGCTGGTCTGCCTGGTGGCCACGCCGGACGCTGGGCCGGACCATTGCGGCGGTGGCGCCCGACATCGATCGCATCGAGGTCGGCCAGGCGCAGAAAACGCGCGCTGCGGGCCAACCGCAAGACGCCTTCGCCGGCGGCGACCACGCCGACGCAGGGCAGCTTCGATCGTATCTCCTGGCGGCGACGGCCTGCGGGATGACGACGCTGCTGACGCATCTGCTCGTGCCGTATTTTGATCTGGCCAACATCGTGATGGTGTTCCTGCTCGCGGTGGTCGGCGTGGCAGTGTGGCTGGGGCGCGGCCCGGCGGTGCTCGCGGCCATCGTCAGCGTGGCTGCGTTCGACGTCTTCTTCGTGCCGCCACGACTGTCGTTCGCGGTGTCGGACGTGCAGTACCTGCTGACCTTCGCCGTCATGCTGGTCGTCGGCCTCGTCACCGGACAGCTCACTGCGGGACTGCGGTTCCAGGCCCGCGTGGCGACCCATCGCGAACGACGGTCGCGAGCCCTCTTCGAGGCAGCGCGGGATCTGTCGAACATGTTGACCGTCGAACAGGCCGTGGACGTGGCACAGACGGTGATCGCCCGGGAGTTTCGTGCCCGCGTTCTGGTCTACACGCTGGATTCGGAAGAGCGCCTGCAGCCGCCGCGAGCCGACGCCGATTCGGTGAAAGGCCTTGACCCTGGTACCGCGCAATGGACACTGGATCACAACGAGCCGGCCGGACTGGGGACAGACACCCTGTCGGGCAGTGCCTGGCTCTATCTGCCACTGAGGACGACCGTGCGTTCGCGTGGGGTGCTGGCGATTCAGCCCGCTCAACCGCGTTTCCTGCTGATTCCCGAACAGCGCCAGCAGTTGGAGACCTTTGCGGCACTGACCGCCATGGCGCTCGAGCGGGTTCACTACGAGGAAGTCGCGCGAGTGGCCACCGTACAGATCGAATCGGAGCGACTTCGCAATTCCCTGTTGTCCGCGCTGTCGCACGATCTGCGAACACCGCTGACCGCGCTGGTCGCGATGGCGGATACCCTGACGAGCAGCCAACCAGCGTTGAGCGAGGGCCAGAAGAGCCTGACCGAAGGGATCCGCGAAAGGATCCTGCGCATGGCGGCGATGGTGACCAACCTGCTCGATATGGCGCGCATCCAGAGCGGCGAAGTCCGCTTGAGGTTCGAATGGGAGTCGATCGAGGAGATCATCGGCAGCGCCTTGAAAGGGGCTCAAAGTGCTCTCCGGGATCGCAGGGTCGAGGTGCGCATCGACCCCGACGTTCCCCTTCTGCAGTGCGATGCTGTCCTGGTCGAACGGGTACTGGCCAATCTGCTGGAAAATGTCGGCAAGTACACGCCGGGTGGTTCACCTGTGAAAATCTGCGTCCGGCGGGCCGATCAGGAAATGCAGGTGAGTGTCCGTGATCACGGACCCGGTGTGCCGCGCGGCCGGGAAGAGCAGATCTTCGAGAAGTTCACGCGCGGCAACACGGAGTCGACCACACCGGGTGTCGGTCTCGGTCTCGCGATCTGCAGGTCGATCGTCGAAGCGCACCGCGGCCGCATCGGCGTCGAGCCCACATGCCCACACGGCGCTACGTTCACATTCACCCTTCCTGCGGGAACGCCACCTCCGGTCGACCTGACCGAGGACGTGCGTGCCATGAGTGACGGTGCGGAAAGCGCAAAGACGCGGGTATGAACTCGCGCTCGCCCATCGCACTGGTGCTCGAGGATGAACGCGAAATCCGCCAATTCGTGCGCGCATCCCTGGAAAGCGAAGGCTGGCAGGTGTTCGAAGCCGACACCGTCAGGCAGGGCCTGATCGAGACCGCGACGCGGCGACCCGATCTGGTTATCGCGGATCTGGGTCTGCCCGATCGCGACGGTGTGGAATTCATCCGCGAGGTTCGCACCTGGTCAGCGGTTGCCATCATCGTGCTTTCAGCGCGGACCCACGAAAACGAGAAGGTCGCGGCGCTGGACGCGGGCGCCGACGACTTCATCACGAAGCCGTTCGGGATCAACGAGCTCCTCGCCCGCACGCGAGCCAGTTTGAGACGCACGCGGGTCGGGCCGGGTGCGACGGACGCGGTGGTTCGCTTTGGCGACGTGGAGATCGATCTCGCTGCCCGCGTGGTCAGCAAACGCGGGAGCGAGGTGCATCTGACGCCGATCGAGTATCGACTTCTCGGTGTGCTGATAGCCAATGCGGGCCGCGTGCTCACCCATCGCCACTTGCTGCGCGAGGTCTGGGGGCCGTCCCACGTCGAGAGCACGCACTACCTGCGCGTGTACATGGGCACCCTGCGCCAGAAGCTGGAAGACGACCCGGCTCAGCCGAAACACTTCGTGACCGAGACCGGGGTCGGCTATCGGCTCCTGGTCGACTGAGAAAGGACCAATGTTCGATGGCGCACGGAAAGTTTGCGTCTTGACCCCCATGGTTGGCCGATGGGCGGCGTAGGCACGCGCTCGATACGGTCTGGCGTCGCGAACCGCGTCCGGTCAGGCAAAACCTCGAACGCCGACGATCACCCCGCGACTGGCTGAAAGACGCGAATCCTCGGCGCAAGCCTGGCCCGGAGTTCCCGATCCGCGACTCGAATGTCGAACTCGGATTGGAGGTTCAGCCAGAACCTGGGCTCCATGCTGAAGAACAATCCGAGCCGAAGCGCCGTGTCCGCTGTGATGGGTCGCTGGCCATTGACCAGTTCGCTGATCCTGCTCGGCGAAACATCGATGTCCGAGGCGAGCTGGCGAGCGCTGATGCCCATGGGCTTCATGAAATCCTCCAGCAGGATCTCGCCCGGGTGAATCTCGTCAAGCAACTTGGCCATGTTCCGCACTCCTAGTGGTAGTCCACGATCTCGACCCGGTGCGCTCCATCCGACTTCCAGACAAAGCAGACCCGCCACTGGTCATTGACGCGAATGCTGTGCTGGCCCTTGCGGTCGGATTTCAATGCCTCCAGCTGGTTGCCCGGAGGGATGCGCAGGCTGGCGAGTTCGGTGGCGGCGTGGATCTGAAGCAACTTGCGCCTCGAGACGCGCTCGATATTGCGGAAGCGTGATACCGCGCGGCTGTGAAACAAGGCCTCGGTATCGACGCAGGCGAACGAGCGAATCATGCGGAATTCTGATCTCCCATACAGATTCCGTCAAACGGAACGACTGGAGTCGCCCCGGGGCCGCACTCCGGCGGTGCGGACAGTGGATAGAAGGACCAAGGTCACCGTTGGCGTCGGCTCACTGAGCTGCCGCTGACTTTCTTCGCGGCGGAGCCAACACCGGCAGGCGACCGGAAGTCGCGCTTGCAACCGGGAGCGCGCAGATCGGCCATCCCCCATTGCCCGTTTATCCGAACGCGGTTGTATGACGCATCACTACACATCGTGCTGCACCGCCGCTCACCGGCCACGGCCGTCGGCCTACGGTACTGCGTCCGTCTCGGGCCCCGCGGCGAACGATTGCCACTGCTGTCGCAGCAGCGCTGGTACGGCATCCGCGACCACCGGCCGGCTGAAGTAGTAGCCCTGCAGGCTGTCGCACCCCAGCGCCATCAGCAACTGCGCCTGCTCCAGTGTCTCCACGCCTTCGGCCGTGACGCGCAGGCCCAGACTGTCCGCCATCGCGACGACGGCGCGTACGATCGCCGCGTTCTCGCCCGCCGCCGGCAGGCCGGCGACAAAGCTGCGGTCGATCTTGATGTTGCTGATCGGCAATCGGGTCAGGTAGCTCAGCGACGAATATCCGGTGCCGAAGTCGTCGAGCGCGATGCGCACGCCCTTCGCGCGCAGCCCATGCAGCGCGGCGATGGTGCCATCGGCGCGGTCCATCAGCGCACTCTCGGTGAGTTCCACCTCCAGCAGCGAGGGCGGCAGGCCGGACTGGGCCAGCGCGTCGACCAGCGTCGACAGCAGGTTCGGATTTCTGAACTGCACCGGCGACAGGTTCACCGCCACCCCCGCCCGCAGCCCGGCGGCCTGCCAGCGGACCGCGTCGGCGCAGGCAGTGCGCAGCACCCACAGACCGATGCTCTCGATCAGGCCGTTCTGCTCGGCCAGAGGGATGAAGTCCAGCGGCGACACGAGGCCGCGTGTCGGATGGGTCCACCGGATCAGCGCTTCCACCCATTCAGCGCGACCGGTGCTGGGATCGACCTGCGGCTGGTAGACCAGATGAAACTCGTCGCGCTCGAGCGCCGCGCGCAGGCTGGTGTCGAGGTCGAGGTGGCGCATGGCCCGTTCGGTCAACGACGCGCTGTAGAGCTGTGCGTTGTCGCGGCCGACGTCCTTGGCGCGGTACATCGCCGTGTCGGCGTGCTTCAGCAAGGTTGCGGCGTCATCGCCGTCATCGGGGAACAGCGCAATGCCCACGCTCGTGGTGAGCGTCACCGAGCGCCCTTCCAGGACGAACGGACGCCGCATCAGTTCGCCGATCCGATGGGCCACCAGCAGCGCATCCTCGGGCTGGCGCAGGTTGGACAGCAGCGCGGTGAACTCGTCGCCGCCCAGCCGGGCCAGTTCGACCTCCGGATGCGGCGCGGCGTCGGGCACTGACGCGTCGGCCCGGGCCACCAGATCGGACGGACGGAGCCCGTCGCGCAGGCGGTCGGCGGCCCATTGCAACACCTGATCACCCGCGACGTGGCCCATCGTGTCGTTGACGCCCTTGAAGCCGTCGAGGTCGAGAAACAGCAGGGCGAGCTGTGTGTCCTCCCGGCGCGCGCGCCGGATGCTGCGGTCTACGCTATCGAGGAAGGATTGGCGGTTGGGCAGACCGGTCAGCGGGTCGAAGTACGCCAACCGCGAGATCCGGCTTTCGGCCACCTTGCGTTCGGTGATGTCGCGCGACAGCGCGATGAAGCGCGCCGTCGCGCCGGTGGTGCCGGCCTTGAGCGAGACAGAAAGCTCGAACCAGCGCGGACCGCCCGGCAGCTGCAGCATGAACTGCTTGCCGGTGCAGACGCCGTGCTCGGCCTCCTCGGCCAGCGCGGCAAGTCCGACCTCCAGCACGTCAGGCGCCAGCGCTTCGGCCATCGTCTTGCCGACCAGCGAGCGCAGGGGCGCAGCCAGCGGTTCGAATGGCGGCACGTGGCATGCGGTGAAGCGGCCGTCGCGGTCGAGCTCGAACAACGGGTCGGGCAGCGCGTCGAGGATGGCCGTGGTGCGTGCCTCGGCCTCCGTCAGGTCGAGCTGCGCGCGGTAGCTGCGCATCAGGTAGCGCACCCGATGGCCGAGCAGCGACCAGTTGATCGGCTTGGCGATGAAGTCCGTGGCGCCTGACTCGTAGGCAAGCTCGACGGACTTGACGTCGTCCATGCCGGTGACCATCACGATCGGCACCAGTTCGCCGGCGTCGCGCCGCAGCCGGGCGCATACCTGGTGGCCGTCGAGCCCGGGCATGTCGACGTCGAGCATCACGATGTCGCAGGGTGCTTGTCGGAACGCCTCCAGCGCCTCGAGGCCGTCGCTGGCCAGCGTGACATCGCAGCCGGCCCTTCGCAGCGCCGCGCGCATCAGCGCACGAGTGTCGGCATCGTCGTCGGCGAAGAGGACGCGGGTCACCGGTGCCGTCATGCCACCTCGCGCAGAATGTCTTCCAGCGCGACCTTGACGCAAGCCTGTTCATGCCGCGCGAGTTCCAGCCATTCGCCGGCGCGGTGCAGCTGATGTTCGTTCGCGCAACGTTCGAGTGCGCCGTATTGCCTGGCCAGCGCGCTGGCGCCGACGTTGAAAGCGCTCGACTTCATCGCATGCGCCGCCTTCCGCAGCGCCTGCGCCTCGTTGTCGGCGAGCGCCGTCTGCATCTGCAGCAGGCGCTGGTCGGCGCTCTGCAGAAAACGCGTGAACACCTCGCGCAGCAGGCTGGGGCCGCCCGATTCGTCCAGATCGAACAACGTGTCGATGACCGCGGTGTCGATCGACGCGGCGGCCCGTGCCGGCACCCGCGCGCGATCCGGCGCAGCGCTCGCCAGGGCCTGCTGCGGGCCCGGCTCTTCGTTCAAGGGCTCCCCGGCGGGCAGCCGGCGGGCCAGTGCCATGCTCAGCGAAGCGAGGCTGAAGGGCTTGGACACGAAGTCGTCCGCCAGGCCGTGCCCTCGACCAGATAGCAGGTCGGCGCTACATGCGCTTCCGCTAAGACGTGCGCACCCGCGATCGGCAAAATCAGAAACAGACGACGTTACCGCCCGGCACGGAGCGCCCTATTTACCAGCGAATCAGCGAACTTCGGTCAGGTCTTTTTCGCCTTCGGCACATTTTCCTTGAAACACACATCGCGCAGCGGGTACGCCTCAGAATGGTTGCCTGTGATCGTGTGACAGCTACGTGGCCGCCGTGCGCAAGATGATCGGCTCACCGCGCTACCGACCGCGTCCCGGTGCGGTGAAGCCCGAGGAGGCCTTCACCTGCTTCTTCTACGTTCCCGATCAGCCCGATCTGGAGCCGCGCCCGCCGGGCTGATTCCGCGCGGCCCTACGGCCGGCCGCAACACGCGGAGCTGGGAACGCATGGCATCATCGTTGTCGCCGCGCCGGCTCGGGCGCATACCGACAAGAGGAGATCATGCGAGTCGCAAACAAGGTGACAGTCGTCACGGGCGGGGCCCACGGCATGGGCGAGGCGATGGTCCGGCTCTTCGCGCGTGAGGGCGCACAGGTCGTCATCGCCGACATCCTCGTGGAACAGGGTGAACAGCTCGCCGCGGACATCGAAAGCGCGGGGGGCGAGGCCCTGTTCGTGAACCTGGACGTGGCCGACGAGACGCAATGGGAGGCCGCGCTGCGGGCGACGGTCGAGCGCTTCGAGCGCATCGACATTCTCGTGAACAATGCCGGCATCAGCGGCGCGGTGCCCGACCGGATGAGCACGGACCACTTCGATCGCCTGATGGCGGTGAATGCACGCGGCACCTTCCTTGGCGTGAAGCACGCGATCCCGGAACTGCGCAAGGCCGGCGGCGGCGCGATCGTGAACGTTTCGTCCATCTCCGGCCTGGTCGGCCAGCAGTTCGTACACATGGGATACAACGCCGCGAAAGCCGCGATCCACCTGATCACGAAGTCCGCCGCAGTGCAGTTCGCGAAGAACAATATCCGCGTGAACTCCGTACATCCGGGCTTCATGCCGCCGATGCGAACATCGGTTACCACGGCCGATCCAGCGCAGCGCGCGGCGATGCTCGAGAGGGTGCCCATGGGGCGCTCCGGTCTGCCGGAAGAGGTTGCGACCGCGGTGCTGTTCCTCGCGTCCGATGAGGCGTCCTACATCACCGGCGCCGAACTGGTCGTGGACGGGGGTTTCCTCGCGCACTAATCCGTGCGGAGGCGGGTGTCACTGAGGATCAGAGAATCCGCTGTTGTCGGACGGGCGCGGCGGGACGAGCGGGGGTTGTATCTCAAGGTCGAAGAGTTGCCCTGAGGCTCGTCGGCCCGATCGTGCTTCATGTGCGGATAGCTGATTCGAACATCAAGGAAGCGGCAAAGAACGCCGGTGCAGTGGACGAGATCGAAGGCCGCATTCGCAGGTTGCTTGCGGCGCCCACCTCTCCAGCGAAAGATTTCGTGGCCAAGGTGCCGGGGCGCACGAGGACGCGAAGTACGCGCACGGCATTAGTCGTCCATCACAGACGCCGAACCCGACAGATCACCACGAGTTCCGCGTACGGCTTGGGCTGCGTGACCGTCGCGCACCGGACGGTGCCTAATTACGATGGATGCCTATCGCCGCGTTCATCCGCCACTGAACATTCGACAAAGTCGCAACATTTTCTGCGCAGTGAAGGTCCTCGATAAATCCGGCGGCACCGCTCGCCATCTCCGCACCGCCCGCACCAGAGAATAGGATTCTGCATGGTTCGCGGCCCGGAACCCATCCGGTCGGCGCCCCGTCTCGAGTACGGGCATCGGCGGCGATGATGAACCGCATCGGCAATTTGTAGGCAATCCGTAGCCCCTCGCCGCCTAGTCTGCTTGCTCGTCGGCGGGAGGTCATTGCATGGAAGAGCTGCGCAGTTATGTGGTCCGCGTATATCGGCAGGAGTCCGAAGAGGTTGCGGGCGTGGTCGAGTCCGTGGCTGTCGGAACCATCACGCCGTTTCGCACGCCGGACGAACTGTGGGCTGCCGTATGCCATGACCCTGGCGCGCGGCGACGCTGGTCGATCGACAATCCAAAGGAGAACGGACAATGAAAGCTGCATACGTGATGGTGCTTTGCGGGTGCTTCGGAATCGCCGCCTTTCCGGCATGGGCCGGGAAGATGAGCATGCCGACAGAAGGCGCGTTCCAGTTCAAGTTCTGTACGGTCGGCGACGGTGCGACGATCGCAGCGACAGACCAGGTGTATGCCTCGCACTATGCGGGTACGGCAACATTGAGCACGCAGCCCAGCGGCGGGGCGTTCGATCGCCAGAGCGCACGCTGCTGGGGAACGATAGGTATCGTCAAGGGCAAGGGCTCCCATCTCGGTTATTGCGAAATGGTCGACATGGACGGGGATAAGTGGCTGATGGAGTACGTCGGGTCGGCGGATAATGCCGGCGGTATCTACACTGCCGTTCTCGGAACCGGAAAGTACGATGGGATGGCGTTGAAGGGCGAATATAAGCTCGACGTTTACCCGGGGCTGAGCCCGGACGGATATGCGGGTTGCCACTCCAACAAGGGGACCTACAAGTTGAAGTGAACGATGGGGTGCCCTCAAGCGGGTGCCCTACCCTGATCCCTGTATCGGACCCTGCCAGGAGGTTCGAATGCCAGCTACGATCGCGAAAATCAGCGTGCCGCGACTGTTCGGTGTCGTTCGGAGGGCGAGGCTGTTCGAACGTTTGGACGAAAACCGGGGACGTCCCCTGATCTGGATCGAAGGGCCGCCCGGCGCTGGAAAAACCACGCTGATCGCGAGCTACCTGGAGGCACGGAAAATCCCGGTTTTGTGGTACCAGGTCGATGGCGGCGATCTCGATCCCGCAGGCATTTTTCTGTATCTCGCGCTGGCGGCGGCCGCGAACCTCGATCGAGCCGATGTTCCGCTGCCACGTCTCGCCCCCGACCATCTCGCAGACCTGCCTGCCTTCTCGCGGATCTACTTCCGGGCGCTGTTCGCGGAGCTGCCTGACGCGGTAATGATCGTATTCGACAACTATCAGGAGGCGCCTCCCGACGCACCGTTGCAGGTGGTGATTCGCGCCGCCGTCGCCGAACTGCCGCGCGTCAGTTCCATCGTATGCGTGAGCCGCGTTGGGGCACCACCGCCGTTCTCGCAGTTGGTGGCCACATCTGCCATGGTGAGTTTGCGATGGGATTCGCTGCGCCTGACGCTTGAGGAGACGCGCGAAATCGCAGGGGCGAAGGGAGTCTGCGACGACCGGATCGTGCGTGCTTTGCACGATCGGTCGGAAGGCTGGGCGGCCGGCATCACCCTGATGCTGGAGCGCGTCACGGAGGTGGACGCCGGAGGCGGCGAACTGCCGACCGGCTCGCGCGAGTCCGTGTTCAACTACTTCGCCGCGCTGTTGCTCGACCAGGCTTCGGAGCAGGCAAGGCGAGTGCTGCTCTCGGTGGCGTGCCTGCCGTATGTTCCTGTTTCCGTGGCGATCGCTCTGAGCCAGAACGACAAAGCCCCGCAGGTGCTGGAATTTCTGTTCCGGCGCCAACTCTTCGTGGACAAATGGGCGGGCCGGGAGCCGACCTATCGGTTTCACGCGCTGCTGCGGGAGTTCCTGGTGGCGAGGCTCGCGCAGGAATACTCGGCAGAGGACCTTGTCGATCTGCAACGACGCGCGGCATCGGCAATGGACGATGTCGGATACATTGATGCCAGCTTCGATCTTCGAGTCGAGTCTGCGGACTGGGATGGGGCGATAGCTCTAATTTGCAGGGAAGCGGCGACTCTCCTCAATACCGGGCGATGGCAGACGTTGATCTCCTGGATCGGGGATTTGCCATCTGCGATTCGGAGCGGAAATCCGATTTTGCTGTATTGGCTTGGTCTGTCCCGATCGAGTGTGGACCCGACAGCGGCGATCGCCACGTTTCGGGACGCCTTGCCGGCATTTCGCGCGAACGGTGAGCGCAGGGGCAAAATTCTGTGTCTGGCTGGATTGCTCAACGCGAGTTATCCGCTGTATTCGGGATTGGGTCTGTCGACCGACTGGCTCGGTGAGCTGGTCGGCGAACTCGACGACATGCACGACGTGCTGACCCCGCGCGAACAGTTGCAGGTGTGGAGCGGTTTGACCCCGCAGCTCCTGTTTATCTCGCCCTGGCACGAGAAGGTCATCGAGCTACCCAATCGAATTCTCGGCCTCATGGCGGAGGTCGACGATCCGCGGGTGCGGATCACGGCCGCGACCGGCGCTCTCGGCGCGGTGTTGGCGATGGGGTTGGCGTTCGATATCGGCGAAGCGATCATTGCGACGTATGGGGACCTGCCTGATCGCCCCGAAATCAGTCCGGGCGAGTCCGCTTGGTTTCTGTATGCGATGGGACATCACCGTTTCCTGCAGGCTCGATACGAAGAAGCGTGGCGGGATGTCGGTCGCGCCTGCGATGTCGCCGAACGGTTTGACCTACGCGAACGCTTCCCCGAGCTGTTGTTGCTGCGCTTCATGGTCGAGTTCCGCTATCCGGGCTGGACCGTGGCGGAGACCACCTGGAAAGAAGCGAAAGCGTTGCCCATGTCCCGGCGCCCGATGACCCGCGTGCTCCAGTCGATCTACGAAGCGAGGTTCTGTCAGCACCTCCGGCGCTTCCAGGAAGCAGCTGACCTTGCGCGAGCGTCTCTCGATGCGGCGTACCAAGGTGGTACTCCATTTCAGAAGGCGGTCTTCGGGATAATTGCTGCAGAGTGCATCATCGCGGGCGGAGGATGTCGCGAGGTCGATCATGTTTTGGGCGCCGCAAGGACGACGATCGACGCTTCCCCTGCGATGGACGGATGGCGTTCGGCGCTTGACCTGGCGGAGGCTTACCGCCTGTTCGCGATGGGTATGAGAGATCAGGCAGTCGACCGCCTGAAGCTGGCGCTGGGAAACGCGGGAATCGGATGCCGAAAGTACTACCTGCGATACCTGGAATGCGCCATGCCGTCGATGTTCTCGCTTGCGCTGGAAGAAGGCATCGAGGTCGATCTTGTCCTGGAACTCATCCGTTTGTTCCGTCTGAAGCCGCCTCTGGAGGCGCCCGATCAGTGGCCGCGTCCGGTTCGCATTCGTTCGCTCGGTCGATTCGAGGTGCGGGTCAACGACGCGCCGCTCACGTTCGCCCGCAAGCCGCCGAAGAAGACACTCGCCTTGCTCAAGGTGCTGGTTGCGCACGGCGGTCGCGAAGTAACGGAAGACTACCTTTGTGATGCATTGTGGGGGGACGACGAAGCGGACGCGGCAAGACAGGCGCTATCCATCACGGTGTTACGGCTGCGCAAGTTATTGGGCCAGCCGGAGGCGGTGCTGAATCAGGGCGGCAAGGTGTGGCTCGATGGCCAACTGTGCTGGGTCGATGCCTGGAGATTCGAGGATCTGCTGACGGGCGGTTCCGGAAGCGGACAGGTGAGCCAGGCACTGCGTCTCTACGAGGGCGCATTCTTGCCTGAGGACGAGGGCGAGTCATGGAGCGTGGCCACGCGGGAACGCCTTCGCGGCAAGTTCATCCACGCGCTTGCCACCAACGGCAAAGCCCTGGAGGCGGCAGGCGACGAGGAACACGCGATCCGTCTTTACCAGCGAGGCCTCGATGCCGATCCCATCGTCGAGGCGTTTCATCAAGGGCTGATGCGTTGTTACCGACGTTTGGGGCGCGACACGGAAGCGATAGCCGTGTATCGGCGAGCGCGCCAAACGCTGTCGGTGGTGCTGGGCATTGCACCGTCAGGCGAGTCAGAGCGCCTGTATCGGGAGATACTCACGGCAATGCCGGATGCGATTCGCACCGAAGGCGCCGCGATCCTACCGCTTGCGTCCAGGTCGCGATCCGGTTTGTCGCGGCACCCGCGACGATGAAATGGTATCCCTACATCAGGAGCACGAACTGTGACGGGGTTGCATCCAGCCTCAGGCGGCCCCCGCCGCCAGGCCCGTGCGCCTGACCGTCAACATTGAAGGCGTTGACTGTCGACACTCGAGTTCCACCGTCGTGCACACATGGTCGACCACCCGCTGCGTCGCCCGCTCGCAAGGCACCGCGTAGCGGTTGCGCGCTACCGCCACCAGACAGGTGGTCGACGCCCTCGCCGGATTCTCGACGTAGCCATCGAAGGGCTCAGGCATGGGCATGATGTGGGGCAGCCCGTGCTCGAGCATCTCGGCCACACTCACATGCCTGTGCTCGGGGTGTCGAATCTTGAACCAAAGCGCCCGACACCGTTCCCCCAGCCAAGCATTGCGCTCGAGGAACGAGCCAAAGCGCACTGAGAAGTGGCCCCCAAGATCGAACCGGCGATGTTCCAGGTGCCGCGAAAATGATCGGACGGAGATGGCTTGGAGGCTCAGTTCGCGAATGCCGTCGGTTCGTGGCCCAGCAATCGCGAAATCTCTGATGCGCAGGCCTTCAGTGGTAGCGCGACCTTCCCGTCCCACTCCCGATCGAAGGTGGCCTCGGGTCCCATGGCAGTGATGCCCAGGACCAGGTTGTTGGTCGAGTCGAAGACCGGCGCGCAGAACGCGTCGATGCCGGGTATGGGCTGACCAATGGTGCGCGACACGCCGTGCATCCGGGTTTCGCTCAGCAACGCCTCGACCTGCCGTTGCGTCATGGCGGGCTGCGAAGTTGCGCCCAGGCGCGCCAGGTCATCGTTCATCATCTTCTCGACCACCTTCGGCGGCATGTACGCCGCGAAGAGTCTTCCCGTGGCGGTGTAGGCCAGTGACATCACGGTCCCGGTGCGCAGGTTCACGTGCAAGGGCTGGACGGGTTCCTCCAGACGCACCACCGTGGGCCCGAAATTGCCCCAGACCGCGACCGCGATACTTTGCCCTGTCTCGGCCGCCAGCGCCTCGATCAAGGGAGAAGCTTCCTTGATGGGATCGAGCCGCTGCAGCTTGGCCAAGCCCAGTTGGAGCGCGAGGGGTCCCAACTCGTAGCGGCCCGCGCTGTCCTGTACGACAAAACCGACCTTCAGGAAGCTGACCAGGTACGGATGGACCTTGCCGGCGGCCACCCCAATAGGCCGCCCAGGCCCAGCAGCAGCAACGTGACGCTGGCCGGCTCCGGCACCGGCACCGGCACGAAGGAACGCATCATGTCCACGCCAGTGGACGAATTGGCGGTGAACAGGCTCAGGTCGGCCGGCACGTAGTTGCCGTTGCCGTCGAGCAGAGAGATGGCAGACACGCCGTTCCAGTACGACGAATGGCCGAAGTCGATGTTCACCGAGCCCGCACCCGTGGTTTCGCACAGCGCAACGTTGAAGCCGCAGTCGATCTTGGAGGCGCTGGCGCTGAGGCGCTCCGTAATGGTGAACGCATTGCCTACGGTGAAGGACAAGGTCAGGTCGTGGATAGCGGAATAGTAGAGCGGCCCGCCCGCGACCGCGCTGACGCCGTCGACCGGGAAACCGCCCGGGAATTCTGGCGAAGACAGGGTGCTCCATGATCCTACAAAGCCTCCACCATTGAAGCTCCAATCGACACTTCCACCCATTGAGCCCTGCGGGTCGACGAAGCCCTGCAGCGTGACGCCGACCGTGATCTTCCCCGGCGTACCGTTGAGCCCCGCCGAACTGACAGTGATGTCCTCGGAATAGGCGCCTTCGGCAAAAGCGCTGCCGACGACGCCGCCGGCAGCGCTGAACGCCGCAGCGTACACCTTGATCACGCCCAGTTCCGCCGAGGCATCGGCGCTGCCGCCGCCGCTACCTGCAGCGAAGGCGGACGAACTGCTGAACTCGCCCGTGTGCGGGTCGGAACCCTGCTGGTCGAGAGGCACCTGCGATCCGCTGAGGCCAGCATTGGTGCGGGCCGCAGTCGCGGATAGCGCCACCGCATTGAAGCTCGCGGCGAGCAGCAGCGCTGAGACGGCAAATGAAATGCCCCGGGCCCAACGAGTGCACCCACTGGCCGAAATCCGTGTCGACATGTTCGCTCCTCCGATGGCGGATCGGCGCTCCGCCGCGGGCGCCCTCTCCGGCTTCGTCGGAACTTACCGCGCCTTCATGCCAATGACAAGGTTTTGGCAACGCAGGACAGTTCCATTGTCTCCCGACCGGTCTCGGCAACGCAGACCCCGGGATAGTCCCCCGCTGCCGAACTGCCGGCAGTCGCGCAGCCACGTCACACCGCCCCGCTTGCGCAGACGCGGCCGAAGTCGCTGCCGGTGTTGCTGCTGGCGGTCGCGCTGCTGGTCCTGGCCATCCTGTTGACGCTGGCGGCGGAAGATGAGTTGAGCCTGGGCCGCAAGCCCTGGCAATAGAGGTGGGCATGGTGAACCGAAGAAATCGGCCACTATGCCGAGGGGCAGATCACTCGCGCTCTCCGGAATCGTAGCACCGGCGGTGGCAAGGCCTCGACGGGCGCGGAGGAGCCCGCGTTGTTCTCCGAGCCGGACGAGTTCCTGGTGCGCGCCGACGGCACGCTGTAGTACGGCGCCGTGCAGACGATGCCGTTTGCCCGGCATCACTTCGATGAACTGATGGCGGCGGTGGATATTGCCGTGGTCAAGGACTAGCCGCACGTGGCGAATACACCGGCGCGCTGTGAGTCAGTCCGCCTTGAGTGCGGTGATTCTCAGGCGCAGCGCATTGCTGATGACGGACACCGAACTCAGGCTCATCGCCAGCGCAGCGATCATCGGCGACAGCAGCCAGCCAGTGAACGGGAACAGCACGCCCGCGGCCAACGGCACGCCCAGGAGGTTGTAGACGAAGGCGAAACCGAGGTTCTGCTTCATGTTGGCCACCGTCGCCACCGACAGGGCACGCGCCGTCGCAATGCCGCGCAGGTCGCCCTTGACCAGCGTGAGCTGCGCGCTGTTCATCGCCACGTCGGTGCCGGTGCCCATGGCGATGCCGACGTCGGCTTTCGCGAGCGCCGGTGCATCGTTGATGCCGTCGCCGGCCATCGCCACGATGCGGCCCTCGCGCTGCAGGCGCTCGACGAGTTGCAGCTTGTCGGCCGGCTTGACCTCGCCGTGCACTTCGTCGATGCCCAGTCGCTGGGCCACCGCTTGCGCCGTGGTCAGGCCGTCACCAGTGGCCATGATGATGCGCAATCCCGATTGGCGCAGAGTGGCCAGTGCATCGGCAGTGGTGGCCTTGACGGGATCGGAGACCGACAACAGCCCGGCGAGCGCGCCATCCACGGCCAGATGCATGACGCTGGCGCCCTGGCCGCGCAGCGCCTCGGCTTTTGCCGCGAGCGGCAGCACATCGATGCCCAACTGTTGCATCAGGGTCGCGTTGCCCAAGGCCAGGGCCTTGCCACCCACCACACCGCGCACGCCGATGCCCGACGCCGAGTCGAACTGCTCGGCATTGTCCAGGCTCAGACCCTGGTCGCGCGCCGCGCTGACGATGGCCGCCGCCAGCGGGTGCTCGCTGCCCTGGTCCAGGCTGGCCGCCAGGCGCAATACCTCATCCGGGTCGAAGCCGGTGGTGCCAACGGCCGCTTCGAAGGCGGGCCTGCCCTCGGTCAACGTGCCGGTCTTGTCGACGATCAGCGTGTCGACCTTGCGCAGGTTCTCGATCGCGGCGGCGTCGCGGAACAGCACGCCCTGCGTTGCCCCGCGGCCGGTGGCGACCATGATGGACATCGGCGTGGCCAGTCCCAACGCGCAGGGGCAGGCGATGATCAGCACCGTCACCGCCGTGATCAGGCCGTAGACCCAGCTCGATTCGCCGGCGCTCTGGGGCCCGAGCAGCCCCCAGCTGAAGAAGGTCAGCACGGCGATGCTAACCACGCCGTAGACAAACCATGCCGCCACGGTGTCGGCCATGCGCTGCATCGGTGCACGCGAACGCTGGGCGAGCGCGACCATCTGGACGATCTGGGCGAGCACGGTGGCTGAACCCACGTGCTCCGAGCGCATGACCAACGCCCCGCTGGTGTTGAGCGTGGCGCCGATGAGTTTGTCGCCAACGCGTTTGGTGACCGGCAGCGGCTCGCCGGTCAGCATCGATTCGTCGAGTGCGCTGCTGCCCTCGAGCACCACGCCATCGACCGGCACCTTCTCGCCGGGTCGAACGCGCAGGCTGTCGCCTTCGCGCACCTGTGCCAGCGGGATGTCCTCCTCGGTGCCGTCCGCCTTCACGCGCCGTGCCGTCGTCGGCGACAGGCCGAGCAGCGACTTGATCGCCGCCGAGGTCTTCGAGCGTGCCTTAAGCTCGAGCATCTGGCCGAAGAGGGTCAGCGAGATGATGACCACCGCCGCCTCGAAGTAGACCGCCACGCGACCCATCGACACAAACGATGCCGGAAAGACACCGGGTGCCACCGTCGCGACGGCGCTGTACACAAAGGCGGCCCCGGTACCCAGGCTGATCAGTGTCCACATGTTGGGGCTGCGCTGCATCACCGACTGCGCGCCGCGAACGAAGAACGGCCCACCCGCCCACAGCACGACCGGCAGCGACAGCGCCAGTTCGATCCAGCTCTGCGTGGACATTTCAAACCAGCCGAGCCGGTGGCCGAACATTGCCAGGGTGGTCACCACCACCGTCATCGGCAAGGTCCACCAGAAGCGGCGGGTGACGGAAACCAGTTCGGGGTTCTCGTCCTCATCCAGTGTCGGCAGCATGGGCTCCAACGCCATGCCGCATTTCGGGCAGTTACCGGGGTGGTCCTGGCGGATCTCCGGGTGCATCGGGCAGGTGTAGACGGCTGCTGCGAGCCCTGCCGCCGCCGGAGCGCCCCGGGACGATGGGACCAACGGCGCCGAAGGGTCCGCCGCCTTCCCGACATAGGCCGCGGGATCGCCCGCGAACCTGGCCAGGCAACGTGCGCTGCAGAAGTAGTAACGCTGGCCCTCAAGGTCCAGCCGCTGTGGTGACGCGGTCGTTACCGCCATGCCGCAGACCGGATCCGTCAGGCCGATGGGGTCGTGGCTCTGCCTAGCACTCTGGGCGCCGGTTTCGCCGGGGCGCTGCGCGACTGACATTTCCATTGGGCAGTGCCTATGCTGAATTGGTTTTTCGACTATACGCGCGGCTTCACGACGAATGTCCGAGGTCGCGGACCGCCTTGCGCCTTGTATTCCGCGAGCGTGGTGCCGACGCTGGCAAGCCTGCGATGCAGCCTCGGTGTCGGTTCGCGATCCGCCGGGATAGCGCGGAGGCAGGCGCGCGTGCACGGCCACCCTTTTAGAGGTTCAGTGAAACACGGTCTGTGCGTCAGCGAACCTTTGTCCGTCTGTCGGATGCCCGTGCGAGCGCAAAGGCGCGGTGGCAGACATGGCCATCGGCGCCGGCAGGGTCTTCTTAGAGGCTCTGTCAGTCATGGCTTCCGGCACGCGGCCGCAATGAATCGACGGGTCGCGACGCCTTTAAAGTTTGGACGGGAAGCGCCCATGCTGCGGCGAAGGTCATCGCTAAAATTCCACCCAATCTGACGTGCGCGTGCCGGATGCGTCAATCAATGAATCGGGAGGGGTATTGAAACGCGGTTTCGCGCTCGGCTGCCTGCTGTGCGCGCTCGCGGGATGCGTGCGTATCCCCATCGCGACGATGCAGGCCACGGCGACTGACCACAACATGGTCCTGCAACGCGCAAGCAACGAGCAACTGCTGTTGAATCTCGTGCGCCTGCGTTATCACGAACCACCGTTCTTCATG
>JBBQHP010000053.1:0-30306 GCA_038324085.1 Burkholderiales bacterium
TGCGCCGATGATAGTGCGGCAACCCGTGCGAAAGTAGGTCACCGCAAGGCTCCCCTCCAATAACCCAACGCCCCGTGCTAACCCTCAGCCCGGGGCGTTGGCGTTTGAATACAACACATTCCTCAAATAACCTGAGAAGGCGGGATGGGCTACGCCAGAGCCCAATTTCCTTTGTGATGACAGTTTGTTATGATCCTGACCTTAAAAGAAATCGAGATGGGCTTCGGCCCTTTTTTTGTTTGAGGAACGCACCCCCAAGTGGATCTGCACGCGCTGATTGAAAAAACTGTTGCACAGCAAGGCTATGAACTTGTGAATCTTGACGTGTCTGGTCGTGCCCGCCTGTTGCGTGTGTTTCTCGACAAACCTAACGGCGTGAACATCGACGACTGTGTGGCCGTCAGCAACCAACTCACACGGGTGTTGGAGGTTGAGGGTGTGGACTACGGAAGATTGGAAGTGTCGTCGCCAGGGCTGGATCGGCCTCTGCGAAGAATTGAGGATTTCGAACGGTTTGCGGGATCGCAGGTAGCGATCACGTTGCGTGTTCCACGCGACGGACGCAAACGCGTTGTCGGAACGCTCCGCAGCATTGCTGACGGGACGTTGGAGATCATGTCGGATAGCGTGAGTCTTTCAGTCGCCTTGAGCGATATCGAGAAGGCCCGCCTTGTGCCCGAAGTCTGACAGGAGGTTGCCGTGAGCAGGGAAATCTTGTTGCTGGTCGACGCGCTCGCGAGAGAGAAGAATGTCGACAAGGAGACAGTCTTCGAGGCATTGGAACTGGCGCTGGCGTCCGCGACCAAGAAGCGTTTCCGGGAAGAGACCGATATTCGCGTAGAAGTCGACCGGACTACTGGCGATTACTTCGCATTTCGGCGATGGCAGATCGTGCCCGAAGAGGAATTCACCGATTCCGGCATTCACATGCTTCTTGATGAGGTGATCGGAGAAAAGCCCAATGCGAGCATTGGCGACTTTGTCGAGGAGTCACTGGAAGCAGAAGAATTCGGGCGTATAGGCGCCCAAACCGCGAAGCAGGTGATCCTTCAAAAGATTCGAGACGCCGAGCGCGAGCAGATCTTGAACGATTTTCTGGATCGCGAAGAGCACCTGGTTACCGGGACCATAAAGCGAATGGAACGCGGCAGCGCGATCATCGAGTCAGGTCGATTAGAGGCCGTTTTGCCGCGAGACCAGATGATTCCCAAGGAAAATCTGCGGATTGGTGATCGCGTTAGGGCGTATTTGCTCAAGATAGACCGAGGCGCTCGCGGTCCCCAATTGATCCTTTCGCGCATTGCCCCGAATTTCCTAGTCAAGCTCTTCGAGCTTGAAGTACCCGAAATCGAGGAAGGACTACTGGAGATCAAGGCCGCGGCGCGAGACCCCGGATCCAGGGCAAAGATTGCTGTGAAATCGAACGACCAGCGTATCGATCCAATTGGAACCTGCGTCGGCATGCGAGGTTCTCGAGTGCAAGCTGTAACCCAGGAACTTGCGGGCGAGCGCGTCGACATCGTCCTGTGGTCCCAGGATCCGGCGCAGTTCGTCATCAACGCACTGATGCCCGCAGAAGTGTCAAGCATCGTGGTCGACGAGGAATCTCACAGCATGGATATCGTCGTTGGCGAAGAGAACTTGGCACAGGCGATCGGCCGCAGCGGACAGAACGTCCGGCTCGCGAGCGAACTGTCTGGTTGGGAACTCAATATCATGACCGAGAGCGAGTCTCACGAGAAACAGCAAACGGAGATGGAATCGGTCAAATCGCTGTTCATCCAAAAGTTGGATGTCGACGAAGAAGTCGCCGAGATTCTTGTGCAGGAGGGATTTAATACCCTTGAGGAGGTCGCTTACGTTCCAATCACAGAAATGAACGAAATCGAAGCCTTCGACGAGGACACGGTTAATGAACTGCGTAGTCGCGCTCGCAATGCCTTGCTGAATCAAGCCATTGCTAGTGAGGAACAGGTGGAGAATGTTGCCCAGGACCTGCTCACCCTGGAAGGGATGGATGATCAGACCGCGAGGCTCCTTGCTACCAAGGGGGTGCACACGCAGGAAGACCTTGCCGACCTGGCGGTGGACGATCTGGTCGAGTTGACCGAGATGGACGCCGAACGAGCGAAACAACTCATCATGACGGCGCGTGCGCCGTGGTTCGCTTGAGTCTCACCGGAGCTGCTTTACCATGGCGCAGATGACTGTTTCCCAGTTCGCCACCGAATTAAAACTCGAGCCTGCCAGGCTGCTTGAGCAATTGCTTGCTGCCGGCGTTGAGAAGTCGAAGCTGACTGACAGCCTTACGGAGCAAGACAAGGCCCAATTGCTGGATTATCTGCATCGAGTCCATGGTGCTGCCGAACCGCGTAAGAAGATCACGCTAACTAGACGCCAAACAACCGAAATCAAGCAGGCTGATGGCACGGGACGCGCCCGAACAATTCAAGTTGAAGTCCGGAAGAAGCGCGTGTTTGTGAAGCGGGATCCTGTCACTGGCGCCGAAGCCGAAGTGGAAGCGCCGCCGGTTGCGGTCGCACCTTCGGTCCCGACGATCGATCAGGAACAAGTCGCAATCCGCGAAGAAGAGGCTCGCAAGCAGGCCGAATTGATTTCGCGTCAGGCTGAGGAAGCGAAGGCCAAGCAGGCCCGGTCTCGTAAGAAGAAGGATGCTGGGGAGCCGGTGGTAGCCGAGGCCACGCCTCCAGTTATCGCGCCCGAGGTGGTGGCAGCTATTCCTGCGGCCGCGAGTGCCACGGCCGACACGTCGCCCGCAGACGCCAAAGGCGAAGTGATTCCGGCGACCGAAGGTACTTTGCATCGCCCGGCGGTCAAACCGGTGGACGCCCCCTCTGACAAGAAAGCCCTCAAGAAGCCTGCCAAGGGCGGGAATTGGAAAGACGATGCGGCGAAGCGTCGTGGTATCAAGACCCGCGGTGATACTGGGGGTGCCGACGGTTGGCGCGCCAAGAAGGACCACGGCAAGTCTGGTGGTAAAGGTGAGGCAGGTACACATCAGTTCTCGCTGCCCACGGAGCCGATGATCAAGGATGTTCTCATTCCCGAAACCATCACTGTTGCGAATCTCGCACAGAAGATGTCGGTAAAGGCTGCCGAAGTAATCAAAGCGCTGATGAAGATGGGAACGATGGTCACCATCAACCAAGTGCTCGATCAAGACACGGCGATGATCATTGTGGAGGAGATGGGACACGTTGCGAAGCGTGCAAAGCTGGACGATCCGGAAGCCTATCTGGTGGACACCGGCCCTCACGTAGAGGCGCTCGCGGAACATCGCGCGCCGGTTGTAACCGTGATGGGTCACGTCGACCACGGCAAGACGTCGCTACTCGATTTCATTCGTCGAAGCCGTGTCGCAAGTGGCGAAGCGGGCGGGATCACCCAGCACATCGGGGCATATCACGTCGATACTGCGAAAGGGACGGTAACCTTTCTTGACACACCAGGGCACGAGGCTTTCACCGCCATGCGCGCGCGCGGGGCGAAAGTCACGGACCTTGTGATCTTGGTGGTGGCGGCTGATGACGGCGTGATGCCGCAGACGATCGAGGCAATTCATCACGCGCGGGCCGCGAAGGTTCCGGTCGTGGTGGCCATGAACAAGATCGACAAGCCCGAGGCGAATCCGGAGCGCGTTCGCCAGGAACTGGTCTCGCATGGAGTTGTTCCGGATGATTGGGGTGGTGACACGATGTTCGTCGAGGTGTCCGCCAAGACGGGGAAGGGTATCGACGCACTGATCGATAGCATCCTTCTGCAAGCGGAGGTGCTGGAACTGAAAGCGCCAAAGGATGCACCTGCCAAAGGTATTGTGATCGAATCTCGCCTGGACAAGGGTCGGGGACCGGTCGCAACAGTCCTGGTTCAGAGCGGAACGCTCAAGCGTGGCGATGTGGTACTCGCTGGAGCAGTTTTCGGCCGTGTGCGAGCCCTGCTCGATGAGGCTGGACGGACGGTACAGGAAGCTGGGCCATCGATACCCGTCGAGGTGCTCGGTTTGTCCGAGGTGCCGCTGGCGGGCGAAGAGGTGCTAGTGGTGACCGATGAGCGCAAGGCACGGGAAATCGCGTTGTTCCGCCAAGGCAAGTACCGAGACGTGAAACTCGCGAAACAGCAGGCCGCGAAGCTCGACAACATGTTTGATCAGATGGCGGCGAGCGGCACCAAGTCCCTCTCGCTCATTATCAAGGCCGACGTGCAGGGTTCCTACGAAGCACTCTCCAACGCGCTCGAGAAGTTGTCCACCGATGAGGTCAAGGTCAACATCATTCACAGTGGCGTCGGGGCGATCACGGAATCTGACATAAATCTTGCCCTCGCATCCAATGCGGTCGTCGTCGGCTTCAATACGCGAGCCGATGCGACATCGAAGAAGTTGATAACTTCACACGGGATCGACGTTCGCTACTACAACGTCATTTATGACGCGGTAGATGAAGTGAAAGCGGCGCTGTCCGGCATGCTGGTCCCCGAGAAGAAGGAAAGCATTACCGGGTTGATAGATGTTCGCCAAGTATTCAAGATTTCAAAGATCGGGACAGTTGCCGGCTGTTACGTGCTGGAAGGCGTGGCGCGACGCAATTCTCTCGTACGCGTTTTGCGGGACAATGTCGTCGTTCACACGGGGGAACTCGACTCCCTGAAGCGTTTCAAGGACGACGTTCGTGAAGTAAAAGCCGGTTTCGAGTGCGGACTATCCGTGAAGAATCTGGACGACATGCGCGTGGGCGATCAGATCGAGACCTACGAAGTGGTCGAAGTGGCCCGTACGCTTTGACATTGAGGCGGGTGTCAGGCAGTTGACTCACCCATGGCGCGTTCGGGAACCAAGGCCTCGCGACTGGCCGATCAGATTCAGCGTGATCTATCCAAAGCGATCCGGACGGAGCTCAAGGATCGACGCGTGGGTATGATCACGTTGACCGGGGTGGAACTCAGCCCGGACCTCTCCCATGCGAAGATTTTCTTTACTACGCTGGGTGACGACGAGGCGCGTCTGCATACGCAGACCGCCTTGGATCACGCTACGGGATTCTTGCGATCGCAACTGGCGCGCGCGCTTACGACTCGAACGGTGCCGCAGCTTCACTTTCACTATGACGAGTCCGTCGAACGCGGAGCGCGCCTCTCCCGTCTGATCGACGAGGCGGTGGGGACGGACCATCACGATCCGGAATAGTGTGGGCAGGTCACACACGCCCCGTTCCGCAAAGCACCCTGTGAACGGCCTGCTGGTCCTGGACAAGCCCTCGGGTCCGACCTCCAATGGCGTGTTGCAGCGCGTTAAGCGATTGTACGGAGCTGCCAAGGCCGGGCACGCCGGAACACTCGATCCGATGGCTACCGGTTTGCTCGCGATCTGCTTTGGCGAAGCGACCAAGTATGCGTCCGGATTGTTGGAAGGGGAGAAGTCCTACACCGGCATCATCCGGCTGGGTGTCGTGACGGACACCGGTGACGCGGAAGGGTCGGTAGTCGAGCGTCATGATATCGATGTTGCCGGGATTGAGGTCAGCCGGATCGTTCAGCTCTTTTCCGGCGAAGTGACACAAATTCCTCCCAATTACAGTGCTATCAAGGTCAACGGTCGGCCGCTCTATGCCTATGCCCGTGAAGGCAAGCCAGTCGCCGCTCAGCCGCGGGTAGTCCGGATTCACGCATTGCATCTCCAATACCTGCCGCCGGAAGATCTGCGCTTCTCGGTCACCTGCAGCAGCGGAACGTACGTCCGCTCCCTGGCAGAAGACATCGGTAGAGCGATCGGGTGCGGGGGGCACTTGGCGGCATTGCGTCGAACTGCATCGGGACCACTGAACGTAGATGAAGGGTCCACCTTCGAATTGCTAGAATCGTTGGACCATGCCGGCCGCCTATCGCGATTGTTGCCGCCCGACGCTCCCCTATTCGCGCTGCCTGCCCTTATCCTTGATTCTGCTTCGGTACTTGCCTTGCTCCGTGGTCAAGTGGTTGATGCTCCATCTGGAGCGTCAGTCGGGAAATCAAAGGTCTACGACCAATCGATGCACTTTCTCGGCGTCGCCGAAGTCAGCGCCGAAGGCCGCTTGGCACCAGTGCGCCTGATGGCCGTCGCGCAAGCAACCTCGCACACCGAAAACGTGCGCTAACCCGCTAAATTTGCTTGGATTGCTGTTGGTCGCGGAGTACAATCGCGGCCTTTCGAAAAGGAGAGATTGCCGAAATGGCTCTGCCCGTCACACAAAAAGCGCAAATCGTAAATGACTATCAGCGCGCAAAGGCTGACACTGGCTCGCCAGAAGTGCAGATTGCGCTTCTGACTGCGCGAATCAACGGATTGACCGATCACTTCAAGGCGCATCTGAAGGATCACCATTCGCGTCGCGGGCTGCTGAGGATGGTCAGTCGCCGCCGCAAGTTGCTCGATTACTTGCGGTCCCGTGATTCCTCCGGCTACCGCACGTTGATCGATCGACTCGGCCTGCGCAAGTAAGTGCGCCCTTGATTCCTCGCTCGTCCGCGCCTGTGGACGATCGCCAACACCGTTCAACCTGGACGCCTCTGCCGGTGGTAGCGCAGCGTCAGCTCCCGACGACAGCTCACGGCCGCGAGATGCGGCCGTCGTGTTTGGGTGTCCGCCTTCCCGAAGGATAGTCACCTTGAATCTCGTCAGGAAAAACATCCAGTACGGCCGGCACCAGCTCACGCTGGAAACCGGTGAGATTGCCCGTCAGGCCTCCGGTGCCGTGCTGGTCAGCATGGACGACACCGTCGTCCTGGTGACAGTCGTGGGAAAGAAGACTGCCGAGGCCGGCCGGGATTTCTTTCCACTTACCGTCGATTATCAAGAGCGGACCTATGCCGCCGGCAAGATTCCCGGAGGCTTCTTCAAACGGGAGGGTCGGCCTTCCGAGAAAGAGACACTGACCTCCCGGTTGATCGATCGTCCGATCAGACCGCTCTTTCCAGAAGGCTTCTACAACGAAGTCCAGGTGATAGCGACGGTGATGTCTTCGAACGCCGAAGTGGACTCCGACGTCGTCGCGATGATCGGCGCCTCCGCCGCGCTCGCGCTATCCGGGATTCCTTTCAATGGCCCCATCGGTGCTGCGCGGGTCGGCTACCTGGATGGACAATACGTGCTCAATCCGACTGCCACGGAATTGAAGACGTCCAAGCTAAATCTAGTCGTTGCCGGTACAGCGCAGGCCGTGCTGATGGTTGAATCCGAAGCCGCAGAGCTGTCCGAGGATGTGATGCTCGGTGCGGTCGTATACGGTCATCAGCAGATGCAAGCGGTGATCAATCTGATCAACGAGCTCGTGGACGAAGCGGGCAAGCCTCTGTGGGACTGGACCCCGCCGCAACGCGACGAAGCCCTCGTGAGCAGCCTCTCCGGATTTGCCGAATCAGACCTGCGAGAGGCCTACGGTATCAAGCAGAAGCAGAGCCGTTCGCAGCGCGTGGACGAATTGCGCAGTCGCGTCCTCGCGGAGTTCGTGACGAGTGCCGCGGCGCCGGCCGATGAACGTACCGTCAAGGATCTGTTCAGCGAACTTGAAGCACGTATCGTCCGGACCCAGATCCTCGATGGCGAGCCCCGCATCGACGGTCGCGATACCCGGACGATTCGCCCGATTACCATCCGAACCGGTGTACTCCCCAGGGCTCACGGCTCTGCGCTATTCACTCGAGGTGAGACGCAGGCTCTCGTGGTGGCCACACTCGGCACCGGCCGCGATGAACAGATCATCGATGCGCTGCAAGGCGAGTATCGCGATCGCTTCATGCTTCATTACAGCATGCCTCCGTACGCGACCGGCGAGACGGGGCGTGTGGGCACACCTAAGCGGCGCGAGATCGGACACGGCCGACTGGCGAAGCGCGCCCTCGTGGCGGTCCTGCCCACACCGGAAGAGTTCAGTTACTCCTTCCGTGTCGTCTCGGAAGTCACCGAATCAAACGGCTCCAGTTCGATGGCCTCCGTGTGCGGCGGTTGTCTGGCGATGATGGATGCCGGTGTGCCGCTGAAGGATCACGTGGCCGGGGTTGCGATGGGTCTCATCAAGGAGGGCAATCGTTTCGCGGTCCTCTCAGACATCCTGGGTGACGAAGATCATCTTGGAGACATGGACTTCAAGGTCGCAGGGACGGAAAACGGCATTACGGCGCTTCAGATGGATATCAAGATCCAGGGCATCACCAAGGAGATCATGCACGTTGCGCTGAGTCAGGCGCGCGAGGGCAGGTTGCACATCCTGGGTTTCATGAAGAATGCCCTGTCCTCGCCGCGCCAGGAGATATCGACCTTTGCACCTCGCATCATCACGATCAAGATCAAGCCCGAGAAGATCCGGGATGTCATCGGCAAAGGTGGTGCCGTCATCCGTGCCATCACCGAGGAAACCGGGACTACGATCGACATTCAGGATGATGGCACCGTCATGATCGCTTGCGTCTCGTCGGAGGGTGGCGAGGCTGCCCGCAAGCGCATCGAGGAGATCACGGCCGAAGTGGAAGTGGGGCGGATCTACGATGGCATCGTGTTGAAGCTGCTCGACTTCGGTGCGATCGTCAGCGTCCTGCCTGGCAAGGACGGGTTGCTCCACATCTCCCAGATCGCGAACGAGCGCGTGAACAGCGTCTCGGATCACTTGAAGGAAGGTCAGGCAGTGCGGGTAAAGGTGCTCGAAGCCGATGAGAAGGGCCGCCTTCGCCTTTCGATGAAAGCCGCGATGGCTGACGCCGAAGGCTGATCACCAAAAACGCCGGAGCGAAAAAAAGCCCGCCAGGAATGGCGGGCTTTTTCTTGTCTTGCGATCGTAGATCGTCAATGCGGCACGGCACCTGCTACGCCATGCACGACCATCTCCGTAAACGGCGGGACGTACGCTTGCAACATGACTACGACTCCGACGAGCGCAGCCAGGACGATGCTGTGCCAGAAGACGTAACGGAGGATGTCTCCCTCGTGCCCGTACCAACGGGTCGCAGTGGACGCCACGACGATGCTCTGGGCGTCGATCATCTTGCCCATGACACCGCCTGAACTGTTGGCGGCGGCCATCAGCTCCGGACTGAGGTGCAACTGCTCGGCAGTAACGCGCTGCAGGCCACCGAACAGCACATTGGACGCGGTGTCGGATCCGGTCAACGCAACGCCCAGCCATCCGAGCATCGTGCCGAAAAACGGATACAGCACTCCCGTATGCGCGAAGGCAAGGCCCATCGTCGCGTCTGTGCCCGAGTACCGGGTGACGAACCCCAGCGCCAGCATCGCCGAGATCGTCATCAACGAAAAGCGCACGAGAACGATCGTCTGCCAGTACTTCTTCAAAAGATTGCCCAGCGAATAACCCATGAACAATCCGGCCACGATCGCGGCGATGAAGATTCCACTTCCGGTGGCAGACAACCAGTTCAGCGTATAAACGGCCTTCTCCTTGGTCGGTTTGAGTACCACCGGCGGACCCTTCTCGACCTGCTCGTTCAATCCAACGACCGGGAAGTCGAGCTTTGTCGCGCCTTTCCAGGCGTACGGGACGCGTTCCGTCTTCTCCTGGCCGTCGACCATAACGACACGGTTCTCCTGCGAGAGGCCGTTCAGGAAATCCTTGACTGTAGGGAAGCCCCAGGCGAACACGAACACGGTCAGGATCAACCAGGGGGTCCAGGCCCGCATGACTATTTGCGACGAATGCTTGTCGAATACACCGGCTGCGGGCTCCTCGCCGCTGTCGGATTCGCGTCCCTTCAGTTTTGTCGTTCGCCAAACTTCCTTCGGCTTCCAGACTCGGAGGAACGCCGTCAGGCATGCCATCGATATCATCGCCGCGCCGACATCCACCAGCATCGGACCGTGGAAATTCGAGATCAGGTACTGGGGTATGGCGAAACTCACCGCAGTGACCAGGATCGCCGGCCAAATGCCCTTGACGCCCTTCCAGCCCGCGAAGGCCCAGATCAGCCAGAACGGCACGAGCATCGAAAAGAAAGGCAACTGGCGCCCGACCATCGCCGACAACGCCATTTCGTCGAGGCCGGTGACCTTGGCGAGCGTGATGATGGGTGTGCCGAGAGCGCCGTACGCGACGGGTGCGGTATTTGCGATGAGCGACAAACCTGATGCGGCCAGCGGTGAGAAGCCAAGGCCGATCAGGATCGCGCCGGTTACCGCCACGGGTGTGCCGAATCCGGCCGCGCCTTCGAAGAAGGCACCGAATGCGAATGCGATGAGCAGCAGCTGCAGACGCCGATCATCGGTGATGTTCGCAATGCTGTCCTGCAGGATCTGGAAGTAACCCTTGTCTTTGGTGAGCTGGTACAAAAAGATGATGTTGAGAACGATCCAGCCGATCGGCAGCAATCCGAACAAGGCCCCATTGACGGCCGCCATGCCAGCCATGGACGCGGGCATTCCGTACACCACCACGGCCACCAGAAGCGCCGCGACGAGGCCGGCAAAAGCGGCGACGTGCGCAGACCACCGGAAAAACGCAAGACCGCCCAGCAGGACGACCACCGGGATCGCCGCGCAGACCGTTGACAGGTAGGCGTTGTTCAACGGGTCGTAGATTTGCGACCAGATCATTTTGTTTCTTCTCCCCAGAAGGACACTTTGTCGTTATGCATGGCGCAGGAACGGTCCAGTGCGATGTCGGCGGATTATACCCAGAGGAACTTCCCTGGAGGACGGGGCCGCCTATAATCCGGCGCGCGCTTCCTTCCAACGTCAGATCCGGGATTCGACCATGACAACAACAGCCCTGGCCGCGAGAGGCGGCAAGATCCTCGTCGATGCCCTGATCACGCACGGCGTCGACCGCGCCTTTTGCGTTCCGGGGGAAAGCTATCTCGCCGTCCTGGATGCTCTCTATGACGTGCGCGATCATCTTGAGTTGATCGTGTGCCGCCAGGAAGGCGGGGCAGCCTTTATGGCCGAAGCCTACGGGAAGCTGACCGGCAAGCCCGGGATCTGCTTCGTGACACGCGGTCCCGGTGCTTCGAATGCATCCATCGGGGTTCATACGGCCCAGCAGGATTCAACCCCGATGATCCTGTTCGTCGGACAGGTTGGTGGCGACGTGGTGGAGCGTGAGGCGTTTCAGGAGATTGACTACCGCCGGATGTTCGGACCAATGACCAAGTGGGTTGCGCAAATCGATCGCACCGAGCGGATTCCGGAAATGGTGAGTCACGCATTTCATCTCGCCATGTCCGGACGGCCGGGTCCCGTGGTGCTCGCGTTGCCCGAGGACATGCTGATGAACGAAGTCGTCGCGCCACCAGCCGTTGCCTTTCAGCGGGTCGCTGCGAATCCCGCTTCGCGCGACATGGCGCAACTGCGCAACATGCTGATTTCATCGGTCAAGCCGCTTCTGATACTCGGCGGTGGTGGTTGGACGGCGGAGGCCTGCAGGCACATCCAGCGATTTGCGGAGCGCAACAATCTGCCCGTGGCGTGCTCTTTCCGTCGCCAGGACCTGTTCGACAATCGGCACGAACTCTATGTCGGCGACATCGGCATCGGGATTGCGCCTGCGCTGCAACAACGCGTCAGGCAGGCGGACCTGCTGATCGTCGCAGGCGCGCGCCTCGGTGAGATGACCAGCGGTGGCTATGCTTTGTTCGGCGTGCCGCGCCTCGATCAACGCCTCGTGCACGTGCATCCTGGCGCGGAAGAACTGGGTCGCGTCTATCAGGCGGACCTGTTGATCAATTCGGGTATGCCCGAGTTTGCCGAGTGGACTGCCATTCTCGGTCCTGTCGAAACGCAGAACTGGGAGGCATGGACGCAGTCCGCGCACCAGGACTATCTGCAGAATCGCGCGCCCGTGGCAGTGCCCGGCACGCTCAACATGAGCGAAGTCGTGACGTGGCTGTCGCAAACGCTGCCCCATGATGCGATCATCACCAACGGCGCTGGCAATTTCAGCGGATGGGTGCAGCGTTTCTACCAGTACGGCGGATTCCGCACCCAGCTCGCGCCGACCAACGGTGCGATGGGATACGGCGTCCCTGCCGCGATTGCTGCCAAGGCGACTTACCCGGAACGGGTCGTGATCGCTTTTTCCGGTGACGGTGATTTCATGATGAACGGCCAGGAGTTGGCCACGGCCGTCCAATACGACTTGCCAGTGATCATCTTCGTGGTCAACAACGGCATGTACGGGACGATCCGCATGCACCAGGAGCGCGACTTTCCGGCCCGAGTCCACGGCACCACGCTGCGCAATCCGGATTTCGCGGCGCTGGCCCGTGCATACGGTGCCCATGGTGAGACCGTGGCGACCAACGCGGACTTCATACCAGCATTCGAGCGCGCCGTGGCGTCGGGTAAGCCTGCCATCGTCGAACTGCGCATCGATCCCGACGTCATTACTACGCGTACAACGCTGACCGCGATTCGCGCCAAGGCACTCGAAGCAAGCCAGGCAAACGATCAGAAACCGACAGCCTGACCGTCGCGTCTCGGTTCGGATGCCGCGAGGTATCCATCGGGTACGCGGTGGATCAGTTGCGCGGAACCGAACTCGAGGCTGTCGCCCGGCATGACGACGGTACGGTGGCCAAGCGCCTGGAGGCCACGGATCGTTTCTGCGGGCATCGCCTGCTCCAACTGCAAGGCACCATCCTTCGCGATCTTCCAGCGCGGAGCGTCGGCAGCCGCCTGCGGATTCTGGTGGTAGTCCGTCAGACGCACGACCATCTGGACGTGCCCTTGTGCCTGCATGTCGCCGCCCATCACACCGAAACTCATCAATGCCTTGCCATCGCGCGTGAGGAACGCCGGGATGATCGTGTGGAAGGGCCGCTTGCCTGAGCCCACTTCATTCGGATGGCCAGATTCAAGAACGAAACCCGCGCCGCGGTTCTGCAGGCTGATGCCGGTCCCCTTGACCACGACGCCTGACCCGAATCCCATGTAGTTCGACTGAATGTACGAGACCATGCGACCGCTCGCGTCCGCGGCAGTAAGGTAGACGGTGCTGGACGTCGGCGGGAGTCCCGGTCCGAAATCCTGGGCGCGTGAGCGGTCGATCGCGCTGGCGCGTCGGGCGAGATAGTCGGGATCGAGCAGGTTCGATCCATGCACGCGCATGGTGGCCGGATCCGCAACGTGCGCGTACACGTCTGCGAAGCCGAGCTTCATGGCTTCGACCTGGAGGTGGACGCTGGCAGCGGAGTCGACCGGCAGCGACGCGAGATCGAACCGCGCGAGGATGCCAAGCGCGATCAAGGCTGCGATGCCCTGACCGTTGGGGGGGATTTCGTGCAGGACATGACCCCGATACGGCTGCGCGAGGGGCTCGACCCAGTCGGCCTGATGCGCACCGAGATCGGCCAGCGTGATACTGCCGCCCGTCGCGTCGCTGAAGTCCACGAGCGCGCGCGCGAGACGACCCCGATAGAACGATTCGCCCTGGGTGGCCGCGATATCGCGCAACGTTACGCCCTGATCTGGGAACGCGAAGCGTTCACCCGCTCTCGGGGATTTTCCGCCGGGGAGAAACGCCTCCGCGAATCCCGGTTGATCGCGGAACTCATCTGCCTGGCCCTGCCACTGTCTGGCAATGGTGGGTGACACGAGAAAACCGTTCTCGGCGTACTCGATCGCCGGTTCCAGCAATTGATCGAAAGGAAGCTTGCCGTGATTGCGCGACAACGCTACCCAGGCCGATACCGCGCCGGGGACCGTGACCGCGTCCCATCCCTTGGTGGGCATCGCCGTGCGGTTCGCGAATCGCGCTCGATTCCATGCCGCAGGTGCGCGTCCGGAGGCATTGAGTCCGTGCAGTTTCCCGCCGTCCCAAACGAGCGCGAATGCGTCCGAACCGATCCCGTTCATCACGGGCTCCACGACGGTCAATGTCGCGGCTGCGGCCACGATGGCATCGGCCGCAGTCCCGCCCTTCAGGAGCATGCGCAGGCCAGCCTGCGACGCGAGCGGCTGCGAGGTGGCGACCGCGTTGCCGGCAAGGACCGGTGTACGTCGGGATGCGTACGGGAAATCCCAGGTGAAATCGGACACGTTGATCAACCCTCCTTGAATATTTCCTCGCGCCGCCGGCGTACGGACGGCGCGATGACGATGAGCAGCAGGATCGCCGCCATGGCGAGAATGGATGCGGAAATCGGACGAGTGACGAAAACCGCCGGATTGCCCTTTGCGATCGTGAGGGCGCGGCGAAAATTGTCCTCCATCATCGGGCCGAGTACGAATGCAATCAGCAATGGCGCAGGCTCGCAGCGCAGCTTGATGAATACATACCCGAGAAAGCCGAAGCCTGCCGCGATGAATACGTCCATGACACTCGTTTGCAGGCTGTAGATTCCGACGCAACAGAACATGAGTATCGCCGGATACAGATAGCGATAGTTAACCGACAACAGGCGCACCCAGATCCCGATCAACGGCAGGTTCAACACGACCAGGAACAGGTTGCCGATCCACATGCTCGCGATCATTCCCCAGAACAGCGCGGGCTGCTCGGAGATCACCATGGGACCAGGCTGGATGCCCTGGATGATCATGGCACCGACCATCAACGCCATCACGGGATTCGTCGGCAAGCCAAGGGTCAGCATGGGAATGAAGGAGGTCTGTGCTGCCGCATTGTTCGCCGATTCCGGACCTGCGACTCCTTCGATCGCGCCCTTGCCGAATCGCGACGGATCGCGGGCGATTCGCTTCTCCAGCATGTAGGAGGCGAACGAGCCTAGCACCGCACCGCCGCCCGGCAGAATGCCGAGCAGGGAACCCACGCCGGTCCCGCGGGCGATGGCGCCCCATGCGCGTCGCATGTCCTCCCTCGGAGGCCATATGCGCCCGATCGATCGGGCCAGCAGTTCTCTTGAGCCATCGGTCTCGAGGTTGGCGATGATCGGGCCGAATCCGAATATCCCCATGGCGACGACCACGAAGCCCAGACCGTCGGACAGTTCGGACAGGCCGAATGTGTAGCGCTGGTCGCCGGTCGTGGTATCCATGCCGACGAGGCCGAGCAGGATGCCCAACACGATCATCCCCAGCGCCTTCAAGACCGACCCTTGCGCCAGCACTACTGCGGCAACGAGGCCGAGCACCATCAACGCGAAATACTCGGGTGCGCCGAACTTGAGCGCAAGTTCCGAAAGCGGTGGCGCGAACGCGGCTAATACCAGGGTCGCGACACAACCGGCGACGAACGACCCGATGGCCGCGACCGCCAGCGCGTGCCCGGCGCGTCCTTGTCGTGCCATGGCGTAGCCGTCGATGCACGTCACCATGGACGATGCTTCACCGGGCAGGTTGACCAGAATGGCCGTGGTCGAGCCGCCGTACTGCGCGCCGTAGTAAATGCCGGCCAGCATGATGAGCGAGGAGGTCGGTTCGAGTTTGAAGGTGATCGGCAACAGCATCGAGATGGTCGCAACCGGGCCGATCCCGGGCAGCACCCCGATCAGCGTGCCCAGTGCTACGCCGCCAAAGCAATACAGCAGGTTTTCGCCGGTGAGTGCGACCTGCATCCCGAGCGCGAGGTGCGAGAGCAGATCCATCAGTCCGCTCTGGTGATTGCCGGCCAGACCAGCAGTGGCATCTCGAGGCCTTTCACGAACACGAGCCAAGCGATAAAGGTGAGCGCCGTGGCCACGGCGATCGCCTCCCAGACGCGGCGCTCGCGCTCGGCAAAACACGCGACCAGTACCAGCAGTGCCGAGGCCACGACGAGACCGAAGCGCTCCAGAGTCCAGCCGAACAACAGGACCGACGCCAGGATCAGCACGATCGGGCGCCAGCGCCACACCTCCGAAGGCTCGCCGCGGCCCCGCAGCGATGCGCCTATGGTCGCGACGCCCAGGATCGTGAGCAGGATCCCGACCATGCGCGGGAAATACCCGGGACCCATGCTGAGCAAAGTGCCCAGCCGATAGCTGCGACCCAGGAGGAGTGCGGCGATTCCGGCGCCCGCGAAGATAGCACCCGCCCAGAAGTCGCCGGGAGCGCGCACGATCCGGCCCATGTTCTCCCCATGACTTTTCGAGTTATGGGGCTATTGTTCCACAGCGCTCGAGAATCAGCGACAGTAGCGCAGCCCGAGCGATTGCAGCACCTCGCCGGTGACGCGGTCTTGCACGAACGCGACTACGGTGAGATTGGCCCGATTCCAGTCCGCGCCCGGCTCCACGGTCCGGGTCACGGACAACCCGCGATCCGACGGCATCGCGAACGGCCCGATCAACGTTCGGGCCACGGCGTCATGGACGAGGCGTCGACCGCCGTTTTCACCGGCCGAAACCTGACTCGCCAAGTGATTTTCGGTCACCGCAATGAACAACTCGGCGTTACGGTATTCGGCGCTCGAGAGGCGCGCAGACGCGTCGATGCCCAGCTTCCCGGAACTGTCGGACAGCTTCAAGTCCAGATGCGCATGCTCCGGAGAGGCGTTGTCCGCATAGCTTTTGATTGCCGTGTACCCGCCGGCAGACCGGAAGTCCTGCCCATCGAGAACGATCTGGGGAGTGAAGACGAAATCGCGATGCTGCTGACGCGCCACGCCATGTTGCCGCTGGCTGTAAGTGGATTGGGCAAACCGGTCGACCCACCCCAGGCGGTCCCAGTAGTCGACGTGAAAGGCGATCGGCACGACCGAAGCCAGCCCCAGCCCCGCGCCCTGCAATCCCGACAGCCAACGATCCGCCGGCGGGCAGCTGGAGCAGCCCTCGGACGTATAGAGCTCGAGCAGCGGCGCCCGGTTCGGGCCGCTCGCGGCCGCGCATTCTTGAGCCGGTGCTTCCGCATTGATCGCCAGGCCGGCGGCGACCGCCAGAGCGGCGAGGAGAGTGTTTCGACGGATCATGGTGGTGCCTCGCGAGGACGGATTGCCCATTGATACGAGTGATGCGGTGCGTCGGATGCCGAGGTTCCGGGAGGTTTTGCTATCATCCTAGCCCTAAGTCCTTCGGCCGTTCACGTGCCATCGGTATCCTCCCGCGCGTCCGAATGTCCTCTCTTGCCTCGGTCCCTCCGAATCGCAGGATGAGTTCACCTTTCCGGCGAGAATGGAGTTCGGGCCATGGCCCAACTATTTTCCGTGCATCCTCAGAATCCGCAACGCAGGCTGCTCGACCAGGCTGCGGCGCTGGTACGCGCAGGTGCCGTGATCGCGTATCCGACCGATTCCTGCTATGCGCTGGGCTGCCATCTCGGCGACAAGGCGGCCGTCGAACGGATCCGGACGATTCGCGGCGTGGACGAGCAGCATCATCTGACACTCGTGTGCCGGGATCTGCGCGAGATCTCGCAGTACGCCCGGGTGGACAACAGACAATTCCGCCTGCTGAAGAGCGCCACGCCGGGAAGCTATACGTTCATTCTCCAGGCGACCCGCGAGGTTCCGCGCCGACTGCAGCATCCCAAGCGTGCCACCATTGGTCTGCGGGTGCCGGACCACGCGGTTGCGCAAGCGTTGCTGGAAGCGCTCGACGAACCGATCCTGTCGACCACGTTGATATTGCCCGGAGACGACGGCCCACTGAACGATGCGGAGGAAATCCGCGCCCGATTGGAGCGTCAAGTGGACGTTGTGATCGATTCCGGGCCATGCGGCGTCGAACCCACGACCATCGTGGACCTGACGAACGAGATTCCGCTGCTCGTGCGCTCGGGCAAGGGCGATCCGGAACTCTTCGGCCTGGAGCGCACCGTTTGAGCCGCTCTGGCACAGTACCGACTTTCCGCATCCATATCCGGGACCTGTAAATGTTCGTCGATCGCGTCTTATCGGGCATGCGCCCCACCGGCAGCCTTCACCTCGGCCACTATCACGGCGTGCTCAAGAATTGGGTGCGATTGCAGAACGAGTACGAATGCTATTTCTTCGTAGCAGACTGGCACGCACTCACGACGCACTACGATTCTCCCGAGATGATCGAAGCGAACGTCTGGGACATGGTGATCGATTGGCTCGCGGCGGGTGTCGATCCGGCCCAGGCCACGCTGTTCATTCAGTCGCAGTTGCCGGAACACGCGGAATTGCATCTGCTCTTGTCGATGATCACGCCGCTCGGCTGGCTGGAGCGCGTGCCGACGTACAAGGACCAGCAGGAGAAGCTCACCGAGAAGGACTTGTCCACCTACGGTTTTCTCGGCTATCCGCTGCTCCAGAGCGCCGACATCCTCGTCTATCGCGCGAACCTGGTGCCGGTGGGAGAAGACCAGGTGCCGCACATCGAATTCACCCGCGAGATCGCGCGCCGGTTCAATCACATCTATGGTCGTGAGCCTGGTTTCGAGGAAAAGGCCGAGGCCGCGATCAAGAAGCTCGGAGGCAAACGCGGCAAACTGTACGTGGAGCTGCGCACGAAATTCCAGGAGCAGGGCGACAACGAAGCGCTCGAGGCCGCGCGCGCGTTGATCGAGGAGGCGCAGAACCTGTCGATGGGAGATCGCGAACGCTTGTTCGGCTTCATCGAAGGTGGCGGCAAGATGATCCTGTCCGAACCCCAGGCGCTCCTGACTGAAGCCTCCAAGATGCCGGGGCTGGACGGCCAGAAGATGTCGAAGTCCTACAACAACACCATCACGCTGCGTGAGGATGCGGACAGCGTGACTCGAAAGATCCGCACCATGCCCACGGATCCGGCACGCGTTCGTCGCACCGATCCGGGCGAACCGGAGAAGTGCCCGGTCTGGGCATTGCACCAGATCTACTCGAGCGAGAGAACGCGCGAATGGGTGCAGCAAGGCTGTCGCAGCGCGGGTATCGGCTGCCTCGAATGCAAACAGCCCGTCATCGATGCCGTGCTCGAAGAGCAGAAGCCGATGCGCGAGCGCGCTGCAATGTATCTCGAGGATCCGACGCTCGTGCGCAATATCATCGCGGACGGCACCGAGCGTGCACGCAAACTGGCTTCCGAAACCATGCGCGAAGTGCGCGAAGCGATGGGACTGCGCTATACGTGAACGCGCGGGCGGCTTTGACCGCTCGAGGGTCACATGCTCTAATCCGGCGCGGCTTTCCGGGAGCGAGGACGCACGCGATGGAAATGCAGTGGTGGTACTGGATGGTGCTGGGGTTCGTCGTCACAGTCGCGGAACTGGCGGTTCCTGCCTTCTTCGTGATCTGGTTCGGACTCGGCGCACTGATCACCGGGATTTGCGTACTGGCTTTCCCCGGTATCCCGTTCGCGGCCCAGGTCCTGATCTGGACCGTGTCGTCGGTGGCCTTCGTATGGCTCTGGTTCAAGGTCTTCAAGACCGGCGTGTTCGAGACGCGCGTCGGCATGTCCACCGGGCAGATGGTCGGCGAGATCGGCATGGTGACGCAGATCACCCGGCCGTTTGAAATGGGTCGCATCAAGTTCCAGAAGCCGATTCTCGGCAGCGATACCTGGGAGTGTCGGTCCGACGATGAACTGAACGTGGGCGATCGCGCCAGGGTGCTCGCCGTCGAGGGACACATCGTGCGCGTCGCGAAGAGCTAGGCTTCCGGGGGACCGAATCATGGGAATGGGCATAACCGTCGTCATCATTGCGTTGTTCGTATTCGTCGCGATCACCATCGCAAAGGGCGTGCGTGTGGTGGAACAGGGAATGGAGTGGGTGGTCGAGCGTCTGGGCAAATATCACAAGACACTGGGACCCGGCCTGCACATCATCATTCCCTACATCGACAAGGTCGCCTACAAGGTGGTGACCAAAGACATCATTCTCGACATCGAGCAGCAGGAAGTGATCACGCGCGACAACGCCGTGATTCTCACCAACGCATTGGCTTTCATCAAGGTCACCGACACCGTGAAGGCGGTATACGGGGTGACCGATTTCTCCGAGGCCATTCGTCAGCTCGTCCAGACCACGTTGCGCTCCATCGTCGGGGAAATGGAACTCGATTCTGCGCTGTCATCCAGGGACCAGATCAAGGCGCGACTCAAGGCGAGCATCGCGGACGAAGCGATCGACTGGGGCCTTACCGTGAAGTCCGTCGAGATCCAGGACATCAAGCCGTCCGAATCGATGCAGCGTGCCATGGAACTGCAGGCGAGTGCCGAAAGGGAACGCAAGGCGGCCGTCACCAAGGCCGAAGGCGAGAAGACCGCGATGATCCTTGAATCCGAAGGGCGGCTCGAGAGTGCGCGCCGTGACGCGGAAGCGCAGGTCACCTTGGCGGATTCCGCCGGACAGGCGATCCAGAAGGTCACCCAGGCCGTGCAGGACCGGGATGCGCCGATGCTGTTCCTCCTCGGCGAGAAATACATTGCGGCGATGGAGAAGCTCGCGACCTCCAACAACAGCAAGGTAGTGGTGCTACCCGCGGACCTGCAGGACGCACTGCGCGGGCTCTTCGGGAAGCGCTGAGCGCCTCCGGGCCGGTATGCTGCGACTGCCCGACGTGACGCTCGTCGCAGTGGATTGCGTACAGCCCGGAGCCGCGCTGCTGGCGTTGCAACGCTGTGTGGCCGATTGCCGATTCGCTGAGGTGCTCTTCGTCACGGATGCGTTGATCGATGCGACCGGTATCCGGCGCGTTCCGATCGCACCCTTGCGTACCCGTGCCGGGTATTCGGAGTTCATCATGCGCGAGCTTGCTGCGGTGGTCGCCACGTCTCATGCGCTGCTTGTCCAGTGGGATGGCTTCATCCTGGATTCGACCCTTTGGCGCGACGAATTTCTCGCCTGGGACTATCTCGGAGCCCCTTGGGGCTACGGCGACGGGATGGATGTCGGTAACGGCGGCTTCTCGTTGCGCTCGCGCAAGCTGCTGGCGGCGTGCACGGACCCTGCGCTAACCGAATTCGAACCCGAGGACGAGCGCATCTGCCGAACCTATCGGCCTTATCTCGAAGCGCGCCATGGCATCCGCTTCGCGCCGTTGGCTATCGCGCGTGATTTCAGTGTCGAGCATGTGGAATCGCCTCGACCCACGTTCGGGTTCCATGGTGCCTTCAACCTGTGGCGGGCGCTCGATGCAACAGATCTGGAACGTCTCGCCGCCGCACTGCCGCCGGACGCCCTGGCGCGTCAGGATATCCTCGCGCTGGCCTATCGATGCTGGATTCAGGGTCGGTTGCAGGATGCCGAGCGACTGTTGACGCGAATCGTCGCGACGCACCCGGATCACACCGGCGCCGAACTCATGCTGTCCGAGGTGCGTGCCGACGCCGACGGGCGAACCCACTGATGGCTGATCCCGATCCGTTGCCGGTTTGGAAAACGCATCTGGATGCGACCGACGGTGCGGTCGAAGCGCCGTACCATCTGAATGTCCGGCATGAACTGATCGGGTTGATTGCCGAACCGCCGCGCATCGTGATCGATATCGGGTGCGCCGCCGGCGCGACCGGGGCTCGCGTCAAGGAACTGCATCCTGGTGCCCGTGTCATCGGCCTGGAAACGCACGTCGGGGCGGCGCAAGCGGCGAGTGCAGTTCTCGATCAGGTGATCGTCGATTCGATCGAAACCGCCGATCTGCGGGAGCACGGCATCGCTCCTGGCAGCGTCGACGTGGTGATTGCCGGCGACGTCCTCGAGCACATGATCAATCCCTGGCGGGTGTTGGATCGACTGCGGCCTTTCCTGAGTTCTCGCGGGCGTGTGATTGCCAGCGTGCCGAATGCACGCAACCTGGCGTTGCTGGGAGAACTCGTCGACGGCGGCGAATGGCGCTACGAATGCTCCGGCCTGCTCGATATCACGCACCTTCGCTTCTTTACCGTCAAGAGCCTCGGACGCCTGTTCCAGGAGACCGGTTACGAAATGACCGGTTTCGGATTCAATTTCGACCCCCGCCTTGCGGGTCTGCTCGATCAGGCGGCCGCTGCACCCATTCCGAATCTGCAGAACGGGCGCCTGTTGATCCAGGGATTGCAACCCGGCGAACTGGAAGAGCTCTGCGCGTGGCAGATTCTGGCGGTGGCCCGGCCGCTGTGAATCGTGAAAAGGGCTACGATTCCTGATTTCAGGGTTGCGCCGGATCGAGCGAAGATTTCCAACCGAGCCTTGGCCACCTACCTCAATCCACAGGGGAGTTCTGAATGACCGCCATTTTCATCCGTTGCATGCTGCGTACTCTGCTCGCGTGCTCCACTATTGGTTTGATGTCGAGTGCCAGCGCGGACTCCCTTTCCGTCACGTTCACCGAAAAGGCCGGGAACGGCGTCTCGCCTGGTGTGACGGCCTTGTTCACGCTAAACGCGGACGGATCTATCGCAGCCTCAGCATCATCACTAGGTGGAGCCCTGTTCAATTTCGGGTTCAATGCGCCGGGGCAGATGCACATTCCGTCCTACGATTTTTCGATTCTCGCTCAGGACGCCTCCCATTCAACGGCCTTCGGAACGTTCAATTCCGGTTGGCGCGATATCAGCAATACGACAGTTTTCAGCCCGACCACGGTCACCTGGACGATCGGCCTGCCGGGCTCCTTCAGTTCCGTAATGCAGGCATTCGCGGGCAACGATGGCGGTTACGAATTTTTCGCGTACGCGCTCGACGGCGATCAACCCGGTTTGATCACTCAGTGGGGATGGCGATCCAGCGCACCGGTTCCAGAACCGGGAGTACGCGCTTTGCTGCTGATCGGCTTGATCACTATCGGCTGGGTGATGAAACGTGAGCTCGCTTCGACCGCGTCGTAAAAGTGCTGAACCGGTCTTTTGCTCCACCGCCGCGAGGGTGAACGGCTACAAGGTCTCTGGATGATCGCCGGTGTCGGCAGGGTTCAGGGGCCGCCCGCCGGGCGCCTGTTCATCGCTTGCTGCGCATGAGTCGCTGTTGCTCCCGCTGCCACTCCCGCTCCTTCTCGACCTCTCGCTTGTCATGCTGTTTCTTGCCTTTGGCGAGGCCGATCTCGAGCTTGATCTTGCCCTTCTTCAGGTGCAGGTCCAGCGGCACCAGGGTATAGCCCGCACGCTCGACCAGGCCGATCAACTTACGGATCTCTTCGGCGTGCAACAGCAGCTTCCGCGTACGGGTCGGATCGGTCTGGATGTGGCTCGAAGCCGTGAGCAACGGGCTCACGTGGGCCCCGATGAGGAACACTTCGGCGCCCTTTACCACCACATAGGCTTCCTGCAGCTGCACGCGGCTGGCGCGTATCGACTTCACTTCCCAGCCTTCGAGCACGAGGCCGGCCTCGTAGCGCTCCTCTATGAAATAGTCGTGAAAGGCTTTCTTGTTCTGGGCGATGCTCATTGAGGGGGCGTGCTGAAAGGACGGCAGTTCGCTATTCTACCTACCCGTCACGGCGCGGCTCTCGCAGTGCCGTAGTCACTTCGAGCAAACAACAGCGTGATTCGAATCGATCGATCGGTACTGGTCGAATATTCACCCGACCAGATGTATGCCTTGGTGGATGCCGTCGAGCAGTACCCGGAATTTCTTCCCTGGTGCGGTGGGTCGGCGGTGGAAATGCGCGACGAAACGCGCACTCGCGCCTCCGTAATCATTGACTTCCATGGTATTCGCCAGACGTTCTCCACCGAGAATTCGAAGCAGCGGCCGTCGCGAATCGACATGCGTCTGATCAAGGGGCCGTTCCGGCAGCTCGATGGTTCCTGGAGCTTTCTGGCGCTGGGGGAGGGTGGATGCAAGGTCCGTTTCGAACTGCAGTACGAATTTGCCAGCGCCATCCTGGGCAAGCTGATCGGCCCCGTGTTCGAACAGATCACCGCGAGCTTCGTCGATGCGTTCGTCGAGCGTGCCACCACCGTCTACGGTGCGCGATGACGAGCGATGCAACAGTCGTGGAAGTCGTCTTTGCCTTGCCCACGACGCAAACCGTCGTTCGTCTGGAGCTCGAAGCGGGCGTTACGGTACGAGAAGCGATCGAGCGCTCGGGGCTGCTGGATCGCTATCCGGGCATCGACATCGACCGCCATGACGTGGGGATCTGGGGCCGCAAGGTGAAACTCGACACACCCCTCGCGAGCGGCGATCGGGTGGAGCTGTACCGTCCGCTCGAGGTTGATCCGAAAGAAGCGCGACGCCTGCGGGTACGCCGCTGAATCCTTACTTGCAGAGTTGCTCGGCCTGCTTGCGTGCAGCGTCGAGTTCGCGGGCGATGTCGTCGTCACCCAGGTAATAGACCTGACCGTTGGAATCGTACCGCGCCACTCTGCCGCCGCGGGAAAGTCCGGTCACGCGGGCCTGTGCAGCTTCGCAGTTCTTCCGCTTGGCATCCTCGTTCGCCTTCTCCTGTTCCGCCTTCTTCTCGGCCTCCTGTTTCTCGACCCGCCGTTTGCGGAACTCCATGTCTTTTTCCTGGTAGCTCTTCGGGGCGGCCGGAGACGTCCCGGAAGATATCGGAGGCTGGGCCCTGATCGTATCCATGCACTCGATACCGGGCGGCGGTGCATCGGAATATTGCGTACCGCCCTTCGCATCCTTCCACTTGCAGATCGCGGAAGCGTGTCCGGCGCAAAGCACCAACAAGGCCGCGCCGAGTAGTTTGAGGCCGGTCATGGAACGCTTCATTGCTTGTCTCCGTTCGTGTCGGCGGCAGAGGGCGCCGAGGATTGGTTTGGATAGCCTGCCTGGATCAGACCCAGTTCGGCCAGTTCGGTGGCGCGGGCGCTCCAGCGCAGCGTGGCGGCGGCGTCGTGCGCAAGGCGACTGCGGCGCGCTTCGAGCAGGGCTTTCCACGCCGTGGACCAGAGCGCTGCGTGAACACGTGCTTCGGCCACGGCGACCTCCGCCTGATTCAGCGCGGATTCCGCTACCGGCGTCACCTGCGCGTTCGACAATTGAGGCAACGCGAGCAGCACGCCCGTGGCCAGGCATGTCGCCAGACGGCAACGAGCGGTGATCTGGGTGGCGCCGATTCGTATGGGCGGTGAGCTCTGCATGGGGGTGTTCCTGATGACAAAGTCGACATTGTCGAGACCCGAGCGGCATACCGATCGCAAGGTCGATTCTGTATAATAGCTTTTTGCGTGAAGGATCAGAAACATGCAAGTGATCCAGAAGGCGCTGACCTTCGACGACGTCCTGCTCGTCCCGGCGCATTCGGAGGTCCTCCCCAAGGACGTCAGACTCCACACCCGCCTCACCAGTAGCATCCGACTCAACATTCCGCTGCTGTCCGCCGCGATGGACACGGTGACCGAAGCGCGCCTGGCCATCGCGATTGCCCAGGAAGGCGGGATCGGCATACTGCACAAGAACGTTCCCGGAAAATCGCAGGCCGCGGAAGTCGCGAAGGTGAAGCGGTTCGAGAGTGGGGTCGTCAAGGACCCGATCACGATCTCGCCGGACATGACCGTGCGCGACGTGTTGAAGATCACGCGCCAGCATCACATTTCGGGATTGCCCGTGCTCGAGTCCGGTCGCGTGGTCGGCATCGTGACCAATCGGGATCTCCGGTTCGAGAACAACCTCGATCAGCCGGCCCGCGACATCATGACGCCGCGCGAACGACTCGTCACCGTGCAGGAAGGAGCGAGTCTGGAGGAAGCGATGACGCTTCTGCACCGGCATCGGCTGGAACGGGTGCTCGTCATCAACGGCGATTGGGAACTCAAGGGTCTCATCACCGTGAAGGACATCCTGAAATCCTCCGAACACCCGAATGCCTGCAAGGACCAGTTCGGTCGCTTGCGCGTGGGTGCCGCGATCGGAGTCGGTGAAGGCACCGAAGAACGTGCGGAAGCGCTGATCGAGGCGGGCGCCGACGTAATCGTCGTGGATACGGCGCACGGCCACTCGCAGGGCGTCCTGGATCGAGTGCGCTGGATGAAGCGAACGTTTCCCAATGCCCAGGTGATCGGCGGCAACATTGCCACGGCCGCGGCCGCGAAGGCGTTGATGGACGCGGGGGCCGACGGCGTCAAGGTCGGCATCGGGCCCGGTTCGATCTGCACGACGCGCATCGTGGCCGGCGTGGGGGTTCCGCAGATCACCGCCATACAGAATGTCGCCGATGCCCTCGCCGGAACCGGCATTCCCCTGGTCGCCGACGGTGGCGTGCGCTACTCCGGTGATGTTGCCAAGGCGATCGCCGCCGGCGCAGATGCGGTGATGCTCGGCAGCCTGTTTGCCGGTACCGAGGAGGCGCCTGGAGAGATCGAGTTGTTCCAGGGGCGTTCCTACAAATCCTATCGTGGCATGGGCTCCCTGGGCGCCATGCAGCAGGGATCGAGCGACCGATACTTCCAGGACGCGTCTGATGCGAGCGAGAACAAGCTCGTGCCGGAGGGCGTGGAAGGTCGGGTGCCCTACAAGGGCCCGGTGACCAACGTGATCCACCAGCTCATGGGCGGCCTGCGCGCAAGCATGGGCTACCTGGGTTGCGGCAGCATCGACGACATGCGCGAACGTGCGCAGTTTGTCCAGATCACGTCCGCCGGCGTCAAGGAATCGCACGTGCACGACGTGCAGATCACCAAGGAAGCCCCCAACTATCACGTGGAGTGAATCCCACGCACCACGACGGCATCAAGAGGCGCATCGGTGCGCCTCTTCTTTTTTTGGCGACCGGCACATGCACGACAAGATCCTGATCCTCGACTTCGGTTCTCAATACACCCAGCTGATCGCGCGCCGGGTACGCGAGACCGGCGTGTACTGCGAGATTCATCCCTACGATGTCGCTGAGGACTTCGTCCCCCGCTTTGGCGCGAAGGGGATCATCCTGTCCGGTGGTCCGTCCTCGGTGACCGAAGGCGGCACGCCCCGCGCGCCGCAAAGCGTGTTCGCTGCGGGCGTTCCGATACTGGGAGTCTGTTACGGCATGCAGACCATGGCGGCGCAACTGGGTGGCGTTGTCGAAAATGGCTTGAAGCGCGAGTTCGGGTACGCCGAAATCCGCGCCCGCGGCCACTCGCGCCTGCTGCGCGACATCCAGGACAGAGTCAATGGCGATGGTCACGGCCTGCTGGACGTGTGGATGAGCCACGGTGACAAGGTCGACGCCATCCCTCCCGGCTTCAAGGTGATCGCGAGCAACGCCTCCACGCCCATCGCCGGCATGGCGGACGAATCGCGCGGGTTCTACGCCATCCAGTTCCACGCCGAGGTGACCCACACCGTGCAAGGCAAGGCGATCCTCGACCGCTTCGTGCACGAGATCTGCGGCGCAGGCTTCGACTGGAAGATGCCCGACTACGTGGACGAGGCGGTAGGGCGCATCCGCTCCGAAGTGGGCTCCGACGAAGTGCTGCTCGGCTTGTCCGGCGGGGTGGATTCGTCGGTCGCTGCCGCACTGATCCATCGCGCCATAGGCGACAAGCTCACCTGCGTATTCGTCGACAACGGCCTGTTGCGTCTGAACGAAGCCGCACAGGTGATGGAAACGTTCGGCCGTAATCTCGGCGTGAAAGTCATCCACGTCGATGCGGCCGATGAATTCCTCGGCCAGCTCGCGGGCGTGTCCGACCCTGAGCTGAAACGGAAGATCATCGGACGCGTATTCGTCGAAGTCTTCCAGCGCGAATCGGCGAAACTCGCAAAAGTGAAGTGGCTCGCGCAAGGCACGATCTATCCCGACGTGATCGAGTCGGCCGGCGGCAAGACCAAGAAGGCCCACACCATCAAGTCGCACCACAACGTCGGCGGCCTCCCCGACACCTTGCACCTCAGGCTGCTCGAACCACTGCGCGAACTGTTCAAGGACGAAGTGCGCGAACTGGGCATCGCGCTCGGCCTGCCGCGGGAAATGGTCTATCGACATCCGTTCCCCGGGCCGGGACTGGGCGTGCGTATCCTCGGCGAAGTGAAGCGCGAATACGCCGATCTGCTGCGCCGCGCCGACGCCATCTTCATCGAGGAACTGCGCGAACACGGGTGGTACGACCGCACGTCACAGGCGTTTGCGGTGTTCCTGCCGGTGCGCTCCGTTGGTGTGATGGGAGACGGGCGCACCTACGAATTCGTCGTGGCGCTGCGCGCCGTGCAGACGCAGGATTTCATGACGGCGCATTGGGCGGAGTTGCCGCACGGTCTGCTCGGTATCGTATCCAATCGAATCATCAACGAGGTGCGAGGGATCAATCGCGTCGTGTACGACATCTCGGGGAAGCCGCCGGCGACGATCGAGTGGGAATGATTCGGCGTCTTTCAGGGACTATCGGGGTCTGTCGAAATTCGATGCTAAGGTGTTGTCCAATAGAGAGAATGTCTGTTGAGATTCAAATGGCACGATAACATTACTCGTGTTATCGTGCTTTTGTCATGTTAGATAAAATCACCCCAGAACGTGCTCTGGACGCCGCCGTCCACGCGTATCTGCACGAAACCCTTGGAGTCACCCCCAGGGCTCGGGCGTGGCCGGGTGCCGGCAAGCTGCCTTACTTTCTACAGGACGCCTTCGAGGTCCGGGACCTGAAGCTACTGGATCGGCAGATTCTCCTTGCCATCGACAAGCGGCCCGATAAGCCGGGATTGGCGAACGTCCGAGGGCTGATGGACAAGCTGCGCCAACTGGCCGGCCTGCCCGTCGTCTACGTGACCGGCACCCTCGCATCCTACGAGCGCAAGCGCCTCATCGAGCAGAAGGTGCCATTCCTGGTGCCCGGGAACCAGCTCTATCTGCCGGATCTCGGGATGGACTTGCGCGAGTACTTTCGCAAGCCGCCCGCCGCTCAGGACACCGCGCTCAGCCCCGCGACGCAGGCGATGGTGATCACCGTCCTGCTGCGGCAGCCGTGGCGCGCGGAGTGGCAGCCCGCCGAGGTGGTCAGCGACCTGGGCTATACCGCGATGACCTTGTCCCGGGCCGTCAAGGAACTCACGGCCGCAGGCATCGCGACCTTGCGCAAGGAGGGCAGGGCGCGATGGCTGCACACGGAGCGCACTGCCGCGGAGACCTGGGAAAGAGCCAAGCCGCTGATGCGCAGCCCGGTCAAGCGCCGATTCTGGGCCCGTCCCGTTTCCAAGTGGAATCCGCCCCACGTAAGGCTGGCGGGCTTGAGCGCGCTGGCACGGCATTCGATGCTTTCCGAGCCGCAGTGGCCGATCTATGCCGTCAGCCCGGCGCAGTGGAAGACAGCAACGCAGGCCGGCATCGAGCCCCTGCCCGAGCCCCTGCCGGGTGCCTGCGGATGGGAGCTCTGGCACTACAACCCCGCGCTCGTCCCGGAAAGCGAAACGGTCGATCTCCTTTCCTTGACACTCAGCCTACAGGGCAGCACCGACGAGCGTGTCCAACTCGCGCTCGATGAACTGAAGGGGCGCTTTCCTTGGTGAGGGGGCTCGATGTCTTTCGCGAATACTTCGCTGGCCACGCCGAACAGTTCGTGCTGATCGGCGGCACGGCCGCGACGCTTGCGATGGAAGAGGCGGGGCTCGAGTTTCGTGCCACGAAGGACCTGGACATCGTCCTGCACATCGAAGCGCTCAGCCCGTCATTCGGCGAAGTGTTCTGGAGCTTTGTCGAGGCGGGCGGCTACGAAATCCGGCAGGCCAGCGACACCGGGAAGCCCGTGTTCTACCGGTTCCAAAAGCCAGTCGATGAGCGCTTCCCCGTCATGCTGGAGTTGTTCTGTAGGGCTCCGGAAGGAATCAACCTCGCCGAAGGCAGTCACCTCACGCCGATCCCGATCGACGAGGCCGCGGCAAGTCTGTCCGCCATCCTGCTCGATGACGCGTATTACGAATTCATCCTTGCGGGTCGCAAGGAAGTTGATGGATTGCCGTGGGTCGGCGAGGACAGGCTGATTCCGCTCAAGGCCAGCGCGTGGTTGGACCTCGGCGAGCGACAGGCGAAAGGCGCGGCCGTGGACAGCAAGAACATCCGCAAACATTCAAACGACGTGCTGCGTCTGTCGCAGCTGCTCGCGCCGGACGTTCGCATCGAAGTCGCCCCAAGGATCGAGCACGATCTGAATCGCTTTCTCGATGGCATTGAAGCGGATCGCACGATTGATCCGAAGTCCCTTGGGATCAACGGCAGCGTTGCCGAGATGGTTCAACGCATCGCGCAGGCCTACGGATTGAATCGACGTCGCGCGACGTGAGTCCCTTCACCCTGCGGCCCTTGCCCTGCTTCCCGAGCAGGAGCGCTTCGATAGTCTTGCCAACACCGACTTCGTCTGCAATCAGCAGTCGAGGACGATCCGCATGAATCGAGCTTCAACACGGGCCTGGACGGCCGGACAGCTCTTGGTTCGTGCAGGCGGCTTACCCACCGCCGCGCGAGTCTTGCGTGAGAGGCGCCGATCGCGCGGCCGTGGATAAGTGCGGCCAGCCGTTAGCAGGCTGTTGAAATTCTCATGGTTATCCGGACACTTTTCACACGAACTGTGGTCGATGTGGATGTCATGAACTTGCCCGTGAGGTGATGGCGATGCGCGGAGCCGATGCGATGCAGGAGAGCCTGTTCACGGTGG
>JBBQHP010000054.1:0-30206 GCA_038324085.1 Burkholderiales bacterium
AGAGAATACCGCGCTCTTCGACCTCCGATAGCGAACAATCAAACCCGAACAAGATCACCCCGCCCAACGTGCGCTCAAGGCGCTAAACGCTCACGCCCGCGTCCAACCCCACAATCGGGCGCTTTCTCAACACCGTCTACATGCCGACACGGCCATCGCCCGGCTACCACAAGAGCTGGCACACAGGCCGCAGTGTTGACGCCATTGTCTCTGCGGTATTGCGATACGCTTGTTCGTAATGCTGGGAGGCCAGACATGGCAGACGCCACCACGATGACGACCAAGGGCCAGGTCACGGTGCCGCGGGAAATCCGCGACCGGCTCGGGCTCAAGTCCGGCGACAAGATGGCCTTCACGATGCTCAGTGACGGCACCGTCGTGATGCGGCCGAAGACGCGGCGGCTGGCAGACCTGGCGGGATCGCTCACGCTCCCCGGGCAGCCCAAGGTCGCCATCGAGCACATGAACCCGTTCAAGGCGACGACAGCGAAGACATCGACGAAGGGGGCGGCGAAGCGACCGGCGCGATGAGCAGCCGCTCGGTCACGAAAGCGGCGCGCAGCGCGAGGGTTGTGCCGTGACCATCGCCATCGACACCAACGTGCTGGTGCGCCTGCTCGTCCGTGACGACGAGGCGCAGTACGCGGCGGCGCAGCGATTGGTGGATCAAGCCGCCGCTGCCGAAGAGCCGGTACTGATCGTGTTCGGCGTCTTGCTCGAAACCGAATGGGTGCTGCGCAGCCGCTACAAGCTCGACAAGGCCAGCATCGCAGGCGCCTTCGCCGCACTGCTCGAAAGCGTCGACGTGGAGTTCGAGCACCCGCCCACAGTGGAAGAGGCGCTCTATGTCTGGGCGCAGCACCCGGGCACCGACTTCGCCGACTGCCTGCTCATCGCGCGCGCTGCGCACGTCGGGCGCAGCCGCTTCTTGACCTTCGACACTGGCGCCGCCCGGTTGCCTGGCGCGGAGTTGCTTGCATAGCCGCTTCCGAGGCGCCCACGAGATGGCATCCAGGAAGGGGTAGCGCGGCACAGGCCATCTCGGAGTCCGGTGCGGTTCGGGAGGTCAGTGATAAACCCGCACGCCGGTCGTCGACCCCGACACGAAGATGGGCGTGTGTCGGGCCTGCTTGATCGTGAAGGCGAGGTAGCCACCGACAATCACCTACTCGCACTTGCCGTTCAGATGGAACTTGAACCGCCACGGCACGCTGCCGGAAGGCAACACCTCCAGTTGCAGCCCGCCGCCCCCGGTCAGCGCGTAGGCCTACTCGCGCGGCTTGACGTTGTCGATCGTCGCGGGCTCGAGCGAGTTGTCGACGTGGCGCATTCCTGTCACTTGGCCGATGCCAAGGCCCCACGATGGCATCAGATATATGGCCTCGCCACGGAAGGAAGTCTACGAACGGTCCGGGACGCCAAGAAACAGGAAGCAAAAATCCAATCAGCGATCTGATGTTCCGCGTGGACCCCACGGGACGTCCTGAGGCGTTCTGGAATCGTGTTGCGTGTGGCCGACGTGAACCTGACCGGGACGATGCGCTGCTGCGCCGCCGCATGTGCCCTGCTCGCGGCCGTCGGCGGCTGCGTGGTCAACGTCGCGTCGATGCTCGCGTTCTTCAGCGGCCGACTCGTGCCGAAATCAGCGCAAGGAAGGGTGGTGTTGTCCAATTGACCAAGTCGCTCGCGATCGCCCATGCGGCTGATAGAATCCGTGTGAATGCCGTGGCGCCGGGGTGGATCGCGACGCCGCTCACCGCATCGTTGCGCGACGACGAGGTCCGCAATCGGTCGATCTTCGAGCGCACGCCGATGCGTCGCCGGGGTGAACCGGACGAGGTGGCCGGAGCGGTGGTCTTCCCGTGCTTATTCGCGGCTGCCCTCGTCACCGGTTTCGTGTTGCCGGTGGACGGTGGATGCCTTGCTTCCTGACGTGCCTTCGAGGAAACCCCGCATGAACGCTCCAGCCAGTGCCAGCCATCTGTCCGCACCGGGAATGCACCCCGAGATCGTGGAGATGGCGATTCCCGCGGACGATCGCGTATGGGTGCCCCAGGCACCGGACGTGTGGTTCCGTCCGCTGATGCTCAATGCGGTCACCGGCCAGTGGTGGAACCTGCTGCGGGTGACCAGGACCGGTGTCCTGAGCCGTCACCGCCATCCGTCTCTGGTGACGGGCCTCGTGCTGAAAGGGCGCTGGCGCTATCTCGAACACGACTGGGTGGCCGAGGAAGGCGGGTTCGTATACGAACCGCCGGGCGAGGTCCACACGCTGATGGTGGACGCGCCGACGACCGAGATGATCACGTTCTTCAACGTGAACGGCGCGATGATCTACGTCGACGAGCAGGGCGCCACGATCGGCTACGAGGACGTCCATACCAAGATCGACATGTGCCGGGACCACTACGAGAGGGTCGGGCTCGGCGCCGACTACGTGAACCGATTCATTCGCTGAAGCATGTTGACTGGGAGATTCGAATGACCAAGGCAGTACGATTCCACAAGGTTGGAGGGCCGGACGTGCTCGTGTACGAGGACGTCGAGGTCGGTGCGCCCGGCGAAGGCCAGGCGCGCGTGAAGCAGAACGCGATCGGTCTGAACTTCATCGACACGTATCACCGGTCCGGGTTGTATCCGGTGCCGCTACCCAGCGGTCTCGGCCTCGAAGGCGCCGGCGTCGTGGATGCCGTGGGCGCGGGTGTCGACTACCTGAAGCCCGGCGACCGCGTGGCCTATGCCGGCGGCGGACCCGGCAGCTATTCGGAACTGCGCAACATCGCGGCCGATCGGCTGGTGAAGATTCCCGATGGCATCACCGACCAGCAGGCTGCCGCGATGATGCTGAAGGGCCTCACCGTACAGTACCTGATCCGCCGGACCTTCCGCGTGCAGTCCGGCCAGACCGTGCTGTTCCACGCCGCCGCAGGTGGCGTCGGCCTGATCGCGGGCCAGTGGCTGAAAGCGCTGGGCGCCACCACGATCGGCACCGTCGGTTCGGACGAGAAAGCGAAACTCGCCAAGGCGCACGGCTATGACCATACGATCGTCTACACACGCGAGAACTTCGCCGAGCGCGTCAAGGAGATCACCGGAGGTGCGAAAGTCCCCGTGGTGTTCGACTCAGTGGGCAAGGACACCTTCATGGGTTCGCTCGACTGCCTGCAACCCCTGGGCATGCTGGTGGTATTCGGGAACGGTTCCGGACCAGTGGCGGCCTTCGACCTGAACCTGCTGGCCAAGGGCTCGTTCTACGTGACCCGGCCCACGCTGATGACCTACACGGCCAAGCGTGACGACCTGGTGGCTGCGGCCGACGAGCTGTTCGGGGTCGTGAAATCCGGCAAGGTGAAGATCGAGATCAACCAGAGCTTCGCGCTCAAGGACGCGAAGCAGGCGCACATGGACCTCGAGGCCCGCAAGACAACGGGATCGACAGTGCTGATCCCGTAACGATGATCGATCGGCGCCGCACGAGGCGCCGATCGTCACAACAAGAATGGGGGGAGGGGAACATGATGGAGGACTTGAAAGGCAAGGTGATCCTGGTCACCGGCGCCAGCACCGGCATCGGGGCGGCGGCAGCGATCGCATATGGCCGCAACGGGGCCCACGTGGCGGTTCACTACAACACCAGCAAGGCCGAAGCCGAGAAGGTCGCCGCGGAGATCCGCAATGCGGGCGGCAAGGCCGTCGTGGTCCAGGGCGACGTGAGTTCCAGTGCCACCTGCAAGACAATCGTCGACGACACGGTGGCCGCGTTCGGACGCATCGACGTGTTGGTCAACAACGCCGGCGGCCTCGTGCAGCGCGTCCCCGTCGGCGAACTGACCGATGAGCTGTTCGATCAGGTGCTGTACCTCAATGTCCGCTCGGCGCTAATGTGCATCGCCGCGGCGGTACCGCACATGCGCAAGACCGGGGGCGGCAACATCATCAACGTGACTTCCGTGGCGGCGCGCCACGGCGGCGGTCCCGGTGCCGTGCTCTATGCGGGATCGAAGGGTTTCGTCAGCACGATGACCCACGGGCTCGCCAAGGAACTGGTGAAGGACAACATCCGCGTCAATGCGGTGGCGCCCGGCGTGATCTACACGCCCTTCCACGAGCGCTACTCCACGCCGCAGATGCTCGAAGGATTCAAGGCCTCGATACCGATGAATCGCATCGGCACGGCGGACGAATGTACCGGCGCGTTCCTGTTTCTCGCTTCGGAACAGATGAGCGGCTACGTGACCGGGCAGATCGTCGAGGTGAATGGCGGGCAGTACATGCCTTGATTGATGTCGGCAACCGGGGAGCGGCGATGTTCGATCTGAGCGGAAAGGTGGCGTTGGTCACGGGTGCGTCGCGGGGCCTCGGCTGGGGCATGGCGAAGGCGCTCGCGCAGGCGGGCGCGCTGGTGGTCCTGAATGCCCGCGACCAGGGCGCCCTCGATGGGCGTCTGCGCGAGTTGACGGCCGCCGGCTTGAAGGGCGATGTCGCTGCCTTCGACGTGAGCGACGAAGCGGCCGCCGTCGCCGCGGTCGCCGCTATCGCCCAGCGGCATGGCCGGCTCGACATCGCCGCGCTCAATGCGGGGATCCAGCACCGCAAGCCGATCACGGAGTTCGACACCGCCGATTTCCGACGCGTGCTCGAGACCAACCTGACCGCAGTGTGGGTGCTGGCCCGTGAATGCGCGCGGATCATGATCCCGGCGCGGCGCGGCCGCATCATCATGACCGGCTCCATCAGCGCCTATGCTGCGCGCCCGACGATCTCCGCCTATATAGCCTCGAAGGGCGCGGTGCACGCATTCACCCGTGAACTGGCGGTCGAACTGGCGCAGCACGACATCACGGTGAACTCGATCGCGCCCGGTTATTTCGCGACCGAGATGAATACGGCGCTGATCGACAACACGGAGTTCAACGACTGGGTGTGCAAGCGCACGCCCGCCGGGCGCTGGGGCCGGGTCGACGAAATCGGGCCGCCGTGCGTTTTTCTCGCGTCCGACGAAGCGTCCTTCGTCAATGGGCACGTGCTCACGGTAGACGGCGCTTTCACGGCAGCGATGTAGGTTCGGCCGCGCCCGCGAGGGCCGGAGCAGGCATTCGAGCGCTCGCGATCGACGAGCCACGCAAAACGGAGGGGAGGATTCATGGCAGAAAAATTCCGCGTCGGCATCACGCGCGACAATCTCAAGGCCGACGGCCGGCCGATCTTCGACGAGTCGGCCCTGGCGATGCTCGACGATCCGCGCATCGCGTGGGAGTTCGCCCCCGAGGGCGAGCCCGAGATCTCGCCGGAATCGGCGTCACGCTACGACGCGATGGCGGTGATGCTGGGCAAGGTCACGCGCAAGACGCTGGCCGGCGCCGACCGGAGGCTGAAGCTCATCTCGCGCTTCGGCGTCGGCTACGACACGGTCGACGTGTCCGCGTGCACCGATAACGGGGTGCTCCTGTGCATCGCCCCCGACGGGGTGCGGCGGCCGATGGCGACTTCGGTGCTGACTTACGTGCTGATGCTGGCCCAGCGCGTGATGCTCAAGGATCGCCTCGTGCGCGAAGGGCGCTGGACCGAGCGCCTGAATCATTTCGGGACCGGCCTGTCGGGTCGCGTGCTCGGCTCGGTGGGCGTGGGCAACATCGGTTCCGAGGTGTTCCGACTGGCGGCGCCTTTCGGCATGAAGCACCTCGCCTGTGATCCCTATGTGACGCAGGAATCGGTCACCCCGCTGGGGGTGCGGCTGGTCGACCTCGACACGCTGTTCCGCGAGTCCGATTTCGTCGCGGTGAATTGTCCGCTCAACGAACACACCCGCAAACTGGTCGGCGCGAAGCAGTTCGCGCTCATGAAGCCGACCGCGTTCTTCATCAACACCGCCCGCGGTCCCATCGTGGACGAGGCCGCGCTCCACGACGCGTTGTCGAATCGCCGCATCGCCGGCGCCGGCATCGACGTCTTCGAGGTCGAGCCCACGCCCGTGGACAATCCACTGCTCAAGCTCGACAACATCGTGGTCACGCCGCACCACATCGGGTTGACCGACGAGTGCATCAACACGATTGCCGCCAGTGTGTTTCATGCGTGCCGGGAGCTGGCCCACGGCCGCGTCCCCAAGAACGTCGTGAATCAGCAAGTGCTCGGCCGCGTACCTTACTTCCACGCGTGATGGCCAACGACGAACGCTATACGCTCGGTTACGCGCAGGAGGCGGTCGCCTTCCTCGACCGCCGCACCTTGGCGAGTCACGGCGAATTCTTCGCGGCGCATCTGCTGCCGGGCCTGCGCGTGCTCGATTGCGGGTGCGGACCCGGCGGCATCACCCAGGGCATCGCGGCGCGAATCGCGCCGGGGATGGTCGTCGGGGTCGACATGGACGGGTCGCAGATCGCGCTGGCCCGGGAGCGCGCTGCGATGGCGGGCATCGGCAATGTCGAGTTCCACCAGGCGAGCGCGTACGAGCTGCCGTTCGCCGACGACAGTTTCGACGCTGTCTTCTCGCACGCTCTGTTCGAACATCTGGGCGACAAGCATGCCGCGGCCCGGGAATGCCTGCGCGTGCTGCGTCCCGGCGGGACCATCGGAGTCTGCGTCCCGGACTGGGGCTGTTTCGCGGTGGCGCCGGATTCGCCCGGGCTGCGTGCGGCGCTTGCCGCCTTCGAGGAATATCAGAATCGCCACGGCGGCGACACCCGCGCCGGGCGCAAGCTGGCGACGATCCTGACCGAGGCGGGCTTCGGCCATGCCAGGCCGGCGGCCCGCTACGAGAACTATTCACCGCTCACGGCCATCGGCAACCTGCTCGCGTGGCAGTTCGATCGCGATGCCATGCCCGAGCACGCGGCCACCATGCGCCGCTGGCAGCAGGATCCCCACGCGCTGTTCGCGCAGGCCTGGCTGTCCTGCATTGCGCGCAAGCCGCATTGAGCGATGACATCCCGCCTTCGTTGCGATCACTTCCCGCATCCCGCGAGTGCGGACAACCCTTCGTGCGTCATTCGAGCCACAGGAGATTTCGATGCGTGACAATCCGGTAAAGCAGAAGCTGAAGCGCGGCGAGGCCGTCTTCGGCACCATGGCGTTCGATTTCTTCGTGTCCGGCCTGCCGCAGATGGCGAAGGCCGCCGGCGCCGAGTTCATCCTGTTCGACATGGAACACAGCGGGTTGGGCTACGAGACCTTGAAGGACCTCATCGCCGCGTGCCGCGGCATCGGCATCGTTCCGATGGTGCGGGTGCCCTCGGCGCAATACCAGTTCATCTCGCGTGCGCTCGATATCGGCGCGATGGGGATCATGGTCCCGATGGTCGCTTCGGCCGAGGAAGCGGAATTCATCGTCTCGTGCACGCGCTACCCGCCGCATGGCCGCCGGGGCGCCGCGTTCGGCTTTGCCCACGATGATTACGAAGGTGGCGACGTGGCCGAGAAGCTGCGCCGCGCGAACGAACGTGTGATCGTGATGCCGTTGATCGAGACCAAGGAAGGCATCGACGACATCGACCGGATCGCCGCGGTACCGGGCGTGGACGTGCTCTGGCTAGGTCATTTCGACCTCACGAACTTCCTCGGCATACCGGCGCAGTTCAAGCATGCCAAGTACAAGAAGGCGATCGATCGCCTGTGCGCCGCGGCGCAGAAACACGGCAAGGTGCTCGCGTGCATGTCGGGTTCCGATGAATGGAGCCGCGAGTACTGGGAAAAAGGCTTCCGCCTGTTCGCCGCGGGCGTCGACTGCCACCTGTTGCAGAACGCACTTCGTCAGAGCATCGCGACGCTGACCGGTCTCGATGCGGCGAAGCCGAAGCGCAAGTCGGGAAAACGCTGACCATGCGCGCCAATCCCGTCAAGTCGAAACTGCTCGCCGGTGGCCACGCGTTCGGCCTGTTCGCAATGGAATTCTTCACCCCCGGCTTCCCGCAGATCGTGCAGGCGACCGGCGCCGAGTTCATCCTGTTCGACATGGAACACTCGGGCGTGGGCATCGACGTCCTGAAGAATCAGATCGCCCTGTGTCGCGGCATCGGGATCGTGCCTCTGGTGCGCGTGCCGCAGGCGCAGTATCACTTCATCGCGCGGCTGCTCGATGCCGGCGCCATGGGCATCATGGTGCCACTGGTCGAGACGGCGGAGCAGGCGGAACTGATAGTGCGCAGCGCGCACTATCCGCCGACGGGCCGTCGCGGGGCGGCGTTCGGTACCGCCCAGGACGACTACGTCGGCGGCAACGTGCCTGACAAGATCGCCGCGGCGCATGCGCGCAACCTGCTCATGCTTCAGATCGAGACCGAGGTCGGGCTCGCGAATCTCGACGAGATCGCCGCCGTCGCGGGTTTCGACTCGCTCTGGATCGGCTTCCTCGATCTGTCGAATTTTCTCGGCGTGCATGGCGACTTCCAGCACCCGACGTATCTGGCGGCGATCGACAAGATCGTCGCTGCCGCCCGTCGCCACGGCAAGGTGCTGGGCACCGCCGCGCCGAGCGAGGAGTTCGCGCGCGACTACTACGCCAAGGGATTCCGGATGATCGCCTATGGCACCGACCTGAATCTCCTGCAGGCAGCGTTGACGCAGCGGTTGCAGGGGTTGTCCCGATTCGCGGATGGTGGTTCCTGAGGAGAAATAGGCATGAGCAATAGCAAAAGCATTTTCGCAATCGTCCTTGCGGCATTCGCATCGATTCTGTCGGCTGCCGCGCTGGGCGAACAGACGATCACACTGCACGGTGCCGTGCAATTCTCGGACGAGCACACGTTCAACAAGACGCTGCACCGATTCGAGGATCTCACCAGGAAGTACTACGGCAAGCCCATCGATTTCGTGCTCCACCGCAACAGCGAGCTAGGCACCGAGAAGGACTACTTCGCCTATCTCAACCAGGGCATATCGGTCGACTATGCGATCGTATCGCCATCGCACATGTCCACGTTCGCCAAGTCGGCCCCGCTCATGGACATGCCGTTCCTGTTCCGCGACATGGACCATTGGAACAAGGTGCTCGAGGCGGATGCGCTGAAGCCGATCGCCGACGAGGTGGCGAAGAAAGCGGACGTGCTGATCCTCGGTTACGCGGGCGGGGGGACGCGCAATCTGATCGTGAACAAGCCGGTGCGCAATCTGCAGGAACTCAAGGGGCTCTCGATCCGGGTGATGGGCGCGCCGGTCCAGACGAAGATCTTCCAGGCGATCACGGCCGCGCCGACGGTCATCGCGTACACGGAGATCTACAACGCCATCCAGACCGGGGTGATCCAGGCCGCCGAGAACGAGTCCGCCGGCATCGAACAGATGAAATTCTACGAAGTCGGACCGCATATCTCGCTTACGAAACACGCGATCACGGTGCGGCCGATCTGCTTCTCGGGGAAGACCTTCCGTCGGCTGCCGAAGGATCTCCAGGCTGCGCTCGTCAAGGCGGGTCGCGAGGCCGGCATCTACGGACGCCAGCTGGAATCGAGCGAGGACCAGGCGAAACTCGCGCAGATGGAGAAGGAAGGCAAGTTGAAGACCTACGTCTTCACCGATCGCGACAAGCTGCTCAAGCTGGTCGAGCCCATCAAGCAGCAGTACGCGAAGGACGTGGGTGCCGAGGACGTGCTCGCTCGCATCAATGCGATCAAATGACCGCCGGATCGCCTCGGGGTCGATTCCAGGGCGGGGGATGCGGCCAGTTTCCGGATTCCGATGCGCCGGCGGTGGCGCAGGGCGAGGCAGCCGCGACGGATTCGGTGCCACGAGGGCGCTAGCGGTGGTCGCGACATGATCTCCACGTTCATCTCCGCCATCTATCGCACGCTCCAGGTCCTGCTCACGGCCTTGATGGCGTTGCTGATCGTGCCGGTGGTGCTGCAGATCTTCTCGCGCTTCACCGAGCTCATTCCGCGCTACATCTGGACCGAGGAGGTGGCGCGCTTCTGTTTCATCTGGATCATCATGCTCGGGTCGATGATCGCGGTGCGCGACGACTCCCATTTCGACCTCGAAGTGCTGCCGACGCCAAAGACTCCCCGGGGCCGGGCCACGGCCCGCCTGATCCGGCACGCGGCGATGCTGGTGGTGGCGCTCACCTTCGTCTGGTTTGGCTACGATTTCGCACTGTTCGGCTACCAGCAGGAATCCGAATTGACCGGCCTCAACATGCTGACGATCCACATCGCGTGGCCGCTCGCGGGCGCGGTGTACGTGATCTTCCTGGGCGAGAAGATGGCCCAGGACGTCCGCGTGTACCGGGGCGGCACCGATGAGTAGCGTCCAGGTAGCACTGCTCCTGTTCGGTGTGTTCTTCGCGATGCTTCTGGTGCGCGTGCCGGTCGCATTCGCGCTGGGTCTCGCCTGTGTCCCGGTGTTCTTCATCGACGAGCGGCTGACGCCGTTCCTGCTGCTCAACGAGATGCTGAAGTCCTACAACTCGTTCCTGCTGCTGGCCATTCCGTTCTTTCTGCTCGCGGCCAACCTGATGAACGCCGCCGGCATCACCGATAAGCTGATCAATCTGGCCCGATCGACGGTGGGTCACCTGCCGGGGGGGCTGGGCCACGTCAACGTTGTCGTCAGCATGCTGTTCGCGGGCATCTCGGGGTCGAGCACGGCCGAAACGGCCGGCGTCGGCGGCGTCCTGATCCCGGCGATGCAGCGACAAGGCTTCGATGCGCGCTTCACCGCAGCGCTGACGGCATGCGCGTCGGTGATGGGCGTGATCATCCCGCCGAGCATCCTGATGGTCGTTTGGGGCGGCGTCATCTCGGTGTCCATCGGCGGGTTGTTCCTGGCGGGCGTCGTGCCGGGGATCATGATCGGCCTGTCGCTGATGATCGTCGTGGTGATCTATGCGAAACGGCGGGCCTACCCGGTGCACCCGCGCGCCACCATGGCGGAGTTCGGCAGGTCGCTGCTGCACGCGCTGCTGCCGCTCGCGACGCCGGCGATCATCGTCGGCGGCATCGTTGGCGGTTTCTTCACGCCGACGGAGGCGAGCGTCATCGCGGTGCTCTACGCGCTGGTGCTGGGCGTGGCGGTGTATCGCACCGTTCCCATCCGTTCCGTGCCGAAGGTGCTCTACGAATCGGGCCGGTTCGCCGCGATCTCGCTGTTCTGCATCGGCACCGCCTCGGCCTTTGGCTGGCTGCTCGCCTATTTCCGCATTCCTCAGATCTTCGTCGACTGGGTCTCCGGCTGGGGTGGCGGGCCGGTCAGCGTCGGCTTCATCGTCGCCGGCGCATTTCTCATGGCGGGCTGCTTCATCGATGCAATCCCGGCGATCATCATCCTCGGAACCATTCTGGCGCCGCTCGCGACGACCGTCGGAATGCACCCGATCCACTTCGCGATCATCGGCGTGATGTCGATCGCGTTCGGGTTGGTCACCCCGCCCTACGGCCTGTGCCTCATGATCGCCTGCGCGATCGGCAAGGTGACCATCCGCGAAACGCTGAAGGACGTCCTGGTCCTGCTGCTGCCGATGCTCGGCGTGCTGTGTTTCGTGATCCTGTTTCCGGAGGCGATCCTCGCGTTGCCGCGCTGGATCATGCCCGCGTTCGTCAAATGAAGGAGGCCGTGCCGTGATCTCCATCCAACCGTCCTCAGCGTGCATGGGCGCCCGGATAACGGGCGTCGATCTGGCGCAGCCGTTATCCGACGAGACTTTCGGCGAGGTGCGCGCTGCGCTGCACGAGCATCACGTGGTTGTCTTGCCCGCGCAGTCGACGACGCTGGCGCCGGAGCGCTTTCTCGATTTCGCAGCGCGTTTCGGTCGCCCCGAGCCGCACGTGCTCGACCAGTTCCATCATCCCGCTCACCCGGACATCCTCATCCTCTCGAACGTCAAGAAGGACGGTAGGCCGATCGGGCTGGCGGACGGCGGTACCTATTGGCACACGGATTATTCCTATTTCGACGTCCCGGCGCGCGCGACGCTGCTCTATTCGATCGATGTCCCGGCGCAAGGAGGCGATACCCTCTTCTCCGACCAGGAGCAGGCTTACGCCGATCTGCCAGAAGCGATGCGGCGGCGCATAGACGGCATGGTCACCCTCAATCTCTACGGCAATCGGGACGATCTCGATCCGGTGTCGCGCACGATCGCGTTTCCGCTCTCGGACGAGCAGAAGGAGAAGCGTCGCATTGCCGTGATCCGGCATCCGCTGGTGCGCCGCCACCCCTTCACCGGTCGCAAGGCGTTGTACTCGGCGTCCGGAACGTCGTTTGCGATCGAGGGCATGGCCGATGACGAAGGGCTGGCGCTGCTGCGTGAGCTGACGGCGCATTCCACTCAGGCGAAATACCAGCTTCGGGTCAGCTACGGGCCGGGTGACGTGGTGGTGTGGGACAACGCCTCGGTGCTGCATTCGGCGACGCTGACCGATCCCGGCCACGCCCGAACCCTGTGGCGAATCACCACCAAGGAGGCGGAGAAACCGCTCGCCCAGGACCGTCCGGGCGTGCCCTGAGCGGTCGTTCGGGCGATTTCGTTTGCCAGCGATACCCCGTTTGGGGCACAATCGCGCGGTCGGAATCTATGTCGGTCAGTCCTCAAGTCCCTCCTTCGGTCCTCTGCGTCCGTCCCGGATGCGCTCTGCAGGCCTCTCCCGATCAGTGATTTGGATGCTGCGCGCGGGTCCGCACGCGGCCACTCCCACGGGGGAAAGTAAATGGCTTCAGGCACTGTTAAGTTTTTCAACGCGACCAAGGGTTTTGGTTTCATCGCGCCGCAGGACGGCTCCAAGGATGTGTTCGTGCACATCTCCGCCGTCGAACGCGCGGGAATGGCCTCACTGGCCGAGAATCAGCAGGTTTCCTTTGATGTCGAAGCGGGTCGGGACGGCCGAGTGTCTGCCGTCAACCTGAAGCCGCTCTGAACACCGCTCCGGGCGCTGTTCACATCCCCCTTCCCTGCCGGGCGCCGGTTGCGCTGTCCGGCTCGTTTCTATTGGGCGGCCCCGGAGCACCGGCCTGCCCTCCATCCTGAGGAACAAGACATGGCGAAGGAAGAAGTCGTCGAACTCGAAGGCGTTGTGAACGAAGTGTTGCCCAACACCATATTTCGCGTCACTCTGTCCAATGGCCACGAAGTCACCGCCTACGCGTCGGGCAAGATGCGCAAGCATCGAATCCGCATCCTGGCGGGCGATCGCGTGACCCTGGAGATGTCACCGTACGATCTGTCCAAGGGGCGGATCAGCTTCCGGCACAAGGATGAACGGCCGGGCTCGCTGGGCCGGCCGGCCCAGATGCGGGCGCGGTAGCGTCTCGCCGCAGCAGGGATCGCAAAGAAAAACGGCGCCGACAGGCGCCGTTTTTCTTTGCGAGGGTGTCGGGTTCAGTCGTTGATCGAGACCACCGCGACCGCGTAGGCGCCGAGCCCCACGCCCGTCCCGGGGGGCACGGCCTTCCAGGAACCCTGGAACCGCGCGGGGGCCGCCGTCGCAGTCCCGAAGCTGGATTCGTCCAGCACGGCGGCGAAGGTAGCTCCCTTCACGTCGGCCAGCGCGATGGTGAGTCTGTCCGCGGTCATGTTGGCCAGCCACAGGATGGTGCCGCCCTTGCCGCGATACGCGAAGCTCGCGACCCTGGCGGGCGCCGCCGAGGTGGTCGACACCAGCTTCGCGCCCGCTGCCCGCGCGAGCCCGCTCACCACGTGATAAGCGGGATAGACGATCCGCCCCTCGTTCCCGTCGAACCCGGGCTGCGCGTAGTCGGTCGGGCGGTGGATGAAGCCCAGCGGCCCGGTCGGGGCGCCGACCGCGATCGTCTCGGCGCCTTCCCGTGCGAGTGTCGCGATGTACGCGAGCAGCCACGACGCGCCGAACAAACCCCGCTGCCGCGGGTCCATCTTCGCGAGACAGACGCGCTCATTGTGCGGATTGGGCGTGTGCGTGGCGCCGTGCGGATTGTCGCGGCAACCGATGGCGCTCGGACCGACCCGATGCGCTGTCTTGCCGATGAACGAGCGCGCCGTCGCCATCTGCCATGGCAACGCCTCGTGCGTCTCCATCACCGATCGATCGTCCGCCGCGTGCACGATGGGGCACGTGGTGTTGGTCACGAAGTCGAGCAGTCGGGCCGGCGGATGCTTGCGATTCAGCTCGGTGAAGAACGAGAACATCCCGCCGCCGATCCGGATTCCGGGAAACGCCGCCCGCGCCGCGGCGTACAACTTGTCGAGTGGCGGTGCCGGCGGCCGGTCGCCCGCGGGCAGAACGGATTTGAGATCGCCGACCGGGCAGACCGCGACGGCCGCGAGCTTCAGGCCGGCTTCGCGCACGAGCCGTGCGACGTCGTCTAGTTCCTCCGCGTATCGGTCGAGACTGGCGACGACGACCTCCAGCACGCAATCCGCCCCGGTCTCTTCGCACAGCAGCCGGTAACCATAGAGCTCCTTCGAGCCGTGCTTCTCACGCGGGTCGAAATGGCAGGCGAGCAGCCGTGGCGCGATGCCTTTCAGCAGCGCCATGCGGGCCGCTGCCGCACCGATCTCTTCCGCGGGCATGCCCAGTCCGAGCGGCGGCATGACCTTGCGAGTCACCGCGCCCAGCTTCACTTCGACTCTTCCGTCTACGGCACTCTTCGACGGCTTCGGCACCGCGCCGGCGAGGGAAAAGCGGATCGACTGCTTAATGGGTTCGCCCGCCTTCAGCGTATACGGCCAGGGCAATGAGAGCGGCCGCACGTAGGTCTTGAACGACGCATCGGTCCAGTTGCGATGATCTTCCATCTCCCAGGTGTCGCCTTCCATTCGTACCGTCGCGCGCACGCCGGGAAGCACCTCGTGCGAGAGCGAGCGAATGTTCAGAAACGGTTGAACCGGATTCACCCGCTTCGGGAATTCCGACTTCTCGATGGTGCCGTCCACATGCTCCACTTCGAGCGCATGCCCGACCACGCCGCCCAGCGGATGCAGCACCACGAAACCCGTGCGCGCCGTGACGAAGTCCGTTCCGGGCACCGCAGTGCCATCGAAATCGAGGCTGCCGTCCGCGCGCCCGCGGATGACGATATCGAACGCGATCTCCATCGACGCGCGAGCGCAGACGGCGTGGTACGAAACCGAAAAGCCGTCGGCGCGCTGGTCGATCTCGAGCTTGCTCACCTTCGGCACGTAGGTGCCCCAGTTCTCGTCGCGCACGAGGAAAGCGATCGCACGCAACGCCTCCACGCCGTTGACCTTCAGATAACGCAGCGCCCCGTTGTCGAGTTCGACCGTGAGCGGTCCGGCGCTCAGGATGCGGCCGGGCGCATCCGGTTGTTCGGTGCCGCAAAGCACGACGGCGCGCGCAGGAATGGGTGTCTGCATGGTGGTTCCCCTATTGGACGACCCGGTCGGTGGAAGGATCGATGACGACGGCCCGATTCATGTCGATGGCCAGTTCGATCGGTTCGCCCGGTTGCGACACGTCGTGCGCCTGCAACTCGGCGATCGCCTCGGCGTCGCCGAGCCGGAACGTCGCATAGGTGCGCGCGCCGGTCGGTTGAACCAGGGCGATGGTGGTGGCATGGCGCGTCACGCCTTCGCGCGCTTCTCCGGCGGGGGCGCGACTGAGATGCTCGGGGCGCAAGCCCAGCACGATCGCCTTGCCGTTCCACGCCGCGAGCGTGTCTTGTCTCGCGGCCGGCACGGGCAGGATCGCGCGCTCGTCGACGCGCACCGCGAGGCCGCCATCCCAGGCGACGATCTGCGCATTCACGAAATTCATCGAAGGCGAACCGAGAAAGCCGGCCACGTAACGGGTGGCCGGTCGTTCGTAGAGGTCGAGCGGCGTGCCCTGCTGCTCGATCTGCCCGTCGCGCAGCAGCACGATGCGGTCGGCCATCGTCATGGCTTCGATCTGGTCGTGCGTGACATAGATCATGGTCTTGCCGAGTTCCAGGTGCAGGCGCTTGATCTCGCCACGCATCTCGTCGCGCAACTGCGCGTCGAGGTTCGACAGTGGCTCGTCGAACAGGTACAGGCGCGCATTGCGCACGATCGCCCGTCCGATCGCCACGCGCTGCAATTGTCCGCCCGAGAGCTGGCGTGGATAGCGTTCGAGCAGGTGGTCGATGGCGAGCATCTGCGCCGCCCGCCGCACTTTCGGTTCGATCTCGATCGACGGCGTCTTGCGGGCGCGCAGCCCGAAGGCGATGTTGTCGTACACCGTCATGAACGGATAGAGGGCGTAGTTCTGGAACACCATCGCGATGTCGCGATGGCGCGGGGCCGCGTCCGTGACATCGTCGGTGCCGATCTCTACGGTGCCGGAGTCGGCGTCCTCGAGGCCGGCGATGGTCCGCAACAGCGTGCTCTTGCCGCACCCGGACTGGCCGACCAGGACGGTGAACTCGCCGGCGGGTATTTCGAGATCGATACCCTTCACAGCGTGCACGTTGCCGTAGTACTTGTGAAGCGCCGTAATTCTCACGTCCGACATTGGTTCAGCCCTTGACTGCGCCGAGCGAGATGCCCCGCACGAGATAGCGTTGCATGAAGCCCACGATGACAAATATCGGCACCGTCCCCAATACCGACATGGCGGAGATCTTGGCCCAGAAATTCGATTGGCCGCCGAAATAGTGCGTCACCTGCACCGTGTAGGTCGCCACCTCCGTGCGGGTCAGGACGAGCGCGAAGATGAAGTCGTTCCAGGCAAACACGAACGTGAAGATCGCGGTCGCGAACAAGCCGGCGCGGCACATCGGAAACACCACCTTCCAGAGCACCTGCCAGCGGGTGCAACCGTCCACCAGGGCGGATTCCTCGAGCGCTTTCGGAATGTCGTTGACGTAGCCGCGCATCATCCAGATCACGTACGGCAGGTTGAAGGCCGTATAGAGCAGGATGAGTCCGACGTAGGTGTCGACGAGCTTCAGCCACACGTACAGGAGGAACACCGGGAACACCACCGCAATCGGCGGCACCATCCGCTGCGAGATGATCCAGTTGGCCAGGTTCTCGCCGCCGGTGCGGAAGCGCGCGAGGCTGTAGGCGCAGAGCGTGCCGAGGAACATGGCCAGCACCGTGCTCCCGCCAGCCACGACGAAGCTGTTCCACACCGTGGTCGCGTCGCCGTCCTTGAACAGGACCGCATAGCTGTTGAACTGCAGATGCGCAGGCCACCATGTCGGCGGATAGGAGTAGATCTCGTCGGCGGTCTTGAGCGAGATCATGAACAGCCAGTAGACAGGAAACAGAAAGAATCCCGTGATGGCGATCGCCGCGGCGAGGCGCAGCGTGGCGGTCAGCCGACGACGTTGACGGCGCTTCATGGCGATGGCGCTCCATGCGGCTGCCGGGCGTGCATCGCGCTCGCCGCTCGAGGCCACAAGTCCCCTCTCACGGCGGGAAAGGGGCGGCCGGCGCGCATCGCGTTGCTGTCGATCCCCGCCCTGTGGGCGGGGCGGCTAACGCAACCACGCATGCGCTTCAACCGTTGGGATGCAACCTCCGATTGCGCCCGGCTTCGCCGCCCCATGATCGCTTCCGCGGTCGGATCCCCATCGTTCGATGGGGCCCCTCCTCCGCGCTTTAGCGATCCCCTCGCCAGGTCGCTCATCGCGCCAGCTCCACTTTGCGCAGGGCGAGCATGACGACGACCGAAAGGAGCAGGATGATCAACAGGGCGACCGCCGCCGTGTAGCTCGTCTCGAACTGCTGGAAGCCTTTGACGTAGGCGAAGATGGAGATCGTCTCGGTGCGCGTGCCCGGACCGCCCTTGGTCAGTGCCCAGACGATGTCGAACAGGCGAAACAGATCGAGCCCGCGGATCAGGATCGCGATCGCCATCACCGGCCAGATGGCCGGGAGCACGATCCGGAAGAAAGTGCGCCACCAGCCGGCGCCATCGATCGATGCAGCTTCGAGCTGGGACTTGTCCACCGCGGACAGTGCCGCGAGCAGCAGCAGGAACATGAACGGCGTCCACTGCCAGATTTCTGCGATCAGGATCGAGGGGTAGACCAGGTTCGGATTGATCGTCCAGAGCAGCGTGATCTCCTCGCCCATGATCCACCCGATGATCTCGTTGATCGGGCCGAAGCGGGTGTCGAACATCAGCGCCCAGGTCGCGCCCGCGACGATGGGCGATATCACCACCGGCAGCACCAGCAGGGCGATGAACACCTGGCGACCGGGAATGTGATCGATGAACAGCTGCGCCATCGCGAGGCCCAGCACGAGCTCGATCGGCAGCGCGATCGCGGTGAAGACAATGGTGTGCAGGAGCGACTGCCACAGGCGCGCGTCGTCGAACAGCAGCTTGAAATTGCGCAGGCCCTGGAACGACGTGTCCAGCTCGGTCATCGTGATGCCCTGGAAGCTCACCACGAGCAGATAGACGAGCGGAAAGATTCCGATCAGGAGCAGCACGAAGATGGACGGCGCGACCAGCGCGATGCTGAAGGGTCGGTCACGACGGCCGCGACGCGGGCCGTTAGCGGCTGATGCCAAGTGCGGACTCCGGAACGGAATGTCGGAACAACGAGGCGGGCATCGAAGCCCGCCTCAAGGGTGCTGCCGGACCCCGGCGTGTGCCGCCGGGGCGCCGACCCCTACTTCGGATAGGCGCCGGACTTCGCAGCCCAGGCGCCGTACACGGCCTTCTGCTTTTCCACGCCGACCCGTGCCGTGGTCTCGTCCCACGACTTCGCGACATCGTCGAGGATCTGCTTTGCGTCCTCGCCCGCCCACAGGCGACTCACACCCTGGCGAAGGGCTTCCTCGTACTTGTCGGTCTGGATCAGCGACAGGTCGAGCAGCCCGGTCTGCGATCCGGCCTTGAGCGCGGCCAGATACTCCTTCGCGTCGGGCCAGAGCTTCAGGTAGCCGGGATTGGTGAAGTGCGATTCGCGGAACGGGTCGCGCAGGGCGTAGGGCAACTGCACGCGCTTGTTGGAGATCTCCTCGCTGTTCAGCCACTGGATGAACAGGTATGCGGCCTCTTTCTGCTTGCTGGTCGATGCGACCGACAGCGCAAAGCCGGCTGCAAGCTGCGGGTGACCGCCCGGCGGAAGCGCATACCCGACTTTGCCCGCAATGGTCGATTTCGGTACCCAGTCGAGCGCCTTCTCGTTCGCGAGATAGCCCGCGGCAAAACGTCCATACGGGGGCCACGAGATCGTGATCGCGCTCTGCCCCTTCAGGAAAACCGCGAGATTCTCGACGAAGCCGAATTTCTCCACACCCGGCGGGAGCCACTTGTTCTCGGCGCGCATCTCGTTGAACACGCGGACACCCACATCGCTGTTGACCGTAGCTTTCATGTTTGCGTCGAAGAACTTGCCGCCCTCGTTGCGGAAGCGTTCCTGGAACATGAACTGGGTGTACGGCGGCTCGCGGAAGAACGAGGCGCCATAGATGCCTTCCTTCTTGAGCGACGCGGTGAGGAACGCCCCGACCACGTCCAGCTCCTTCCACGTCTTGGGCACCGCGAGGTCGTGGCCGAACTTCGCCTTGAACGCCTTCTTCAGATCGGGGCGGGCAAAGATGTCCTTGCGGTAGTACATGATGAACACGTCGCCATCGTCCGGAAAACCGTAGATCTTCCCGTTCACCGTCATCTGGTTGTCGCGATACGTCGGCGCGATGGTCTTCAGCTCGTCGCGATAGCCGTACTTGTCGACGTATGAGTCGAGCTGTTCGAGCGCTCCGGCCTGTACGAGATCGGGCATCCACGCGGGTATCACGTTGAGCGCGTCATAGGCGCCGGTGCCGGCGCGATACTCCTGCATGATCTTGGTGAACATCTCGGCGGTGGGCACCTCCACGACCTTCACCTTGCAGCCCGTCTGCTTCTCCCATTCGGGGCCCGAGAAATTGAGCGGGTCGAGCGACTGCAGCCCGGCTTCCCAGACGATGGTGATGGTCTTGCCGCCGGTACATAGCGGCTTGGCCGCATCGACTGCGCGCTGCGCTGCGTTTTCCGCCGAGGCGCCCGCGGACCACGCGAGCACGGCGGCAGCGAGGACGGCGGGCAGTGCGCGGCGCAAGACGCGCAGCGGCTCCGCCGCAGGGAGCTCATGCTTCATGGAAGGTTCCTCCTGGATTCTAGTTTTGTGGATGCGGGCGCCTCCAAGCACCTCGCGCCTCGCGGCCTGTCGATTATGTGGAAGCGCCCGATGGCAGGCAAGCCGCCATCGGCGCAAGGCATGCTGCGACGCAGCAGTTATGCCGCCGGCCAAGTACATGCGTGGTACCGATCTCCCCGGTATTCTTGCGATCATGCTGCGCATCCGTTCAATGCCGCCGACCGCTCGCCCCGCCCGCAACGCTGCAGTCTCGCGTACCCGGCCGGCTGTGTGCTCCACCCGCTTGATCGACGGCGTTCGCACGCAACCTTCCCTGAATCGAATGTCCGAGGACCGCTGCCCATGACGGATATCGCCCAGGCTGCGTTGATGCTCGCCGAGCATCGCCTGGCAGGCGACCCGATCGACATCCTGCCGCCGGAGCTTCGCCCGATGGACGAGATGGACGCCTACGCCGTGCAGGACCAGGTGCACCGGCAGCTCACCGCCCGCGGACTCGGCGCCGTGACCGGCCACAAGATCGGGTGCACCACCGCGGTGATGCAGGCATTCCTGAAGATCGATCACCCCTGCGCAGGCGGCGTGTTCGAGCGCACGGTGCACAGCAGCCCGGCGGAGGTGTCCCATCGCGGATTCGTCCGCGTGGGCGTCGAGTGCGAGATAGTCGTCCGCCTCGGCAGCGATCTCCCGCCGCGAGCCACTCCCTATGCGCGGGCCGAGGTCGGCGCTGCGGTCGTCGCCTGCATGGCCGGCATGGAGATCGTTGATGCCCGCTACGTCGACTATACGAAGCTCGACACGCCCACCCTGATCGCCGACGATTTCTTCGATGCGGGATGTGTGCTCGGCACCGAAGTCGCCGAATGGCGCCGACTCGATCTGGGCACGCTGGCGGGTGTGACGACCATCAATGGCGTGGAAGCCGGTCGCGGCCGCGGCGCCGACGTCATGGGGCATCCCCTCGAGGCGCTGGCCTGGCTCGCCAATCTGCTGTCGCGGCGTGGCCGAGGCCTGCGTGCGGGCGAATTCGTCTTCACCGGCAGCGTCGTCGAGACCAAATGGCTGGCCGTGGACGATCACGTGGTCATGGAGATCGAAGGCCTCGGGCGGATCGAGGCGACTTTCCCGAAGTGAAGCAGGTGCGCAATGTGCGTCGCGTTTCCCATCGCCGTCATCGAGGTGCCAATCCATGAAGATCCGCTCGCTACTGATCGCCATCGTGCTGGCCGGTGTTGCCGCATCGGTCGCGACCGCCGGCATCTTTCGCTGGACCGATGCGGATGGTCGTGTCGTCTACTCCGATGCGCCGCCGAAACAGGGCAACGCAAAGGCCGTGCAGGTGGAAGTTAATATCGCGCCGCGATCGCCGGCAGCTGCGCCGACCGAGCCCAAGGCCGCGGTCGCGGGCGACAAGGTCAAGCTCTACACGGCTGCCTGGTGCGGCTACTGCAAGAGGGCGCGCGCCTACCTCAGGTCGCGCAAGATTCCCTTCGAGGATCTCGACGTGGAAACGACGGCGCGCGGTCGGCGGGAGTACGCGGAGATCAACGGCAACGGAGTACCCGTGATCTTCGTCGGCGGGCAGCGCCTGGATGGCTACAATCAGGCCACCCTGCAGCGGATGCTGAGCGTCGCCGGCTGGTAGCCCTGCACTGGCGGGGGACCTGCGCCCTCGGCAGGCCCGCGCAGTATCCCGCGCGTCGGGTTGCGGCGACGCCTGCGTCCCGTCGATGCGCCAGCCGATGGCGTGGGATCCCAATCGGTAGGTGACCGGTAAGTTTCCCCCGACCATCATGCGCATGGTGGGATCGCCGCGCGATCGAGTGGGCGGGTTCATTCGCGTCGGCCGTGCCGAGCCCCGACCGGATTTGATCAACCTGAGACGGTTCAAGGAGCCAGGTATGCAATCACAGACCCGCGCTGCGCGCCGGTATCCCGCACCACGATTCACCTCGGGTGCCGTGCACGGCTGCGTGACCAGATCCGCGACGCTTCGCGGCCAGGCTTCGGTGATCGACCTCGACGGCTGGATCGACCGCATGCCGGGTCGGTGCCGCCAGATCTACGACATGCCGGAACTCAACTGCGGCATGGGGCTCGCGTGGTCGTGGGCGAACCTGATTGCTGGCAAAGCGAACGACGCGTCCGACGACGATCTCGGCATCCTGATCGTGCTTCGGCACAACACGGTTGCCCTGGCGTTGGAGGATTGGGTCTGGTCGCAGTACCGCCTTGGCGAGCTCTTCGACATCTGCGACCCTGAAACCGGACGCCCTGCCGTGCGCAATCCCTATTGGTTCAAACCGGGTCGATTGCCGGTGCCGGACGCAGGTTTGGCGCAACTGGTGCGCCGGGGTGTGCAGGTCACGGTATGCAGCAGATCCATCGTCCATCACTGCGGGATCCTCGCGCGCAAGGTCGGCGTCGATCCCGTTCGGGTGGCGCGCGACTGGATCGACGCGGTGCATCGCGAGATCTACATCGCCCCTTCGGGGCTCGCCGTCTGCAACAGCGCCGTCGCACGCGGTTGCACCTACGTGTTCGCGAGCTGAGCCGGAAACAGCGCTCCGGCGGCGCGGGATCGGCCGGCCCGCCGGGCTCCTCGCGAAGGGGTGGGGAAGCGAAGCGCGGCTGACGCGGACCCGCGCACGTCGGTCCGGAGTGTGTCGCGCGGACGCGGTGCGCGCGCGGCCCCGGCACCGACACGATGCTATCGTTCGCCGCGCATCCCGAACCGCCGGAGCTGCGGTGCGCCCCAGAATTCTCGTCGTCGAGGACGAACCCGCCATCGCCGACACCATCCGCTACGCCCTGTCGACCGAAGGCTACGAGCCGGTGTGGTGCGCCACGGGCGCAGCCGCGCTCGATGCGGTGCGAGACGATGGCATCAGTCTCGTCATCCTCGACGTGGGTCTACCCGACATCAACGGCTTCGAGCTGTTCAAACGCCTTGCCGCGATCACTTCGGCGCCGGTCATCTTTCTCACTGCGCGCGCGGACGAAGTGGACCGTATCGTCGGCCTCGAGCACGGTGCCGACGACTACGTCTCGAAACCCTTCAGTCCACGCGAACTGACGGCGCGCGTGCGCACGGTGCTGCGGCGGGTTGCGCGCGTTGCCGGGCCCGCCGTCGCGGCGCAGCAGCAGAGCCCGCAGCTCGTGGACGACGAGCGCAAGTCGATCCGGTACTTCGGCATCGCGCTCGATCTGTCGCGCTACGAATACCGCGTGCTGCGGCTGCTCGCCACGCGCCCGGGCCGGGTGTTCTCGCGGGACGAGATCCTGCGCCAGCCTTAACGCCCGGAAGGACCCGAGAGATCGCCGCCCCGCACCAATGCCCAACCCACGGGTCAGGGGAGACGGTGTCTTAGCACGGGTGCGTGACCTGCTAATGAAAAAAGGCCCACTTGAAAGCGAGCCTCGGGTGAGTCCGGGAGATATCGGAAGCATGAATAACAAGATAGCGCGAAGCATTTAGAAGTGTGCAATGGTCTCAAGCGCTCGCTCAGAATAAAAAACGGGCCCAAGGTCGGGGCCGCCAATTTTCTACACCATTAGCCTTGCAGCCATTTTCCCGCCGATCTGTCGTAAACAGATTCTGCGGCCGCGCCACCCTTCATCAGATCCATCCGATGGAGCGCGTCTTGCCGGTTGATGTAGCCCTCAGCACCCGTCGCCATAAAGCTATGGTTGCCTTTGGATTTCAGCGTTCCAACGCCACTGCTTTGCTGCATCCTGGAAGAGTATGTAGTACATGGAAATTCCTTAGTTTCGTGCGCTAGTCTCATCACGCGCCTGCGAGCAGATGACAAGCCAGACTGGCGATCAACTCACATGAGAGACTCCTCTGTGAGATTGACAATCAGCGAACCATTCCGGAGACTAGCACCGTGGACTACCGGCGCTAGTCTTCGGGTGGTTAGTTTCATATCCAACTATGTCGAGCTGCCAACACATCTACCTCGCTTTCGGCCTGATCTACCGGTCAGGATCCGTGCCCCTGTCAGGGCGGTTGATGAAGTCCACAGATAGAAGCTCGAAGCCGGGAAGACGTGCAACCGTCTCCCGGCTTCTCCTTTTGCTGACGACGAGATCCCAAGAATGGGGGATCCATCCCCAGGGGGTCGCGCCACCATAAACCGGTCGCCGGCACTAGATGTTGTGCTCGGCGCCGAGAATTGAAACTAATTCTAGTAGCAGATGATGTCGTGTCAAGAAGTTTATGTTCCGATAGGATTTTGTGGGGACAAAACGACAAGGATCCATGTCGCCGTACCCGGCACAAATCCGTAGGCAGGGTTTACCGATCCCACGACGACGCCCTGCCATCTTCGAATTGGGCGATCGGTTGCACCACTCTGGCCGCCCTCGCCTGGTACTCATCCCAGGCCTGCAGCAGATCGCGCTCGTTCTCTCCGAGCGCCCTGTCATGCAACCAATACAGCATCAGCACGCGCGCCCTGTCCCGCCGCTACCAGAACATCCAGGGCCTGCAGTCGTGATCCAAGGCTAACAACCCCGCTTTCCGACCAGGATGGTCGCAGTACACGTCCAGGATGATCGCTGCGATTGCCTGCTTGTGCTTGCGCAGCCACGCGATTCCCATCTCCATTTCGAGTGCCCGCGAATTCGCGAGGACCTTGGAGAGCGTTTGTCCGCTTCGGACGGACCCTGGCAACTGCTCGCGATAGGAGGACTGACCAGTCCCTGCAAAGCTCCCCGTCAGCCCTCCTCATGCTCCACTCCCGCCATGCCGCCATGCCGCCATGCCGCCAGCCGCCGAGCCCGACGCGAGCTATGACCGCACCGTGGATGCGCACATCAAGCTGATCCGCGCGAAACTGAAGGCGGTGGCGGCCGACGTCGACGCGATCCGCACCCATCGCGGCGACGGCTATTCGCTGCGCGAGGACTGGTGAAGCAGCGCAACCGTATTTTTGCTGGTTTGCTCATTGCCATCGCGATCGGCGTCGGATTCGTCCTCTATCGGATCCTGGCCGATCTCGACCCACGCTATCGCGAATCGGCGGAAGAATCGATGATCGATACCGCGTATGCCGTGGCGGCGCTGGTCGCGCTCGATGTGGAGGACGGAATCATCCACCCGGAGCGGCTGCGCCGCGGCCTGACCGGGTTGTACACGCGTCGCTTCGAGGCCGAGATCTTCGGGGTGCGCAAATCGCAGGTCGAGCTGCGCATACTGATCGCGAACCGGGCCGGTACCGTCGTCTACGATTCAGTCGATCGCGATGAAGGCGCGGATTTCTCCGAATGGCGCGACGTGGCGCTCACGCTGGCCGGCCGGTACGGTGCGCGCACGACGCTCGAGGATCCCGCGGACCGCAGATCGGAGATGATGTACGTGGCGGCGCCGGTGATCTGGAACGGCCGGATCGTCGGCGTCGTCAGCATCGGCAAGCCGACCCGCAGTCTCGAACCGTTTCTCGCCAACGCCCGCGCCAAGGTGTTCGCGGTCGGACTGACCGCCGCTGCCGCGGTGCTCCTGCTCGCCGTGATCGGAGCGATCTGGCTCATGCGCCCCTTCGCGCTGGTGCAGGATTCCGTGCGCCTGCTGCGCGAACACGGTCGCGCCGGCTTGCCACGGCTGGGGCGGCGGTTGCGCGGCGTGATCGGCACAGCCTTCGGCGAGATGCGCGACGTGCTCGCCGGCCGCAGCTATACCGAGCAGTACGTGCAGTCGCTCACGCACGAGATCAAGAGCCCGCTGTCGGCCATCCGCGGGGCCGCGGAGCTGTTGCAGGAGCCGATGCCGGAGGCGCAACGCGAGCGATTCCTCGCCAACATCCGCGAGCAGACCGAGCGGATCCAGGAAGTGGTCGATGCGCTGCTGGAGCTGTCGGGCCTGGAGAAGCAGCGCCGCCTGGAGGGCGCTGCGACGCTTGCGGTGGATGCACTGGTGGCGGGGGTCCTGGGAGCGGCCCAACCGCTTGCCGGCCGGCGCAACATCGACCTTGCGCTGACGGGCGAACGAGGCATCCGCACCGCGGGGGATCCGTTCCTGCTGCATCGGGCGCTGATGAACCTGGTCCAGAACGCGATCGATTTCGCTCCGTCGGGCTCCCGGATAACGCTCGGAGTCAGGCCGGGACGTCACACCCTGGAGATCGAGATCCGCGACCACGGACCGGGAGTGCCCGAGTTCGCCCGCAAGCGAGTCTTCGAGCGTTTCTACTCGCTGCCGCGCCCGGATACCGGCAAGAAGAGCACGGGTCTGGGCTTGAGTTTCGTCGCGGAGATCGCCGCCTTGCATCGCGGGTCGATACGGATCGACAATCACGCGGATGGCGGCGCTGTCGCCACGCTGGAGTTGCCAAGGGTCCCCTGACGCTGCCGATCCGGCGGCGAGTCGATGCACATTGAGGAGAAGAAAAGATGGCCAAAGGTCAGCTTCGCAGCAACAAGGAACAGAAGAAACCCAAGAAGGACAAGACGCCCGCCAAGCCGATCTCGCCGTTCTCGGCGGCCGCCGGCGCGACCGGGACGGATCGCACCAAGAAGAAATAGTCCGTCGTAGCGCCACCCCGGGGGCGGGCGGCCCCCGAAGCAGATCGCCGCCTTCCCGAGCGACCCTCAGACGCCCGCGGCGTTCCGCCCCCGGTTTTCCGCCACGATCCGTGCGACCCGTGGTTCCTCACCGGCGCACGGTGTTCACGCGCATTTCACACGGGCTTCTGCGAGCGTTCGTAGTCGCTTCTCGCAGCACTTCCACGATTCGTACCTCGGACGACGGCCACCGCCGCCGCCGCAACGAATACCGGGAAAGGGCTCGAGATGAAGACGCAATGGGGGTGCCTGCTGGGGGTCGCGGGGTTCTGCGCGATACTGTTCGCGCCGTCCTTCACGCACGCTCAAGAGACGGAACAGACCGACAAGTCCCTGTCGCCGTACTTCCAGCTCGATGGCGGCGATGCGGCCGTGGATCGCCTGCCGCTCAAGGCAACGCAGGTGGACGTGCGCATCGCCGGCGTCATCGCCGATGTGCGCGTAGTGCAGACCTATCGCAACGAAGGCGCACGGCCGATCGAGGCGAGGTATGTATTTCCCGGATCGACGCGCGCCGCGGTGCACGCGCTGGTGCTGAAGGTGGGCGAGCGCGAGATCGCCGCCGAGATCCGCGAGAAACGCCAGGCGCGCGCGGAATACCAGGCGGCGAAGCGCGCCGGCAACAGTGCGGCACTGCTCGAGCAACATCGGCCGAACGTGTTCCAGATGAACGTCGCCAACGTCCTGCCTGGCGACGACATCCGGGTGGAACTGCACTACACGGAATTGATGGTGCCGACCGACGGACGTTACCGGTTCGTCTATCCGGCCGTGGTCGGTCCGCGCTATGCCGGTGGTGGCGACGCAACCGAACCACCCGCCAAGGGGGCTGTCCCCTACCTGCGCTCCGGCGTCCCGGCGCCCGGAACCTTCGGGTTGAAGGTGGCGCTCGAAGCGCCCGTTCCGCTGGGCGAGATCACGAGCGGCACGCATCGCATCGACCTGGCGCGTGGCGGTGTCGTTCGGGCCACGGTTGCGCTGGCGGATACCGGTCGCAACGAAGGAGATCGCGATTTCGTCCTCGACTATCGGCTCGCCGGGGATCGCATAGAGTCCGGACTGATGCTCTCCCAGGGCCGCGATGAGAATTTCTTCCTGGCCATGATCGAACCGCCCGCGGCGTCGGCGCCGGCGGAAATCCTGCCGCGTGAATACGTGTTCATCATCGACGTGTCCGGTTCGATGCACGGCTTTCCGCTCGGCGTTGCCAAGCGCCTGCTTGCGGAACTGGTCGCCCGATTACGTCCGACCGACACATTCAACATCGTGCTGTTCTCGGGCGGCAGCGCGCTGCTGTCGGACCGGTCGCTGCCGGCCATCGACGAGAACCTGCGGGCGGCCATCAATGTCATCGATCGGCAGTCGGGCGGCGGCGCGACGGAACTGTTGCCGGCGCTGCGGCGGGCGCTGCAGCTGCCACGCGACGCACAGCGGTCGCGCACGTTCGTGGTGATCACCGACGGCTATGTGAACGTCGAGAAGGAGGCCTTCGACCTGATCCGCGACAATCTGGCGCAGGCGAACCTGTTCGCGTTCGGCATAGGTTCGAGCGTGAACCGATACCTGATCGAAGGCATGGCCCGGGCCGGTGGTGGCGAGCCCTTCATCGTCACCGACGAGCGGGCGGCCGAGGCCGAGGCCGCCCGCTTTCGCGGATACATCGAGGCGCCGCTGCTCACGCGCATTGATCTGACGTTCGACGGATTCGACGCATACGACGTCGAGCCGATAGCGGTACCGGATCTGTTCGCTGCGCGGCCCGTGATCGTCCACGGCAAGTGGCGCGGCCCGCGCGCCGGGCGGATCAGGATCGACGGCTACGCCGCGTCCGGACCCTTTTCGCACACCTTGGAGGTGGCCGCAACGCAGCCCGTGGCGGGCACCGCCGCGTTGCGCCAACTCTGGGCGCGCAGTCGCATCGCCATGCTCGGTGACTACGAGCGGGTGGCCCCGGCGGGTGAGCGTGTCGGCGAGATCACCCGGCTCGGGCTCGAGTACAGCCTGCTCACCGATCACACGTCGTTCATTGCCGTCGACCGCGTCGCGCGCAATTCCGAGCCGTCGCTGCCCGAGGGGGTCGACCAGCCGTCGCCGTTGCCCCAGGGCGTGAGCGAACTGGTCTTCGGCGAAACGCCGACCACGCCGGAACCGCAAACCTGGATGCTTTTGGCGGTCGTGGTGGGCGGACTGCTCTGGGCCTATCGGAGCGGGAGGCTGCATGTGGTCCGCAGTTGATCGCCGCCTCGGTCCCGGGGTGCTGGTCGCGCTCCAGATCGTGGCGCTGTGGCCATTCTGGATCTGGTACGCGCGGCGGACGACCGACGGCTCCGACGAGCCCTGGGGCGTGGTCGCACTGCTCGCGGCGGCGGCGATCCTGTGGCTGCGTCGAGGGGCCTGCGCGCAACCGCCGAATCCCGTGCTGCTGGCGATCGCCGGGACGCTGACCCTGGTGGCCGTCGCTGCCGCGGCGGCGATCGCGCCGCTGGCCGGTGCGGTCGCGGCGGTGGGGGCGCTCGGCTGCACCGTCGGCGCGATCCACGGGACGCGGAGAATCGATTGGCCGTGGATGGCCCTTGCGGCACTCGCCTTGCCGGTCGTGTCCTCGCTCCAGTTCTACCTGGGTTATCCGCTGCGGTGGTTGACGGCGGGCGCGACGGTGATCGCGCTGGGCGCCGCGGGCATGGTCGTGGACCAGCGAGGCAGCATGCTGTCGTGGATGGGCCACGACGTCATGGTCGATGCGCCCTGCAGCGGTGTGCACATGCTCTGGGCGGGCATGTTCCTCGCAGCCTTCGTGGCCGCGCTCAGGCGCATGGCCGGCGCGCGCTTCGCCCGGCTGCTCGCCTGCAGCGCGGTCGTCGTACTCGCGGCGAATGCCGGGAGGAACACTGCCTTGTTCCTGCAGGAAGTCGGCAGCCTGGCGCTCCCCGCATGGACCCACGAGGGTATCGGCGTCGCGAGCTTCGCATTCGCCGCCGCCGCCATTCTCCGGCTCGCCACGAGAGGCGCGAATGAAGCCTAGACTCGCCTTCGCCGCCGGTGCGCTGCTCGTCGCGGCTCTGCCCCTGGTCTGCGGTCTCGATGCCATGCGCCCGCTGCCCGCGCGGGGCGGCGAAGTCGCGTGGCCGCGCCAGATCGATGGCCGCGTGCTCACCCGGCTGCCGCTCGCCGCCGCAGAGCAGCGATTCGCGCGCGGATTTCCCGGCGCCATCGCGCGCTTCACCGATGGCCGCCGCGAATTCGTCTTGCGCTCCGTCGAGCGACCCACGCGGATGCTGCATCCGGCCGTCGACTGCTTTCGCGGGCTCGGCTACGACGTGAGCGCGAGCCGGCTCACCGCCGACGAGGACGGTCGCACGTGGAATTGCTTCGAGGCGCTGCGCGCTGGCCGGACTCTGCGCGTTTGCGAACGCATCGTGGATGGCCGGGGCCGATCCTGGACCGACGTGTCGGCCTGGTACTGGGCAGCGGCGCTCGGCCGGACTTCGGGTCCGTGGAGTGCGGTGACCAAGGTCTCGGCGCCCTAGCCTACCAAGGGAGACCCCCCGGCTCTGCCGGGGAGGCAGCAGAAGTTCGACAGAAGAGGAAGTCCATCGAGGAAACTCCGGATCGTGAGCCGCCAAGCACACGAGGAGGAGTATCCCGATGGACGAGTTGGA
>JBBQHP010000055.1:0-28962 GCA_038324085.1 Burkholderiales bacterium
CTGGACCAAATGAGGCTATGGCAATGACAGGCGGCCCCCACGAAGGTGGCCCCAAGAACGCGGGGCCGCGTTAGCGACCCCGATCAGCCGCTTCGAGCGGCTCACAACTTAAAGTCCCCGGCTCTGCCGGGGGATACTTACGGTCGATATTCGTTGGTAGCATGGCGGCTGGAGGAGCCGTCGGCGGATTTTTCGTCCACGCGCGGCTCGATCACGCGGACCCGCCAAGCTGTCGACCCGCACGCGATCTCATGAAATCCGCCGCCGGGCGCCAGCCGGACCGACCGGTCCGTCGCTGAACCCCGGTCGTCGCCGGTTTGCCCGGGCCGGCATCGCCGTGCTCGGCATGGCGAACTCGGTCACCAGCACGGGCGCCTGGGCAATGATGGCGGGTGCCGAGCCGGATTCGCCGGCATACCGGGTCGACCCCAATGCGCTGTCATCCGACTGGGCCAGCGTCGGGAGCGTGGTGGCCCGGGGGAATCCGTACTCCGGCGTGCTGATCACGCGTCGCCACGTGCTCACCGCGGCGCACGTGGCCGGCGCCAATCCCGCCGTGCTTGAATTCGTTCTCAACGCCGGTGGCGACGCCTCCCAGCGCATTCCCGTTCGCTCGATCCACCGACACCCGAACTGGAAGGGCTTCGATCGGCATCGTCCCAACGATGATCTTGCCGTCATGGAACTCGCGGAAACGGTGCTCGCGGAGATCGTCATCCACCCGATCGCAGTAGCCCGGTTTGCCGAGGGCCAGGAGTTCACCGCCGTCGGTTACGGCGGCAGCGGTCAAGGCAATATCGGTCCGTCGATCCACGCGTCGGCCACGGTCAAGCGCGTCGGGTCGAACAACGCCGACGCCTACATTGCGTCCTCGGACGGCAGCGGTCGCATCGAGGGTTTCTTGTTCGACTTCGACGGCCAGGGCGTGCGCAATGCGCTCGGCGGCGAAGGTCTCGGCAATGAAACCGAGACGTCTTTCGTGGGTGGCGATTCCGGCAGCCCTTCGTTCGTGCGCACGGCGGACGGCTGGGCATTGTTCGGCATCAACACCTTCATCTTTGCCTTTCCCGAGGGGCCCGCCAAGCTCAGCACGTTCGGAACGGGCGGCGGCGGTGTGATCGCCGGTGCCTATCGCGAGTGGATCGAGTTCGTGTTGCGCGAAACGGCGTCGCAGATCGACGGGCGCGGGCGCCTCCATGCCACTTTCACACATGCGCAACCCGCGCGCCCGCGATTCGCTGCACTGCGCACCCTCTTTTCCCGACCCCAGGACCCCTGAAGATGACCGTATCCGATTCGACGATCCGCCTGACCCAATTCAGCCACGGCGGCGGCTGTGGCTGCAAGATCGCTCCCGGCGTGCTGCAGGATATCCTCGCGGGCAGTGCCGCAGGGTTGCTGCCGCGGGAACTGCTGGTCGGCATCGAAACCTCCGACGATGCGGCGGTCTACCAGCTGAACGAAACCCAGGCGATCGTCGCCACCACCGACTTCTTCATGCCGATCGTGGACGATCCGTTCGACTTCGGTCGTATCGCAGCCACCAATGCCGTTTCGGACGTCTACGCGATGGGTGCTGTGCCATTGTTCGCGCTGGCCCTGGTGGGCATGCCGATTGATCGGCTGCCGCTGCATACGATCCGCGAGATCCTGCGCGGCGGCGAGTCGGTCTGCACTGCGGCGGGCGTGCCGGTGGCGGGTGGCCACAGCATCGACTCGGTGGAGCCGATCTATGGACTTGTCGTCATCGGACTGGTGCATCCGCAGCGACTGAAGCGCAATTCTGGTGCGCGCCCGGGCGATGCGCTGATTCTTGGCAAAGGCCTCGGCGTGGGTATCCAGAGTGCGGCGCTGAAGAAGGGCGAGCTCGACGCGGCGGGCTATGCCACCATGATCGACAGCACGACCCGACTCAACTCGCCGGGTCCAAAGCTCGCGCACCTGGATGCGGTGCATGCGTTGACCGATGTCACCGGTTTCGGTCTGCTCGGCCACCTGCTCGAGGTCTGCCGTGGTTCCGGTGCCGGCGCGCGCGTGCGCAAGGGGGACGTGCCGGTTCTCGCCGGCGTCGACGCCTTGCTGGCGCGCGGCTTCCGGACCGGTGCGTCCGCGCGCAACTGGACCGGCTATGGACAGAGCGTGGACCTGGGCATTTTCGGCGAGGACGCTAAAGCGCTGCTCACCGACCCTCAGACCAGCGGCGGATTGCTGGTCGCATGCGAACCGGGCTCGGTCGATGCGGTGCTCGCATTGTTTCGCGCCGACGGCTTTGCCGCCGCTGCCGTGATCGGTGAAATGGTTTCGGGTCCGCCCCGCGTGACTGTGTGCTAAATTCGATTCCGTTCGAACGCTGATCGACCATACGGGAGCTGACGGTGAAACGATCGATCCTGCTGTGCGTGCTGGTGTCGGCGATCGCTCCCGTGGCGCACGCGGATGACATCGATCGGTTGCAGTTGTTGAATCAGGGCGAGTTCAGGCTGTTGTCGGAGGACCTGGGTGCGGCGCTGTCATACAAGCCGCTCAATCCGACCGAGCCGCTGAAGTTTCCCGGCTTCGATGTCGGCGTTGCCGTCACCGGGACGAAACTGCAGAACACCGACGTCTTCAAGAAGGCGTCGTCCAGCGGCGATTTCCCCGGCACGCTGCCGGTGCCGACGTTGCGGGCCCTGGTCGGACTCCCCTTCGGATTCGATGTCGGCGCCTCGTTCGCGGCGATCCCCGGGACCAACCTGCGCTACTACGGCGGCGAGTTGAAGTGGGGTTTCGTCTCCGGCAATACGTTGCTGCCGGCGGTCGGCGTCCGCGGGAGTTTCACCAAGCTCACCGGGGTCGATCAGCTCGAATTCAACACCAAGAGCGTGGATGTCTCGATATCGAAGGGATTCCTCATGTTCACGCCCTACGGTGGCGTGGGCCGCGTGTGGGTCGATTCCACGGCGAAGGGGATCGGGACCCTGTCGAAGGAGTCCTTCGGTCTCAACAAGGTGTTTCTCGGGGTGAACGTCAACTTCGGGTTGGTGAATTTCGCGATCGAAGCAGACAAGACCGGCGACGCGACGTCGGCGGGTGCCAAGGTCGGGTTCCGTTTCTGAAATCGCGCATGCAAAAGGGGTCACGATGAACAACAGTACATATCTGGGCATTCGCGGATGGCGCACTCTCGTGTGGGCATTCCTGATCGGACTCGGGCTGTCAGGCGCGACCATCGCGCTGCACGCCGCCGAAGACGGCGACGAATCGGTGAATGACATCGCGTTGCCCACGGATGACTCTTCGATCGCCATCGGCAAGGAGCGCTTCGGCGACAAGTGCGGCGGCTTCTGTCATGGCGCCGGCGGCAAGGGCGGTCGCGCCCCGTGTCTGATCTGCGGACGCTTCAAGCACGGCGGCAAGGATTCCCAGATCGCCGCCAACATCACCAACGGGATACCGGGTACGGCGATGGGTGCGTTCGGCGGTCAGTACTCCAAGGAAGAAATCCTCGATATCGTCGCGTTCCTGCGCGCGCAGCAGAAGAAGAAAGAGGCCGAATCGCAGTAGTCGCAGACTGGTAGTGGATCCCGTCGCAGGCGGAGGAAATCGAGATGATCAATCGGGGACACTGGTGCGGCCTGGCCGCAATGCTCGCAATGCTCGCGTTGCTTGCGAGCGCGGCGTTCGCGCAGAGCGCGCCGCGCTTCGCCGTCGATCCGGACTGGCCCAGGCCGTTGCCGAATCGCTGGATCCTGGGGCAGATCGGCGGAATCGCCGTGGGTCCGGACGATCACGTGTGGGTCTACCAGCGTCCGCGTACCCTGACCGACGATGAACGCGGAGCCGCGCTGGATCCGCCGTGGTCGAAGTGCTGCGTCCCGGCACCCCCGGTGCTCGAATTCGACGCCGAGGGCAATTTCGTCCGCGGCTGGGGCGGACCCGGCGCCGGCTTCGACTGGCCCGAAAGCGAGCACGGCATCAGCATCGATTCGAACGGCAACGTATGGCTGGCCGGCAACGGCAAGGCCGATCACCAGGTACTGAAATTCTCCGCCGATGGCGAGTTCCAGTTGCAGATCGGCCATGCCGGTGAAACCGGCGGCAGCAACGCCACGGCCTTGCTCGGGCGGCCGGCGCTGCCGGTCGTGGATGCGGCCACAGGCGAGCTGTACGTGGCCGACGGTTACCAGAACCGTCGCGTGATCGTGTTCGATGCCGCGAGCGGGCGCTACAAGCGCCACTGGGGGGCGTACGGCGCTGTGCCCGACGACACGGACGCCGGACCGTACGATCCTGCCGCGCCCGTGGCGAAGCAGTTCCGCACGCCGGTGCATTGCGTGCGCATCGCCAGGGATGGTCTCGTCTATGTGTGCGATCGGGTCAACGATCGCTACCAGGTGTTCCGCAAGGACGGCAGCTTCGTCACCGAAGTGCTGGTCGAACCGCAATCGCGCTTCGTCGGTTCGGTATGGGACATCGGTTTTTCCGAGGATGCGGCGCAGAAATACCTGTACGTGGCCGACGGTACCAACAACGAAATCCACGTCCTGTTGCGAGCCACCGGCGTCCCGGTCGCGAGTTTCGGCCGCAACGGCCGCCAGAGCGGCCAGTTCCACTGGGTCCACACCATGGCCGTCGACTCTCGCGGGAACATCTATACGGGCGAAGTCGATACCGGCAAGCGGGTCCAGAAATTCCGACGCCTGCCCGACTGATCAGCTCCGGGCGGCATCGGCCGTGTCTTCGGAAGCCGGCTGCACCATGCCCGACAGCCAGACGCACGCGAGCGTTGCCGCGACTGCCAGCAGCCCCACGACCCAGTAGTGAGTGATGCGGCCGTCGGCGGCACGGCCCATGATCAGCCCGCCCGAATAGGCCGCGAGCCCCGCGAACAGTTGCTGTATCGAACTGTTGAACACGAGAAAGCTGCCGCGCAGCCGCGGCGCGACGCTGCCGGTCACCATGGCCATCAACGGCACGAAGCGACCCGAGACGAACACCATGAAGATCACGCTGGCGCAGATCGCCAATGGCACCGGTACCGGCGGCAGATTGGTGGTGATCATCAGCGGCAGCATCGAGATCGTCGCTACGATGCGGAACATGCGTCGCTTGCCGTGACGATCCGAGAGGCGCCCGATCCACCGTGAGGTGAACAGCGTGGCGAGGCCCCCGGCGAAATAGAGGTAGGGCAGATCGGTCTCCGCGAGCCCGACGTTCGCGACCATGTACGGACTGATGAACGGAATCACCGAAAACCCGGCGAACATCAGCGTGGCCGTCAAGGCGAAGGCTTGCAGGTGATTGCGATCGGCGAACACCGCCTGGAGCTGTTTGGCGGCGCTGACGCTGCGACGGGTCTTCAGATGGCGATCGATCTTCGGCAGCAGCCGCGCACTGATCGCCCAGAGCAGCAGGCTCGCCACCGTCAGGAATGCAAACGGTGCGCGCCAGGTGTAGCGGTTCGCGAGGAACAGTCCGATCGGGACTCCCGCGATCGCGGCCAGCGAGAAGGCGGACGAGAGCACGCCCGTGGCTGCCCCGCGTCGCGCTTCGGGGATCAGGTCGCCGATGATGGCGTAGACGACGGCCCCGGCGATCCCGCCGAACACGCCGGCGGCCGCCCGCGCGCCCAGCAGCGTCCAGAAGCCCGGCGCGATGGCGCACAGCAGCGTGGTCACCACGAAGCCCGAATAGATGCCGAGCAGCGCGATCTTGCGGTCGAAGCGGTCGATGTGGAATGCCGCCAGAAAACCCGAAGCCGCCGCGCCGAACGTATAGGCCGATACCAGCAGTCCGAACTCGTGCGGCGTGACCTGGAACACACGCATCAACTGCGGCCCGAGCGGCATCATCATCATGAAATCCATGATGTGGGTGACCTGGATCGCTGCGAGCAGACCGAGCAGGGCGCGTTCGCGGGGCTGGTAATCGGGCGCGGTCACGAAACTCGCGTCGGCGCACGAGCCCTTGCGGGCGTCACGACCCGACCGGCGTCAAGCGGTGCCGACCGGTGACAAGCCGAATGCTTCTGCCAGCATGGCATAGGACTCGATTCGCGAGCGGTAGTCACCCGTGATCGTGAGCACCATGATCTCATCGGCCTCGAATGCCGCCTGGAGTTCCAGCAGGCGCGTTCGCACCGTCTCGGGGGTGCCGATGACGGCACGGGCGCGCTCGCGCTGGATGACCAGGCGATCGGCGTCGGTGTAGGGTTGGCTGAGGCATTGCTCGAGTGTAGCTACGGGGGCGTCAAAGCCGCGCGCCATCTGCAACCGGCGCAGGTCGATGGGCGCTGCGAGTCGTTCGGCTTCCTCGGGCGTGCGCCCGCAGATGGCGAACACCGTGAGCATCGAACAAGGCGTCGACTCGCGCGCGGAGGGCCGAAAATCGCGCCGGTATTCGCGCATGACCTCGGCGCCGCCCCTGGCATTGATGAAATGCGCGAACGCGCAGCGCAGGCCGAGATGGGCCGCGAGCGCCGCGCTGTATTCCGAGGACCCGAGCAGCCAGACCTCCGCCGCCCCCGTTCCTGCCGGCATCGCCTTCACCCGGGCGTATGGATGATTCGGCGGCAAGGCGTCGTCGAGAAACGCGACGGTTTCCTGGACGTGCACCGGGAACTGGTTGATGTCGTAGAAGGCGCCCTGGAACAATGCCTGCGACGTGATCGCGTCGGTACCCGGTGCGCGTCCCATCCCGAGATCGATGCGCCCGGGAAACAACGATTCCAACATGCGGAACTGTTCCGCCACCTTGAGTGCGCTGTAGTAGGGCAGCAGCACGCCGCCGGTGCCGACCCGCATGTGCGAGGTGACCGAAGCGATCCGCGCCAGCAGGATCTCCGGGCACGGATCCGCGAGACCCTTCATGCTGTGGTGTTCCGCCAGCCACATCCGGTGATAGCCGAGCGCCTCGACTTCGCGCGCCAGTTCGACCGTACGGTTCACCGCCTCGGTCGGGGTATGGCCGTGAATGATCGGCGACTGGTCGAGGACGGACAGGCGGACGGGGCGGGGAACGGCGCTCATGGCGGGGCGATCGGGAATGCGGCGAGGGCGGTCAACCGCGTTGGCGATTCCGGACCAGCGGGTCTACCGGACAACGATGTCGATTGCGTGAAACGGTTCATCGCCCGCATTCTCGACCACGACCGGTTGCGATCCTTCGCGCCACTGGAAACCCGCCGGCAGGAACTCGATGCGTTCGGTGCTTCCGGGTGAGCGCGCCTGCAGCGTGCCGCCCGTCACCGCCACCAGCATTCCGCACGGGCCGCCCAGCGTCGCCGTTGCGCCCGGCTGCAGCTCGATGCGGGTCACGCGCACGCGCTTGTTCTCCACGATCACCGGGCCCGCGGGCGCATCGTCGGCAGCGGCAGCGGAATCGCAACCGGCCAGGATCTCCGTGTCCGTCACGTGATACACGCCGGTGCCGACGTTGCTGATCCTGTGCACCTTCGGTTTGGCGGCGTAGCCGATGAAATAGGTCTCGCCGGGCTTGCGCGGCGAGCGCGCGACGGCCGGCTTGCCCCAGTCCTCGGCTTCGGTGGGGCTGGGTTCGATGTTCACGAACACGCCGTCGAACTGGTGGATGTGCGTCAGGCTCCGGTACCCCGGGGGCAGCGCCACGTCGAAGAAGCGTACATGCGCGTTCTGGAACTTGAGCCTGTGCATCGGCTCCTGGTCGATCGGAACCGGCTCATCGGCGCGGACGGCGGCGACGCAGAGGGTGAGAAGGAGGCAGGACGCGATTCGGAGCATGGCGGGATTCCGGATGGGCATGCGCCCGATTCTACATAATCGACCGTGACGACCCGCGGGGGTCCGGGCCCGAGGGACTGCGCGCGGTTTATAGTGGCGGCCGGGACAACAACCGGAGACTGATCGCGGCTTGGATTGCAGGACGGGGCCGGACCCGCCATGCCGAACCTGGGCGCACGAGCGAGCACCTTCATGGAGTCCCCTTTCTTCCCCGATTTCGAGGTCGCTGCCAAGGCCGCGCTCGCGTTCCTGCATCAACGTCTGGGGTTCGACCTGTGGATGATCACCCGCACCGAGGGCGAAGACTGGATCGTGCTGCAGACCGAGGATCACGGCTACGACATCGCACCCGGCAAGGTCTTCCGCTGGGCCGACACGCTTTGTTCGAGGATGGTGGACGGGCACGGTCCGCGGGTGGCGCCGAATGTCGGGGCCGTGGCCGCATACGCCGATGCGCCGCTCGGTCACCAGCTCACGATCGGGTCGTATGTCGGCGTGCCGCTCGTGCGCGACGACGGTGGTCTGTTCGGGACGCTGTGCGCGATGCACCCGGCGCCGAGACCCGATTCGATCGTCGATGAGCAAGGACTCGTCGAGCTGCTCGGGGCGATGCTCAGCACGATCCTCCAGTACGAGATCAAGATGGCCGAGACTTCGCGTCGCGCCGAGCGCGCCGAGGCGGACTCGCAGACCGACGCCGTGACCGGCCTCTACAACAGGGCGGGCTGGAACCGGCTGCTGGCCCTGGAGGAGAATCGCTGCCGGCGCTACGGTCACCCTGCGGTGGTATTGATGCTCGGCCTCGATGCCCTGAAGCTGATAAATCAGACGCAGGGCCACGAGGCCGGTGACGCGCTCATCCTCCGGGCTGCGGGCGAGCTGCGCGACGCGGCGCGCACCGCCGACGTGGTGGCCCGGCTCGCCGGAGACGAGTTCGTCGTCCTTGGCGTCGAATGCGACCGCGCGGGCGGGGAGGCGCTCGTCGCCCGGGTGCGCACTGCCCTGTCCAACGGCGACATCGAAGGCTCGGTCGGCCTGGCGGCGCGAGACCCCATGTACGGGTTGGCCAGCGCCTGCGAAGAGGCTGACCGCCTCATGCACCTGGAGAAGCGCTCGTCCTGAGCGCGTCGCAGATCGGCGCCAGAGTGCCTTGGTCCTTCGAATCGTCGTTACGCAGCCAGCGCGCGCTCGACGAAGTCGAGCCGGTCCTGCCCCCAGAACAGTTCGCCACCGATGACATAGGTTGGCGCCCCGAATACCTGACGATCGATCGCCTCCTGCGTGAGGCGGTCGTATTCCGCCTGGGCCGCAGGAGCGGTGGCTGCGATCATCGTCGCGGCGGCGTCGAGCCCAATGCCCTTCGCAATCGCTTCGAGCGTTGCCGCATCGGAGATGTCGCGTTCTTCCTGCCAGCACGCTTTCAGCAATGCGCCGGCCAGATCGAGTTGTTTCTCGCTGCCCGCGCTCGCGGCGGCGATGATGAGCTTGGCCGCGAGATCGGTCGAAGTGGGAAAGTATTTGGGTTCCAGTTCGATCGGCACGCCCAGAAAATCGCGCCATCGCTTCAGTTCGGCGAAGCGATAGGCTTGCCGTTGCGCCGGTCGCTGCTTGAGCGGCAGCCCGCCCGACACGGGAAACACGCGACCGTAGTCGACGGGCTTCACGGCAATCGATGCGCCGTGACGTCGCGCGATTTCGCGCAAACGGGCATGGCCGAAGTGGGTCCACGGCGACATCGGCGAGAGGTAGTAGTCGACTGACTTGGGCATGCGGGCCTCCTGGTGCGTGGCCGCGAGTGTAGCGCAAGCTCGCGCGGGCGGTCTTCGCGCGAGGGCGTGCGCACCGGTGTCGCAACGGTGCGAGTTTCGCGGCGACCTTCGGCAGTGCCAGCAGTCGATGGCATCATATGCGGGCATCCACTTGTCACGCATCGAACAAGATCATGTCGTCTGACGTCCCGTTTCGCTTTCTCGCCCTGGCCCTGTTGTGGTTCGTGGGTTCGGTCCAAGCCTTCGAATACGCCGGCCTCGATCGCACCGTTGATCCGGCGTCGCTGCGCGCCATGTTCCCCGCCTCGCGGCACGAATTCTGGGAGCGGGGGACCGGCAGCGTGGTCGTGCCCGAAGACGAGGACGGTCGCTTCGAGACGATGCTGAAGCAAGGCAGCGGCCGATACGTCGTCCGGCTCGCGCCCGACGACACCCGGGCCGAGGTCACGATGGTCAGTCTGACGCTCGACGCCGGCAAGGTCGTGCGTCTCGGACTGGGATTCGAGCGCGAAGGGCAGGGCATCAAACCGGAATCGATCGAACGGCGTTTCCCTACCTGCCGCACGGTGCTCGACGCGCTGGTCGCTCGCTACGGCAAGCCCCCCGGTTTCTCGACCCGCGTCGAGGAGAATCTGCAGCACCGCCTGCGTACCTGGCATGGCGCAGACGGGAGCATGCGACTCGACTGCGGGCGATTCACTTCGCGCCGACCGATCTTCGCGATGGACATCGAGTTCGAAGCCGCAGACGCCTCGCCCGGGCAGGACGTCGCGCCGACTGGGCGCGCCAAGCCCACGCGCCGCAAGCGCTGAGGCAACTACCGCGCTCCGGAGCGGCGGACAGCCTACTGCTTGTACTTCGCGATCAGCTGATCCAGGCCCGACTTGGAACCATTGCGGAAGTCGTAGATGTTGGTCAGGTCCTTGAGCAACGGGTCGTACAGGTCCTTCTGCTTCTCGTTGCCTGCCGACAGGCCTACTGCGCGTGCGTAGTAGTCGATGACCTGATCGAGTTTCGCGAAGGCCCTGGCGGTCGCGTCGGATTTCGCCTGGCCCTGCATGGTCTTGGTTTCGGCATTGAGCTTCTCGTATTCGCCGAAGTGGTTCTGGCCGAGCAGATACCAGGCGTACGGATCCCTGGGATTCAACTGCGTCACGCGTTCGAGCTTCTTGCGCGCTTCGTCGAGGTCGCCGGATTTGGTCGCGATCGACGCGAGTTGAAGATAGAGCTGGGGCAACCACTTGGTGCGGTACTCCGCCCACTCGGCCTCGCTCAATCGTTCGGGGCGTTTGTCCGCCTCGATCAGCGCGATGGCTTTCTCGCCGTATTTCCTGGCGATGGGCCCGTACTTGGACGGGTTGCTGCGAGCCTCGTTGGCCGCCGCGAAGCCCACCACGGTGAGCAATTGCACGTCGTACTGATGATTCGCGAGCCAGGTGTTGGCCAGTTCGAATGCGCGGTCGGGCTGGCCGGTCTTGACGTATTCATCGATGGCGATCGACGTGTACCCCTGACCCTGTTCCGCCGCCTTCTTGAACAGCGCCAATGCTTCGGCGTCGTTGCGCTCCACGCCCTTGCCGTCGCGCAACAGCGTGGCGAGGTGATATTGCGCTTCGCTGTTGTTGTTCTCCGCGGCCTTGCGGTACCACTTCGCTGCTTCCGTGTAATCGGGAATGGTGCCGACACCGGTCTCGTAGTTGTACCCGAGCAGGTAGGCCGCGTCGAGGTTGCCCTGGTCGGCGGCCTTGCGGAACCACTGATTCGCTTCCGCCTCGTCCTTGCCCACCCCCTTGCCGTAGGCCAGTCCGAGCCCGAGCGCGTACTGCGCGTCGGCCAGTCCCTGCTCGGCGGCCTTGCGATACCAGGCGATGCCCTCGGCCTCGTCCTTGGGCGCGCCTTCGCCGGCGCTGATCATGTAGCCCAGCATGTACTGGGCGCCGGCCTTGCCCTGCTCGGCGGCCTTGCGGAACCACTTCACCGCTTCAGTATCGTCGCGTTCGACACCCGAGCCGGCTGCGTACAGGGAACCGAGCGCGAACTGGGCGTCGACGTTGCCCTTCTCCGCCGATCGCTGGTACCACTTGGCCGCTTCGGCCAGATCCTGTTTCACGCCGTCGGCGTTCTGGTTTATCCAACCGAGGATGTACTGCGCAGTGGCTTGGCCCTGTTCAGCGAAGGGGCGGAATTCCTTGGCCGCCGTGGCGTAGTCGCCCTTGTTGTATGCGGCGACGGCTTCTTCCCATCCGGCCCGGGCCGGGGTGGTGGACAGCGCGAACAAGGAGAGCAGTACTGCGTAGAGAAGTCGGGTCTTCATGAGCAGATTTCCGTGATCAGCGATTGCCGCTGTAGTACTCGTACGGTTGCTTCGGCACCCTGGATTCTTCGAAGGCCTTGCGCTGGTCGGCGTCGTACGCCTTGTCCCACCAGGTCGCGCGCGCCAGCTTCTGCTTTTCGACGACGTCCGGATGCTTCTCGAGGAAATCGCGGATGAAACGAGTGGTATCCGATTCGTACGGTTTCATGGCTCCGGGGTGGCAAAAAGCCTGCGAAAACAGACCGGATTCTAGCGCGGGCGCGTGACCGGCGCCATGCGCATCGGCTATCCTGGGGGCGGCTCGCTCGTTGCGTTCGTTGTAAGAGCCCATTCGACGCCGATCGTTCTGCCGATGTTCGATCCCGCGACGGTGCGCGTGGCGCGTCCTGTCGAGGCTCTCCCCGTTGCCTCTGCGGCGTACTGCGAGCGGCGCTCCATCGCCGAGCGCTCCGCCGCGCCGCGATCGTGCCCGGAGCCCCGTCCGCGGCGGCGCGGCGACGTACACTGGAACCCGTTTGCGCCGCGCCGCGCCCCGCAACCCTTCTCCTGAAGTATTGAAAAATGGCCGCGAAATCCAATCCCCTTCCCCCCATCGCGCCGCGCAGAGCGCGCACCCTGGTCAATCACGGCGACGTTCGAGTCGACGACTACTTCTGGCTGCGCGAGCAGGACGACCCCGAAGTCATCGCCTATCTCGAGGCGGAGAACGCCTACACGCAGGCGATGATGAAGCCGAGCGAGGGATTCCAGCGCAAGCTCTACCAGGAAATGCTCGCGCGCATCAAGGAGACCGACATGGGCGTGCCGGCGCGCGAGGGCGACTACTGGTACTACTCGCGCACGCAGAAGGGCAAGCAGTACGGGATCTATTGCCGCAAGCAGGGCTCGCTCGACGCGGCCGAGTCGGTGATCCTCGATCTCAACGCGCTCGCGAAAGGCAGGAAATACCTCGGGCTGGGCGCGCTCGACGTGAGCCCGGATGCTCGCCTGCTGGCGTTCTCCACCGACTACACCGGTTTTCGCGAGTACACGCTACGGGTGAAGAATCTGCAGTCGGGCGCGATGCTGCCCATGGCGGTGGACAAGGCGCGCTCGATCGCCTGGTGCAGCGACAGCGCGACCCTGTTCTACGTCACCGAGGACGACACCAAACGCGCGAGCCGTGTATGGCGCCATCGGCTCGGGACCAGCGAGCACGCGCTGGTGTTCGAAGAGGCCGATACCCGCTTCAGCGTCGGAGTGGATCTTGCGCGCAGCCGCGGCTACGTGTTCATCACCTCCCACAGCGCGACGACCTCCGAGGTCCGATACGTGGCTGCGGCGCGCCCGCTCGAGGCGCCGGTGCTCATGGTGCCGCGCCGGCAGAACCACGAGTACTACGCCGATCATCACGGCGAGAACTTCTTCATCGTCACCAACGATCGTGGGCGCAATTTCCGCCTGGTGCGCGCTCCGGTGGCCGACGCTCGCGAACCAAGCTGGGAGGAACTGATCCCGCACCGCGAAGATGCGATGCTCGAAGGCATCGACCTGTTCGCGCAGCACTACGTGCTGCACGAGCGCCGCGGCGGATTCCCGCGCCTGGTGGTCGCCCGATTCGCCGACGGCGAGCGGCACGAGATCGAGTTTCCGGAGCCGGCCTACAGCGCGTTCGCCGGCGGGAATCCCGAGTTCGAGACCACCACGTTCCGCTTCACCTACGAATCCTTCGTGACGCCCGATTCCGTGTTCGACTACGACATGGACACGCGCGAGCGCAAGCTGCTGAAGCAGGTCGAAGTGATCGGCGGTTACGATCCGACGAATTACCGCAGCGAGCTGATCCACGCCAAGGCCCCGGACGGCACGGAGATTCCGGTCTCGATGGTCTGGCGCGCGGACGCCCGCGGCGACGAACCGGCGCCGATGCTGCTGTCCGGCTACGGTGCCTACGGTTATCCCGAGATGGTGACGTTCAGTTCGTCGCGCCTGTCGCTGCTCGATCGGGGCATGACCTTCGCCCTCGCGCACGTTCGCGGCGGCGGCGAGATGGGCAAGCGCTGGCACGACGAAGGCCGGATGTCGCACAAGAAGAACACCTTCACCGACTTCATCGCGTGCGCCGAGCGAGTCATCGCCGCGGGCATCACCGCGCGCGACCGGTTGGTGATCGAGGGCGGCAGCGCCGGCGGTCTGCTGATGGGCGCCGTGACCAATCTGCGCCCGGACCTGTTCCGCGCCGTCGTGTCCGAAGTGCCGTTCGTCGACGTCATCAATACCATGCTCGACGACACATTGCCGCTCACCACCGGCGAATACGAGGAGTGGGGCAACCCGAACGAACCTGCGGCCTATGCCTGCATGAGGTCGTATTCCCCGTACGACAATCTCGAAGCGAAAGACTATCCGCTCATTCTGGTCGAGACCTCGCTCAACGACAGCCAGGTGATGTACTGGGAGCCCGCGAAATACGTCGCGAAGCTGCGCGCGCTGAAGACCGATCACAATCCGCTGCTGCTCAAGACCAACATGGACGCCGGCCACGGCGGTGCATCGGGGCGCTACGACTACCTGAAGGAGATCGCGTTCACCTACGCCTTCATCCTGGGCGCGGTCGGAAGGGTCTCGTGACGAAGTTCGGGCGCGACGGCCGCGTCGCGCAGGATTCCGGTGCGAGGCGCACGGCTTTTCTTCGGTCCCCGGGCTGCGGACGGGGCAAGCGCCGCGCGCGTCCGATAAACTGTCGTGCGATGAACGGACCACGCGCTTGAGCACCTCCGCCGCAGGGCACCCTCACCTGGTCAACCCGCGTGCCATCGTCATGATGCTCGGCATGGCGATGTGCTTCACGGTGCTGGAGACGACGGCCAAGTGGTTGTCGCGCAGCTACCCGGTACCGATGGTGGTGTGGTTTCGCTACGCCGTGCACGTCGGGCTGATGGTCGTGATCTTCGGGCCGGTCATGCGGACCTCGCTGGTGCGCACCACGCAGCCGTCGAGCCAGCTCGCGCGCGCCACGCTCATGCTGGGCTCCACGCTGTGCAATTTCGGCGCGATCTCGTTCCTCCCGCTCGCCGAGGTCAAGGCCATCAGTTTCGTCTCGCCGCTGCTGGTGACGATCCTCGCGGTCTGGCTGCTGAAGGAGGGCGTGTCCACCTCGCGCTGGGTCGCGATCCTCGTGGGCTTCGGCGCAACGCTGTTCATCGTGCGGCCCGGCAGCGCCATGCTCAATCCGGCGGTCCTGCTCGCGCTCGGCTCGGCGTCCTGCTACAGCCTGTACCAGATCCTCACGCGCAAGATCGGCGGGGGCGACGATCAGCGCACGTCCCTGTTCTACACGGCGCTGGTGGGCTTCATGATCATGACCTTCATGCTGCCCTACGTCTGGAAACAACCCCGCTGGCAGGACGCGCCCCTGTTCCTGCTGCTCGGCACCGCCGGCATGAGCGGTCACTACCTGCTGATCAAGGCCCTGGAGCTGGAACGCGCCTCGGCATTGTCGCCCTTCGGCTATTCTCAGCTGCTGTGGATCGGGCTGGCCGGCTGGCTGGTGTTCGGTGATTTTCCCGACGGGCACTCGCTGATCGGCATGGCCATCATCGTCGCGAGCGGCCTCTACGTCGCCTGGGGCCACAAGGTCATCTGGCGCGACGAGGAACCGGACAGCGCGATCGAGTAGATCTCGCCACGCAGCCGGCGAGAGACCTTGGCAGCTGCAGTACAGGGGTGGAGCATCCGTTCCACCGGCGCGACGAGAATCCCCCTGGTGAATCCCGACCGACATCGCCGATTCGGATTCCGCCGTCGTCCACAAGCCGGCACGGGTGGAGGCGTTCAGTTGTTATAGTGCGCGACCCGTTTCGCCTTCGCTCCCCGACCTCGATTCCATGCTCCCCCCGATCGACCAACGCATTGCCGCCGAACTCGGCGTCCGCCCTGCCCAGGTAAGCGCTGCCGTCGCGCTGCTCGACGAAGGCGCCACCGTTCCCTTCGTCTCGCGCTATCGCAAAGAGGCCACCGGCGGTCTCGACGACACGCAGTTGCGCACGCTGGAGGAGCGGCTCGGCTATCTGCGTGAACTCGAAGAGCGGCGCACCGCGGTGCTGGCCAGCATCGAAGAGCAGGGCAAGCTCACGCCCGCGCTCGCGAGCGCGATCGCAGAGGCCGAAACCAAGCAGCGCCTGGAAGATCTGTACCTGCCCTACAAGGTGAAGCGCCGCACCAAGGCGCAGATCGCGCGCGAGGCCGGGCTGGAGCCGTTGGCCGATCTGCTGTTGTCCGATCCGTCGCGCAACCCGGAGGCCGAAGCGGAGGCCTTTCTGCGGCCCGCGTTCACCACCACCGAAGGCGACAATCCCGGCGTGCCGGACGTGAAGGCAGCCCTGGACGGTGCGCGGCAGGTGCTGATGGAGCGATTCGCCGAGGATGCGGAATTGCTGGCGCAGTTGCGCGGCCGCATGGGCGAGCAGGGCGTGGTGGTCGCGAAAGTGGCGGAGGGCAAGGACGCCGAAGGCGCGAAGTTCCGCGACTACTTCGACTACTCCGAGCAGCTTGCCGGCATTCCTTCGCATCGCGCCCTCGCGCTGTTCCGTGGGCGGCACGAAGAGATCCTCCGCGTGGCGCTCAAGCTGCCGGAGGAACTGGATGAAGCCGCCGCGAAGTCCGCTGTCGCGCATCCTTGCGAACGCTTGATCGCCGGTCATGCCGGCATCCGCGATCAGGGTCGGCCCGCCGATGCGTGGCTGCTCGAGACCGCGCGGCTCACCTGGAAGGTGAAGCTCGTATGGCAGATCGAAGGCGACCTGCTCGGCGAGCTGCGCACGCGCGCGGAGGAAGAGGCGATCCGCGTGTTCGCGCGCAATCTGCACGACCTGCTGCTGGCGGCACCGGCCGGGCCGCGCCCCGTGCTCGGGCTCGACCCGGGGCTGCGCACCGGCGTGAAGGTGGCCGTGGTGGATCGGACCGGCAAGGTGCTGGCCACCGACGCGATCTTTCCACATGCGCCACGCAATGACTGGGACGGCGCCATCGCCGCGTTGGCGCGGTTGTGCAAGGCGCATGACGTGGAATTGGTCGCGATCGGCAACGGCACCGCGTCGCGCGAGACCGATGCCCTGGTGGCTGAGCTGATGCAGCGGCATGCCGATCTGCGTCTCACGCGCGTGGTGGTGTCCGAGGCGGGCGCTTCGGTGTATTCCGCGTCGGCGCTTGCGGCGCATGAGTTTCCCGATCTCGACGTGACGTTGCGCGGCGCGGTGTCCATTGCACGTCGGCTGCAGGACCCGCTCGCCGAACTGGTGAAGATCGATCCCAAGGCCATCGGCGTGGGGCAGTACCAGCACGACGTCAGCCAGACCCGGCTGGCGCGCTCGCTCGACGCGGTGGTGGAAGATTGCGTGAACGCCGTCGGCGTGGACGTGAACACGGCGTCCGCGCCACTGCTCGCGCGCATCTCAGGGCTCACGGCCTCGTTGGCCGAGAACATCGTGCGCCACCGCGACGCGAACGGCGCGTTCCGCACCCGGGCGGACCTGCAACAGGTCCCTCGCCTCGGCCCCAAGACCTTCGAGCAGGCGGCCGGTTTCCTGCGAGTGCCCGGCGGTGACAATCCGCTCGACGCCTCCGGCGTGCACCCGGAAGCCTATCCCGTCGTGGAGCGCATCCTCGCCGATCTCCAACGGGGCGTGCGCGACGTGATGGGCAACGCGCAGGCGCTGCGGGCGATCGATCCGCGCCGCTATACCGACGAGCGCTTCGGCCTGCCGACGGTGCAGGACATCGTGCGCGAACTGGAGAAACCGGGTCGCGACCCGCGTCCCGAATTCCGCACGGCGCGCTTCGCCGAAGGCGTGCACGCACTGAAGGATCTGCGCCCGGGCATGCTGCTCGAAGGCACGGTCACGAACGTCGCCAACTTCGGCGCGTTCGTCGACGTCGGCGTGCATCAGGACGGTCTCGTGCACATCTCGGTGCTGTCCAACCGTTTCGTGAAGGATCCGCGCGAGGTGGTGAAGGCGGGCGACGTGGTCAAGGTGAAAGTGGTCGAGGTGGACCTGGAGCGCAAACGCATCGCGCTGACGATGCGGCTGGACGAAGCCCCACAGGCCGCGGCGGCGCGCCGCGATGCCGGCCAGGGCGGGCGTCGAGAGGGGCCGCGCTCGGGTACGGCGCCCGGTGCGGGCAACAATGCGCCCGCCAAGACCGGGCCGGATGCCCGAAACCGGAACGGGAAACCGTCGCAGGGCGCGCGTCCGGTCTCGCAACCGGCCCCCGCCGGCGGCGCCATGGCGGACGCGTTGGCGCGAGCGCTCAAGCGAGGGTGAAGCCGGCCTGACAACAGCCAGGCGTCAATCCGGAATCTCGGGCTCGACCAGCTTGCCCAGCAGCACGAGCGATTCCTGCCATCCGAGATAGCAGGCTTCCACCGGAATGACGTCGGGAATCCCTTCCTGCACCACGTGCAGTTCGGTGCCGCACGAGACTTTCTTGAAAGTCACCGTGACCTGGATTTCACCGGGCAGGTTCGGGTCGTCGAACTTGTCCGTGTAGCGCATGCGTTCATCAGGCACGAGTTCCAGATACGAACCGCCGAAGGAATGCGTATGACCGGTGGTGAAATTCGTGAACGACATCTTGAAGGTGCCACCGACCCTGGCATCCATGTGATGCACCTTGGCGGTGAAGCCGTTCGGCGGCAGCCATTTGGTCATGGCATCGGCGTCCAGGAACGCGCGAAAGACTCGCTCCGGCGGCGCCTTGAGGACGCGATGAAGGCGGACGGTACTGGGCATGCTTGCTGTTCCTCCTTGGTTTGCGGTATCGACCGCTCCTACGGGGTGGCTTTCACTAGCGCCGCCGCTTCATGTACGCCGGCACGGGGATCGACGCGGGCAGCCGCTCATCGGGCAGGGGTGTCCCGGCCTTGAGCGACAGGGGCAATACGCCGGCCCAGATCGGCATCGCGTAGTCCTCCTCGTCGTCGATCGGCGGGCCGGTCCGGACCTTGGCGGAGGCTTCAGTGAGCGGCAGTTCGAGCACCTTCGTCGCGTTCAGTTCCTTGCGCGACGGCCCGCGGATCTCGTCCCAGCGGCCTTTCAGGATCTGGTCCGAGATCACCGCCAGCGCGTGCCCCTTGCGCTCGCCGACGACCTCGCGCGCCGTGCCCAGCACGACCACCGACCGGTAGTTCATCGACGAGTGGAAGCCGGAACGCGCCAGCACCAGGCCGTCGAGGTGTGTGACGGTCAGGCACATGGGCACACCTTCGGCGAGCGTCTTGAGCGTGCGGCTGACGGCGGAACCGTGGATGTAGAGGATGTCGCCGTCCCGGCCGAAGCCGGTGGGAATCACATAGGGCTGAGCGTCGGCAACGAACCCGATATGGCACAGGAACCCCGCATCGAGAATGGCATGTACGGTTTCACGGTCGTAGTGGCCACGCTTGGGCAGGCGCTTGACAGTGGTGCGGGGAGACTTGAGCGGCATGGGTCGATGGCTGGCGTGAGTGGGATCCGGCGCAACGATAGCTGCTCGGCCGCCGTGCGTCATCCAGTTCGCATCGGAGTTGCCTGCCACTGGTAACGCTCGGCGAGCCAGACCCGGTCCAGCAACGGAACCAGGGGCGTGCAAAGGAACAGCGCCCAGACCGGCGCATTCGGCTTGAACAGGCCGTACTGCCACCAGATCGCGAGCGCGGCCACGATCAGCGCATAGAGCAGGCGCGCGTGGCGGTGATTCGGGATCGTCATCGGATCCGAGATCATGAAGAACGCGAACAGCAGCAGGCCCCCGTTGCCGAGCTGGTGCACGAAGACCGCAAGATTCTGGCCGAGCAGCAGCACGCGCGCCAGCACCATGCCGAGGAAGCAGGCGAGGAACGTCCAGCTCACGTCCCAGCGCCGCGCCCGGCCGGTCACGACGCCGCCCAGCATCACGAACCACGCCGCGGCGGCGAGATCCTGTCCCCACTGGCCGGGCGAGATCCAGGTGCCGGGCAGCAACAGAAGCGACGCCATAACGCCGAGATTGGCCGGGTTGTAGATGTGCTTCCCGTTCACTCGCAGCACGAACTTCGATCCGATGGCGATCATCGCCGCGAGCGGATGCACCCAGAGCGTGTCGGCGCGCAGCAGGATCGACAGGCCGAAACACGTGATGACGGCGCTGAGATAGCTGCCGTTGGCAATCCGAAGCCGGCGCAACGCGAACGCCTGTGTTGCCAGACCGGCCGCGAACGCGAGGGCCATCTGCTCCCAGCGCACCGTGAAGTCGCGGGCGAGCACACCGATCGCCAGCAGCGCGCCGAGGAACAGGATCTGGAACACGCGTGCGTCCTTCGGCAGCAGTGTGCGCAGGCGCGCGGACCGCAGCGCGCCGATCACTTCCACAGCCGCTCCCACCACTTGGCTTCAGGCTTGGCGAGGATGCCCATGCGCTTGCGGATGTCCGCCAGCTCCCAGCCCGTGATGGATGCCAAGGTCGTCGCCTGGAGCTGCTCGCGCTTGCGCACCGCTTCGAAGTAGATCTTCGCTTCCGGACAGGCATTCTCGTCGCCGTTCCAGGCGTGGTGCAGCACGTAGCGCGTCTGGAAATTCTCGCGGTCGCCGGTTTCCTGGAACATGAGATCCTCGGGAAAAGTCGCGGGGGTGTAGCGCACGTGCAGGCGCGTCACCATCACCTTCGGCGCCGAGCCGTTCGTCGGCTCCGCCCACGGCACGCCGGCCTGGCGCAATTCCTCCGGGTTGAGCGGATCGGCGGCACACGGATCGCACCAGCTCATGTCCCAGAAATATTCGGTGAACACGACCGACTGGCGTTCGCGCTGCGCCTGCTGAGCGAACAGGGCCTTGTAGAAGCGATCGAACTCGTCGCGGACGAACAGCGGCACTTCCATGTTCGCCGGCAGCTTCACGGTGCGGTAGTTGGTGGCTTCCACGCGCCCGTTGCGCGTCAGCACGAAAGCGATCAGGTCCTGCGGACCGCGCGCGTTCACCATGCCCAGGCGCAGGGGCAGCATGAACTTCTCGCTCTCGAAGGCGAATTGCAGCGGGCGCAGGTAGGTGAGCCCCGTCTTCGCGCGCTCCTTGATGTTCACCTTGGCCACGAAGAACTTCATCTGCTGGCGCACATAGGGCTTCAGCGCGCGCGACGCGCCGGCGGGAATCCGGTAGCCGTTCTCGACGAGCCAGGTCTCGAGCCCGTCCGACTGCTTCGCGGACAGGATCACGATGTCGTACTCCCCCACCGTGTAGGCGGCTTCCACGGTCACGCCGAGGGCGCGGTTGCGGCGCGCCGCGTCCATCACTCCCGCTGCGGCCGGCAAGGCCAGATCCTTGCGCGACATCATTTCGTATTCGCGCCGGGCGCACGGGTCCTCGTCGTGGTATTCCGCCAGTCGTGGTGCGCTGTAGCTGTCGAGCCGCTGGAAGATGCGACGGTCGCCGACGTTGATCTGCCCGCGCTGCAGGACCTCGGGCACCGGCACGACCAGGGCGAATGCCGCTGGCTGGCCCTTGTAGTCGTTCAGCATGCTGATGACGGTGTGATTGCCGTCGCGCACGAGGATAACCTGCGACGCTTCGTTGAACAGGCCCGCGTCGGCCTTGCCGACGAAGAAGCCGCAGAAGGCGTGCGCCGGTGTCATGCACGCGAGCAGCAGGGGGGCGAGAAGGCAGGACAGGCGCATGGCGGCTCCTTGGTGGCAGGTGTGGAGCCTGTAACGGGGGTGCGCGGCCAATGGGGTTATCCGGCCGCCAACGTCGAGCCCCGCACGCCCGGCCCCGAACCCCCCCGCTCAGGGGTCCGCGGCCAACCCTGCCGCCCGGGCGGGGTTCCGCCTCGCAGGGCACGCCCAGAACATCGATCAGGCGCCCGGAGAAACTTTTTTATCGGGAATCCCTCAAGTTTTGCGCGGGGCGGCCGTAACCAGGAGCAGGTCTCCTCCCCCGCCAAGGGGGTTCTACAGGGCAACCCCCTCCTTCGGTTGCCCATTTTTTTGGGGCGCCGAACGAGCCCCGTTACTGCAGCGTCCGGTCCGCGACCGTGATCCGGTGCAGCAGGCGACGATGGCCTTCGTAGCCGCCCGTCGCCGAGTGGATGACGCAGCGGTTGTCCCACAGGGTCAGCATCCCCTCCGACCAGCGATGGCGGTAGACGTAGTCCGGGCGGGCCTGGTGGGCGAATAGCTCGCGCAGGATCTGCTGGGCCTCGTCCTCCGGCATCCCTTCGATGCCGATCGTGTAGCCGGGGCTGACGAACAGGGCGAGACGACCGGTTTCGGAATGCGGCCGTGCGACTGGGTGCAGCTGCGTCTTCATTGCCGAGTCGCCGAACTTGATGGCCATCGAACGGCCCTTGTCGCGCTCGCCGTACATGCCTTCGCGCGAATAGCCGCGCCGCGCCGAATGAATGGCCCGGCGATCGTGCAACGCCGCACGGGTCGCCGCAGGCAGGCCGTCCCAGGCCGAGTACTGGTCGGCGAACAGCGTATCGCCACCCGTGGGCGGGATGATGTTGCCGTAGAGCACCGTCCCGGCCGGCGGCCGTGGCAGGAAACTCCAGTCGGAATGCCAGGTCTCGGCGAAGATGGGGGACTTCTCGTCGGCCTCGCGCTTGACCTGCACCACGTGCGGATGGCCTGGAATCGCCTCGATGTAGGGATCCTCGCCGTACGGACCCACGCAATGCGCAAAGCGCTCGATGTCGGCGATTTCCAGGTGCTGGTCGGGGAACGCGATCACCTGATGCTCGAGCCAGGCGGCGCGCACGGCCGCAATCTGCTCTGCGGGGAGCGGCACCGACAGATCGATGCCGCGAATCAATGCCCCGCAGGGCGCTTCCTGCCGTTCCACTTCGATCGCCATGCTGAGCCTCGCATCCGGTTTTCCCGAGCGGCAGATTATGCAACGTCGCCGGGTGCGCGGGCCGAACGGCTACCATGCGGGCGGTTCACCACGAGGACATCCCGATGGCCGGCTCCAGCCTGCTCGCCCTGATCGACGACATCGCCAGCATTCTGGACGACGTGTCGGTGCTGACCCAGCTTGCCGCGCGCAAGACGGTCGGCGTGCTCGGCGACGATCTCGCGCTCAATGCCCAGCAGGTCGCAGGCGTGCGCGCCGATCGCGAACTGCCGGTGGTGTGGGCGGTGGCCAAGGGTTCGCTGATCAACAAGCTCATCCTGGTGCCCGCGGCCCTGATCCTGAGCGCGTTCGCGCCCTGGGCGGTGACGCCGCTGTTGATGGTCGGTGGCGTGTACCTCTGCTACGAGGGATTCGAGAAGATCGGGCACCGGCTCATCCACAGTGCCAGGGACGATGCCGCCCACCACGCCGAACTGGCGCGGGCGCTGGCCGATCCTTCCGTCGATCTCGTGGTGCTCGAGAAGACGAAGATCAAGGGTGCGGTGCGAACGGACTTCATCCTGTCCGCGGAGATCATCATCATCGCGCTGGGCACCGTCGCGGCGGCACCATTCCTGACGCAGGTCATCGTCCTGAGCGGAATTGCCGTATTGATGACCGTGGGTGTCTATGGCTTGGTGGCGGGAATCGTGAAACTGGACGATGCCGGACTGTTCCTCAGCCGGCGCGACGGGGCGGGGATCGCGTCGCGGCTGCTGCGCAGCATCGGTGCGCGCATCCTCGCCCTGGCGCCCTACCTGATGAAGACGTTGTCGATCGCCGGCACGGCGGCCATGTTCCTGGTGGGCGGCGGCATCCTGACCCACGGTATTCCGGTGGCGCACCGGCTGATCGAGAGCCTGGCGCAGTCGGCCGCCACCGTACCGGGTGTCGGCGCCGCGCTCGTGAGCGTGGCCCCCTGGCTGCTCAACGCGCTGCTTGGCGTGACGACCGGAGCGGTCGCTCTGGTGGTGGTGAGAGTCATCGCGAGGGTGGGAACACGGCGCGACGCCGGCAATACCCGTTCCGACTGACGCGAGACCGCGCCGGTCGCGTCGCCCCGTTTCCCGGCGCCGGTGCATGGCTCTTGCGGCAAGGCCGCGAGTGTTTCACGCTCCGGTCTCTGCGAACCCCGCGTGGAAGGTACCCGGATGGACAAGACCCTGCGCGTGGCCGTGATCGGCGCCGGCATTGCCGGATTGACGGCCGCATACCGCCTCGCCCAGCGCGGCTTCGAGGTGGTCGTGTTCGAGGAAAGAGTGAACCTGGGTGGCAAGATGGGGGCCCACGACGGCCGCCTGTTCAGCGACCGGTTCGAGCCCGAAGCAACCGCTGCGCTCACGCGCGTGCTCGACGACCTGACGCAGCGGAGCGAGACCGCGCCCGGCGGCACGACGCTGGGCGTGCAGCTCCCCGGGGTATTGCGCGACCTGCTCGCCAACGGCCGCGAGCGCTGGCAAACGCGGCGCGCCCTGTTGCACGGGACGACCGGCGAAACGGAGGGCCCGGTCGAGTTCGAGCACGTGCGGGGGGAGCGCATCCATGCGCCGGGTCATGGCGCAGATCGCCAGTGGCTTCTGCGGGACACGGACCGGCTGCACCAGCTGTCCGTGTCGTGTTACCTGCGCCCGGACGGCAGCGCCAACTGGGAACTCTCGGATGGCATCGACCACGAGCACTGCTATCACATGTACCTCAACTGGTACCACAATTTCTGGCGACTGATGGCCGACCTCGGCCGCGAGCGCTCCGATCCGAAGCACCGGACGATCATGCCCGGCGGGCCCGGGCAGTGCGGCGCTGACGCGCGTCGCCATGGCCGGCACCGCCCCCGCCCGGGCGCTTCCGAACCGGGCTTTCGATCGCGAGATGGACGCCCTGCGACGCTCGATCGAGGACTGGCTGGGCCGGACGGATCCGAACCTTGCGCCGATGCTGCGGTGGCAGTTCGACGGCGCGGCGAAACTGTTCCGGCCCCTCACCGTGTTCAGCTGCCATCGGGCCATGGCCGCCGGACCGGCGCCGGACTGGCTCGTGACGACCGCACACGTGGTCGAGATGTTCCACAACGTTTCGCTCATCATCGACGACATCGTTGACGGCTCGGCGCAGCGCCGCGGCAAGGATACGTTGCACTGGAAATTCGGCACGCTCCAGGCGTACATGGTCTCCGGCTACGTCGTCGCCGACGGCTACGATCTGCTCGCCCGGCAGACGGTGGACGAATTCCGCGACCTGCAGGGCCGGCCGGAAGCGCTCGATTCGCTCTCGGTCGACCGCGCCATTGCCTCGGGCGCACCGGACGAGCCGGGGCGTTCCGTCATCGATCTGACCGGCCTGGTGCCGGAGCGCACGCGCGCAGCGATCGAAGCGAGCGGGCCGGTGCGCTTCGACATCCGCCTGCTGTCGGAGCTGCTCAAGCGCCTGAGCGTCGCCGAGTGCGTGCAATGGGACAATCGCAAGCAGCCGCTCGGTGTGGCCGATTGGTACTACCTCGCGCGCGAGGACACGGGTTCTATGTTCGAGATCTGCGCCGCGCTCGGTGCGCGCTCGCAGCGCCTGCGGCGCTATGGCCGCCTGCTCGGCATGGTCTACCACGGATGCGACGACGTGGCGGATGTCCGCGGCGCCAAGAACCTCGGCGGTGGGGGCAAGGAAGATCTCGAGGACGGCATCCTGACGCTGCCCGCGGCGCTGGCGATTCGCGACCCCGCCGTGCGCGAGCTGTTCTGCGCCCACGACCGCAATGCTCCCCGCCCGACCGAGGTGCAGCGGCGCTTGCTCGAAGCCTATCAGGCCCAGCTGCCCGAGGCGGAGCGCGAACTTGACCGGATCGCGCAACTGGCGCGGGACGAAGCGCGTCACTCGGCGCGCGCACCCGAGGTGCTGATCGATCTGGTCGACCGCGTCCGGACGCTATCGCGGTAGCTCGACGCTCAGCCGCGACAGCAGGTTCGCCGCGCGCTGCAGATCGGGCGTGTAGAAGCCTTCGGTGAACGTGGCGTAGATCCCCCCCACGAGTTGGGACGCATCAACGGCCTTGCCCTGGTCGCACCAGAGCCCGGCGAGGCTGAGCGCCGTGCGCAGGCTCCACGAGCGCGCACCTTGCTCGCGGGCGATGTCCAGCGAGCGCGCAAACGCATTCGCGGCGTCGTCCCGCGCCGCACCTTGCGCGCGGGCCAGGAACAGTTCGCCACGCCGCCGATGGATTTCGGCAGCGTAGTAGGTCTCGCCCGTGCCGGCGACGTGGTCCAGCGCGTCCGCGATGGCGGCGAGGCCCTGGTCGTAGCGCTGCCCCTGCTGGTAGGCCTCGGCGAGCAACAGGAGGAACCAGGACAGCCCCAGTCGCGATCCCGTACCTGCGTAGATTTCCATGTGCCGCAGGATCTCCGCGGCGCCTTCGTCGGGATCGGCTTCGATGGCGCGCACCCAGCCGCCGAGCACGCCACTCAACGCCGACCAGTACGGATGCCCCTGGTCGCGCGCATGCACCTTGGTCTGGCGCGCCCAGTGGTCGGTCAGCGCGATCTCGCCCCGCACCTGATGCAACGTCGCGAGCATCGCCATGGCCTGCGTCACGCTGAGCGAGATCGAAGGCGTCCGCGCGAGCAGCAGCGCATCGTTGCAGCGACCGAGCGCCTGATCGGGATAGCCGAGCATCCAGAGCGCCCGGCCCCGATAGGCTCCGCCGGTCACCCCCAGGACGATGCCGTGCTGCAAGGCCTGGGTACGTTCGGTGCGCAGGTCGAACAGCGCGCTGCTGCGTTCGAGATGGCGGTTGGCCCGGCCGAAGGCGCCGGTGAACAGGGCGTAGAGTCCGGCCGCGAGATGCCCGCCGAGATTCAGTTCCAGGTTGCCCTGGGCTTCGCCGAGTGCGAGCGCACGTTCGGCGAGCGGGCCGGCAGTGGCGAACTCGGCGCGCAACAGGGCGGCATTGAACCGGCCCCGCAGGACGGCGAAGCGCTGCGAGTCGTCGCCCGTCCACTCGCACAGCTCGGCGGCCCGGGCGTAGACGCTTTCGACCTCGGGATCGGCGTAGCCGCGGGCGGCAACCAGCACCGGGCCCAGGGTCGTGAGCATTTCCAGTTCCTCGCGGGCTCGTTCGTCGGTCTGGACGGTCGAGTTGAGCATGGCGATGCCCCGTTGCAGATGATTGATCGCCTCGACATTCTCCGAGCGCAATGCAGCGCGGATTCCGGCCAGCTTCCAGAACGCGGCGGCACGATCGGGCAGGCCGGCCTCGCCGTAGTGATGGGCGAGCAGCGCCGGCTCGGCGGAAGCGCCGAGATCGACGCTCTCCAGGACGCGCGCGATCTCCACGTGGAGCTGGCGGCGACGGATCTGGAGCAGCGAATCGCGCGCGATGTCCTGCACCAGCGCGTGCTTGAACGTATAGACCGGACCGTCCTGCGTATCGAGCATGAAGATGAGGCCGGCTTCGGTCAGCCGCGCCAGCGCGGCGTGCAATTCTGCCGTGGTGAGCGGCGTCACCGGGACCAGCAGCGCGAGACTGAACTGGCGCCCGATGCAGGCGGCGATCTGCGCCACCAGCTTGCCCGTGCCGAGGTGGTCGAAACGCGCCATCAGCGAATCGCGCAAGGTCGACGGTATCGGGACGTCGTCGGACCGGATCGCGAACCCCGGGCCGCTGCGCGGGTGCACGGCCTGCTGCATTTCGAGCACCGCTCTGGTGAGCTCTTCGAGGAACAGCGGGACGCCGTCGGAGCGTTCGATGATCTGCGTCACCACGCCGTCGGACAGGGGTCGCACCGCGCACAGGCTGCCGACGATGGCGGCGCGCTGGTGGCGTGGCAGGCGCGGCAGTACGAGCCGCGTGGCACCTGCGCGGGCGAATTCGCTGGCATCGAAGTCGCTGCGATGGCTGATGACGAGCAGTATCGGCAGCCCGGCGATGCGGCGGGCGAGTTGCCCGAGCACCTCGAGCGTGCTCGGATCGGCCCAGTGCGCGTCTTCGAAAAACAGGACCGTGGGGCGCGCTCGCGCCACGGTCTCGCAGAAATCGAGCAGGGCGCGCGCGGCTTCGTCTTTCTGGCGCTGCGGGGTCATCAGGACCGGGCCGAAACGTTCCGCCGCCGGAATCGACAGCAGCGATGCGAGCAACGGCACGTCGTCGCGCCGATGGCCGAACTGGTCGTGGACGAGTTTTTCGAGGCGGTCGAGTTGCCTGGACGCAGGCTCGTCGACGGCGATCCGGAGCACGCGCTGAAAGCAGCGGACGATGGGGCGGAACGCGCTGTTCGTGTGATAGGACGAGCAGTCCAGTTGCAGGACGTGCGCCGATTCGCGCTTCAGCCGATTGCGCAACGCCAGCAGCAGGCGCGACTTGCCGATCCCGGGTTCGCCCGAGAGCAGGACCACCCCGCCGCGGCCATGGCGGGCCTCCCGCCAGCGCCGGACCAGCAGCGCAAGCTCCTGCTCGCGACCCACGAGCGGCGTGAGCGATCGGGCCGGGTGAAATGCCCTGAATCGATTCTCCGCCGCCTGCGGGCGCGTCACCTGCCAGGCGACGACCGGCTCGCTCAGGCCCTTGAGCGCGAGCGGGCCGAGCGGGACGCAGTCGAAGAGTTCACCGAGCAGCTTGCGCGTCGCATCGGAGATGAACACTGCCCCCGGAGAGGCGGCCTGCTGCAGCCGGCTCGCGATATTCGGCGGATTGCCATAGATCTGCGACAGCGGTGTCGGCGCCCCGCGCAATCCTTCGGTCACGACCACGATGCCGGTATCGATGCCGATGCGCATGCGCAACGGCTCGCCCGCGGCCGTTTCGACCTGTCCCATTTCGGCGACGATTTCGAGAGCGGCGCGCACGGCCCGCTCGGCACTGTCCTCGCGTACGTGCGGGTAGCCGAAACAGACCAGCACCGAATCGCCCACCGCCAAGTCGATGTCGAGCTCCGCCCGGTCCTTGTGGCGGGAGATGACTTCCGCCACCTTGGCGAGAAAGGCCGCACTGACGACGCTCCAGACTTCAGGGCCGAGCCGATAGGCGAGCGCCGTGGAGTCGACCAGATCGCAGATCAGGACCGTGGTCTGGCGTTTTTCAGCATCCGCCGGGGTGCTGCTGTCCGCGCGCTGTGTTTCGGGCATCGCCATGGGCGCCCCCTAGGAGTCTGTCGGACTTTCCGGACTTTTGGATACTGCCGCGATCCGAGATAATTGGGGTAGTGCGTTGAGGAGATGTTCGCAATGAGCCGCTTCGTTTGCGTCGATCGAGACACTGCCTACCTGTTGCCACCGTCTGT
>JBBQHP010000056.1:0-28000 GCA_038324085.1 Burkholderiales bacterium
AATCCACGTCATCTGCGACAACGTCAGCAGCCACAAGACCCCAGCGGTGCAGTCGTTTCTGGCCGAGCATTCGAACGTGACGATGCATCACACCCCCACCTATTCGTCTTGGTTGAACCAAGTCGAAAACTGGTTCTCCCGTATCCAGCGCGATGTCATCACCCGGGGCGTGTTCACCAGCACCAAAGACCTCGACAAGAAGCTGATGCGCTATATCCGTCAGTACAACAAGACCGCCAAACCACTGAAGTGGAAGTATGCCGATCCGCGCCGTCGTATCCGGTGCGATTCATCTGGTTCGGCGGACTAGTGCCTGGGAATAGTCCCGAGGCTCCGGCGGTGTCGCCCGTTCGCGCCAGTCCACGGTCACCACCGAGGCTCACGCTGATCGCCGCCGTGGCGAACAATGGCGTCATCGGGCGAGCGGGCCGTATGCCTTGGCATATCCCCGACGATCTCAAGCGCTTCAAGGCGCTCACGATGGGACATGCCATCGTGATGGGCCGCAAGACCTTCGAGGCGATCGGGCGCCTGTTGCCGGGGCGGCGCACGATCGTGATCACGCGCGATCCGGGATTGCACATCGAGGGTGCGACGGTCGTTCGATCCTTCGAGGACGCGCTCGCCGCGGCCGGCGACACCGACGAGGTATTCGTGGTCGGTGGCGGGGAGATCTATGCACTGGCATTGCCCCGGGCGGATCGACTGCAATTGACCGAACTCGCGCAATCCGCGGAGGGAGATGCGCATTTTCCCGTGTTGGATCGCGCCGAATGGCAAGAGACACTGCGCGAAACGCATTGCAGCGTGGACGGCCTCGCATTCGATTTCGTCGTCCTCGATCGGCAACGACACGACCGCCCGCCTCCGGGCACCACGCGCTAGCTCGCGCGCGGGCTTGCTGCGCTCAGTTTTCCGCGTCGCCGGCCGAGGCTCCGCCGCGCCCGCCTCGCACATCGAATGAGACCGGCGGCAAGCCCGACGCATGGCGGTGCCACATCCGCTCGTAAGCGCGCTCCAGATTCCGAGCGTGATCCTTCGGTTGGAAGAACGGCGCAGTCTTGCGCGCGTTGGCGAGTTTCGCGCGCAGGGCAACGATGGACGCATGATCGCGGGCGAGTCCGATCGCCGTCGCTTCATAACTGTCGTGGTCCGTCGTGATCAGCTCCGGAAGTCCGATGGCATGCAGCAGGCTCGTGGCAACCCGCGCCGGGGTGGTGGCCCCTGTGCACGTCAATACCGGAACACCTCCGCTGAGCGAATCCACGGCAGTCGTGTGTGCATTGAACAGGAACGTGTCGAGGAACAGGTCGGCCGCGCCAACGCGGGCGAGATGTCGCTCGTAAGGGAGCACCGGTGCGAATATCAGCCGGTCGGGGTCGACGCCGGCGGCGGCCGCGGCGGCACGGAGATTGTTCACCTGCGCATTCGACAGCCCCAGCAGCCACAACACTGATGCCGGAACGGCGTGCAGGATGCGCAGCCACCGGGCAAAAACGACGGGCTCGATCTTCCAGGCATTGTTGAAACAGCAGAACACGAAGGCATCGTCCGGCAGGCCGAGCTGGCTCCGGGGGGGGGTCGGGCCCACGGCTACGGGGCTCGAACAGAAATAGCTGTCAGGCAGAAAAGCCAGTTGCTCGGACCAGAAGGTTTCGTTCTCGGGCGGTACCGCCACGTGATCGACGAGCGCATAGTCGATCGCGGCGCTGCCCGTGGTGCCGGCAAAACCGAGCCAGGTGACCTGAACCGGTGCCGGACGGGCATCGTAGATGCCGAAGCGGGTATTCGCGGTGTAGCCGGCGAGGTCGACCAGCACGTCGATGCCGTCGTTCGCGATGCGCTCGACGACACGCTCGGTGCTCTCGGCGGCGACGCGCTGGAAAGCGTCACAGCCCGCTTCGATCGCGTGCGTGAATTCGTCGTCCTCGCCGGCGAACAGCGAGTACGCGACGATCTCGAAGCGGGCGCGGTCGTGCTCGCGAAACAGGTTGCGGGTGAGATACGAGAGAGGATGCGCATGAAAATCAGGCGAGACGTAGCCGATGCGCAGTCGGGTCGAACGGGAACGCCGCCGGAGCATTGCCGCGCGCCGGGGCGTCGCCTGGCCCTGCCGCTGCACAGCGGTATCCCGCGCGAGCCGGGTCTGCAGTTCCGGGCTGATCGGCAAGCCGAATACGGCGAACGGCAGCGAGGGGCCCGCGAACGGGACAGGCCAACCCGAGGAATCCTCCAGTAGACCCCGGAGGGTCGCGACGAACGCGTCATAGCGCGCCCAATCGCATTCGGCGAGACGGCTGGTATGCCAGTGCACGAACAGCATCCTTGCATCGAGCCCCTCCAGGCTGCCCGTGCCCAACGGGTCGAAGCCATTGCGGTAGGACGAGAAACGCGCCGGATCGATCGCGCGCGCGTATTCGAGTGCCGCCTGGGCGGCGGGGAGCCGATCCACCAGCGCCAGCGCGAAGGCCCGGTCGACGTGGGCGAAGACATGTCGTGGATCGAGGCGCAAAGCGCGCTCGGCCGCAGCGAGGGCATCCTCTGGTCGGCCCACGGCCAGCAGGTTTTCCGCCACGTTGAAATGAGCATCGGCCAGGTCTGGTGCAATCGCGACCAGTGCCTCGTGCACCACCAGCGCGTCGGCGTGCCGTCCGCAGCGCATGAGCAACGCACCCAGATTCTGCAAGGCCGGCGCAGACGCCGGACCCCGGGATGCGCCAGCCCTCTCGATCGCTTCGCGGTAGCGTGACTCCGCTTCGGGCAAAGCGTCGAGAGCTTCCAGAGCGATTGCAAGATTCAGGTACAACCGGGCGTCCTGGTCGCAGCCGCGCGCCAGCGCGGTCTCGAGGACAGACCGGGCCTCTGCGACGCGCCCGAGTTCCGACAGGACACTCGCGCGGGCATTCGCGATTGCGCCGGTCCCAGGGACCAGCCGCTCCGCATCCTCGAAAGCGCTCAGGGCCGCGCCGAGGTCTCCCGCGCCGTGGTGGGCGGCACCGAGCAGGAACCACGCCTCGGCGGAATCGGGGGCCTCCTCGCAGGCGAATTGCGCTTCGCAGCGCGCAGACTCCGCGTCGCCGCGAGCGAGCGCGGCGCGAGCGCGGTCGAGTTGCTCGATGCTCAATCCGCTACGAACGCGCCGCCACGGTGCCGAGGCCCAGCCAGCGGGCAGACCCGACCGCCGTGCGCGTCAAGGCAGATTGGTCCGCGTGAGGGCGGCGGCGCCACGTAAGGTATCGCTGCCGGAGCCGATCTCGTAGGCCATGCCGGCACGGCGCGCATTCGCGCCCGCAAAGAATCCGTCGAAACTGAGCGAGTTGCCGCCCGAACCCGAGAATGAGCAGGAGAATGAACAGCCGCCACCGAATCCGGAAAACAGTTCGCCGGAAATGCTGCCGGTGCCAGTCGCACCGAAAGTCCTGGCAACGCCGGTCGTGGGGTCGGTGAACGACACCTTGACCGCCGCTTCGACACTTGCGTTCGCGCCGAAGTAGGCGGTCAGGCTCGCGGCATCGAGTGCTCCCGCGGCTCCGTCCGTCGTCCGGGTCGGGGTCGTACCGCCGATCAGCGCATAGGTGCCGACGGCGGTGCCGGTCGGCATCGACGTACCCACAGGCAATCCTGCTACATAGTGCAAGCTGTCGGTGGTCAGACTGATCGAGGCGGCGCCGCCGGTGACACCGCCGGCCCAGCGCCCCCACGCGATGACCCCGTCATTGCCCTGCTCGTAGACCGGGCCACTCCAGGTAATGGCACCACCGCCGAGGTCGAAGCTCCGAAGCGCACCGGACGAGTCGAACACTGCCGGGATTGCCGGATCGTTGCGTTGGCTCGGACCCGGTTTGTTGTAGGCCAGATTCACCGTCTGCGGTCCGGACAGGATGAACGAGACCGGGTCGCCGGAAGCGTCGCGATTCTCGCCTTGCACCAGTGTTGCCGGCGAGTTCTGCGGTTGTTGCGGCGGCAGGTCCACTTTCTTGTCGGCAAGTTGCGGCCTCACATCGGCGTTTGCGACGTAGTAGGACTCGCCGTTCATCACATTGAGACAGCCACCGCCATTGCAGACCTTGATCTCGCCTTCGCCGACCGAACCGGAGACACTGTTGCCGTAGTTGATGGTGTATTCGGTACCACGTATGCCGATGGTGGCGACAGCAGTGTTCACCTGATAGGCATTCTTGTTGATGCGCCCCACGAGCCCGGTGATCGTGCGCAGACCGCCTTTCAACAGGCTGAAGAAACCCTTCTCGTTGCCGTCCGGCCTGCCGTTGTAGCGGAATTCGTCGATGCGGAACTGGGACCGCGGCTGCAGGGAGACGAAAGCACCGTCCACGAAACGCAGCTGCACCCGGCCGTCCCCCGTGTCGATGGTGTCGCCCTGCCCGACCTCGGCGCCCCTGGTGAGGGGCCGGGACTGGCCGTTGGATCCCTGGGCAGTCGGATTGCCGATGGCGAACTCGACGCGCGCCGCTGGTGCGCCATGGGCGATGACCGGAAACCCGGCTGCAATCGCGAACATGAGCACCCCCCGCCCGCCGAGCCTGAATCGCTGCTCATCCATGATGACTGCCTCCAAGCGTCGTGTCGCCCGGATGGGTGACGGGTTCGTTCAATGCAGTGCTGCGGTCGGTGATGCGTCGAGCCGGACGTTTCGTTGGCATGGCCGATCCCGGGGTCGAATCAGAAGTCGAAATCGCGTCGCACGCGGAACTCCGCCAGCACGCGATCGAACGTGTTGAGCGTGATGTTGGAATCGTTGCGAAAACCGAGCAACTGCGTCGTCAATCGCCAGTTGCGCGCCGGCACGTAGTGCATGCCCACGGTTCCGGTCCACTGGTCGTCGCGCCGCGCAATGAGAAAGAACGGATCCTGCCCGTCGTAGTTGCGCCGCTCGTAGCTGCCGCTGGCGAACGCGATGAACTTCTCCTTGAGCACCTGCTCGCCGCCGACGCGAACGCCGTAGAGATCGTAGCCGAGTTCGGGCACGGCGGAGTTCCGCGGCTTCTCACGGCCGCCGTACAGGCTCGCATAGACCACCGGCCCGCCATTGCGATAGGCATGTCCGATACCCAGACCGGCGACGTAGCGGTCGGCGTCGCGGACGCGTTGGTCTGGATAGGCGAGACCGGCATACTGGAAATAGGCGCTCACCTGATTGCGCGCGTTCAAGTCGCGCTGCCACTGCAGCGTGCCTCCGCGTGCCTCGCGGTACGCGCTCTTGTAGACGGGATCGTATACGGTGAAATCGTTCAACTGCGTGATGAAGGTCAGCAGATCGCGGTCGCGCTTGTAGGTGGCGCCGAAATTGAGGTCGACGAAGCTCGTGTCGAACAGGTCCTGTTCGAAGTTCCAGCGCCGGCTCCCCGAGAATCCGGCGATCAGTGCCCAGCGTGGATTGACCGGCATGCGCGCGGAGAAGCCGGCGGCGAAACCCCAGTAGCCGTCGTCCTGCTTCGAAGAATTCGGTGCCAGCGAGAACAGGGCACCGCCGAACAGAGGCACGGCGACGCTGCGATCGGCCGTCGCACTGTTCACGTTCGAATCGTAGCCCGCGAAGCCCTCGACGAAGAAGCGCGCCGTCGGTTTCGGCCCCACGGCGGCCCGGTCGATCGCGTCAAGATAGCGGTCGATCAGTGCACTCACCTGCGCCGGCGGATTCTGGCCCTTGACATTCTCGAACTCCCGCTTCGCCGCCTGGGTCTCTTTCAGGTTGAAGTAGGCCCGGGCTATTTCCGCCCTCGCTTCGGCATTGTCCGGCTGGACGGCAAGCACCCGTTCCAGCGCAAAGACGGCCTCGGTATTGCGGCCGACGTCGAGCGCGGCGACGCCGAGCAGGTAGTCGAACGACGGATCCCCGGCGCGTTCGGTCTGAACCGGCGCGAGCAGCTGATAAGCGGCCTGGGGATCCTTTGCATCGAGGAACTGTTTCGCTCGATCGAGCAATTCGTCGGCCTGCGCCAACGACCCGCTCAGCACGAAGCAGACAACCGCCGCAAGTCGGATCGGACGGCAGCGCGACATGATGTAGCTCCCTTCGGGGGACGATCGGTGAATCAACGCAAGCGATCAACGGCCACAAATCACTGTGCTTGAGGAAAAAGGTACAAGTGATGACCGGTTGCGTCAAACGGTCCCGTCGCCGATCGGCGACCCGTCCGGCGCGTCGTGCTTCCGCGACTCAGCGTACGCAGTCGACGTGAAACGTCAGCCGTCCATTCACTTCCTCGTCGACCAGACCGTGGATCTCGGTACCGAATCCGGAAAAACGAGAATTGAACTCCCGTGCGAATTTCAGGTAGCGCACGATGGTGGAATTGAAACGCTCACCCGGGATCAGCAAGGGAATGCCGGGTGGATAGGGTGTCAGCAGGACGGCAGTGACCCTGCCTTCGAGTTCGTCGATCGGCACCCGGTCGATCTCCCGGTGAGCCATCTTCGCGAAGGCATCGGCCGGCTTCATCGCCGGTTCCATGGACGACAGATACATCTCGGTGGTCAGGCGCGCGATGTCGTTCGCCTTGTAGATGCCGTGGATCTGGGTGCAGAGATCCTTCAGACCGACTTTTTCGTAGCGCGGATGCTGTGCCACGAACTCCGGCAGCACACGCCACAGCGGCTGGTTGCGGTCGTAGTCGTCCTTGAACTGCTGCAGCTCCGTCACCATCGTGTTCCAGCGGCCCTTGGTGATGCCGATGGTGAACATGATGAAGAACGAATACAACCCGGTCTTCTCGACGATGATCCCGTGCTCGGCGAGGTACTTCGTCACCACCACAGCGGGAATGCCGGGCTCGGTAAAACCGCCATCCACGTCCAGCCCCGGCGTGATCACGGTGGCCTTGATCGGATCGAGCATGTTGAAGCCGGGCGCCAGGTTGCCGAAGCCGTGCCAGTGCTCGCCGGAACGCAGCATCCAGTCCTCGCGCTCGCCGATGCCCTCTTCGGCCAGGTATTCCGGGCCCCACACCTTGAACCACCAGGATTCGCCGAATTCCGCCTCCACCTTGCGCATCGCACGGCGGAAATCGAGCGCCTCCAGGATCGACTCTTCCACGAGGGCCGTCCCGCCGGGTGACTCCATCATTGCGGCGGCCACGTCGCATGAGGCGATGATCGCGTATTGCGGCGAGGTAGACGTATGCATCAGAAACGCTTCGTTGAAGACGTCGCGATCGAGCTGCCGCTGTTCGGAATCCTGCACCAGAATCTGCGACGCCTGGGACAACCCCGCGAGCAGTTTGTGGGTCGATTGCGTGGAGAAGATCATCGATTCCTTGCAGCGGGGCCGGTCGAGTCCGATCGCGTGGTAGTCGCCATAAAAGTCATGGAATGCCGCGTGCGGCAACCAGGCTTCGTCGAAGTGCAGCGTATCGATCTGTCCATCCAGCATCTGCTTCAGCGTTTCGACGTTGTAGCTGATGCCGTCGTAGGTGCTTTGCGTGATGGTGAGGATGCGTGCCTTCTTGTTCTTGCCCCGAACGAACGGATTGGCCTCGATCTTCTTGCGGATGTTCTCGGGCTTGAACTCGTCCAGCGGGATCGGGCCGATGATGCCGTAGTGATTGCGCGTCGGCGTCAGGAACACCGGCACGGCGCCGGTCATGGTGATCGCATGGAGGATCGACTTGTGGCAGTTGCGGTCGACGACGACCACGTCGCCCGGCGCGACCGTCGAATGCCACACGATCTTGTTCGATGTCGACGTGCCGTTGGTCACGAAGAACAGGTGATCGGCGTGGAAGATCCGCGCGGCGTTGCGCTCGGAGGCCGCGACCGGTCCGGTATGGTCGAGCAGCGCACCCAGCTCGTCGACGGCGTTGCACACGTCGGCCCGCAACAGGTTCTCGCCGAAGAACTGATGGAACATCTGCCCCACGGGACTTTTCAGAAATGCAACGCCACCTGAGTGTCCCGGGCAATGCCAGGAGTACGAGCTGTCGGCCGCGTAGTGCACCAGCGCGCGGAAAAACGGCGGCGGCAGCGAGTCCAGATAGGCCCGCGCCTCGCGCACCACGTAGCGCGCGATGAACTCCGGCGTATCCTCGAACATGTGAATGAAGCCGTGCAGCTCGCGCAGCACGTCATTCGGAATATGGCGCGAAGTCCGGGTCTCGCCGTGCAGGAAGATCGGAATGTCCGAATTCTTGAAGCGGATGCCCTCGACGAACGTGCGCAGGTCCGCGATGGCCTTGTCCGTCGCCTCGGAGGAGGAGAACTCCTCGTCATCGATGGACAGGATGAAGGCGGAGGCGCGCGATTGCTGCTGGGCGAAAGACGATAGATCGCCGTAGCTGGTGACACCCAGCACTTCGACCCCCTCCCCCTCGATCGCCTTGGCGAGCGCCCGGATGCCGAGCCCGGACGCGTTCTCGGAACGGAAATCTTCGTCGATGATCACGACGGGAAAACGAAATTTCATGTGGGCGGTGCTCCCGTCGGTCGGACGCGCGAGGAAAAACCAGTGCCTGGCTTACAGCTTGGGCAGGGTGACGCCGCTCTGCCCCTGGTACTTGCCGCCGCGGTCGTTGTAGGAAGTCTCGCAGACGTCGTCCGCGTCGGCCTCGAAGAACAGCACCTGGGCAACGCCTTCGTTGGCGTAGATGCGGGCGGGCAGAGGCGTGGTGTTCGAGAATTCGAGGGTCACGAAACCTTCCCATTCGGGCTCGAAGGGCGTGACGTTGACGATGATGCCGCAGCGCGCGTAGGTCGATTTTCCGAGACAGATGGTGAGGACATTGCGCGGGATGCGGAAGTATTCAACGGTGCGCGCGAGCGCGAACGAGTTGGGCGGAATGATGCAGGATTCGCCCGCGACATCGACGAACGATTTCGGGTCGAAGTTCTTCGGGTCGACGATGGTGCTGTTGATGTCGGTGAACAGCTTGAATTCGTTCGAGCAGCGTATGTCATAGCCGTAGCTCGACGTGCCGTAGGACACGACGCGCCGCCCGTCGACCTCCTTCACCTGACGCGGCTCGAACGGCTCGATCATGCGGTGTTCCTCCGCCATGCGGCGGATCCAGCGATCCGATTTGATGCTCATGTGTTCTGGATGACGATCTTCGGGAATGCCGCGCTCGAGTCTTTCTGGATCTCGGCGATGCGTACGGCGACACGGCGCGCGATGTCGCGGTAGATCTGCGCGGGCCGGCTGTCAGGGGCGGCCACCACGGTGGGCGTACCGGAATCGGCCTGCAGACGGATGTCCATATCGAGCGGCAACGAACCGAGCAGGCCGACGCCATTGTCGTGCGCAATGCGCTCCCCGCCGCCCTCGCCGAAGATGCTTTCCTCGTGGCCGCATTTCGAGCACACGTGGGTGGCCATGTTCTCCACGATGCCCAGGATCGGCACGTTGACCTTCTGGAACATGTTGAGGCCCTTGCGCGCGTCGATCAGCGCGATGTCCTGCGGCGTGGTCACGATCACGGCCCCGGTCACGGGCACTTTCTGCGCGAGCGTCAGCTGGATATCACCCGTGCCGGGCGGCATGTCGACGACGAGATAGTCGAGATCGTCCCATTTCGTGTCGCGCAGCAGCTGTTCGAGGGCACCCGTGGCCATGGGACCGCGCCACGCCACCGCCTGGTCGCCGTCGATCAGCATGCCGATCGAGATTCCCTGGATCCCGTGGTTGCGCTTCGGCACGAACCTGCGCTTGGAGCCTTCCTCGACGATGTCGGGTTTGCCATGCATGCCCAGCATCGTGGGCTGCGAGGGCCCGTATATGTCCGCGTCCAGCACGCCCACGCTTGCCCCCTCCTGCGCGAGCGCCAGGGCGAGGTTCGCCGCAACGGTCGACTTCCCCACCCCCCCCTTACCCGACGCCACGGCGATGATGTTGCGCACGCCTTCCACCCGCTGGGCATTGGCGCCTGACGCGTGCGCGACGATCTTCATGGAGACCCTGGCGTCGACCCGGCCGACACCCGGCAATTCGCGCAGTGTTTCGGTCACCTGCTGGCGGACGGTATCCAGCAGGCTCCGGGCCGGGTATCCCAGCACGATCTCCACCGACACGTCGTTGCCCGAGACCTCGATGCTTTTCACCTCGCGGCCTGACACGTAGTCCTTGCCGGTCCACGGATCCACCAGCTCACGCAGTTTCGACTCGACTTCGGGCCGCCCCAGCGACATGCATCTACCTCGCTGATTTGTCTGGAAAATTGAAGGCGCGAATGATACACGCTTTGCTACAATTCCGGCCTTTCTCCGCACCGCCCCGCTCATGCCACGCCGCTTGCTCGTCACCTCAGCGCTGCCCTACGCGAATGGCAGCATCCACTTCGGCCATCTGGTCGAGTATATCCAGACCGACATCTGGGTTCGCTTCCAGAAGATGCGCGGGCACGAGGTGCACTATGTATGCGCGGACGACACCCACGGGACCGCGATCATGCTCCGGGCCGAGAAGGAAGGCATCACGCCGCAACAACTGATCGAAAGAGTCTGGACCGAACACAAGCGCGACTTCGACGGCTTTCTCGTCGAGTTCGACAACTACGGGTCCACCGACGATGACGCGACGCGCGCGGTCTCATACGACATCTACCTCAAACTCCGGGATCAGGCGAAGCTTGTGACCACCCGGTCGGTCGAACAGTTCTACGATCCGGTGAAGGAACTGTTTTTGCCCGATCGTTTCATCAAGGGTGAATGTCCGAAATGCGGTGCGAAGGACCAGTACGGCGATTCGTGCGAGGTCTGCGGCTCCACGTACGCGCCGACCGACCTCAGGAATCCGTATTCGGTCATCTCGGGCGCCACGCCAGTGCGCAGGAGTTCCGAGCACTACTTCTTCGTCTTGTCCGATCCGCGCTGCAAGGCGTTCCTGGAACAATGGACGCAGTCCGGCGACCGGCTCCAGCCCGAAGCGAGGAACAAGATCCGCGAATGGTTCGCCCAGGGCCTGAACGACTGGGACATCTCGCGCGACGCGCCGTATTTCGGCTTCGAGATCCCCGATGCCCCGGGCAAGTTCTTCTATGTCTGGCTCGACGCACCGATCGGCTACCTCGGGAGCTTTCGCAACCTGTGCCATCGCAAGGGCATCGACTTCGCCGCTTTCACCGATGCGGCGAAAGCGGAAGCCGAGGGCACCGAGATGGTCCATTTCATCGGCAAGGACATCCTCTACTTCCACGCGTTGTTCTGGCCCGCGACTTTGCAGTTCTCGCGCTACCGTCCGCCCTCGCGCGTCTTCGCGCATGGCTTCCTGACCGTCAACGGCGAGAAGATGTCGAAGAGCCGCGGCACGTTCATCACGGCCGAGAGCTACCTGAATCTGGGGCTCAATCCGGAATGGTTGCGCTACTACTACGCTGCCAAGCTCAACGCGACGATGGAAGACATCGACATGAATCTCGATGACTTCGTCGCGCGGGTGAACAGCGATCTGGTGGGGAAGTACGTCAACATCGCGAGTCGGTGCGCGGGGTTCATCACCAAGCGCTTCGACGGCGAGCTGAAGCTTCCGGACCGGATATTCGCCTATGGCGCGGAAAGATTCGGCCTCAACGACCGGACGGTGCTGCAGGAACTTCAGGCGAGGGCACCACTCATCGCCCAGTGTTACGAGCAACGCGAGTACGGTCGGGCGTTGCGCGAGGTGATGGCGCTGGCCGATGCCGCGAATCAGTTCGTGGATGAGGTCAAACCGTGGGAGATTGCCAAGGATCCTGCCAACGACGAACGCCTTCAGGCGGTCTGCTCGATCGGCTTGAACCTGTTCCGGCTCCTGACGATCTACCTGAAACCCGTCCTGCCGGCCGTCGCACTTCAGGTGGAGCGGTTCCTCGACGTCCCCGCCTTGACGTGGCTCGATTGCGAATCGCTATTGAGCCAAGGGCACCGGATCAACGCCTATCAACACCTCATGACCCGCGTCGATGCGAAACACATCGCAGCGCTCGTCGAAGCCAACAAGGAAAGCCTGAAACCCGCTGCGGAGGCCCAACCGTCGCAGCGCCATGCCCAAACGCAGGAGAACGTCGTGTCAGAGAGCACTCCGCCGGCCACAGAGCCGGCTATCGCCGCAGCACCCGCCACGCCCACCATCTCCATCGACGATTTCATGAAGATCGATCTGCGCGTCGCGCGCGTCGTCGACGCACAACACGTCGAAGGCGCGGAGAAACTGGTCAAGCTGATCCTCGACATCGGGACCGAACAACGCCAGGTCTTCGCCGGCATCAAGGCGCACTACGAACCGGAGCAGTTGAAGGGTCGTCTCGTGGTGATGGTCGCGAATCTCGCGCCGCGCAAGATGCGTTTCGGCGAATCGCAGGGCATGGTGCTCGCCGCCAGCGGGGACGGGACGGGCGTGTTCCTCCTCGACCTCGACAGCGGGGCCGAGCCGGGCATGCGCGTCAAGTAGATTCATGCCGACGCGCCGGCTGTCGATCCGCGGGCGGGTGCAGGGCGTGGGCTTTCGCGAGTCGATGATCACCGAGGCGCGACGACTGGGCGTCACCGGCTGGGTGCGCAATCGACTCGACGGGAGCGTCGAAGCCGCGGTGTCCGGTACGGAGGATCAACTCGAGGCCATCCTTGCCTGGGCACACCGAGGTCCACCCGCGGGCTATGTCTTGCGCGTGAACGTTGCACCCGACGAGGGCGAATTCCGATCCTTCTCGCGCTATCCCACGGCCTGACGGGCACGGCTCGCCACCGCAATTCTTCGTGCTAACCTCGTACGATCGCGACTGCAACGAGGCAACAGAAATGAACCTCACCGACGACATCCCCGGAATACTGCCCGGACGGCGTGAGTTCCTGCTCGGCGGCGTGGCCGGTCTGACCCTCGCCGGCCTGGCCGGAGCCGCCCCGGCCTCGGGGCAGCAGTGTCCGCCCGGGGGTCCGGTCCCGGGCGTGGAAGCCCTGGTGTTCGACGTGTTCGGCACTGTCGTCGACTGGCGCGCGTCGATCATCCGGGAGGGGCAGGCGTTCGGCCTCGCGCACGGCCTCAGCGTCGACTGGACGAAGTTCGCGGACGACTGGCGCGACGGCTACAGGCCGGCGATGCAGAAGGTGCGCTCGGGCCAGATTCCCTGGATCAACATCGACGGCCTGCATCGCATGATCCTCGACGGTCTGCTCGAAAAGTACGGCATCAAGGGCCTGGCGGAAGCAGAAGTCGATCATCTCAACCGGGCGTGGCATCGCCTGTCGCCGTGGTCTGATTCGGTGCCGGGGCTGCATCGCCTCAAGGGGCATTTCATCATCGCCACCCTTTCGAACGGCAATGTCGCTCTGCTGGTCGACATGGCCAAGAATGCGGGGCTCCCCTGGGACACCGTGCTCTCGGCCGAGCTCACGGGCCACTACAAACCTGATCCCGAGGTCTACCAGACTGCCGCTCGTCTGCTGGGGCGGCCACCGGAACGCGTGATGATGGTCGCCGCGCACAAGGGCGATCTGATCGCCGCCAAGGGTGTCGGGTTCAAGACCGCGCTGGTGCCGCGTCCGCTGGAGTTCGGACCGGACCGGCGCGAAGATGTATCACCCGACCCGCACATCGACGTGTACGCCACGGATTTCGTGGATCTCGCGTCAAGACTCGGCGCCTGACCGGCGGCGGTTCCGGATCCGCAGGCGCCCGGGACTTCGGCCGGCGTCAACACCCACGGGAAGTCAGACGAACAGGCTCGCGAGCCGCGCCTGATAATCGTCGGCCCCGGGGCTCTGCTCGGCCGGCGCCCACGCGGCGCGCTCGTCGGGCGTCAGCGCGGCGTAAGGGCCGGCTTTCGCCTCGAAAAAAACCGAGCCCGCCGCGAGCGATACGAGACTGTGAAAAGTCCCGTGCGGGATCGTCACTCCGAACACAGGACCGGAGCTGTCGAGGACGGCGGTGCTGGTAACGGCGCCCTCGGTGTCGAAGAGCACGAGCCCGAAACGCCCGCGCAGTACCACGAACGTCTCGTCCTTGTTCGGATCGAGATGCCGGTGCGGTACAACATAGGAACCCGGCTCCATGGCATTGAGCAGGCGATTGCTGAGGTCGGATTCGCGCGCGTGAAAATTGTGGTTCTTGCGCAGTCGCGCACTCGCGCGGGCCGATTCGCTGACGCCGTCGAGCAATGCCTGGTCGATGAACTCGGGCGCGGTCATGAATATACGAAACAAACGTTGTCGGCCTTCAGCCACTCGTTGAGCGAGCGCACGAGTTTTTCGTCCGGCGTCACTCTCCAGTCGTCGCCGAGCCACATCTGCACCATCGCGTCGCCGTTGCGATAGTCGATGGCCACCGGGCAGGGTCCGTTGCGATAGGGCCCGAGGAGCTGCATCAATCTGGCGGCATTCGCCTCCCCGTTCATCGCCAGCCTGAGTCCGCGGGAGAATCGTGCCCGCGCGCCGGCCACGTCATAGATCCGCTCGGCCGCGATTCTCATCGCGATCGTGTCACCGTCGTCGCCCGCGCGACGGAAGCTGCGCACCTTGGCTTCGATCACGACCACCGCGTCTTCGCGCACCAGGTCGCGGTGCTGTTCGAACACTTCGGAATAGACGGTCACCTCCTGGCTGGCGGTGCCGTCCGAGACGACAAGGATCATCATCCGACCGCCTTGCGTCTTCTGGAATCGCATGGATTCGACCACGCCGGCGATCACCTGCATCCGCCCGTTTTCCTCGAACGTCGGCGGCGTGAGCCTGGCGAGCGGCGTGCGCGCGACGTGCTCGAACTCCTTCGCGAAGGCGCTGAAGGGATGGCCGCTCAGGTAGAACCCGAGGGCGGCCTTCTCGTTCTGCAACCGCTCGGCCTCGTCCCATGGCGCATGCTCGATCATTGCCACTGTGGGCCGCGAAGCTTCGTCGAAACCACCGAACAGACTCACCTGGTTCGCGCTGCGGGTTGCCTGATCGGCCGCACCGAGCGCGACCCCGACCGACGCGAACAGCCGCGCTCGATTGCGATCGATCTCGTCGAAGGCACCCGCCTTGACCAGGGATTCCACCACCCGACGATTGACCAGGCGCGTATCCACGCGCCCGCAGAAATCGAACAGGTCGCGGAAGGCTCCCGCTTCGCGCCGCACCTTGAGGATGCTCTCGATCGCAGCTTCGCCGGTGCCCTTGACCCCGCCCAGGCCATAGCGGATGCGGTTGCGATCCACGGGCACGAACCGGTACTCGCCGGAGTTGATGTCCGGCGGGAGCATCTCCAACCCGGTGGCCCTGGCGTCGTCGAACAGTTGCTGCACCTTGTCGGTATCGTCCATGACTGCAGACAGGTTCGCCGCCATGAATGCGGCTGCATGGTGCGCCTTCATGTACGCCGTCTGATAAGCCACCAGGGCGTAGGCCGCGGCGTGCGACTTGTTGAAACCGTAGCCGGCGAACTTCTCCATGTAGTCGAAGATCTCGTTCGCCTTGGCCTCGCCGATGCCCTTGCCGGCGGCTCCGGCGACGAAGATCGAACGCTGCTTCGCCATCTCCTCCGGCTTCTTCTTTCCCATCGCGCGCCGGAGCAGATCGGCGCCGCCGAGCGAATAACCGGCGCAGACCTGCGCGGCCTGCATCACCTGTTCCTGGTACACCATGATCCCGTAGGTCGGTTCCAGTACCGCTGCGAGCGTCGGATGCAGATACTCGAAGCGCCTGCCGGTCTTGCGCTCGATGAAATCGGGAATCAGGTCCATCGGTCCGGGCCGGTACAGCGCAACCAGCGCGATGATGTCCTCGAAGCGATCGGGCCGGGCGCGCGTCAGCAGCTCGCGCATGCCGCGCGATTCGAACTGGAACACGGCAGTGGTGTTGGCGGTGGCGAACACGCGATAGGCTGCCGGATCGTCGAGCGGCAGCGCCTGGAGCGCCAGCTTCGATTCGGGATCGAGGCTGCGGATGTAGCGCAGGGTCCAGTCCAGTACCGTCAACGTCGTGAGACCGAGGAAGTCGAACTTGACCAGGCCCACCGCTTCGACGTCGTCCTTGTCGAACTGGGATACGGCGCTCTCCGAACCCTGCGCGCAATAGAGCGGACAGAATTCCGTGAGCTTGCCCGGGGCGATCAGGACGCCGCCCGCATGCATGCCCACATTGCGCGTCATGCCTTCGAGCTGTTCGGCGAGCGCGATCAGCTCGCGCGTGTCTTCTTCGGTTTCCTCGCGTTCCTTGAAGCGCGGCTCGGTCTCCCGGGCCATCGCCAGCGTGATGAGCTTGCCCGGCTGGAACGGGATCAGCTTCGCCAGCTCGTCGGTCCGATTGTAGCCCCACTCCATCACGCGACCCACGTCGCGGACCACGGCCTTCGCGGCCATCGTGCCGAAGGTGGCGATCTGCGACACCGATTCGTCACCGTACTTGCGGCGCACGTAGTCGATCACCTTGTCGCGACCGTCCTGGCAGAAGTCCACGTCGAAGTCGGGCATGGACACGCGCTCGGGGTTCAGGAAGCGCTCGAACAGCAGGTCGTAGCGCAGCGGATCGAGATCCGTGATGCCCAGCGCGTACGCCACCAGCGATCCCGCACCCGATCCGCGGCCGGGTCCCACCGGCACGCCGTTGCGCTTCGCCCAGTTGATGAAGTCCGCGACGATCAGGAAGTAGCCCGGGAATCCCATCTGGATGATGGTGAGGATCTCGAATTCGAGCCGATCCTGGTAGCGGGGGCGCTCGGCCGCGCACCGCGACGGATCGGGATACAGCGCGGCCAGACGCTGCTCGAGTCCCGTGGCGGACTGCGCCCGCAGGTAGTCGTCGAGACCTTCGCCCGCGGGCGTCGGGAACGGCGGCAGGCGACTTTTGCCGAGTTCGATAACGACGTTGCAGCGGCGCGCGATCTCGACGGAATTCTCCAGCGCTTCGGGCAGATCCGCGAACAGCTCCGCCATCTCGCCCTGCGACTTGAAGTACTGCTGGTCGGTGAACCGGCGCGGACGCCGCTGGTCCGAGAGGACCTGACCTTCCGCGATGCACACACGCGCCTCGTGCGCGATGAACTGGTCGGGCGTCAGGAACTGGACGGGATGCGTGGCGACCGGCGGCAGGCCCAGCCGGGCCGCGAGGTGCAACAGCTCGGGTTCGATCGCCGCGGCATCGGCGTTGCCGGCGCGCTGGAGTTCCATGTAGAAGCGTCCGGCGAAGAGCGCCGCCCATTGGCGCGCGATGGACTCGGCCCGCTCGGCGTGCCCGGCGAGCAGCACCTGTGCGATCTCCCCGGTGGGTCCGCCCGACAAGGCGATCAAACCTTCGGTGCCCTCTTCGAGGAACCATTCCCTGCGCAGCTCGGCCCGGCCGCGATGCTGGTTCTCGCGGAATCCGCGCGTGAGCCAGCGGCACAGACGCAGATAGCCGTCACGACTCTGGGCGATGAGCAGGGCGCGATACGGCTTGTCGCGATCGTCGTCGTTGGACAGCCACACATCGCAACCGACGATCGGTTTCAACCCGGCATTGCGCGCCGCCGCGTAGAACTTCACCATCCCGAACAGGTTGGAAAGGTCGGTCAGCGCGAGCGCGGGCATCGCATCGGCTCGCGCCCGCGCGATCGCGTCGTCGATCCGGACGATGCCGTCGACGATGCTGTATTCGCTGTGCAGGCGAAGGTGAATGAAACGGAGCTGCGACATGATCGGGACTAAGAGTTGCCCGATTCTAACCGCGGCAATGCCCGCCCAGAAAAACACACGGCAGGCCGGACACTTGCCGCCCTCCCGGAACGGCGATACCGTCGAACTGTCTATGATGACGTCGATACCACGACCCGGAACGCCACCATGCCCGCCTTCGTGCTCCGCTTCGCCGCACTGCCGTTCGTGGCCGCCCTGTTCGCCACGAGCGGCGCCAGCGCCGACGTCTACAAGAATGTGATGCCGGATGGGCGGATCATCTATTCCGACGCGCCCGTCAAGGGCGCACGCAAGTCCCAGGCGGTGGAAGTGCCACCGCCGCCGAGCGAGGTGGACCAGCAGAAGGCGATGCAACGGGCCCGGGAGAACCAGCGCAAGAAGAACGAACTGGAAACGCGCAACGAAGATCGCCGACAGCAGTTCGACGACGCCGAGGCCCGCGTCAAGAACGCGCGCACTGCGCTGGCCGCCGCACAGCTGGCGCTCGACCAAGGCCGCACGCCGCTCCCGGGAGAGTTCGTCGGCATCGCCGGCGGAGGTGCGCGACCGAGCGAAAGCTATCTCCAGCGCGTTGCCGCGCTGGAGCAGGCCGTCGAAAGCGCCAAGAAGGAACTCGATGACGCGCTGCGCGCGGTGAACCAGGCAAAGTAGCCATTGGCTGCCAGGCTCGCGGCCGGTCGGCGACCCGGGTCCGCGACGGAGCGGTCCGTATAATGTCGCGGTCCATGACACAAGCCCGCGCCGCCCTGCCCGAGCCCGTCCGCCACGACGGGCTCGTCGTTTTCTGTCGCTCGTGCCGATGAGCATGGCCGCGGAGCATCGCCGCGCGGCGATCGTCATGGCGGTACTGGCGTTCGTGTGGGGCTATTCGTGGATCGTCGCGAAAATCGGACTCTCGCAGGCCGGGCCTTTCGCCTTCGGGGCCATGCGCGTCGTCTGCGGCGTGAGTGCGCTCGCCGTGTTTCTCGTGGCGATGAAGCGCCTGCCTTCACGCCGCCCGCCGCGCGGTGCCGCGTTGGTGGGAGTCATCCAGACCGGGGCGTTCCTCATCCTGAACACTTGGGCGCTGGCCGGAGCCCAGCCCGGCAAGATCTCCATCCTCACCTTCACCATGCCGTTCTGGGTGCTGCTGTTCGCGTGGCCGGTGCTGGGCGAGCGTGTCCGTGGCCAGCAGTGGTTCGCCATTGTGTCGGCGCTGATCGGGCTCGTGCTGATCCTCGAACCCTGGCTGATGCGCGCCGACGCAGGGCCGAAGGTGCTCGCCGTTCTGGCCGGCATGGCATGGGGAACAGGCGTGGTGCTGACCAAGCGCATCCAGCGGGAACATCCCGTCGACACCCTCGATTTCACTTTCTGGCAGATGACGATCGGCATGGTGCCGATCGTTGCATGCGCCCTGCTGATGCCGGAGGCACCTGTCCGCTACACGCCGACGCTCGTCATGGCGGTGCTCTTCAGCGGCGTGATCGCCACCGGCGGCGGCTGGCTCATGTGGCAGTACGTGCTCAATCGCCTGCCGGCCGGCACCACCAGCCTGTCCTCGCTCGCGGTACCGGTAGTGGCGATCGTCTCGTCGGCGCTGCAACTGGGCGAACGGCTGCGCCCCGCGGAACTCGTCGGCGCCTCGTTCATCGGACTGGCGCTTGGAATCGTGTCGTGGCAAGCGGTGCGCACGCACCGGCCCGACGAACCTTCGATGGCACAGGAATGAAATCCAGCAACTCGCACTACCACCCGATCCGAGGCCTGCGCTATCACGTGCGCACCTGGGGCGACACCGGCGCACCGATCCTCGTTCTGCTGCACGGCTGGATGGACGTGGGCGCCTCGTTCCAGTTCGCGGTTGACGCCCTGGTCCGGGACTGGCACGTCGTCGCTCCCGACTGGCGCGGCTTCGGTCAGACCCAATGGGCATCCGACGGCTACTGGTTCCTCGACTACGTCGCAGACCTCGATCATCTGCTCGACATCTATTCGCCGCAGGCAGCGTGCGTCGTCGTCGGGCACAGCATGGGTGCCAATATCGCCAACCTGTACGCGGGAATCAGGCCGGAGCGGATCTCGCATCTCGTGCTGGCCGAGGGCTTCGGCCTGAAACCGACCCGTCCCGAACAAGCACCCGATCGGATTGCGCGCTGGATCGACGAGACCAAGCTCGACGCGGCGCTGCGGGCCTACGCGAGCTTCGCCGCCGTCGCCGATCGGATGATGAAGAACAATCCGCGCCTCGATCGTGCCAAGGCCGAATTCCTGGCGGGTCACTGGGCCGCGCGGCGCGACGACGGCACGATCCGGCTCGCCGCGGATCCCCGGCACAAGCGGGTAAGTCCGGTGCTCTACCGATTCGAGGAAGCGATCGCGTGCTGGGAGCGAATCACCGCGCCGGTGCTGTGGATCTGGGGAGACGATCCGGCGGATCTGAAGCGGTGGGCCGGCGACGATCCGGCGCAGTGGGATCGCCGGCGTGCGGCCTTCCGTCAATTGTCGGAGTGTACAATCGCGGCTGCCGGTCACATGATGCATCACGACCAGCCTGAGCAGTTCGCGCACGCCATCGAGGCCTTCGTGACAAGCGGTGGGATCGGCATTCCGAGCGTCCAATCCGCCTCGCCGAGCCCGTCATGAATACCACCATTCGCGCAGCGTGCGTCATCGCGATGACGCTTTGCATGTCCTTCGCAGTCCATGGCGGCGCCGGCGCCCAGGCTGCCACGCCCGGGACTGAAAAGAGCCGGGTAACCTTCGACGAGGCGCGCGCCCTTGTGTTCGACCTGCCCGAAGTAAAGGCCTGGCGCGCGGAACGGCGCAAGGCGGCGGATCTCGATCCCAAGGGGCCGGCCACCGCCGGCATTCTCACGGGCTCGCGCAATCCGGGCGGCGCAAAGCACTGGGCCGTCACGTTCTACAAGAATCCGTCGAACCAGCCGGAAAAGTGGGCCACGTTCCTGGTGCGCGAGAGCGACGCCGGGCTGTTCGTCGAAGATGACAAAGGCAATCCGATACCGCTCGAGCAATGGCGGCGCGGCCACCCGAGACCGGACTCATGATCTCGCGCGCGACACCGATGCGCCACCTCGTTCGCTTGTTGCTGATCGCAGGCGTGGCGCTGGCCGCCGGCGCGGCGCGGGCCGACCTGCTGGCGGACATCAAGGCGCGCGGCGCGGTCAACATCGGCGTGAAGGACTCCGTGCCACCGTTCGGCTTCATCGAGGAAGGCTCGCGGCGGATCGTAGGCTACGACATCGATTTCGCCACCGCGATCGCCAAGGGTCTCGGCGTGCAGTTGCGCACCGTGCCCGTGACCACCGCCACGCGCATCCCCGAATTGCAGCAAGGCAAGGTCGATCTCGTCATTGCGACGATGACGCATTCCGCGCAACGCGAAGAGCAGATCGATTTCAGTCTCACGTACTTCGTGACCGGGCAGCGAATCCTGGTGAAGAAAGCCTCCGGCATCACCGACGCGGCGCAACTCGCGGGCAAAAAGGTGAGTTCGGTTCGCGGCTCCACCTCGGAGCAGAACATCCGCAAGACCGTGCCTTCGGTCCAGGTGCTGGCTTTCAGCGACTACCCGGCCGCTTTCCTGGCGCTGGCGCAGGGCAAGGTCCAGGCGATGACCACGGACGAGACCATCCTTCTCGCCCTGCAGCTCAAGGCATCCAACCCGGCCGACTACGTTCTGCTCGACGGTTACGTGAGCCAGGAACCCTACGGCATCGGCATCCGGAAAGGTGAAACCGCCTTGCGCGATGCGGTGAACCGCGTGCTGCTCGACCTCGAAAAATCCGGTGACGCGCGCAAGATCCACGATGCCTGGTTCGGCCCGAAGTCGCAATTGCCGCTGAAGCGCAACTTCCGGATCGAGCCCGGCAAGTAACGCGGCCGGGCGCGTGGACAAACCCCTCGACCTGAGCTTCCTGCTGTCCGGCCAGTACCACGACGCGCTCGTCGCCGGGCTCGTCACGACGCTGGAGCTCTCGGGCCTGGTCGCGGTGGTTGCGCTGGCGCTAGGGGTCCTGGTCGCGGTCATGCGGCTCGCACCGACGGCCCCGCTGCGCTGGATCGCGGCCGCATTCATCGAAGTCATCCGCAACACGCCGCTGCTGGTGCAACTCCTGTTCTGGTACTTCGGCGCACCGCAGTTGCTCCCGCAGCGGCTGCTCGATTGGCTGTACGCCGGCAATTTCGAGTTCGTCGCCGCATTCGTCGGGCTCGCGCTGTATACCGCGGCGTTCGTCGCCGAGGACATCCGCAGCGGCATTCGGGCCATTCCCCGTACGCAGATGGAGGCCGCGCGTGCGTGTGGCATGCATTTCGTGCAGTCGATGCGGCTGGTGATCCTGCCACAGGCGCTGCGCGCCATGGTGCCTGCACTGACCAACCAGCTGCTCAACCTCCTCAAGAACTCCAGCCTCGCCATGGCGATCGGCGTCGCCGAACTGATGTACCAGACGCGCGAGATCGAGAGCTACACGTTCCGCAGTTTCGAGTCGTTCGCGGCAGCCACGGCGATCTACCTGGTGCTGTCGATCCTGATCACGATCGCCGCGGCGGGCTTCGAGCGCCGGTCGAAGCCCGCCTGACATGCTGGAAATCCTGCGCGAGAACTGGCTCTACCTGCTCGTGGGGCGGTATCCGGAAGGCCCGCTCGGCGGACTTGCGCTGACCCTGGTGCTCGCGAGCGTGTCGCTGGCGCTCGCGCTCCCCGGCGGGGTCCTGCTCGCACTCGGCCGGGTGAGCCATCGCCGATGGCTGCGCTGGCCGGTCTCCGCTTTCGTCTTCACCGTGCGCGGGCTGCCGCTGATCATGGTGATCTTCTGGGCCTATTTCCTCGTGCCGATCGCCCTGGGCGTCGCCGTTCCGGGTTACGTGACGATGATCTACGCGCTCGCGTTCTTCACCGCCGCGTATCTCGCGGAGATCATCCGTGCGGGCATCGAGGCGGTGCCGCGCGGCCAGATCGAAGCGGCGCATTCGCTCGGGCTCGACCGGTTCCACACGACGCTGCGGGTGGTGCTGCCCCAGGCGCTGCGCAATGTCATCCCGAGCCTGGTGAACCAGTTCGTCTCGCTCACCAAGGACACCTCGCTCGCGTTCATCGTGGGCATCAACGAACTCACTTACGCGGCGAGCCAGATCAACAACCGCACCTTGAATCACCCGGCCGAGATCTTCGCGCTGGTCGCGGTGACCTATTTCCTGATCTGCTACGGACTCACCGCGTACTCGCGCTACCTGGAGCGGCGTCTGGCGTGGGGGCATCGCTGACACTACGGAGCTTCGAGACCCGCGCGCGCGGCGAGCGTCAGCATGCTTCGCTGCGGACCACCGCGGCACTGAGATCGAACACCGTCGCGTTCGACGTGAGCTCCAGTTTCGACTCGTCGATCCGCAGCCCGACTCGCTCCTCCAGTTCCAGGACCATGCGCAGGATCGCCAGCGAATCGATGCCGAGCGATCTGAGCGGCGTGCGATCGCCGATCTGCGGCAGCGGTATGCCGCGCTCGGATGCGATCCACTCGCGCACCGCAACAACCAGATCCCGCACCCTCGAATCGGCCGTGGCTTCGATGGGTTCCTGACTCGACCCGGACGCAACGAGCGTGTCCGGTGCGAGCACGATACCTGCAAGCTCCGCGATGCGCGCCTGCGCCTCCTCGGCCGCCCCAGCGCGATCGGGATTGCGTGGCAACGGATCGCCCGGGATCAGCTCCACGACAATCCCCTCGGCACCTGCGATACGCAACAATGACGGCAGGAACGCTTCGTCACCGATCCACGCGGGCAGGCGCGTCGGCGCCCCGTGCTGCCGGTAGCGCAAGCCGATCGGCAGTACATCGACGTTGCGTTGCGCCGACAACTCGAACACGAGCGTCGAGAACGCGCGCACAGAAGCGCCATCGGTCGTGGTGCCTTCCGGAAAGACGCAGATTGAACGGCCCCCGGTAAGCGCCAGCGCCATGGTGTCGAGCGCGCGCTGCAGGTCGAACGGATTGCTCCGTTGCACGAACACCCCACCGGTCTTGCGGATGAGCCGTCCGATCACGGGCCAGCGACCGACACTTGCCTTTGCCAGAAATCCGCACGGCACAACCGCGTGGATCGCCAGGGTATCGACCCAGGAGACGTGATTGGACACCAGCAGCAGCCCGCGTGGCGCTGGATTCTCCGGCATCCGACCGACCACGGTCAGCCTGATCCCCAGCAGCCGCAGCACGTCGCGGCACCAGCGCTGGACACTCTCCTCGCGCGCCCGGGTGGCCATGAACGGCCACGCGAACCGGATCAGGAGATAACCCGAAACGAGCCGCCGCGCGATGCGCAGCAGAACGAAGGCGCCGAAAATCCATGACCGCACAGCGCGCAAGACACCCCCTCGCAAGACCGGAAAGGCCACACCCCGCGACCTGCAAACGGAGCAAAGCGCGCGGAACCTAGCACGCCGTCCGCGACGAAATGATGACCGGAGGAGTCATCGATGCGCGGTCGCCCGGCGAGACCGTGATATGGGAGCAGAACCGCGTCGTGTTCGTGGCCATCCGCATCCCCGGCCAGAACAACGACGGCATCACCTGGACCAACGGTTTCACCAACGAGCCCGGGTGCGTCCTCGAAGAATGCCAACGACCGTCCCCCCGCGGAGTGGCTGCGCCTCACCATCGATCCGGAATCGACCGAGGTCTTCAGCCGGACGAACGTGCCCTATTGCAGCACGCCGGACACTGCCTGCCCGTAGCCGTTCCGATTTTGAAGACCGATCCACCCGCCCGCGCGGGGGGATCGGCTTGCGCGAGGGCCGCAGACCCGCGATCGATCCGTCGACCGCGGGGGGTGCCCGCCCAGGGATGCCTCAACCGCCGTAGCGCTCCGTCCTCACCCGCCCGGGCGGGATACCCAGATCGAGCAGATGGCCGGTGACCGTCTCGACGAACGGATTGCTGCCGCAGACGAACGTGAGCTGCGGTGTCCCCGACGCCTCGAGAACGTCGCGCAGTAGCGCAAGGTCGATCCGGCCGGCGCGCAGGTCCGGCGCGCGCGCCGCCTCGCGAGTCACTGTTGCCACCAGCGTCAGGCCTGGGCAGGCCGCGCGCAGCACGCGCAGTTCGTCGAGGTACAACAGGTCGGCCGCGGTCCGGGCCGACGTGACCAGCGTCACGGGAATCGCACTCCCCTGCGCGGCGCGATGCCGGACCATGGCCATGAGCGGTACCAAGCCCGAACCGCCACCGATCAGCAACAGCGGTCCGCCGTCCTGCACCGACCAGACGAAATGGCCGCCGATGGGACCGCGCAGTTCGATCTCGTCGCCAACCTGCACGACGTCGTGAAAGAAACCCGAAACCTCGCCGTCATCGAGCCGCTCGATCGCAAGCTCATAGCGCTCCGGGCGCTCCGGTGCCGAAGCGATCGAATAGCTGCGCTGCGCCTCGTACCCGTCGGGGGCCACGAGCCGCACGTCCATGTGTTGCCCGGCCACGAAGGCGGTCGGCTCCGCCAACTCGAAGTAGTAACTCGTGATCCGCGGCGTGCGCGGCTCGATCGCGACCACCGTAGCCTTCTGCCACCGGAGCCGAGGCGCAGTGGCGATCACCGCTCAGTCGCCGGAGTAGCGCTGCTCCCGCCATGGGTCGCCGTACATGTGATAGCCGCGCAGTTCCCAGAACCCGGCTTCGTCCTTCTGGGTGAACTGCAGCGCGGTCACCCATTTCGCCGACTTCCAGAAGTACAGATGCGGCACCAGCAGCCGTGCCGGGCCGCCGTGATCGCTCGGGATCGGTGTTCCGTCGTAGGCGACCGCGATCATCGCTCGCCCGTCGACCAGGTCGCTCAACGGCACGTTGGTCGTGTAGTCGTCGAAGGAATGCGCCAGTACCCAGGGCGTCGGCGGCTCCAGGCCCGCGTCAGCGAGCAGATCGTCGATCGACACGCCCGCCCATGCTGTATCGAACTTGCTCCACTTGGTAACGCAGTGGATGTCGCGCGTGACTCCCGTCCTGGGAAGCCGGTTGAATTCCTCCCAGGTCCATTGCTTCACCGGTTTCGGGCCGACCTTGAGCGTGAAGCGCCAGGCATCGTGGTCCACTCGCGGCGTGGGCCCGGCAGACAGCACGGGAAAATCATCCGTCAGGAATTGTCCCGGCGGCAATCGAGCTGCCGTCTCCGGGGGCCGTCCCTTGCCCGAAAAACCTCTGGTCGTCATGCGCGCTCCTCGTGGATACCGTGACGGAGGTCGCCGACGGCTACGTCAGCTGACCCATCTTGCCGCTCTGGTAATCGGCGATGGCCTGCCGGATCTCCTGCGTCGTGTTCATCACGAACGGGCCGCTGCCGGCGATGGGCTCGTGGATCGGCTCGCCGCACAGCAGCAGGATGGTCGCCCCCTCGTCGCTGCTGATGCCGACCGAGGTTCCGGCACGGTCGAGCAGCGCGACTTCCGCCGGTCCGATCGCACCGGATTCGTCGACCCGCGCCTGGCCCCGCAAAACGACGATCGCCGTGGTATAGCCCTCAGGCAGCGCGAACGCAGCCTGCCCGCCTGCCTGCAGACGGACGTCCCACACGTGGATCGGTGTGAAGGTCCGCGCGGGACCTCGGGCCCCGGCGTAGTCCCCGGCGATCACGCGCAGCGTCCCATGTCCGTTCGGCAACGCCACTGCGGGAATCATGTCATCCGTGATGCCCTGGTAGCGCGGCGCCGACATCTTGTGCTGCGCGGGCAGATTGACCCAGAGCTGGACCATCTCGAACTTGCCGCCCCGCTGCGCGAAATCGGGTCCGTGAAATTCCTCGTGCACCAGACCGGATGCCGCGGTCATCCACTGCACGTCGCCGGGCCCGATGGTGCCGCCCCCACCCGAAGAGTCGCGATGCGCCACTTCGCCTTCGTAGACGATGGTGACTGTTTCGAAGCCGCGATGCGGATGCTCGCCCACGCCCAGTCTCTCGAGGGTCGGCGGAAACTCCGCGGGCCCCGCGTAGTCGAGCAGCAGAAACGGACTGAGCTGCGCACCCATGTCAGCGTAGAAGAACAGCGAACGCACGGGGAATCCGTTGCCCACCCAGTGACCGCCCGCGCTGCGCAACACCCGGCGCAACGGCTTGATGATTCTGGCTTCTGCAGTCTGCATGCCAATCTCCTGTATGCCAGTACGGGCACCACGGCGCACCTGGCCGGTCGGCGCCTCGGCGTGCCTCGATCGCTCGACTGCAATTGTCCCACGGGTCAGCGCTCCAGGCGCCGCGGGCGCACGGATCAACGGTGCGCACCCATCGGCGCTGCAGCGACCCGGGCGAGCCCACCGCTGCCTCCCCGTTCCGTCCATCGAACTTCACGGTGCTGTCCTCGCTGCTCGCGAGATCGAAGCGCACGAACCGCGTGGCGACACGATCAGCGAGTTCCCGGGACGATTCCAGGGGGACCGGTCGGCCGCCCGCAATCGGTGTGCATTCGCACTCGCGCGCGAGCGACACCTCCCTTGCGTCCCACCATGCCGCCATGGCTTCCCCGCAGGCCCGCGCATCGCCTTCACCGACGGCCCCCGATTCTGCTAACGTCCGAGCGATGATCGAATTGACTGCCGTCAACAAGCACTTCGGTGCGCTTCACGTCCTCGCCGATATCGATCTCTCCGTGAGCTCGGGCGAGGTGGTCGTCGTGTGCGGGCCCTCCGGTTCCGGCAAATCGACGCTGATCCGGGCCATCAACCGCCTGGAGGACATCGATTCCGGCACCATCGAAGTCGATGGCAGGAACGTGTATGCGCCCGGCGCCGACGTGAACAAGCTGCGTGAACACATCGGCTTCGTGTTCCAGCAGTTCAATCTGTTTCCCCACCTGACCACGCTCGCCAATATCACGCTTGCGCCAATGAAGGTGCTGAAGCATTCGCGCGAGGCCGCGGAGAAGAAAGCGCGCGAGCTGCTCGCCCGTGTCGGACTGGCGGAGAAAGCCGCCGCCTACCCGGCGCAATTGTCCGGCGGACAACAACAGCGCGTGGCCATCGCCCGGGCGCTGGCGATGGAGCCGCGCATCATGCTGTTCGACGAACCGACCAGCGCCCTCGATCCCGAGATGATCGGCGAAGTGCTGAAGGTGATCCGCGACCTGGCGCGGGACGGCATGACGATGATCGTGGTCACGCACGAGATGGGTTTCGCCCGGGAAGTCGCGGATCGCGTGGTGTTCATGGATCACGGCCGTATCGTGGAAACGGCCCCGCCCGAGGAATTCTTCACCGCGCCGGCGAGCGACAGAGCCCGACGCTTTCTCGCCCAGGTGCTCAGACCGCTCGACTAGGGCCTGTTAACACTAATGATCATGGTTGTGAGATACTGCGTGGATGGAAATCACCGAAGCGCAGTACCGCGTGATCGAGCACTGTTTGCCGACACAACGCGGCAACGTGAGCCTGTCCAATCTGCGGGTGTTGAAC
>JBBQHP010000057.1:0-27608 GCA_038324085.1 Burkholderiales bacterium
GGTCACGATCTGGGCGGTGTTCTTCACCAATCCCTTGAAGCGGGTCTTGGTATAGCCGAACTGGCACTTGATCACCCGGAACGGGTGCTCGACCCGCGCCCGGATCTGCGCCTTGCGCCGTTCCGCCCGCATCACCTTGGCCCGCGCCGCAGCGTTGGCGATCTTCTTGACCAGCCCGCGCTTGCGCGCGATCTGCCACTGGACCTTGGCGCGCGGAGCATGGTCAGCCGCGCCGGTGTAGCCGGCGTCGGCATGTACGACCGTCTCCTTGCCGTGCAGCAGGACGTCTACCTGGGCCACGTCCGATTCATTGGCCGGGGTGGTGACCACGGTATGCACCAGCCCGGAATCAGTGTCGACACCGATGTGGGCCTTCATGCCGAAGTACCACTGGTTGCCCTTCTTGGTCTGGTGCATTTCCGGATCACGCTCGCCGCTGGCGTTCTTGGTCGAACTGTGCGCATTGATGATGGTGGCGTCGACCATGGTGCCGCGCTTCAGGAGCAGTCCCTTACGGGTGAGGTGGGCGTTGACCCGTCCCAGGATCTCGACCCCGAGTTCGTTCTTCTCCAGCAGGTGCCGGAAGTGGAGGATGGTGGTCTCGTCGGGAATCGCCTCGAGCAGGTTCAAGTGCGCGAACTGGCGCATGGATGCCACTTCGTAGAGCGCTTCTTCCATCCCCGGATCGCTCAGCCCGAACCAGTTCTGCATGAGGTGGATGCGCAGCATGGTGGACAGCGGATAGGGCTGGCGGCCCCGACCGGCCACGGGATAGAAGGGCTCGATTGCGCCCAGCAGCGAGGTCCAAGGAACGACCTGGTCCATCTCGGCCAGGAAGAGCTCGCGCTTGGTCATCTTCTTCTTCCCGGCGTACTCGGCGTCGCCAAAAGTGAGCTGACTCATAGACGATCGCTCCTGTGTTCTCGATGACAGATCAGATAATATTCCGGGGGACTTGTTCAGGGATTTCCGGACACGCTCCGGCCACTTTCCCCGAAGATTAGCCCGCTGGCATCCGCTACACGGCCCAGTAGCCTCGGCACGAATATTTGCGGACCACTGTCCTGAAAACTGCAAGCCAGTCCTCGGCGAGTTCGAGCGCTACGCCGAGCGACCTGGAGGTCGTGGCGATCGCGCTGCGGCGGCACTTCTCCCCAAGCGAGAAGCGGCGCATCTCGCCGCGACGGCGAGCCCGGCGCCATGGTAGGCGAATTATTGGCGCGGCTCGTTCGATACCGCACAGACGCCGCTTAGGCTCTGGGCCCATCTTTGATGCGAGCAACCCGGAGACGACTATGAAATTGAATGCAAGAAACGCGCTTGTTCTTGTTTGCAGCACGGCGGCATTGATCTTTATCTCAGGCACGGCTTGTCTAATTATTTCTCCACCCGCCGAAGCAACGGCTCAATTTGCGACCGAAACCGGGAAGGTTTGCGGGCAATGTCACGAGAGTGCAACCGGCGGCGGCAAACTCACGCCGTTTGGGGAAGCATTCAAGGCAAATGGGAACAAATTGCCTTGACGTAACCGCTCAAATCCAAAGTCCACTGTCATGCAGTTTAGGTTAGCGCTCGCGCGGATGGCTGCTATGTAGAAAAACAGGAAGGCACGCGCGAATGGCGGCAACTGATAGATTCTGTTGAAAAACTGGATCGTCGACGAGGACGAAGAAATTCCAGCCCCGTAGACGCAACGACATGTTTTGGACACGTTCGACCGCGTCTTGCCATTGACAATTCCGCCAACGCGTTCCTAGTGAAGCCTATTGCGCTTGGACATCTGGAATCATTGCCTGCACTTTCCCTTGACCGACGGCACCAGCCCCGACACGCCCGACAGACCCGCCATCGCGAGTTCGGCGTTGCGGTTCGGTGTTGCGAAGGACTCGGGCGCCAGCGGCGGCTTGGCCGGCGGCAGGGCCGAAGGCACGATGCGCGCACCGCTTCCCCCAGCGTGGTGGATACGACGGTGGTGCCGGTGCGGCGCACCGTGCGTGTGAAAGCGGGCTTGAAGAGTCAGCCAGAATATCAAAGTATTCTTTAATTGAACGCCGAGCTACGAAAGGCCGCTTGCACAGGACCAGGCGACAGCGACCAGCGATTCCGCTTCGGGCAGCCGGAGACCTGGCGGGTGAGCAGGGTGTCGCGGAACAGGGTTTCGAGGCTTCAGTGAGCCGCCGCCTGAGAGAGGTACTCAATGAACATTCCGGACAGCAATCCCCACAAGAAGGACGCGGATGCGTCGCCGTACATCAACCATCCGATCGCGCTGGCCAACGTACTGGCCAACGAAGGCGGCATTGCTGATGCGACGGTTCTTTGCGCAGCTGTCCTGCACGACACCATCGAGGAAACCGAGACGACAGCCGACGAGATTCGGGAGCTGTCTGGGTCGAAGGCGGCAGCGGTGGTCCTGGAGGTCACCGACGACAAGTCCCTCGAGAAGCAGGTGCGCAAGCAGCGTCAGGTCGAGCACGCCCCGCACACTTCGACCGATGCCAAGCTCGTCAAGTTGGCCGACAAGATCAGCAATCTCTGGGACATCCTGGCCTCGCCGCCAGAGGACTGGGCGGCAGGACGGAAGCAGACCTACTTTGAGTGGGCCGCCCGGGTGATTACAGGGTTGCGCAGTGTTTATCCTGGGCTGTGGAATCCGTATTCGATGCGCGCACGTCGGGCTGAACGGGTCTGAGGGTCGTCGCGAATGGTCACTCACCTACGAGTCTGCCTTGACCGCCTCGCGTGATCTGCGACTACTGTACTTCCGCGGTAGTACGCTATGTGTTCTTGCCAATTCTTCCTCAGCCGACATGCGCTCCCGAGTTCAAGTGCTCAGGATTGCATTGTCGTGTGCGGTCGCCTCGCTGGCGCAAGCCGAACCAGTGCAAGGACCTGTACCTGTGGTCGGTTGGTCCATAGACTTCGTGATCGTTGAAAGCGACTGCTTCCAGCCATTGCGCGACGGCGCCGAGGTGTACGCCCTGCCGGAGTCTGAAGCCAGTCGAGTCCGGAGATCGAGGAGGATGCAGCGTTGACCGACATCGAGTACTTCTATTCTGCTCATTCCGCATTCGCGTACCTGGGGTCCGCGCGCCTCATGGAAATCGCCGACGCGGCCGGGCGCACTATCGTGCACCGACCCGTGGACCTGGATCAGGTCTTGGCGGCAGCGGGCTCTACTGCATTCCGCGCCCGCAGCGACGCCCACCGCAACTACTTCTTCAAGCGCGAGATCATGCGCTGGAGCGAGCAGCGCCGCGTGCCCGTCGGCGGCCGACCCCGTCACCACGACAACGACACCACCCTGTCGAACTGCATGCTGATCGCCGGGGCCATGCAGGGACAGAACGTGGACCGGCTGGCCCACGCGCTGCTGGAATCCCACTGGCGCTACGACTCGGACCTGGCCGATCACGAAACCCTGCTGCGCGTGGGACTTGATAGCGGCTACGACGCCGCCTCGTTGCTCGCGGCTGCGACGACCACCGCGGTGGCCGACGCGTACACAGCGAACACCCGCGACGCCATCGAGCGCTCCATGTTCGGCTCGCCCACCTACTTCGCGGACGGCGACATGTTCTACGGCCAGGATCGGCTCGAGATGCTGGAGCGGGCGCTGACGAAGCCCTATTCGCGGGAGTGGAGCGGACCCTGAGCGGGTTCGACTCGTCGTCGGCCCGCGCCGCGACCACGGTCTGCCGCATCTGCCAACGGGGTGCCAACGAGACCGTTGCGATCCTGCTGGCTATGGATCCCGCCCAGGAAAGTACGGTTACAGCGTCCCAGCCGAGAAGGTGTCGCAGTCCTTCGGACGCCCGGAATCCATGCCGCGCTTGAACCATCGGACCCGCTGCTCGGAGGATCCGTGGGTGAAGGACTCCGGCACCACGCGCCCTTGTGTCTGCTTCTGCAGCCGGTCGTCACCGATGGCGGTCGCGGCATTCAGGGCTTCCGAGACGTCGCCGGCGTCGAGCTGTTTCATCATTCCCGCGTGGTGACCCCACACCCCGGCGTAGCAATCCGCCTGCAGTTCCATCCGTACCGAGACCTTGCGAAACCCGGCTTCCGAGCCCCGCTCCTTCGCTGCTTCAAGCCGCTTGAACGCGCCGGTGAGTTTCTGGACGTGATGCCCGACTTCATGGGCGATCACATAGGCCTGTGCAAAGTCTCCCGGCGCATGGAAACGCGTCTGTAGGTCGCGGAAGAAGGACAGATCGACGTAGAGCTTCTCGTCCCCGGGACAATAAAATGGGCCCATCGCCGCCTGCCCTGTGCCACAGGCAGAGCGCGTCTGGCCGTCGTACAGCACCAGCGTCGGGGGGCGGTATTCACTGTCGGACTGTCGGAAAACACCAGTCCAGACATCCTCCGTGCTGCCCAGGACCTTGGCCACGAACTGGCCCATTGCATCAGGGGGTGCACCGGTCGGGACGGATTGTTCCTCCCGCTGCGAGCCCACCTGTTCGACCACGCTCGTGACGGTATTCGGGTCGAACCCGAAAAAGTAGGCTATGAGGGCGATGACGATACCGCCCACGCCCAGACCTCCGCCGACCATTCCGATACCGCGACGGTCCTGGACATTGTTGCTCGCCCGCTGACCACCTAGTTGCACGATGTCATCCCTGGATCAAGGCGTGGTATGCGACCTAGGCGAGACCCACGAAAGACAGGATGGCAAAGATGATCACGATGGCGCCGACGATGTAGACGATGTTGTTCATGGTTCCACTCCCCTTGTTCTGGCGTTCGAAGGACTGCTGACCGGATCGTTCTCCCGGTAGCGACACCATAGGACAAGCGCATTCCTCGCGCCGTCGGAGCGATCCGTGACAGCACGTAGTCCATTTCCCACAGTGCCATTCGACGCCGCACCCGGGGCGCTGGATGTTCCACGCTGCATGAATGGGGACGAAACACCCGAGGTGCCGCGTCCCGCTGACGATCGCGCCGGATCTCCCTGGCCTCGTTTCAGCGTTGCAAGTTGTGCCGAATCAGCGATCTTCCTTACGCCAGTTCCACGGCGTCACCGGATCCGGCTCGGTCACCAGCCCCTGCAACTTTCCGGCGATCAGTGCACTGGCGATCGCCAGCGCCTCCGGGCCGAGCGCGAGCGCGTCGGCTTCCTGGAAGTCGCCCTTCCTCAGCCGGAGAGCATCCATCAGGCGTGCCAATACGCGGGCTTCCGGCCGCAGGCTGTCGCGTCGAATGAAATCACGCGCCGCCTCCTCCGCATCCTGGTGCTCGCGTTGCTCGGGCCGCACGCTTTTTGCGCGCCGTTCTACGATCACGGCGAACTGTGCAAGGGAGCTGACCATTTCGAGATGATGCCAGTGTCGAACAGCCGAGTAAAACTGTTTGGATGTACAGTATCGGCATGCGACTCAAGCCGCCCCTGCGCACCGAAGAACTACGCGCCCTCACGCAGAGCAACCCCACGCGCGACCTCCGGCGATTGCTATGGGAGATCCACCGGTTGCGAGCGCTCGTGCTGCACGCCGATCAGGTCCAGGCGATGATCGGCAACAACGCCGTGCACATGGGCGGTGTGTCATTCCAGGCTGTGCTGGACGATTTTCGAGCACGCCTCGATGCCGAGCCGGCAGTGCAGGAGAATCGCAAGTTGGCGCGGGAGGTCCTGAATCCGGACTACCTGCGCTCACGATCCCAGAAACGCGACGACAGGGAACGATGAGCATCATCGTGGATTCGTACAAGTGCGCGCAGTCCGCCGGAACTGATCGCGAACTTCCGCGGAATCCATGTGAACGAATCGATCGGCAGCGGGCCGAACAAGGCCCATGCGAACCCTCGAAATCCGTTCATGAATATCCCCCGCGGTGCCCTGTCCGCCTGCCTGGCGCTCGCCGTGTTCGGGTGCAGCAATCAGCAGGTTTACGACGGACTGCAGGCCAGCAAGCGCAACGAATGTCAGAACCATCCCGAGCCGGAACGCGGGCGCTGCCTCGATTCGACGAACACGCGCTACGAAGACTACGAGCGCGAGCGCGAAAAGGCCGGTCACAAATAGAATCCGCGGTCCGCGGACTGCCCACCTTGCCTCGAACGACCTCGCCTAAGCCGCCTTTGCGCCCCGCCTGGGCGAGAACTTCTCCTGGAACACGAGGTACAGCGTGGGCAGCACGATGAGCGTCAGGAAGGTCGCCGAGATCAGCCCGCCGATCACGACCACGGCCAACGGCTTCTGGGTCTCCGAGCCGATCGCATGCGACAACGCCATCGGCAGCAACCCCAGCATCGCGAGCAGGCCGGTCATCAGCACGGTCCGCATTCGCACGAGCGAGCCACGGGTGACGGCATCCAGAGCCGTCATGCCGGTGCGCCGGAGCTGGTTGAAATACGTGACCATCACTACGCCGTTCAGCACCGCCTGTCCGAACAGCGCGATGAATCCGATCGCCGCCGACACCGACAGGGGAATACCGGTGATGAGCAATCCGAAGATCCCGCCGATCAGGGCGAACGGGATGTTGAGCAGGATCAGCAACGCGCTCTGCAGCGATTTGAAGGCATTGAACAGCAGCGCAAAGATGATGAGGACGGAGATGGGTACGATGATCGAGAGGCGCTTCATCGCGCGCTCCTGGTTCTCGAATTCGCCCGACCACGCCATGCTGTAGCCGTCGGGCAAAGTGAGGTCGCGCGCGACGTTGGCCTTCATGTCGGTGACGACGCTTCCCATGTCGCGATCGCGAATGAACACGCCGATCGACAGCACGCGGGTACCGTTCTCGCGACTGATGTTCATGCTGCCGCCGACCAGGCGGAATTCGGCGATGCGCGACAACGGGATGTACGCACCCGATGGTGTCGACACCAATGCCTGCCGCATTCTAGCGAGCGAACGCTCGGAGTTCTTCAATCGCACCACCACCGCGAAACGCCGTTCGCCTTCCCAGAGCTGGGTGGCGTCGGCGCCGCCCAGCGCGATTTCGACCACGTCTTCGATGTCGGCGACGTTCAAGCCGTACCGCGCGGCCTCGGCGCGGTCGATCACGATCTGCACCTGGGGCAGCTCGCCGAGGCGGTCGACGAAAGCGCGGGTCACGCCCTTGACGTCGCGGATCGAACCAAGTGTCCGGGTGGCGAGGTCGCGCAGCACGGTCAGATCCTCGCCGAATACCTTGATCACGATCTGCCCGTCGATCTGCGAAATCGACTCGAGCACGTTGTCGCGGATGGGCTGGGAGAAGCTCGCGTCCACGCCCGGAAAAGTCGCCTCGAGCAGCGCCTCCATCTGGTCGAGAAGTCGCCGCTTGGTGACGCCTTTGGCCCACTTGCCTTCCGGCTCGAGATCGACCAGGAACTCCGCGCTGTTGATCAGTTTCGGGTCGGTGCCGTCTTCCGGACGCCCCGCCTTGGACATGACGTTCGCCACTTCGGGAATGGTCATGATCGACGCGCGGATGCGCCGGTTCATGTCCTGCGCTTCCGAGAACGAGATGGACGGCGGATAGGGAACGTTGATCCAAACGGAGCCTTCGTTGAGTTCCGGCAGAAATTCCGTCCCGAGCCTGGGCACGACCGCGAGACTCGCAAGCAGCGCGACGACGGCTGACCCGATAACGATCCAGCGGTGGCGCAGCGACCAAGAAAGGATCGGCGTGTAGACCGCCTTGCAGCCACGGACCACAGCGTTCTCTTTGTGCGCGATGCGCCCGCGCAGCGCCCAGAGGCAAGCTAGCGGCACCGCAGTCAACGACAGCAGCAGCGATCCGACCAGAGCCGAGGTGACCGACCATGCCATCGGCGCGAAGATCCGGCCCTCGTGACGCTGCAGTGTGAAGATGGGAATGTGGGCCGCGATGATGATCAGCATCGAGAACAGGGTTGGCCGCCCGACTTCGACCACCGCCGCCAGAACGGTCTGCAATCTTGGCACGCGGTCCGCCGTTTCCTCGCCGAGCTTGCGATAGACGTTCTCGACAACGATCACCGCGCCATCGACGATGATGCCGAAATCCATGGCACCGAGCGAAAGCAGGTTCGCCGGGATGCCGACGATGGTGAGGCCGAGGAAGGTCGCGAGCAGCGACAGCGGTATCACGGCGGCGACGATGGCCGCCGCGCGCAAGTCGCCCAGGAACAGCACGAGAACAACAGTCACCAGGAGCGCGCCTTCGAGCAGATTGGTGAAGACCGTCTTCAGCGTGCGCTCGATCAACCACGTTCGATCGTAGAAGGGGACGATCTTCACGTTCTTCGGCAGCACCTGCGTGTTGAGCTGTTCGACCTTTGCCTTGACTGCGGAGAGCACCTGGGACGGGTTCTCGCCCTTGCGCATCAGCACGATGCCGCTGGTGACATCGTCGTCGCCATTGAGACCCACGATGCCCTGCCGCGGCACGTTGCCGACGTTCACTTCGGCCACATTCGAGACCAGGACGGCCACGCCGTTGCGTTCGGCGACGACGATCTTGCCGATCTCGTCCGCCGAACGCAGCAGCCCTATGCCCCGGATCAGGAACTGCTGCTGGCCTTGCTCGGTGTAGCCGCCGCCGGCATTCGCATTGCCGCGGCCGAGCGCGTCGAACAGTTGCTGGAGCGTGATCTTGTAGTCGCGCAAACGCGCGAGGTCCGGGTTTACTTCGTATTGCTTGATCAGCCCCCCGAGGCTCACGACGTCCGCCACACCGGGAATGAGCTTGAGCGCACGAACCACGACCCAGTCCTGCAGCGTGCGCAGGTCACGTGAATCGGTCGATTCGGCCTTCAGCGTATAACGGTAGACCTCGCCGATCGGCGTGGTGAGCGGCGCCAGTTCCGGGGTCAGTCCGGGCGGCAGGTCCGCTTCGCGCAGGCGTTCGAGCACCTGTTGACGCGCGAAGTAAGGATCTGCCTTGTCGTTGAAGGTGATGATGATGAAGGACAGGCCGAACTGCGTATGGGAGAACATCCGAACGGAATTGGGGATGCCCGCCAGCGCGACTTCGAGCGGAATCGTGACCTGCCGCTCCACTTCCTCGGCGGCGCGCCCGGGATAGAGGGTCACGACGTTGACCTGTGTGTCGGTCACGTCGGGGAAAGCCTCGATCGGAAGGTTCTTGAAAGCGGTGAGCCCAGCGCCGATGAACACGATCAGGCCCAGCACGACGACCATGGGAACGGCGAGCGCGGAATGCACGACGCGCGAGATCATGTCCGGTCCGTCGAGGGCAAGGCTGCGGCGCGCATTGTGAGGGGCACCCGTCCAGCTCGATCATCCGGGCGCGGCGCGTTGTTCATCAACGTTTCGTCTGAAGGATCTGCTGCAGGAACAGGCTGCCCGCGACGACCACGCGTTGCCCGGAAGACAGACCCTCGGTGACCACCACGGAATCGCCGGAATCCGGTCCCGTCGCGACCTGCAGCGGCATGAAGCGACCCGGCGCTTCCTCGATGAAGACGTAGTGCTTATCTCCCTGGAGGAAAACTGCCTTGCCCGGCACCGCCACGCCTTCGCGGGCGGGGGCCTGCAGTTCGGCGTTGACGAACATCTCGCCCTTGAGCTTGCGGGCAGCGTTGTCGATGCTGCCGCGCACCTTGATGGACCGCGTCTGAGGATCGACGAATTCCGAGACCATTTCGATCTTCGCCTGGAAGGTCTCGCCGGGCCACGCATTGCTGGAGAACGAGATCGCGTCGCCGACGTGGAGTCGTCGCAGATCCTGTTCCGTCGCATCGAGCAGCAGCCAAAGACGGGATGGATCGGTGATCACGAACATGGGCGCCGTCCCGGCAGCATTCATGTCGGGTCGAAGTTCCTCGCCGGGATTGATGTTGCGCTCGACCACTGTGCCCGAGATCGGCGCCTTCAGCGCATACGTCGCATCGACCCGGTCGGTCCCGCCGTACACCTTGAGGCGCGACGAGGCACGCTCCAGTTCAGTGCGCGCGCGGGATAGGTCGGCTTCCGCCGCCTGCAGTTCCCGGGCCGGGGCGACGTCGTTCTCGAACAGGAGCTTTTCGCGCGCGACGATCTTCTCTTCGAGGCCCACGTTGGTCGCTGCCGTACGGGCATCCGCCTGCGCAGCCGCGAAGTCCGGCGAGGCGAGCCGCGCGAGGACTCGCCCGGCTTTCACCACGTCACCCGCCTTGGCGTCGATGTTCAGGACTCTTCCGGCGAACGCCGGAAACAGCCGCACGGTGCGATCCTCGTTCCATACCACGCGCCCGGGAATCCGCACCGTCAGCGAACCGGCCGCCTTGGTCTCAGCGACCGAAATCGACTTGAGCTGAGGGCTCGACACCTCGAAAACGATGCGCCCGTTTTCGACGCGAGGTTGCGGGGCCTCGGGGGCACTGGCTCCGTCGCCGCAGCCAGGCAACGCTAACCCAATGCACACCATCAATGCCGCGGTGGCGCCACCCCTCAGCCAGCCGTGGTCAGCCATCGCAGAATTCGCTCCGTCAATCTGTGACCGGTCAGGTGCCACCCCGCCTGCATCCGCTAGCATGATTCCCAAGAACCGATCCCGCCGTTTTCGTCGAGGCATCGTTGCCGGACGATTCCGTTTGCCCTGGTCGGTCCGGTAACGTGGAGCCGACCGGCCCGGCCGACACGCAAACGACGTTTCGCGCGAAATCAGCCCCCCGGCGATCGAATTGGAGCAGGGCATGGCCCGGGGCGGGCGGATTCTCCGCTCTACCCTGGTGCCGCGCAACTGGGGCATAGGGCCGCCTCCGATCCCAGGGAAATGACGGGCAACCGGACCGGTACTGGATTGCTCGGCAGGCAACAAAAAACCCCGGCGAGGGTCCTTCGGCCGGGGGCTGTCGCGTGTTCAGGTCGCGGTCAGCGCAGTCCGGGATTGGCGGGCTTGGCCGTCCGCAGGCGTTCGATGCGCTCGTCCAGCGGCGGATGCGACATGAACAGCCGTTTCAATCCGCCCCCTCCGCCGCCGGCGATGCCGAAGGCCTGCATGCTGTCCGGCAAAGCGTGCGATTCATGGCCCAGCTTGAGCCGCTGCAACGCGCCGATCATCTTGTCTCGCCCGGCGAGGCTCGCTCCGCCCGCGTCGGCGCGAAACTCACGCAGGCGGCTGAACCACATGACGATGGCGCTGGCGAGAATTCCCAGAAGCAACTGCGCCACCATCGTGGTGACGAAGAATCCGATGCCGTGGCCACGTTCGTTCTTGAGGATCACGCGATCGACGAAGTAGCCGGCGATGCGGGAAAGGAAGATGACGAACGTGTTGACCACACCCTGGATCAAGGTGAGGGTGACCATGTCGCCATTCGCTACGTGGGTTATCTCGTGCGCGAGCACGGCCTCCGCCTCATCCTTCGACATGCTGCGCAGCAGGCCCGTGCTGACCGCCACCAGGGCATTGTTGCGACTCATGCCGGTGGCGAAGGCGTTTATGTCGGGCGCGTCGTAGATGGCGACTTCCGGCATGCCGATGCCGGCCTGCTGTGCCTGGCGCTTGACCGTATCCACCAGCCAGCGTTCAGTCGCATCGCGCGGCTCGGTGATCACCTGCGCCCCGGTCGAGCGCTTGGCCATCCACTTCGAGATGGCGAGTGAGATGAATGCACCGCCGAAGCCGAACAGTGCCGCGAACGCGAGCAGGCCGCCGAAGTTCAACCCGTTCTGGGTGAGCCAGCGGTCGATGCCGAGTATTTGTGCCGTGATACTGAGCACAAACACGACGGCCAGATTGGTCACGACGAACAGAAGGACGCGTTTCACTACGATTGCCTCCGACAGGAAATGGGACCGCCGTTAGAGAGCTTCACCCCCCGGGGGTTCCTTGAAGAGTCATGCGAGCGAAATTCAGGTCGCCCGCCCGGCCTGTTCCTGCAATCCCAGCCAGCTCTCCTCCAACTCGGCGAGACGTCCGCCGATCCGAGCTTGGTCGAGCAGACACGCCTTGAGCACATCCTTGCGTTCCCGAGCATATATATCGGGAGATGCCATGCGGGTTTCAAGATGCTGCTTTTCGCGCTCGAGCTGGGCGATCTGGTTCTCGATGGCCTTGATCCTGTTCTCGAGCGGCTTGCGTTGCGCGGCGGCCTGGGCTCGCGCCTCGGCGTCGAGCCGTCGCTGCTCGCGCCGATTTGGTGCATCGCGCGCGACCTCGGCAGTCCGAACGGGCGCGGAGGCCGCGGCAAGCCAGTCCCGATAGTCATCCAGGTCGCCGTCGAAGGCCCGTGCCGCGCCGTCGGCAACCAGCCAGAATTCGTCCACCGCGGCGCGCAGCAGGCTGCGGTCGTGAGACACCAGTACCAGCGCGCCCGCGAACGACTGCAAGGCGATGGTCAACGCCCCGCGCATCTGCAGGTCGAGGTGGTTGGTCGGCTCGTCGAGCAGCAGCAGGTGCGGCTTGAGATACACGATCAAGGCGAGCGACAGGCGCGCTTTCTCGCCGCCGGACATCGGCCCCACGGGCAGCAGCGCCGCGTCACCGCGGAATCCGAAGCCGCCGAGGAAATCGCGCAGATCCTGTTCGCGGGCGCGGCGATCGAGTCGGGTGAAGTGGCCGAGCGGCGTGTCGTCGTCGCGTAGCTGGTCGAGCTGATGCTGGGCAAAATAGCCGATGCGGATGCCCCGGCCCTCGTGCCGTGCGCCGGACAGGGGCGCGAGTGTTCCGGCCAGCAGTTTCGTGAGGGTCGATTTGCCTGCGCCGTTGCGCCCGAGCAGACCGATGCGCGAACCTGGACGGATGGTCAGCTTGAGACCCGTCAGCACGGCGGCTCCGCCATACCCGGCGGAAGAATCGTCCACGACCAGCAGCGGATCGGCGGCGCCGCCAGGATCGGCGAATGCGAAATCGAACGGCGCGTCGGCCTGGGCGCGTGCCACCAGTTCGATGCGATCGATGGCCTTCAGCCGGCTCTGAGCTTGGCGGGCCTTGGTGGCCTTGGCGCGAAAACGCGCCACGAAAGCCTCGAGCTTTTCGATCTCGCGCACCTGGCGATCGTGAGTCATATTCTGCTGCGACAGTTGCTCCGCACGCGTACGTTCGTACGCCGTGAACCCGCCCGCGTACATCTTGAGCATGCGGTTGTCGAAATGGCAGACCGCAGTCACTACATTGTCGAGGAACTCGCGATCGTGCGAGATCGCCAGCAAGGTGCCGGGATAGCTCGTCAGCCACTGCTCGAGCCAGATGACGGCGTCCAGATCCAGGTGGTTGGTGGGCTCGTCGAGGAGCAGGAGATCCGAGCGCGCCATCAGGGCACGCGCCAGTTGCAGCCGTACGCGCCACCCGCCCGAAAAATCCCGCACGGGTCGCAGATGATCCGTGATGGCGAAGCCAAGGCCGGCCATCAGCGTTGCCGCCCGCGCCGGCGCCGAATGCGCATCGATCTCGGCCAGCCGGCCGTGTAATTCACCGAGACGAACCCCATCGCCGTCGCTTTCGGCCTGGGCGAGCCCGGTCTCGATCGAGCGCAGCTCGGCGTCGCCGTCGATGACGAACGCGAGGGCACCTCGTTCCAGGGCCGGCACTTCCTGTTCGACCTGCGCCACCACCCATTTCGGCGGCAACGAAACTTCGCCTGCATCCGCGTGCAAGGTACCGAGCAGCAGGCGGAACAGGCTCGTCTTGCCGCAGCCGTTGGAGCCGATGACCCCGACCTTCTGCCCGGGATACACCGCAAGGCTCGCAGCTTCGAGCAGACGTCGCGTGCCGCGCTGGAGCGTGACTTCGCGCAGGCCGATCACGCGGACGATTCCTCGGACCGGTGTCGGGGGCTGATCGTCCCTGCGCAAACAACGGAAATCGCGCAATGGCCGCTAGGTACCGTAACCCGATCCGGTCGGGTCGGGGCGCTCGGCGGGCGGAGCCGCGGGCCTGCCAGAAAGCTGCTCACCTGCCCCTGCCTACTGAATTCCCTGGCTTGCCAGGTATTCCTCGTAGCTGCCTTGGTAGTCGACGATGCCCTCGGGTCGCAGGTCGATGATGCGCGTCGCAAGCGACGAGACGAATTCGCGATCGTGGGAGACGAAGATCAGGGTGCCGGTATAGGCCTCGAGCGCGGAGTTGAGCGACTCGATCGATTCCATGTCGAGGTGATTGGTGGGCTCATCGAGCAGCAGCACGTTGGGCTTCTGGAGAATGAGTTTGCCGAAGATCATGCGCTGCTCTTCGCCGCCGGAGATCACCTTGACCGACTTGCGCGTCTCGTCTCCCGAGAACAGCAGTCGGCCGAGGGTGGCGCGCATGATCTGCTCGTCGTCGCCTTCGCGCTTCCACTGCCCCATCCAGTCGGTGAGGCTCATGTCTTCCGCGAAATCGGCAGCGTGATCCTGAGCGCAACAGCCCGGGCGCGCCTTGTCGGTCCATTTCACCCTGCCCGCATCGGGCTCGAGTTCTCCCAGCAGGCAACGCAGCAGCGTGGTCTTGCCAGCGCCGTTGGGTCCGATGATGGCAACCTTCTCGCCGGCTTCGATCGCCAGGTTCAGTCCGGAAAACAGCGGCGAGCCGAAACCCTTCGTGAGGCCTTCGGTTTCAACCGCGATGCGGTGCAGTTTGTCCTTGAGGTCCACCTCGAACCGGATGAAGGGATACTGCCGGCTCGACGGTTTTACGTCCTCGACGCGGAGCTTCTCGATCTGCCGCTGACGTGATGTGGCCTGGCGCGCCTTCGACTTGTTCGCCGAGAAGCGGCGAACGAAATCCTGCAGCTCGGCGATGCGCTCCTTGGTTTTGGCGTTGGCGGTCACCTGCTGCTTTCGCGCCATCGTCGAGGCTTCCATGTAGTCGTCGTAGATGCCCGGGTAGACGCGCAGCTGACCGTAGTCGACGTCGGCGATGTGCGTGCAGACCGAGTTCAGGAAGTGTCGATCGTGCGAGATGATGATCATGGTCGAGTTGCGCTCGTTCAACACGCCCTCGAGCCAACGGATGGTATTGATGTCGAGATTGTTGGTGGGCTCGTCCAGCAGCATCAGATCGGGATCGCCGAACAGCACCTGCGCCAGAAGCACGCGCAGCTTCCAGCCTGGAGCCACAGCACTCATCGGACCTTCATGCTGCGATTCGGGAACACCGACACCGAGAAGCAATGCGCCGGCCCGCGCTTCGGCATCGTAGCCGCCCATTTCGGCGAATTTCGATTCGAGCTCGGCGGCATGCATGTAGTCGTCTTCGGTCGAATCGGGATTCGTGTAGATCGCGTCCTTTTCGGCACGGGTTGCCCACATCTGCTCGTGCCCCATCATCACCACATCGAGCACGCGCCGGTCTTCATAGGCGAACTGGTCCTGGCGCAGCTTGCCCACGCGCTCGTTCGGGTCGACGCTGACGGTGCCGGACGACGCTTCCAGGTCACCTCCAAGGATTTTCATGAGCGTCGACTTGCCGGAACCGTTCGCCCCGATGAGGCCATAGCGGTTACCGTCTCCGAATTTGACGGAGACGTTCTCGAACAGGGGCCTGGCCCCGAACTGCATGGTGAGATTCTGGGTGGTGATCACGGGCACTCACTGGAACGCCGGGAGCACGGCGAGCCTTGGCCGCATGGAGATGCGGCCGGGAAGATGGGGTGGCTGATGGGACTCGAACCCACGACAACCGGAATCACAATCCGGGACTCTACCAGCTGAGCTACAGCCACCATCGGCGAAGCGAACCCGGGCGCACGACAGGCGCCCGCGACACCCCGCGGGAAGGCGCGGAGTATGGCCAAATCCCGCAGTCAGATCAAGGAGTGGCGTGCCCGGCAGGAATCGAACCCGCAACCCCCGGCTTAGAAGGCCGGTGCTCTATCCGATTGAGCTACGGGCACCCGAGTGTCGGTAACGTACCGGACGCAGTACTGGGCGCAATCTGGTCGGGGTGAGAGGATTTGAACCTCCGACATCCTGCTCCCAAAGCAGGCGCGCTACCAGGCTGCGCTACACCCCGAAAGCCCGCCGCACTATACCCGTGCCGCAAACGGAGGGTCAAACGAGGCGACCTCGTGGGGCGTGTCGCGCGCGCGCGCGCGCTTTCCCGTTGTGTTCCGGGCCGGGCCCTGCTGTATAGTGCTGCCCCTCGCCGGGAATTTTTCCCGATGCGTGCAATGAGAAATGCGAATCGTCGCCGCGATGTTTCCCGATGCGGCGCTGGCGAGCAGTAGAACGCAGTGCCCGCACGTGGCTGCAACCTCGAGGAGACAATTGATGAATCCCAGTACCCGCATGGCTGTACGTGGTGTGACCTTCGGCGCCCTGATTGCCGTCGCGTTCGCGGCCCAGGCCGCCGAAGTGACGCACGACCGCATCATGAAGGCAGATCCTGCCGACTGGCTGACGTACCACGGCTCGTTCAAGTCCTGGCACTACAGCGCACTCGACCAGATCAATACCAAGAACGTGAAGAGCCTCAAGGAAGCATGGTCGCACATGCCCTCGCGCGATACGCGCGGCCTCCAGGGTTTCCCCCTGGCCGCTGACGGCATCCTGTACTACACGAGCTCTTACAATCAGATGTACGCCCTCGACGGCGCGAGCGGCGAAGTTCTGTGGGTCTACAAACAGAAGCTGGACGAAGATCTCGTCTCCAAGCAGACCCACTCACCGTACAACCGCGGTATCGCGCTTGGTTACGGCAACGTCTACATGGGCACCCTGGACGGCAAGCTCGTCGCGGTCGACATGAAGACGGGCAAGCTCAACTGGGAAACGCAGCTGGTCAACTCCAAGAAGCTGACCATCGGTTTCACCGGTGCGCCCCTCCTGGTCAAGGACAAGATAATCATCGGCGCGCAAGGCGGCGAATGGCCTGGTCGCGGCCCGATCTTCGGCGTCGACGCCAAGACCGGCAAGGAAGTGTGGACATTCAATACGGCCGGCGGCAATGAAGGCTCCCCGAACGATCGTCGCGACACCTGGGGCGGTGACTCCTGGAAGACCGGTGGTGGTGGCGGCTGGATGGCTGGTGCGTACGACCCCGAGACCGATCTGGTGTGGTGGGGTACGGCCAACCCGGCTCCGCTTTACGACTGGGCCGGACCCGAGTGGCAGAGCAAGGGGCCGCGACCCGGCGCCAATCTGTACACCACGTCCGTCATCCTGCTGAACCCGGATACGGGCGAGCTGAAGGGCTACCACCAGGAAATTCCGCACGATGCCTGGGACTTCGACTCAGCGATGGGCGAGTTCATCTTCATCGAACGCGACGGCAAGAAGTACGTCGTCCACCCCAACAAGGGCGGCTTCGTCTTCGTGTATGACCGCAACGCCAAGGTGCAGAACGTCTATGCCGGCGTCGACAACATCAACTTCGTCAAGGGCATCGACCCCAAGACCGGCGAGCTGATCGGTCGACGCGACATGGTCGAAGGCAAGCATACCAACCTGTGCCCCGCGATCGCGGGTGGCTATAGCTGGAATGCCGGCACCTACAGCCCGAAGACCGGTCTGATGTATCGCGTCGGATTCGAGTGGTGCATGGACCTCGACGTGGTGAAGACGACACCGGTGCTGGAGCCGATGGCCCAACTCAATATTGGTGCCAACTTCACCATGCACGGACCGGGCAGCGAGAAGGCCTGGGGTCACATCCGGGCGCGCGATCCGATCACCGGCAAGGTCAAGTGGGAAATGGACTTCAAACAAGGCGTCCCCCATGGCTCCCTGCTCTCGACCGGCGGCAATCTGCTGTTCGTGCCTGAAGCCGATGGACATCTGTCGGCCGTGGATGCAACCAACGGCAAGGTGCTGTGGCGTCACAACGACGGTAACCTGCACGACGGCGGCATCATCACCTACATGGCAAAGGGCAAGCAGTATGTCGCCGTGGAAGTGGGCAAAGGCAGCCTCGTGACCGACGGCTACGGCGACTTGTGGGGCGAGCCCTACACCAGCATGCCGACCGATTCAGGCGTCCTGAAGGTATTTTCGGTCGAATAAGGCCGAATCCCGCAAGGGATGCACTATTTTGTGAATGGCGGGGACTTCGGTCCCCGCTTTTTTGTCCACTACAGTGTCGCTCATACGTTAGCCTCGGCAATCCCCCTGAACTTGCGGGGCCGGTACCGGATCAATCCATGGAAATTCAAATGAAGCGAGCTGAAATGACCTTTCTTCGCGGCATCCTGGTTGCTGCCGCCCTGGTAGCTTGTGCGCCGGCGGCCTTTGCGGCCGACGAGCCATCTTCCGACCAGACCACCGCCCCTGTGCAGCCGGGCTTCAGCCCCAAGAACACTTTCCGCAACATCTGCGGGTTCTGCCACGAGGACTACGGCCGCCACGCTGGCAAGGGCCCCCAACTGATGAACAGCGAACGGTCGGACGAGTTCTTGTTCAATCGTATCAAGCATGGCAAGCCCGGTCGCATGGCAGCCTTCGGTGGTGCCTTCACCGACGAACAGATCCACGAGATCGTCGCCTTCATCCGCACCCTTAGACCGGACCAGGAACCGTGAAAATCACCTCCCCCGCCACCCTCGTCCTGTGCATGATCCTGGCAGGACTATCGGCCCAGGCGCTCGCCCGGCCTCTCGCAGAAGTGCTCGAGCGCAAGTCCCTGTCAATCTGCGCCAATCCCGATGCCCTCCCCTACGCCAAGCGTTCCGGCGAGGTGCACGGTTTCCAGGTGGACATCGGCGAGGCGCTCGCCCGGCAGCTCGGGGTCGGCTTCGAAGCCAAGTGGATCATTCCGTCGCGCAAGGCCAAGCTGGTCGACTGCGACCTCAAGATGGATTTCATCGTTCAGGGGCTGGAGGCGGACTCGAAACTGAAGCTATCCGAGCCCTACGCCAAAGGCGGTGTCGCGCTCGCACTCGCCAAGGGCCAGGACGACATTGTCGATTTCGCCACCGTGGTTCCAGGCAGGAAGATCGGCGTCATGCTGAACTCCGTGGCCAGCGTCACACTGCAGAAGCGCGGCTGGGCGACCTCGCCCTATGCTTTCGAGGACGACATGCTCGAAGACCTCGAAAAGGGCGACATAGCCGGCGCCGCGATCTCGTCCAATTCGATCCAGTACTACATCCATACGCATCCCGGTACGCCGCTTCGGTTTGTCCACGCAAACGATGGCGAGATCGACCTGGAATGGACTCTGGCCGTGGGGGTCCGTCGGGGCGACGCGGAGATGGTCGCGGCCATCAATACGGCGCTGGACCAGTTGATCGCGGACGGCACGATGGCGGCGATCTATGCGAAGTACGGGATCGAATACCGGCGTCCATGACGCGGGGATGAGCCATTGGCGCAGGACGAGTTGGGCTCACCCGCTCGTCCCGCGGCCCAGGTTCGGCTCGCAATCGGTGGTCGCAATGGAACTTGTGGTTCCGGTGAGGGACAAAACTGGTGTATGGCTGATGCTTCCCGCATCGCCCGTGCATCGAGGCTCGCATGAAGATATCCGACAAGATTCACAATCCCCGTGACATTCGCCAGAAGCTCGGCCTGAACCAGCAGGAGTTCTGGGGCATGATCGGGGTCACCCAGAGCGGCGGCTCCAGGTACGAAAGCGGCCGGTCAATGCCGAAGCCCGTGCTGCAGCTGTTGCGGCTCGTGCATATCGACAAGATTGACATCGCGCGCATGACGCGCGGTGACTTCGAGGTGATCTCCTACCTGAAGAACGCTCGGCCGACCCTGTATCGCACCCTCAAGACTCAGGCGACCGGCACGCGCGCGACCGCAAAACGCAATGGCACCCGACGGGCGACGTCGCTGCCGAGGCAAGCCTGACCAGTAGCCCAGGAGGGCCACCCGCCGCGTCGTCAGGCATCCGGGGAGCGGGTGGTATACTCGCGCACTTTTTTTTCGCCGCAGCCCCGTCATGCGCATCACTCGTCGGCTCGAGTTCGACGCCGGACATCGCATACCCGCGCACGACAGCCAATGCCGCCACCTGCATGGGCACCGGTACGCCATCGAAGTGACGCTGTCCGGCGACCTGATCACGGTAGAGGGGGCAGCCAACCAGGCGATGGTGATGGATTTCTCCGAGGTGAAGGCGATCGCGAAGCGGACCGTGGTGGACATCTGGGATCACGCTTTCCTCGCGTACCGGGGTGACCACGTGGTGGTGGCGTTCCTCGATTCGCTGCCCGAGCACCGCACCGTACTGTTCGATGCGCCGCCGACAGCGGAATACCTCGCGGCCACGGCCCTCCGACTGCTAGTGCCCGCCTATGAGGATCGATACGGCAATCATCTGGCCCTGGAGCGCGTTCGCTTGTACGAGACCCCCAATTGCTGGGCAGATGCGACTGGCGCTGATATCGGATGATCGCCAAACCCTTAGGCTGAATGCCGATCCCGGGGGCGCTCACCGGGTGTCGGCGTCGGCGCTCTCGGCCTTGGCTTTGGCCTTCTTCTCGAGTGAGAAGGCCGGTTGCCGAATCGGCCCCTGAATTCGAATGGATGAGCGCAAGGCAAAGATGCCCGGCTTCTTACGGTGGGGCGTGAGCAGCACATCCAGGGTCTGATCGGTCAGATCGATCACACCTTCGCCCTCGGTACGCGTCTGATCCGTATCGAGCAGGATTGTCCGCGATCTGCCGATGCCTTTCTCGAAATCGAAGGCGACCACGGCCCTGCGGATACCGATCGCGCGGTCTCCCGCAATCAGCAGCCGCAAGATCTTGCCGCCGTTCAACCCCAACTTGGCGTCGAGCATATTGGAGATCACGCCACCCTCCATGGATGCCTCCATGGTCCCCGACGAATGCGCCAAGAGTGCCGTCACGGTCGCTCCCGTGGTTTTCATGTCGACAGACCCTTCCAGCGGCCCCGCGCCCTGCGGTTGCCTGGCCAGCCTTGTCAGCAGGCGTTCGAGTCTCACTTCTCTGAACGCCATGGTCGCATGGGCCGCCAGCGGGCTTTTGCGTCCGTCGACGGTCAACGAGCCGGTGATGTGCCCTCCTGCGAGACCGACGTCGATCGGTTTCACCACGAGAATGCCATCCTCGAGCTGGGCCGTCCCCCGCACAGGACCCAACTCAGGCAGCGAAGTCGTACTCAGTTTCTCGACATCGACACTCACGCGAGCGTCGAAAGCTGCCAGGCGCTCGCCCTGGACCATATCGTCGGCCCGATCTCGCTGCACCGCGTCCCGCACGGCGCCATTCTGCCCTGGCTTACCCCCAGGTGTCCCGGCTTCGCCAGCCGACCCCTTGGCGTTGTGCGCCGCGGTGCCCGGCCCCGCGGAATCACCGAGGGAACTCAAGTCGGACCAAGCCATCGATCCGCCGCGCAGCGAGGCCGTGAGCATCGGGCGCGCTTTGCTCAGATCGACGCGCAAGGATCCCGCAAAATCGGAAGTGCCGATCTTCCCCTTCAGATTGTCGAAGTCGGTAGCGCGTCCGCGCTGGCGCACCTGCGCCGCCACCTCGTAGCGATGGGAAGCCGGCAAGCTCGTTCTTCGGAAAGCGTTGAACCGCGACAACGAGGGACCGGCCAGGCGCACTTTCGCATTCATCGCGGAGGGTTTTAACAAGTCCGCCACGGTGCCGTCGAAATCGAGCCGGCTGTCGACCGCCGACATATGGCCACGCAAGGGGAAGGATTCCCCCGTTTCCAGGAAGCGCAGTTGCGCGCCGGTCACCACGTCTCCGGAAAATTCGGTGCCGAACACCCGGCCATCGAAGTTGATGCGTGTGGGATGGTCGGCATCCTCCGTGTCACCCTTCGCCCCCGTGTGCGAAGGGCTCGCGATGGCCACGATCACCAGGTCGATATCCCGACGTATGAACCGGATTTTCGTGCGGTGCGGTTCCAGTCGAAGCACTTTCAGGCGGCCCGGACCGCGATCTTCCGGATCGCGCAGACGCCAGTTCCTCAGCCCGTCCGCGCGCCGCTCCAGGTCGATGTCGGCATCGATCAAGACCAGTCTTGAAACGACCGGCCTGCGTTCCCAGACGCTCTTGAGCGAGAACGTCACGGAAGCCTCGCCGATAACGGCCGTCGGCCGCTTGTCTGCCCACGGTGCGTTCTCGACATAGACATTGCGCAGGTGCACCGTCGGTTCGAGCCAGCTTCCCACGTCGACTTCCAGATTGCCGATCCGGATGTCCCGGTGCGAACGGTGGATGAGGTAGCTTTCCAGCGGATGGCGAAGCCAGTTCCAGTCGAAGAGCACGACGCCGCAGACAAGCGCGACGGCAAGACCCAGCAGGAGAATCTTGATGCGACTGAGTCGGGGAAACCGGAGAGGCATGATCGTTGTCGACCGGCGGATTGCCACCTGTTGCGCGCGAGGCCGGGGTGGAGTCGAGCCGCAACGCACTCGGACGGGGGCCGATAGCGCGCCTCCCTACAGGTGGCCCGCAAACCGCGCCATGGCACGACTGCGCAACTGTGATGCATTTGGGTGCTATCATCGTTGGCGGAAGGGGTGGGATTTGAACCCACGAGAGACTTGCGCCCCTGCCGGTTTTCAAGACCGGTGCAATCGACCACTCTGCCACCCTTCCTCGCTGGAATCATAGCCGAGCCGGCCGGACTGCCGAAGCCCATCTGTGGTGCGGCTTGAAACTTTTGCTTTGTTTCCGTAGTCTTAGTCCCGTCCATTGGCCACTCACGAGAGGGATCTCATGCAACCTGAACTTCAAGTGATGACCGCCGGAACCGGCGCCCTGTCAGTCGAGCGCAACAAGGTTCTGCGCAATACCTACATTCTGCTGGCGTTGACCATGGTGCCGACCGTGCTTGGTGCGATGGTCGGCATGTCTTTCGCGGGGATCTTCCTGCAGCATCCCATCATGGCATCGCTGGTCATGCTCGGGGCCGTGATCGGGCTCCAGTACGCCATTGCTGCGAACCGGAACAGCGGCTTCGGCGTAGCGCTGCTGTTGGGAATGACTTTCCTGATGGGCGCGTGGCTGGGGCCATTGCTGAATTTCGCACTCGCGCTGAAGAACGGACCGCAATTGGTCGGCATCGCGGCGCTCGGAACCGGCGGCATCATGGTGGCGATGAGCGCCATCGCGACCACGACCAAGCGCGACTTCAGCTTCATGGGCAAGTTCTTGTTCGTCGGCATGATCGTGCTGCTGCTGGCGGCGCTCGCAAACATGTTCTTCCAGTTGCCCGCCTTGGCGCTGACGATATCGGCGCTGGTGGTCGTGGTGTTCTCGCTGTTCCTCTTGTACGACGTGAGCCGCATCGTGAATGGCGGCGAAACCAACTACATCATGGCAGCCACGGGCGTCTATATCAGCCTGTTCAACATCTTCGTGAATCTGTTGCAGCTGTTGATGGCGTTCGCCGGCGAACGCGACTGACGGCAGAACGGCGGCAACGAAAAAGGGCAGCTTCGGCTGCCCTTTTTCGTTGTTTGCTCAGCGTTCGAACAGGGCGAGCGATTCCACGTGCGAGGTCTGCGGAAACATGTTCACCACGCCCGCGGCAGCCAGCCGGTAGCCGTGGACATTGACCAATACCCCGGCATCCCGTGCCAGGGTGCCGGGGTTGCACGACACGTATACGATCCGACGCGGAAACGGCTCGGCAAGTGACTTCATCAGATCGATCGCACCATCGCGTGGTGGATCCACCAGCAATTTGTCGAAAGCTCCCCACGCCGCGACGTCCTTCGGATCTACGGTGAACAGGTTGCGGACGTCGAAACGGGTTACTTCCTGGAGTCCATTGGTCGCTGCATTCTCCTGGGCCCGGCGCACCAGAGTGGCACTGCCTTCGATGCCGACGACCGTGGCGCCGCGTCGCGCGATCGCCAGAGAGAAGTTGCCGAGCCCGCAGAAGAGATCGGCTATGCGCTCGCCCGGCTGCGGATCGAGCATGGCAATCGCGCGCCGCACGAGGATGCGGTTGATCGCAGGATTGACCTGCGTGAACTCCGCTGGCGAGAACGGAAAGTGCAGGTCGAATTCCGGCAGCCGGTAGTCGAGCGCGGGCGCCTCCAGGGGGTGGAACCGCACCACCGTATCGGGCCCCTTGGGTTGCACGAATACGGATATACCGTAGCGATCGGCGAATGTTCGCAAGGCGCCCTCGTCGGCATTTGTCAGCGGCGCCAATATGCGGAATACGAGGATCGTGACCGAGTCTCCGATGGCCAGCTCGATCTGCGGCAGCCGGTCACGTATCGACAGGGACTCCACCAGGTCCCGCATGGGCGTGAGCAGGTCCGAGATGGCCTGCGGCACGACATGGCATTCGTGCATTTCCACGATGAAGCTGCTCCGCTTCTCGTGGAATCCGACCAGCACGCCACCCTTCTTGCGAACATCCCGCACGGAAAAGCGCGCGCGATAGCGATACCCCCAGTGCGGGCCCTGTATGGCCGGTAGCATCAGCTCGGGAGTCACGCGCCCGATACGCTCGAGGCAATCTTCCAGGACACGCTGCTTGGCGGCCACCTGCGCTCGCGGGTCGAGATGCTGCATGCTGCAGCCACCGCACACACCATAGTGTGCACAGCGCGGCACGACGCGCTGGCTGCTTCCATGCACTACGCGCACCACCGTTGCGAAGTCGTAGCTCGGCCTGCGCTTGAGCGCGACGATCTCCACGGTCTCTCCCGCCAGCGCTCCTTCGATGAACACGACCTTGCCATCCGCATGGGCCACGCCCTGCCCCTCGTGATCGAGCGACTCCACCTCCACCGTACGAACGGCGGCCCCATCCCCGCGTCTCAACTCATTCGCCCCACAGTTCGAGAAACTGCTTCCAATGCTCGCCGGGCGTCCGGTCCAGGGTATCGCGCACCAGTTGCACCTCATGTCGGTGGTGTTCGCGATCGAGGGACCCGCGCATGAGCTGGAAGCGCAGGAAGACGAGGTGCGTGTTGACCACGTCGGTTTCGCAGTAGTTTCGGATCGCGGCGAGTTCCCCGGCCTGAAACGCGGTCCACACCTGCGACCCGTCCATCCCAAGCTTGCCGGGAAGACCCAGGAGCTGGGAAAGTGCGTCGAGCGGCGCATTCGCTCGCGGCTGGTACAGGGCCAGCAGGTCCATGAGATCCAGATGACGTGCGTGGTAGCGACTGATGTAGTTGTTCCACTTGAACTCTCGATCCTCCTCGCCCATGTCCCAGTAGCGACGGGCGACGATGCCATGGACGAGTCCGCGGTAGTGGAGCACCGGCAGATCGAAACCGCCGCCGTTCCAAGAGACGAGCTGAGGCGTGTAGCGCTCGACGCCATCGAAGAAGCGCTGTACGAGTTGCGCTTCAGGTTCGCCCGGTTCCCCCAGCGACCAGACGCGAAAACTGTCTCTATCGCGCAAGGCGCAGGAGATTGCCACGACCCGGTGCAGGTGCAGTGGCAGAAAATCGGACCCGGTTGCCGCACGACGCGCGTCGAATGCCCGCTGAGCCACCTGGGCATCGGTCAGGCCGTCGTCATCGCCCTGGATCTTGCGCAGACCCGGCACGTCGGGGATGGTCTCGATGTCGAAGACGAGTGTGGGCGTCATGAAAGGTCAGCGACCGCCGCACTGGGACGCGGGATGCGTCAGGCAGCGAAGGTCGCGGATTCTAGCGCACACCCGCGCCCGCAGGGGCCGGGGAGGTTCACCTCGAAACCTGACGATCCGGGAGGATGGTGATAGCATCCCAGGACCTGAATTCAAGAGCCCGAGCCCGAGGGCAAACACGGAGGGTGTTGAATTGCATATCGAAAAAATTCCGGGCCCACAGATCGATCTCGCCTGTCCCGACTACGTTCGGCACGAAGGTCTGAAGAACTGGGTTGGACAGGTTGCAGCACTGACGCGGCCCGAACGCATTCACTGGTGCGACGGGTCCCAGGCCGAATACGAACTGCTCTGCGAAGCGCTGGTCGCCAGCGGAACTTTTCAGCGCCTTGACCCGGTCAAGCGACCCGGCAGCTTCCTTGCGCTGTCGGACCCCAACGACGTGGCTCGCGTCGAAGATCGGACGTTCATCTGCAGCGTCCACAAGCATGATGCAGGTCCAACCAACAATTGGGTCGAGCCGGCGTCAATGAAGGCAACCCTGACGCGCCTGTTCGACGGTTGCATGCGCGGACGCACGCTATATGTGGTGCCGTTCAGCATGGGGCCGATCGGCTCGCCCGTGGCGCAGATCGGCGTGGAAATTACCGACTCCGCCTACGTCGCCGTCAGTATGCGGATCATGACTCGCATGGGCCGTGCAGCCGTCGAGGCGCTCGGCGGGGACGGGAATTTCGTCCCTTGCCTGCATTCCGTCGGCGCGCCGCTCGCGGACGGTACGAACGATGTCCCATGGCCCTGCAACCCCGATCACAAGTACATCGTCCATTTCCCCGAAGAGAACGCCATCTGGTCGTTCGGTAGCGGCTACGGGGGCAATGCACTGCTTGGCAAGAAGTGCTTCGCGTTGCGCATCGCTTCCAGCATGGGCCGCGAACAGGGATGGCTCGCCGAGCACATGCTGATCCTGGGAGTCGAATCGCCCCAGGGAGAGAAGAGCTATGTCGCCGCCGCGTTTCCGAGTGCGTGCGGAAAGACCAACTTCGCGATGCTCATACCGCCGGCGGCATTCTCCGGGTGGAAAGTCAGCACGGTCGGCGACGACATCGCATGGATCAAGCCCGGGAGCGACGGACGGCTTCGCGCCATCAATCCGGAATACGGGTTCTTCGGCGTCGCGCCAGGCACCTCGTATCAGTCCAATCCGAATGCGATGGACACGCTGCGGGCGAACTGCATCTTCACCAATGTCGCCCTCACGCCGGACGGAGATGTCTGGTGGGAGGGAATGTCCGATCAGCCTCCCGCCCATTTGACCGATTGGCAAGGCAAGCCGTGGACACCGGACTGCGGGCGCAAGTCGGCGCATCCGAACGCGCGCTTCACGGTGCCCGCGTCACAGTGTCCCTCGATCGATCGGGATTGGGAGAATCCGGAGGGCGTACCCCTCTCGGCTTTCATCTTCGGCGGCCGGCGCAGCACGACGATGCCTCTGGTCGTGGAGAGCTTCAACTGGACGGATGGGGTCTACCTCGCGGCGACGATGGGCTCGGAGACGACGGCAGCGGCGACCGGCAAGGTCGGCGAAGTCCGGCGCGACCCGTTCGCCATGCTGCCCTTCTGTGGTTATCACATCGCGGACTACTTCGATCACTGGCTCTCGATGGGGCATGCCCTCACGAATCCGCCTCGCATCTTCTGCGTAAACTGGTTCCGCAAGGACGCCGATGGCCGCTTCCTCTGGCCGGGCTATGGCGAGAACATGCGTGTGCTGAACTGGATTGTCGAGCGCTGCCATGGGCGCGCACGGGCCATAGAGAGCCCCCTGGGGTGGATGCCGCCGTGCGATGCGATAGAGTGGGGCGGGCTGCCCGAACTTGTGCAGGAGGCATTCCACGATGCAATGGTGGTGCGGCGCGACGAATGGGTGCGCGAACTATTGCTGCATGAAGAGCTCTTCATCCGGCTCTATGATCGGCTGCCAAAGGAGTTCGTCCTGCGGCGCGAGCTGCTGCTGGCGGGGCTGTGGCGCGCGCCGGAACGCTGGACGCTGCCTGCGTAAGTATCCCCCGGCAGAGCCGGGGGCTTTAAGTTGTGAGCCGCTCGAAGCGGCTGATCGGGGTCGCTAACGCGGCCCCGCGTTCTTGGGGCCACCTTCGTGGGGACCGCCTGTCATTGCCATAGCCTCATTTGGTCCAGCCGGCGATCCTCTTGCTCCTGATTCCGGATGTACTGCCGGATGACCTCTTCGTCTCGCCCGACCGTCGAGACGAAGTAC
>JBBQHP010000058.1:0-27570 GCA_038324085.1 Burkholderiales bacterium
ACAGACGGTGGCAACAGGTAGGCAGTGTCTCGATCGACGCAAACGAAGCGGCTCATTGCGAACATCTCCTCAACGCACTACCCCAATTATCTCGGATCGCGGCAGTATCCAAAAGTCCGGAAAGTCCGACAGACTCCTAGCCTCGCGGCCGACCGGAGGCCGGCGCCGCGCGGACCGTCACGCGTCGCCGGCCCGCACCTTCGCGAAGTATTCGTCGATGGTGATGAGCCCGCCGGCAGCGGCGGCCTTGCCCTGGTCGCGCGGGGTCAGCGCGTCCTGCACGAGGTCGATGCGCTTCCAGCTCACCAGCGGCGTCGCGCACGCCGCCCGGGGCACGTACCTGGAGGCCGTGTCCTTGCGGTAGCGGTGCACGTAGCGCGGGCAGTTCACGAACATCTCCTCGACCCGGACGCGCACGATGAGATCCGCTTCCGCGTAGTCCATCATCAGCGGGTCGTTCGCGTCGACGCTCGCTGTCCCGTGCAACCGAACCCGGTGCGGCGTCTCGAAATCGATGAACAGCATGCCGATCTTCGGGTGGGCCGTGATGTTGCCGATGGAATAGAACATCCCGTTGCCGTCGTAGCTCGGAAACGCCAGCGTGTTCGCGTCGACCACGCGGACGAAACCGGGATCGCCGCCCTTGTACGAACTCGACGGAAATCCGCGTTCGTCCGTCGTGGCGAGGAAGAACATGTCGCGGCTCTCGATGAAAGCGCGGTCGTCGTCGCCGATCTCGGTGTGCACCGCGACCTGTTCGATCAGGTCGGCGAGTTTGCGACTCTGGAATCGATCCTGCAAAGCGCGATGCTGCGCGCCGAACAACTTGCTCATGCTACGGCCCTCCGTGATTGCGCCTCCACGGGCGCTCGCCGCGACTGTAGCATCCGCCGGTCAGAGCGGCTCGGTCGCGCTCCCGCTCCAGTTCTTCATCAGGGTGTTCGACGGCAGCTGCTCGTCGACCAGCTTGCGCGCGGTTGCCACGCCCGCCACCGGCAGGCCCTGCGGATCGAGCTTGCCGATCTGCACCAGCACCGAAGCCTGGTCCCAGTAGATGTGCTCGTTGCAGAGCTTGTCGCCGCGAAACTTGACGATCGCCACCAGCGGGATCTCCACGTACTTGCCGGTCGGCGCCACGCCCGGCAGCATCCAGTCGACCTCGATGTCGTGGGTGAAGCAGAACAGCATCTCGTCGACGACGATGCCCGCGCCGACGGTGCGCGAGATCGGGACGAGCCTGGTGTCCTTGGGTGTCTTCGGAATGAAGTGATACTTGTAGAAGCGCTTGAGCTGATCGTGCCCCACGCCGCCGGTCATGGTCGGAATGTGGTTGACGTAGGGCTGCGATACCATCGTAGCCATGGTCGCGTCGACGTCGCGCGCGCCGAATTCGTATTCCGTGTGCTTGTCCCACAGCGCCGAATAGTCGAAGTGCGGTCCCATCACCTGGTGGAACAGGGCGATGGTGCGGTGATACGCCATCAGCGCAGAGGGCTTGTGGTAGTGCGGCGACGGCGGGCGCGCGAACGCGTGGTCGACGCCCGGATAGATGTAGATCTCGGCGCCGGCGTGGCTTGCAAGTGCGGTCTTGATCTTGGCGACCGTTTCCGGGGGCGCGTACTTGTCGTCCGCCGCGAAATGGAGCACCAGCGGCACCTTGATGTTCCCCGCTTCGCCCAGGTACTGATCGATCGTCACGCCGTAGTAGCCGACCGCGCAGTCGACGCCGGCGCGGGCCGCGGCAAGGTACGCGAGCCGTCCGCCCAGGCAGAAGCCGAGCGCGCCGATCTTGCCGTCCACCTGCGGCATGGCGCGCATCGCCTGCACTGTCGCGGTGATGTCGGCCATGCCCTTGTCGGTGTCGAACTTCTGCAGCAGGGCGAACGCCTTCTGCCAGTCATCGTCGCTGTAGCCGAGATCGATGCCGGGCTGGATGCGCCAGAACAGGTCGGGGGCGAGCACGGTGTAGCCTTCCTCGGCGTAGTGGTCGGCCACCTCGCGGATGAAACCGTTCACGCCGAAGATCTCCTGGCAGATGACGATGCCGGGCCCCTTGCCGCTCCCGGGCACGGCCAGATAGGCTTTGAACTTGCCGCCGTCGGCGGCGGTGATGTCGATCCACGTTCCAGCCATGTCGGTGTCCTCTTCGCTCTGATGGTCGAAATCCGACGCACGCGCGGCGCATTCCGGGAGCGGGCGTTGTACCGTGCAGCTGTCGGCCAAGTCAACCGCCGCGCTTGACAAGGCTCTCGGGCGCCCAATAGATTCGTCGGGCTGCGGGATGCCCGTCCGTCACGATGTGAAGCCCCCGGGCGGTCCACGCGCCACCTGCCTGGATCCGGCGCCCACTACCGACAAGAACCGAGGAGATTCTCCATCATGACGACCCAGTCCCGCCGCGATTTCCTGAAAGCCTCGAGCGCACTGGCCGCAGCCACAGGACTGCCGGCCACCTTGATCGCGGGCGCGGATGCGACCGCAGCCGACGGTTCGACGCTGACCATCGCCTACAACGTGGCGCTGCCGTCGTGGGATCCGACGGTCGGCGCATCGGCGGTCAATCCGACCATCCAGTCGGTCTACAAAGCGGTGTTCGACACCTACATCGATCAGAATCCCGACCTGTCGTTCCGGCCCGGCCTGCTGACGAAGTGGGGCTGGAACAAGGACCGCAGCAAGGTCGAGCTGGAACTGCGCAAGGGAGCCTTCTGGCATGACGGCACGCCCGTCACGGCCGAGGATGTCGTCTGGTCGCTGGAGCGGGCAGGCAATCCGAAGAGCGGCAATCCGATCCAGTTCGTCTGGGGCAAGATCGGCAACTTCAAGATCGACGGCCACAAGATCACGGCCGACGTGAAGGAATTCGAGCCGACGCTGTTCAAGTGGATGGCGTTCCTGACCGCGTACGTCCTGCCGAAACAGGCGTACACCGTTGCCGGTGCCGAGGGTTGGGAAGACAAGCCCGTGGGAAGCGGCCCCTACATGGTCGACAAGTTCGAGCGCAACGCGTACGTGCGGCTCAAGGCGTTCCCGAAATACTGGGGGCCCAAGCCCGCTTTCGAGACCGTGATCTTCAAGTTCGTACCGGACGCTACCGCGCGTGTCGCGGAAGTGGAAAGCGGCGGTTCCGACCTGACCCTGGAGATCCCGTACGAAGAGTTCAATCGCCTCACCAGGACCAAGGGCATGGGCGGCAGCGCGACGCCGGTGTCCGACATCGGCATGATATTCATCACCAACAAGGAGCCGATGCTGGACGAGAACGTCCGGCTCGCGCTGAACCGCGCGATCGACAAGAAGTCGATCGTCGACAGGCTGCTGTTGGGCTATGGCGTGCCGATCGACACATTGCAGGCGCCGCAATACGCGGCCTTCGACAAGTCAATCCATGTGCCCTACGACCCGGAATCCGCCAAGGCGCTGCTGGCCAAGTCGGGCTATTCCGCCGCCAAGCCGGTCAAGTTCACGATCCAGACCACGCGTGGCTTCAAGCCGAAGGACTACGAGATGGTGCAGGCGATCGTCGGCATGTGGCGCAAGGTCGGCGTGGACGCGAACATCGAGATCTACGAGATCGCCAAGCACTACGAATTGCGTGCGCGGCACGAACTGGCACCCGCCGCGTTCTACAACTGGGGCAACGCCATCGGCGACCCGGCCACGTCCACCGGCTTCTCCATGTTCGGGCCGAGCCCGCACAGCGCCTGGAAAACCGAGGACGTGGACAAGCAGATCGGCCCGCTGTGGGGTGAAAAGGACGAAGCCAGGCGGATCGCCGGCTACAAGGCCGTGGACCGGTACATCGCGGAGCACGGCCTGGTGATCCCGCTCCTGCAGTACTACCAGCCTGTCGTGTATCGCAAGGGGCTGCGGTTCACGCCGCACGTCGCCGGGTTCGTGCTGCCGCAGAACGTGAAACCGGTTTGACCGAGGCGTTCGAGCCGGGGCCTGCTCCAGGCGTGGACGGGTTTCCGGGTCGCGGATGTCTCCCGCGGATCTCCTGAGACGATTGCTGTGGGTCATCCCGACGCTGTTCGGGGTGGCCGTGATCGTGTTCGTACTGCTCCGGGTAGTGCCGGGTGACCCTGTCGCGATGATGATTCCGCCGGGTGCCTCCATGGCGGACGTGGACAATCTGCGCGCGCTCTACGGCCTCGATCGGCCGATTGTCGTGCAGTTCGGTGCCTGGCTTGCCGACGTGGCGCGCGGCAATTTCGGCACATCGATCAGCCTGCGCCAGAACGTGATGAAGCTGGTTCTGGGACGCCTGCCGGCGACGCTCGAGCTGTGCCTGTGCGCCATCGTGCTCGCCGTGACGCTCGGTCTTCTGCTCGGCGTGGCCGCCGTCCATTGGCGCCGCCGCTGGCCCGAGACAGTCGTCGATGGCTTTGCCGGGCTCGGTATCGCCATCCCGGATTTCCTCTGGGGCCTGCTGTTCATCCTCGTGCTGGGCGTGCTCTGGCCGGTGTTGCCCGTATCCGGCCGCATCGATCCGCGCATCGCGTTCGAGCCGGCGACGCAGTTCTACGCCGTCGAGGCATTGTTCACGGGGCGCTTCGACGTCCTGGGCGAACTGCTGGCGCACATGCTGTTGCCGGCGGCTGCGCTCGCCCTGCCGCTCGCGGCGTCGCTGGCGCGCGTGGTGAAGGCGTCGTTGGCCGAGGCGATGAACCAGGACTACGTGATGCTCGTGCGGGCGAAGGGCTACTCGCGCGCGCGGATCATCTGGAGAGTAGCGCTGCGCAATGCGCTGATTCCCGCGGTCACGTTGACCGGCGTCCAGTTCACGTTCCTGGTCGGGGGAACCGTGCTGATCGAAACCATCTTTTCCTATCCCGGAATCGGCAACCTCGCCATCGCCGCGGTGATGCAGCGCGACCTGCCGCTGATTCAGGGTCTCGTGCTGACGTTCGCCGTACTGTTCATCGCCATCAATCTGGCGGTCGACGCCACCTATGCGCTGCTCGATCCGAGGGTCGGCGCACCGTGAACGCCCGCAACCGGGCCCGGTTCGGTGGCGCATTCCTGCTGCTGCTTGCGGTGCTGGCCATCGCCGCACCGTTGATCGCGCCCCACGATCCGCTCGAGCAGGACCTGTTGAGCACTTTCCGGCCGCCGGTCTGGATGGAGCACGGTAGCGCCATGTTCCTGCTCGGCACCGACAGTCTCGGCCGCGACGTCCTTTCGCGATTGATCTTCGGCGCTCGCGCCGCGATCACGGTGGCGGTGGTGGCCGCCGTTCTGGCGGGGCTGCTGGGTACGGCACTCGGGCTGCTGGCCGGCTTCTTCGGGGGCAGGATCGACACGGCGATTTCGCGACTCGTGGAGATCTGGATGGCCTTTCCGCCCGTGCTGCTGTCCATCGTCCTGGCCGCGGTACTGGGTGCCGGCCTGCACACGGTGGTGATCGCGATCGTCGTGATCGACTGGACTCGATTCTGCCGGGTGATACGGGCGGAGGTGCTGGTCCAGAAATCGCGCGACTACGTGGCCTCCGCGCTCACCATCGGACTCGGCCCCGTCGCGATCCTGCGCTCGGAGATCGCGCCGAACGTGGCGCCGCTGTTCGTGACCTTGCTGTCGCTCGAGATGGGCATCGCGATCGTGGTCGAGGCGGTTCTCTCGTTCGCCGGCCTGTCCGTGGCGAACGATACCGCCACCTGGGGCAGCATGATCCAGGAAGGTCGTCAGTTCGTGCGCCAGGCCTGGTGGCTGATGGCCCTGCCCATGGCTTGCATCATCGTCTCGGTGCTCGCGACCCAGGCGCTGGGGGACGGCGTGCGCGAACTGGCCGACCCCCTCATGCGCCGGAGCAAGCGATGAGCCCCGTGCTCGCGATTCGCGATCTCCATCTCGAGATCGACGCGCAACCGATTCTTCGCAGCGTCGCCCTGTCCATTGCGGCCGGCGAGATTTGCGGGCTGGTGGGGGAATCCGGCGCCGGCAAGACCATGGTCGGCCGGGTGCTGCTGGGCCTGCAGCCCGAGAACGCGCGGGTCTCGGCAGCCGAGGTGCGTTTCGAAGGCCGCGATCTGCGTGGCCTGTCTGCGCGGGCCCGCGAGCAGATGCTGGGTCGCGACATCGCGCTCATTCCGCAGAACCCGATGACAGCGTTGAACCCTGTCGCGCGCATCGAGCCGCAGATGACCGATGTGCTGCGCATGCACCTCGGTCTCGGCCGCGCCGCGGCACGTGAGCGCGCCATCGGATTGCTGGAGGACGTTCGCATCCGCGAGCCCGGGCGCGTGCTGCGGCAATTCCCGCATGAACTCTCCGGCGGCATGCGTCAGCGCATCCTGATCGCGATCGCCTTCGCCTGCCGGCCGCGCTTGATCGTGGCGGACGAGCCGACCACGGCGCTGGACGTCACGGTGCAGAAGCAGATCCTGCGATTGCTGAAGGAACTGCAGACCGCTTACGCCACTGCCATCCTGTTCATCACGCACGACCTCGGGGTCGTCGCGAAGCTGTGCGACACGGTGTCGGTGATGCAGGGCGGCAGGATCGTCGAGGCGGCGTCGGCAGCAATGCTGTTCGCGTCCCCGGCGCATGCCTACACGCGCGCGTTGCTGGCGTCGACGCCGCGTCACGACCGCCCGGGCGATAGCCTGAAGCCGATTCCGACGGCGCTCACGGCGCAACTCCGGAGCGAGGCCGCGGCATTGCCGGGACCGGTGCCGGGCGCCCGGGCATGGTGAGCGGAAATGAAAAACGGCACCCGAAGGTGCCGTTTCTTGCGCAGACCGACGGGTCGGTCAGGCGCGGCCGTAGACTTTCTTGGCCTTTTTCATGTTCGTTTCGGGGTCCTTCATGAATGCCTCTTTGGCCTTGTCGTTGCTGAAGCAATACGTCTTGCCGTCCTTTTCCATGTTGACGGAACAGTCGGTCTTGACGTGCTTGCCGTTGGCCAGGCCCCAGGCGCATTCGTCGCCCATTTCGCCTGCGGAGGCGAAGGTGCTGATGCCCAGCAGGGCGGCTGCGATGATGGCGGTGATGGTGCGCATGTCGATCTCCTTGGTGGTTGATGATGTGCTCGGTGTGGCGGGTCGGAACGCACTGATGCTCGACGCTTCGCGCATGAAGGGTCGTACCGAACGCGGGAGCACTTTATTCCGTTTCCAAATCGCTGCTTGTCGGTTGATAGCGCATTCCGATGTAGTCTTTTTCCTACGCGCCCGGTGCGGTGCGTACTGACATGCCAGTGCTCGAGGCGGAAGGCCTGCAACTGGCGCTTCCCGACCGGTCGTCCGCGCGATTGTTTCGCCGCGCCCGGCTGACGCCGATCCTGAATGGGATCGATCTCGTCGTTGAACCGGGCGAATCGCTCGGGATCGTCGGAGAGTCGGGCTCCGGCAAGACCTCGCTGGGCCGCACGCTGCTGCGACTGTATGAGCCTACCGGCGGCACACTGCGCTTCGAAGGGCGCGATATCGCCCATCTTCCGGAGCCCGAACTGCGCCCGTTGCGGGCGCGCATGCAGTTCATCTTCCAGGATCCGCTGTCGGCGCTCAATCCGCGGCATCGCGTCGCCGACATCCTCGCCCAGCCGTTGCTCAGTTTCGGAAGAGTCGCGACGCGAGCTGCCGGCCGGGCCGAGGCGCGCAGGCTGCTCGAGCGCGTCCATCTCCCCGCCGAATTCGCCGACCGCTACCCGCACGAACTCTCCGGCGGGCAGCGGCAGCGGGTGGGCATCGCGCGCGCCATAGCGCTGAAACCCCGGCTGATCGTCGCCGACGAGATCGTGTCCGGGCTCGACGTTTCCACGCAGGCGCAGATCCTTCTGCTGTTGAAGGAACTGAAACGCGAGGACTCACTCATCTTCATTTCGCACGATCTGTCGGTGGTGCGCGTGCTGTGCGACCGCGTACTGGTGCTCGACCGGGGCGAAGTGGTCGAGCAGGGCGCCTGCGCGCAGATCTTCGCCAATCCTCGGCACGCCTACACGCGCGCCTTGCTCGAGGCCATTCCTCTGCCCGATTTCGATCCCGCTTGGATCAGGCGTGACGCGGTGCCGGGTCTCCCGGGGTCACGGACGTGACCCGCGCACCAAAGAAGAGAGCTGCCCGCGGGCAGCTCTGGTCGGGTTCGGAGTGCTGTCAGCCAGGGCGTCGCCGATGACGCGCCACCCATGCCACGCCAAGGAGTCCGAGCCCCAGCATCGCGTAGCTTTCCGGCTCCGGCACGGCCGCCGTCATGGTGGCGAACGCAAGCTGGTCATTGCCGGTGAAGTCGCTCGGCGGGATCGGGGTCGTGTCGAATGCGAACGGATCGGCGTTGCCGACCACGGCGCGGCCGCCATAGCCGTAGAAGCCCGCATCTTCGTTCTCGCTCGTGTAGAACGCCGTGCCGGTGATGTTGTATTGGAGATACTTGCTCTGCCCAGGCGAGAGCAACCCGAGCCCGAGGTTGCCCGAATAACTATCGTAGTAGATGGCGTCATCGCCATACTCGTGGGTGACGAAATCCGCAGCGCTGTTCGCGGCGATGACCGTGCGATCATCGCGGGCCGTGTCTACGCTGAGGTCCACGCCCCATACCCGGTCACCGCCCCATTCGATCGCGCTGACGAGCGATGCCTGGCCTGCGTAGGTAATCGGCAATCCGGAACTGCTGCCGCCGTTCGGGGCATTCACGCCCACTCGGCCGTTGCCGATGAAGAACGAGAACGACACCTCCTGGTACCTGTCGGTATCGTTGGTGACCAGGGCCGTATAGACCAGCGTGGTTTCGACGACGTTGCCTTTGTTCGGCAAAGCGGTCAGGACTCGGATGTTGGTGGCACCCGTCCCGATGTCACCGAAGTAGAACGACGATTGGCCGAACGGACCGGAGAACTGGGCATTGCCGGAGATCGGCGACGGATCGAGTGGCCCGCTCGTGGCAACCGGGCTGTAGTTGTTGGAAAGGCTGCCCTGCATCGTCGCCTTGACCGACAAGGCGTGGGCGGGAAACGCCGAAAACGCAGCGGCGACGGCAAGGGCGATACGGGTAGGCGCAAATGACAGCATGAGTATTCCTGGAAGTTATGAAACTATCATTCTGTGAAGTTTACGGAACGCCGGCAGGGCGTCCAAACTTTTTCGTTCATTGATGGCTAAGTTCTTGTTTGCGTGGGAACTGGGGGGAGGGCTCGGACATACGCTCCCGCTCTCCCAGATCGCTCGTCCACTGCTCTTTGAAGGGCATGAGGTTCACGTTGCGCTGCGAGACCTTTCCACGGCGCCCGCGGCCTTTGGCGCGGCCATCGATCATCCGGGCCTGCACCTCTGGCAGGCGCCCGTCTGGCTTGCCGCCCTGCGCGGCCTGCCCGAGTCAGCGACGTACGCGGAGCTGCTGTTTCGGGCGGGTTTTCTCGATCCGCAGCGCCTGCGCGGTCTGGTGCGCGGGTGGCGCTCGCTGTTTCGAGCCATCAAACCGCAGGTGCTGCTCGTGGACCACGCGCCGACGGCGCTGCTCGCGGCGCGCGGGCAGGCGATGCGAACCGCGAGCATCGGTACCGGTTTTTTTCTGCCGCCGCGCACCCATCCGATGCCGCCATTCCGTGAATGGGAAACGATCGATCCTGCGCGTGTACGGGCGGCGGAGGAAAAAGCACTCGCCACGAGCAACGCGGTGCTCGCTGAATTGCGCGAAGCGCCGCTCACGCGCTTGCACGAGCTGGTGGCGGTGGACGAGCCTTTCCTGTTGACCTGGCCCGAGCTCGATCACTACGGCGCACGGACTGCCGAGGCGCGCTACTGGGGCCCGCTGTCGTCACCTGCACAGGGCGTCGATGCGGTCTGGGCCGACGGCGATCTGCCGTGCGTGTTCGCGTACCTGAAAGGCGAGTACGCCGCGATCGAGGCCGTGCTCGGCGTACTGGCGGAAGCGCCGTTCCGAACGCTCGCGTATGTCTCGTCCCTGGCGCCGACGATGGTGGCCCGGTACGGGTCGAAACGGCTGCGGTTGTCACCCGCGCCGGTGAACATGGCGCAAGTCTGCGAGCAGGCCGAAGTCGTGATCTGCAATGCAGGTTCCGGCACGGTCACCACCGTTCTGCACGCGGGGGTTCCAGTGGTGATGTTGCCCATGCACGCGGAACAACTCTTGTTTTCCCGCAGGGTCGAGGCGACCGGCGCCGGGATACTGCTTACCGAGACCGATGCCCGCAAGAGCCTGCGCATCGCCCTCCGGCGCATCCTGGTCGAGCCAGGTTATCGGCAGCGGGCGCGTGCCTTTGCCGCAGCCCACGCGGCCGACGCCGGGGAAGACGTTGCGGCAGCCGTCGCGGCGCGCTGCGTCGCACTCGCCGCGCAGACTACGGGGTGACCGGATAACGCTATTCGAAGACCCAGCCGTGCGGTTCGGGTGGCCAGGTTCCGCGTTCCACGGCTTTGCTGCCGTCGAACACGAGCCAGCTCTGACGTCCGTAATGCGGTAGCGGCCGCCCGAGGGCGGCTACTGCGGCGGCGTCGCGGGCGCTGACGAAGACGATCGTGGCGCTGCCGAAGCGTTCTGTCCAGACGATCGCCGTTCCCACCGTGCCGGGCAATGCAGGTGGTGGACCGATCCCGTGCTTCGATCGGAACCGCGCGAGTTCCGCCGCGGTGCCGACCACGATCAGGGGCGCGCCGTCCGGTGCGGCGTCGGCATGCTCCAGGTGTGGTGGCTGATCGAGCAGCTTCTCCAGTAGCGCGCGGGTCGCATCGACGAAGGGCGCTGCGTCGGCCAACACGATTGCGCGGGTGCCGCTGTTGACCAGCACGTCGCGCAGTATCGGTGGTGCCTCGTCCGTATCGAGCCGCCGGAACAGGCGCAGATCCGGGTCGGTCCTGATCGCGCGCGGACGATCCGCAAGGTCGAACGCTACCGCAAGCGATGGCGCGTCGAGCTCGATGATCCGTTCCACGGTACCGCGATCGGTATCGATCGCCACCGGAATCCGCAGTCGATAGGCCGGCGTGTCCTGCGCAATCGTCATGCGCACCTGCCAGCGATCACCGATCGCCGCGCGTTCGGCCCGTTCGATGCGCAGGTGCGGCGCGCCCGACCGCCGGGTCCATTGAGCGAAGAACCATTCGAGATCGCGCGCGGACGCCTGCTCGAACGTTGTGCGCAGATCGTCCCACGAGGCGACCGTGAACCGTCGTGCGGCCCAGAACGCGCGGATGCCTTGATCAAATGCCGCGGCGCCGATGAGATCCCGCAGCATCACGAACAGCATGGCCGCCTTGTCGTAGCCGACGATCTGAGAGGTGCCGTGGGTACGCGACGTGAACGCGCTGAGCGGTGCATCCTGACCCGGCGGCACGGCCGCGAAATCGCGCAGCCATGCGAGCCTCAGGTCGCGGGCGGCAGCCTCGGACTCGCGCAGCTTGTACTGGTAGTCGGCCATGAAGGTGGTGAGTCCTTCCGACCAGTTGCCGCGCGCGTAGTCGGGATACACGCCGTTGCCCCACCAGTTGTGCAGAACCTCGTGACCGAGCGATGTGGCGCGGATGAAGGGCAGGCGCAATACGTTCGCGCCGAGGTAGGTGAGCGTCGGCATGCCGAAGCCCGTGGGCGTGGGACTGGAGACGATGCTGAATTCGCTGAAGGGGTAGGGGCCGATCCGGTCGTCGTACATCCGCAGATAGGCCTCGGTGGAGGCGAGGTAGCCCGCTGCCAGATCCTCCAGTCCGGCCGCAAAGTAAGTGCGCAGCCGCACCTCGTGGCCATCGGCGAGAGCGAGCCTGCGCTCCGAGATCGCGTACGGGCCGGCGATCAGGTCGACAGCTTCCGCGGGGAATGCGAAATCGAATGACGCACGATAACCGCGGTCGTCGTCACGTTCGTCGAGCAACCGGCCGGGTACCAGCCCGCGCTGACCGGGCGGCAACCGGATCGTGACCCGATGCCGCGCAAGGGCGCCGTCGATGTGCGGATACCAGTTCGCAGCGCCCGGCAGGAAGGTGCCCTCCGACCCGGTGACAGGCGCCAAGGCGCCGAGGGTCTGCCGGTGATCGAGAGTCGTATCGAGCGCATCGAGCGTACCGACCCACCGCACCGTCACTGTGCGGGACGCCGCTGCGGCCGGCAGCTCCCACGCGCCAGTGCGTCCGGGTGATAGGGCGAGTACCTGATCGCCCCAACGCATCTCGTCCGCCTGGAAGCGTTCATCCAGGACAATGCTGCGGGCATCCCCGGGAGCCACCTGGAGCGTGCCCACCCCGGTCAGCGTCCGGGCAACAGGATCGATGGTGACGGAGACGTCGATGAGTACGGCTGGTTCGGGCGTCGCTGCCGCGCAGGTCGCGACGAACCAGAGCGCTGCCACGGCGATCGCGCGGTGCACGAATGAAGCGTTGATCCCGCGCTTCAGCGACCCCCGCGCCAGGTGGTTCACGACGCCGCCTCCGGGCCAACGCGCGAAGAATGGCCGGGGGCGAGTCGGCGTCCGGCGTCGTTCGCCTGACTGTCGATCCCCGCTGCCGCGGGGCGGGGCGGCGAACGTGATCCCGGACGGGTTGCAGCTCGATGGATCGCAGGCCGCGATTCGACCCGGCATTGCCGCCCCGTGATCGCTTCCGCGGTCGGATCCCCATCGATCGATGGGGCCCCTCCTCCTCGCTTCAGCGATCCCCTCGCCAGGTGGTTCACGACGCCGCCTCCTGACGGACGCGCGAAGAGTTGCCGGGGGCGGGTCGGCGTCCGGCGTCGTTCGCTTGACTGTCGATCCCCGCTGCCGCGGGGCCCCTCGCCAGGTGGTTCACGACGCCGCAGGCGGAAACTTCGCGATGATCTCCAGGGTACGGCCGTCGCGCTGCACTTTCATGGGCAACCACGTGCCCGGGGCCTGCCGCTGGACGGCTTCGCTCACTTCGACCGGCATTCGCGTTGCCCGGCCGGCAACTTCCACCAGAACGTCCCCTTGCCGCAATCCGGCACGCTCGCCGAGCCCGCCTTTCTCGATGTCCTTGATGGCGACGCCACCGGTCACGGGTTCGAGCCAGAGGCCCAGACGGGGGCGCGGCGTCATCGGTTCGTCGCGCGGCCCGAGGCCGAACACGGCGTCGGCGTAGCCCGGTACGAGGCGCGCGCAATCGTTCTCGGGCTCCCACGGCAACAGCACGGCAAGGTCGCGAACGCCCAGTGCGTCCAGTTGATGCGGGACCCCCCAGCCGTTCATGACATGACCCGTACCCATCAGGGCCACCACCAGGTCAGTGGGACGCGCGGCCAGGGTGCCGGCGATGCGCTCGGCCATGGCACGGTCCCACACCAGCTGGGTTTCGACGAAGCGCTGGAAGCGCGCACTGTCGCGCGATGGGGTCGCGCCGTCCGTATCCGAAGGGTGCTGGGCGAAGCTGTCGAACAGGAACTGTTCATAGGCGGGCAGCGCTGCCGCGGGTTGCGAGACGCCTTCGCGCTGCTCGGTGGAAAGTGCGGCAAATCCGGTGGTGCTGATCGTGCGTGCGAGCGTCGGATCGATGTTGAGCGCCACCATGGGTATCCGGTTCATGCGAGCAAAGTGGAAAATCGGGAGATACATCTGCGCGTCGAAACCCCAGGTGCGCTTCCATTCGGTATCGCGCAGCAGTTCAGTCGCGCTGAGCTCGCCGGCCACCCACCGATCGAGCACCGGCTGCACCCCGCGCGGAAACATCTCGAAGCCGAGCACGAGATCGGGTCGCTGGGCATGCAGCGCCGCGATCGTCTGCAACTGCCAGCGGTGGTGCTCGGGAATGTCGTGGCCCTCCCCCAGGAGCACCACTTGCCGCCGCGCCATCGTTTTCAGCAATGTCGGGGCGGCTTGAACGCCCTGTCCCGGGACGATCCACCGGGCCGGGGCCACGCACGCAGGTTCGGCCGCTACCGCGCCCGCCATTGCGGCCACCAGAGCACCCGTGGCTCCCGCGAGCGGAAAGAAGTGGCGAACACGCGCAACGAGGGTCATGGACACTTGCCGGAAAAGTAGCGCTGGAAAAAATACAAGCTGGAAAGGTGGCTGGCCGGCTGATGGCGTCGAGTGGTGGTCGTCAGTAGACCGACCGTCCGCCGCTGATGTCGAACAGCTGGCCGGTGGAGAACGAGCATTCCTCGGAGCAAAGCCACGCCACCAGCGCGGCGATCTCCGCGGGTTTGACGAAGCGCCCCTTGGGTACCTGTTCCACCATCCACTTGACCTTCTCGGGCGTGAACTGGTTCAGGATCTCGGTATCGGCGACGGACGGCGTCACCGCGTTGACCAGCACCTCCGTGTCGGCCACTTCGCGGGCCAGCCCCTTGGTGAGCGCGATCACCGCTGCCTTCGAGGCGCCATAGGCCGAGAAATTCGGTGACCCGTTCTTGCCCGCGATGGAAGCGATGTTGACGATTCGCCCGTAGTTCCGGGCCCGCATGGCGGGCACCAGCGCCTTGCAGCAGAGGAACACGCCGGTGACGTTCACATCGAGCACACGCCGGAACGTCGCGGCGTCGTAATCCCAGGTCTGCTGGATGGGTCCGCCGATGCCGGCGTTGTTGATCAGCAGGTCCACCGGGCCGAGGTTCGTTTCGGTCTCCCGTGCCGCGTGCTCGACTGCTGCCTCGTCGGTCACGTCCGCCTGAATCGCCATGGCGGTCCCGCGCTGCCCGAGAGCGGGCATGACCTCATGCAGGACGCGTTCGTCGAAATCCCACAGGGCGACCGCGGCGCCGCTGTCGAGCAGGCGCTCGGCGATGGCCAGGCCGATGCCGCGGGCGGCGCCGGTGACGACGGCCACGCGGCCCGAGAGGTCGATCCTGTTCTGCTTCATGGGGGGTTCCTGCGGATGGGGTGGTCGCAGTCTCGCAGGCCCGGGCCGCCCAGGCAATCCCGGGGTCGTCGCGGCCACGGTGGCCAAGGGTCGGATAACCCGACGGCATATGAGGTTCCTCTTATGGCGTTGCGCGGCGGGTGGGTACACAGTGACGATCATGAACACGATCCCCGTCGTAGCCGTGCCCGAAGCCGCCATCCCCGGCGGGGTTCCGCTGGCCACCGAGGAAGCCGTCGCCGGGCAGCGGGCGCACGTGATCCGCGCGACGCATTCCATGGCCGGATCGCGCCGCCATGCTGCCGCCCGCGCGGAGCGGCAGGAGGCCGGGATGGAAGCGCTCCTGCGCGCACACCTCCTCGCCTATGTCGGGCGAATCCACGAAGCTTTCGATCACCTCCGCAACGCCATTGCGGTCGCCCGTGCTGGGCGCGATGAAACGCTTGCGCTCACCTTGCAGCTCGCGCACCTGCGAATGGTTCAGACGCACGGGCAGGAAGCCGATGCCGGAGCCCTCCGAGCGGAGATTCTGTCGGCCGCCGAGAGCCGGGGGATCTCGTTTGCCATCGCGACCGACGAAGCGCCGGCCGGCCCGCCCCGCTGTGGAACCGGTGGCGGTCCAGCCATCGTCGGCTACGATGCCTCCCTCGCGCCCGAGGGCGCCGAGAGGACCGTGCCCGCGCCCGCTTCCCTGACGACTTCACTGGCGCCGTGGGCGCCTGCACCGATCCGGATTCGCACCCTTGGCGGGTTCTCGGTGCAGGCCCACGGCCGGGGCTTTCCGTCCGGCCGCAAGGTGCCGCACAAGCCGCTCGCGCTGTTGCAGGCGATCATCGCCTTCGGCGGCGCCAGCGTGTCGGCGTCGCTGCTGGTCGATGCCCTGTGGCCCGACGCCGACGGCGCCTGCGGCCGCCGCGCACTGGACGTGGCCCTGCTGCGGCTACGCCGATTGCTCCAGATGGATGAAGCCATCGTCGTGTGCGGCGGGAAGCTGTCGCTCGATCGCGAGCTCTGCTGGGTCGATGCCTGGGCCTTCGAACGCACCGTCGAGAGCGTGGAACAGGCCTCCAGCTACCTGACTCTCGATCGGGCGCGCGTGCTCGCCGAGCGCATGGTGGAGCTCTACCGCGGCCGCTTTCTCGGACCGGAGGAAGACCGGTCGTGGATGTTGCCGGCGCGCGACCGCCTGAGCGCGAAGTTCGCGCGCGGCCTCACCCTGTGCGCCCGGGCCCTCGCCGACAGCGGGCTGCACGCCGAAGCGGAAGCCCTCTATCGGCGCGGCCTCGAACTCGACAACCTCTCGGAAGCGCTGTATCGCGGACTGATGGAATGCTGCCGCGCCCAGGGGCATTGTTCTGAAGCGTTGAGCGTTTATCGGCGCTGTCGCGAACTGTTGTCCATCGTGTTCAATACGCGGCCGTCCGCGGATACGGAACTCCTCCGGCAGGCCCTGCTGCGCGACTGACCCGGGCCGACCGCGCCGGCCGGTTCCCGGCCGCCGAAAACGCGCGAGCGCGGCCGCTCGCCCGCCTGCGTGCTCCTATACTTCCGCCCGCGGAGCGTATGCCCGCCGCACATCCACAGAGGGAGGCAGCTCATGAGTTCAGCCAGCAGCGCGCAGCCACGGGTCGCATTCATCAACCCGCCGGGCCTCGCGAATTTCGGGACCTTTTCGCAGCTCGCCACCGTTCAGGGCGGCCAGACGGTCTATATCAGCGGCCAGGTCGCCTGGAATGCCGAGGGACAGGTCATCGGTCCCGGTGACCTGAAGGCCCAGACCGTTCAGGTTTTCGAGAACCTCAAGGTGGCGCTGGCAGCGGCGGGCGCGAGCTTCGGGGACCTCGTCAAGATCACCACCTACGTCGTCGACCTGAAACCGGAAGACCGCGCAGTGATCTCGGAGATCCGCAACCGGTACGTGGATCGCACGCGCCTTCCGGCAAGCACCATGATCGGAGTCGATGCGCTGGTGGTGGATACCTTGAGAATCGAAGTGGAGGCGATCGCGGTCGTGGCCGGATGACGGCGTGGCGACCCACCTGACGGACCCGATCGGCGGAACCGCAGGTCACGGGCTGGTGCGGCGCGCTTGTAAAGCGCTATCATCCGTGGCATTTGACAAAAGGGCGTCGCGTGCGGCGCGCCGCCTCCGGAGAGCTGCCGATGAACGCCCCCCTGGCCCAGAAACACGTTGCCGAACCCGCCGGCGGCGCACCCGATCGCTGGACTGTGGAGCAGATCGAAGCCCTGTTGACATTGCCGTTGCCGGATCTGCTGTTCCAGGCGCAAACGATCCATCGCCAGCATCACGATCCGACGCGAGTGCAACTGTCCACGCTGCTGTCGATCAAGACCGGCGGTTGTCCCGAGGACTGCGCGTACTGTCCGCAGTCGCGTCGTTTCGACACCGGGGTGGAAGACCAGCCTCTCATGGCGCTCGATGCGGTGGTGGAGGCGGCCCAGGCCGCCAAGGCGGCGGGCGCATCGCGTTTCTGCATGGGTGCGGCATGGCGCGGGCCGAAGCAGCGCGAACTCGAGCCGGTGCTCGACATGGTGAAGGCGGTCAAGGCGCTGGGTCTCGAGACCTGCGCGACGCTCGGGCTGCTGAAGGACGGGCAGGCCGAACAGCTTGCGGCTGCAGGCCTCGATTACTACAACCACAATCTCGACACCTCGCCGGAGTTCTATGGCGACATCATCAAGACGCGGGAATACCAGGATCGACTCGATACGCTGGGTCGCGTGCGCGACGCCGGACTGCACGTGTGCTGCGGCGGGATCGTCGGCATGGGCGAAGGCCCGCACGATCGCGCAGGGCTGCTCGCCCAGCTCGCCAATCTCGAACCCTATCCCGAATCGGTCCCGATCAACGCACTGGTGCAGGTGGAAGGCACGCCCTTGCACGGCGAGGAGAAGCTCGACATCCTCGACTTCGTGCGCATGATCGCCGCAGCCCGCATCACCATGCCGAAAGCATTCGTGCGGCTCTCGGCCGGACGCACGCAGATGACCGACGAGGCACAGGCGCTGTGCTTCGTCGCCGGCGCCAACTCGATCTTCTACGGCGATCGCCTGCTCACCACCGGTAATCCCGAGGTCGATCGCGACCGCGCCCTGCTCGGTCGGCTCGGCATGCAGCCTCTGTAGCGCTCTCGCCCATGCGCGATTTCGGCGCCGCGCTCGACGATCTCGACGCCGCTTCCCTCCTGCGCACGCGGCGTGTCGTCGACGGCGAACAAGGCCCGATCCTGGAAGTCGACGGTCGCCGTCTCGTCGCGTTCGCTTCCAACGACTATCTGGGTCTCGCTGCGCATCCTCGGCTCGCGGAAGCCGTGATCGACGCCGTGCGTCGCTTCGGTATCGGCGCGGGCGCTTCGCATCTCATCTCCGGTCATCACGCCGAGCACGAGCGGCTGGAAACGGAGCTCGCACGCTTCGTCGGGTTGCCGAAGGCGCTGACCTTCTCGACCGGCTACATGGCGAATACCGGTGTCGTGCCGGCGCTCGTGGGTCGTGGCGATGCCGTGTTCTCCGACGCGTTGAATCATGCCTGCCTGATCGATGCCGCGCGCCTGTCGCGGGCCGACATCCACGTCTATCCGCATGCGGACTTCGCCGCGCTCGACGCCGCGCTCGCGTGCTCGACCGCGCCCAACAAGCTGGTCCTGTCCGACGCGGTATTCAGCATGGACGGCGACATAGCGCCGGTGCGCGAGATCATCGCCGCGTGCGAACGCCACGACGCCTGGCTGCTGCTTGACGACGCGCACGGCTTCGGCGTGCTCGGCGCGGACGGCGCCGGGACGCTGTCCCATCTCGGCGCCCGCTCGCCGCGCGTGCTCTGCATGGGCACGCTCGGCAAGGGCGCCGGCGTGGCGGGCGCGTTCGTGGCCGGCGAGTCCGACGTCATCGAATGGCTGGTCCAGCGCGCCCGCACGTATGTGTTCACGACCGCCACGCCGCCGATGCTCGCGGCGGCCGTTCGGGCGAGCCTCGTGTTGATCCGCACTGAACCATGGCGGCGCGAACGGTTGCGCGCCCATGCCGCGCTGCTGCGTCAACGCCTCCAGGGCCTGCCCTGGCCGCTGCTCGATTCCAGGACCGCCATCCAACCCCTGATCGTCGGCGAGAATGCGCTGGTCATGCGACTGATGGATCGCCTGTGGGCGCTCGGATTCTGGGTCCCGGGCATCCGGCCGCCCACGGTGCCCGAGGGCTCGGCTCGACTGCGCATTTCGCTCTCCGCGGCGCACACGACCGAGCAGGTGGCTGGCCTCGCCGACGCGCTCGAACTTGTCGCCGCCGAAGCGACCGCGGCGGCATGAGGTTCGGCGCCGGCGCGAACGCCGACCTCATCGCACGCAGCCTCCGTGCGGTCTGGCATCCGTGCACACAGATGAAGGTGCATGAGAGTTTTCCGATGGTGCCCGTCGCCACCGGTGAAGGCGTCTGGCTCACCGATCTCGCAGGCCGGCGCTATCTGGATGCGGTGAGCTCGTGGTGGGTCAACCTGTTCGGTCATCGCGAAGCGCGCATCTCCGGCGCGATCCGCGCCCAGCTCGACCGGCTGGAGCACGTGCTCCTCGCAGGGTTCACCCACGAGCCCGTCGTGCAGCTTTCCGAGCGACTGGCGGCACTCACCGGTCATGCGCTGGGGCATTGCTTCTACGCGTCCGACGGCGCTTCGGCGACCGAGATCGCGCTCAAGATGAGCGCGCATTTCTGGCGCAACGCGGGTCATCCCGGAAAGAACCGATTCCTCGCGGTCGAAGGCGGCTACCACGGCGAAACGCTGGGCGCGCTCGGCGTCACCGACGTCGAGGTTTTCCGCACGGCCTACGAACCGCTGCTGCGCGCGGGAACCACGCTCCCGAGCCCGGACGCGCGCCGCGCCGGCGCGGGAGAAGATGCCTTCGATTGTGCACAACGGGCGGCCGACGCCCTCGAGCGCCATCTCGAGTCGCACGCGGACGCGGTCGCAGCCATCATCGTCGAACCCCTGCTCCAGTGCGCGGGCGGCATGGTCATGCATCATCCCGAGTACATACGGCGGGTGCGTGCGCTGTGCGACCGGTTCCGGGTGCATTTCATCGCCGACGAGATCGCCGTCGGCTTCGGACGGACCGGGACTTTCTTCGCCCACGAACAGGCGCACGTGCGACCGGATTTCCTGTGCCTGTCCAAGGGCATCACCGGCGGCTATCTGCCGTTGTCGGTCGTGCTGACCACCGACACGATTTTCGAGGCCTTCTACGACGACGCCACTGCCCGCGGGTTCCTGCATTCCCATTCGTACACGGGCAATCCGCTGGCGTGCAGTGCGGCGCTGGCCGTGCTGGACATCTTCCGCGACGACGCCGTGATCGAGGCCAACTATCTGAAGGCGGAGCGCTTCGACAAGCTGGCCGGTCCTCTGCGCGAGGACGAGCGCATCGCGCACTTCCGGCGCTGCGGCATGATCTGGGCCTTCGACGTACCCGATGCTCCGGCTGGATTTGCGCGCGCCTATGCAGAAGCGGCGTTGCGCGAAGGTGCGCTGCTGCGCCCCATCGGCAACACGGTGTATTTCATGCCGCCCTACGTCATGGAGCAAGACGAATGGTCGATGCTGCTGCGCGCCGCCCGCCAGGCGCTGGACGCAACGTTGCGGCAGTGAGGCGCCGGGCCGTTTCTCCGAAGCCGAAGCCCGAGTCACTGTCGAGAGGGCTGCGAACGGTTGGGGCGAACCGCTTGCCAAGGGTGTCGCGAGCGTGATCCGCGGCGTGTTCGTGACGGGCACCGATACCGGTGTCGGCAAGACGCTGGTGGCGTGCGGGCTCATCCACGCCTACCGGCGGCTCGGCTTGCGCGTGGCCGGGATGAAGCCCGTCGCCGCGGGCGGCTTCGAAGCCCCCTCGGGCTGGACCAACGAGGACGTCGAAGCGCTGCGTGCTGCGGCGAACGTCGATGCACCGCTGGACGAGGTCAACCCGTATCGCCTGCGCGATCCGATCGCGCCGCACATCGCGGCCGCGCGCGCGGGCGTGGCACTGGACCTGTCCGTGATCCGCGCCCGCTTCGCTGCGCTGGCGCAGCGCGCTGATGCGGTCGTGGTGGAAGGGGCGGGCGGGTTTGCCGTGCCGCTCAATGAGGGCGAGGATTTCGGCGATCTGGCGCGCCTGCTGGGGCTGCCGGTCGTGCTCACCGTCGGTTTGCGTCTGGGCTGCATCAATCACGCACTGCTGACGCAAGAGGCGATCCTGGCGCGCGGCCTCGTGCTCGCCGGCTGGGTTGCCAATCGCATCGATCCCGCGATGGCTGCCTGCGACGAGAATCTCGCGACACTCGCGGCCCGCATGCGCGCACCGTTGCTTGGCGTGGTGCCGTACCTGGCCGAACCGGACGCGACATCGCTCACGCTGCAGGCACCGGACTGAGCCGCCGCCAACGCTGACTCAGGGGCCGAGCAGCCCGTCGAGATAGGCGACCAGACGATCGCGCAGCGCGGGTTCCTGCAGCGCGCCGATGTGCCCGGTGTCGGGCACCAGCCAGAGTTCGCGCGGTGCGCTGGCTGCCGCGAACAGGCGTTCTGCGTGCTGCGGAGGCACGATGGTGTCCGCCTGGCCGTGGATCAGCAGCACCGGTACGCCGATGTCGTGGATCGCGAGGAGCGGGCTGTAGCGATCGTCCACGCTGTACGACAGCGGCCACTGCAACGGCCAGGTCAGCCAGGCGGAAGCGAGCTTTTCCCGGGTGATGTCGCGATAGCCACTGAATGCGCTGTCCGCGATCACGGCACGCAGGCGATCGCGCTGGGGGCCGTGCGCTGCGTAGTACAGGCCCAGCGCACCGCCCAGGCTCTGGCCCAGCAGGACGATCCGCGTCGGATCGACATCCGCCCGGCGGAGCAACGCCGTGATGGCCGCATCGATGTCCAGTTGCATGCCGGCGAGCGTCGCATTGCCACCGGACTCTCCGTAGCCACGGTAGTCGAGGAGCAGGACCTGGAAGCCGCGTGCCGGCAGCCACGCGACCGCGTTCAGATGCGTGCTGATGTTCTCGGCATTGCCGTGCAGGAACAGAACGGTGCCGTGCGTCTGGCCGTTGGCGGAGGGCAGGAACCACGCCGACAGGGCGATGCCGTCGGCTGTGCTGAGCGGCACGTTGTCCCACGCCAGGCCGAGCGCGGCGGGTGTTCGCACCAGCGGTCGCATGGGGTGGAAGAAGAGCCCGGTGCAACCCGCCACCAACAATGTCAGTCCGATCAGCGCTGCGTTCAGTTTCACTGGAAGTACCACTGGAGATAGGCTCCGATCGTCGACCACCGCACACCGAATTCCCGGCGCACGTCGGCTTCGATCCGGAGCGCGAGATCCGGCGCCAGCGTCACGCTCTGGCCCAGGGCCACGCTGGAACGCTCGCCGGGTCCCTCGACAGCGTAGTGCAGTGAACGCGCAGAGGCCAGCAGGCGCCAGCGCGGCGTGACATTCAGCATCAGTCCGGCACTCAGGCCGGCGCCCAAACCGACGCCCGGATCGAAGCGGCCCGACACGACGATGCCCACGTTGACCATGGCCCACGCGAAGCCGGTGTCGCCGAGCGACTGCGCCAGCCCCACGCCACCGGAAGCCTGGAACAGCAGCGGCCGCGACTCGTCCGCCGCCCGCGTGCGTTCGAAACCGAAATCGGCCTGCCACGAGACTGGTTTCAGCAGCGCGTCGCGCGGCGCGATGGAGTTCACGTCGATGATGCCCACGCGTTCGAGCCTGAGGCCGTTGTCGTTCTCGTGCCGCACGGCGATATTGCCGAATTCGATCTGCGAACCACGGCGATACCCGGGCTCCGGATCCAGCAGATCGTGGTACGCGCCGCGATACTGAAGCTCCTGGAAGCCGTCGCCCGCGGTGGTGCCGGCGCCCACGGACAGACGCGCCGAGCGGTGACCCTGGTCGGGACGCGTGGTGGGTTCCGGCGGCGTGGGCACAGGCGTCGTTGCGGGCAGCCGGCTGCGCGCCACCAGGAGATCGCGCAATCGACCCGGCACGTCCTCCCCGTGGGCCTTGCCCGCGAGGCGCCGGTAATCCAGTTCGTCGTAAGCGAGTTCCAGCACCCGCGCGCGTTCCGATGCCGGCAGCGCGCCGAGCACGGGCGCATCCAGGGCCACCTCGCCGGCAGCCAGGGTGCGAGCGAGCCGTGCCTCGGACGGCGGCGCGAAGGCGGCGCGATAGGTCAGCTCCGTGCTGCGGGCGGGACGGTAGACGACGCGACGCACGAGCCCCGGTACGTCGGTCACGGCGCGCACTGTATCCGCGGGAATCGCCCACAGAGGAAAACGCTCGGTCAGATTCAGGTCGGGCCGTGCCACGTCGAGCAATGAGAGCAGCTGATAGGAGCAGTTCTCGTCGAGGAAGTAGTAGTCGAACCGGATCGGGCCGAGTTCCCACACGTGTTCGAGCATCCGGTCGATCCGCGCCGGCGCGAGATCGAGTTCGTACTCCCAGATGTCGCGGCTTTCCAGGTCGCTATATTCCGCGACCTTGACGTAGTACGGCATCATGCTGAAACGACCGGCGTAGCCGCCCAGCAGTCCGCGCCACGCGAAAACCAGACCGTTGCCCTCATCGGTCTGGGCCGCGAAGTTGATGGCATACGCCAGCAGGCGCGTGCGGTCGTTCTGGTCGCTGCCATCGATGCGCAGCAACGTGTGGCCGTACATGGAGGCCGGACTGTTCAGATAGGCCGTGGGAAACACCAGCGTGACGCGGGATGGGGCGAGCCGCGCCCGCCAGCGTTCGTAACGTGCGCACGGTCGCTCGGGCAGACGAGCGGGATCGAAGTCCAGCATCGAGCGCAGCCAGCGGTAGCGCGCAATGAAGCGGCACTGCGGGTTCTGGCGCGTATCGGTCTGCTCGATCGTCGAGAAGAATGCGCGCAGCGTGGCTTCCAGTTCCGCGGCGGGATCCGTGGCACCCCGTGGCGAGTTGAAGAATGCGGGATCGTCCGCGGCGCTGCGCGTGCGACCGAATGCGCGCGGCCGGTAGTGCAGCAGGAGCTGCCATTCACGCCGCTCGTGCAACGCGAGCGCGCGGGCTCGCACCACCAGAGCATCGCCGTAGTTCGCGCCGGCTGCAGGCAGGCTCGCACCGGCCAGCACGGCGATCGTGAGCAGGCACCGGATGATCACGGCGTGCGGACAAAAAAACACCCAGGGCCGTGGCGCTGGGTGTCGTGCCGGCGGCGATCGTTCAGACGCGCGCGCTGTAGACGGCCAGGCTCTGGTCGGCGCTCAACACCTCGCGCAGGCCGGCGCGGATCTCGTCGGTGGAGGCGCTCGACGAGGGGAAGATGCGGGCCAGGTTGTCGCGAGCAACTTGCACGAAGCGCGCCCGATCCTGCTGTTCCACTCCCATCAATGCCACCAGCGAATCGAGGCTCTCGCCGCTGCCGCGGGACAGGTCGCGCGCCAGCTTTTCCTTGTTGCCGTCGATGAATGCCGCGGTCTGCCAGCTGGACGCCACCGTGCCGTCCTGGGTACAGCCGGAGGTTCCGGAGCTGATTGCGAAGGTCTGGTTCCCGAATGTGCCGTTGGTGATGCCCGCGAGAGCCTGCGGGAACACGCCGCTCTGGCCGGTGAAGATCTTCGTGCCCCAGCCGCAGGAACCGACGTTGTTCTCGCCCGCGGCGATGGACAAGGTGGACGCGATGGAAAGCGACACGGCGATTAATGTCTTGCGCATGATCATGGCGGATGCCTTTCTGAAAATGGGGAAGCGGCGCTGTTGCACCGGGCCTCGTTATCCCAGATTCATGACAGGGGGTCAACGCGTAGGCGTGACTGTCACGGCGAGCAATCGTTGCCGCCGAATCCGGGCTGAGATCCCGACCGTTTGTCCCTCAAGATCGGGTCGCCAGGGTCGATAACCTGGGGTCCTAGAACTTGCCGAATTTGAGATAAGCCTCCTGCGGGTCCATGCCCGACAGGATCGCAGTGCGCACCTTGTTCTCGGTCTGCAGCACGGCCTCGGTTCTGGTGACCACGTCCGCCGCGATCGCACCGGGAATGACGACGACGCCATCGCGGTCCGCCAGCAGCCAATCGCCGGATGCGACCGTCACGTCGCCGATGGAGACCGGCTCGCCGAAATGATCCGGCACCCAGCGCCCGACGATGTCCTTCGGCGTGGTGAAACTGCAGAAGACCGGAAAGCCCAGTTCGAGAATGAACTGCGTGTCGCGGCAACCGCCGTCGACGACATAGCCGCGCACGCCGCGAAAATGCAGGGTCTCCGCCGACAGCTCGCCCATGAGCGCGATGGCATGCGTGTTGGGCTGGCAGACGAGCACCTTGCCCGTCGGTGCTCTCGACAACAGGCCGGTCCATTCCAGCAGCGTGTCGTGCGGGTCGCGCGTCACATCCACGTGACCGCTGACCGTGTAGATCTCGCCGGCGAGCTTGCTCCCCGGGTCGAGCGGTTTGATGGCACTCGGGAGCACGCAGTTGCCGTGGCCCATGGCGCGCAGCACGTCGTGCACCGCGGCTGCGTAGCAGGTTTCCAGTCGCTGCGCGAGATTGGAAGGATCGGGAATCATGGCTGGGGAATCTCCTTCAACGGGTCGGTATTGCCGTCGCCGCGCATCATGCGCCACGCTTCATTCAGCGCCAACGCTGCGATCACGATGCCACCGCCGATCAGTGCCAGGCGGCTCGGCACTTCGCCCACGAAAATCCAGGTCGAGACGATCCCGAAGATCGTCTCGAGTTCGGCGAGCAGACCGACTTCAGCCGCCTTGAGGTGTCGCGCCGCTATCACCATGAGCAGGCAGCCCAGCCCGAGCTGCACGAAACCGAGCGCGATCAGGTTCGGGAAGTCGCTGCTGCGCGCTTCGAACGGCAGGGCGAAAGGGAGCGTGATCGCGCACGAAATCAAGCCCGCGACCAGGACGGTGGGAACCATGTCGGCTTCCGCATGCATGCGCCGCAGGATGGTCACGTTCAGCGCGAAACAGACCGGGATCGCGAGCGCGATGAGGTTGCCCGCGGTGCCGCCGCCGCCGAACGAATCGACGAACATGAGCGCGATGCCGCCGAAGGCCGCGGACATCGCGACCCACGTGCGCGCAGGCACGTACTCGCCCAGCAGCAGCCAGCCCGCGACGGCGGACATGAAGGGCGAGATGCTGCACAGCACGAGCGTGTTGGCGACGGTCGTGCGCGACAACGCGAGAATGAACGCGATGAACATGATGGCCCAGAGCGCGCCCGAGATCAGTCCCGGCACGCCGATGGCGCGGATGCGATGCAATACCGCTGCACGGTATTGCATCATGAGCACGCCCGACATGAACAACACCATGAAGAACGAACGCCAGAAAGTGACTTCCCAGCCATCGTGCACCGACTGGCTGCGCACGAGTACGCCGGCGGTGGCCCAGCACAACGTGGCCCCGAGCATCAGCAGCAGCCCGCGGCGGTGGTCCGCGCGCGCACTCACGGCAGGGCCACGCCCAGCTTCGTGGCCCAGGGTTCCAGCATCGGCATGATCCCCGGATGCAGCGTGATTCCTTCGGCGAGTTGGCGCCTGCGCCGCGCGAGTCCGTTTTCGCCCGGCAAGCGCACTCGTTCGACGCCTTGCATCGGTCGCACCTTGCGACAGAAGTCGGCGATCCATTGCGTCTGCCGCGTGAAGGCGTCGAGGCCCGCGAACAGTCGCGGATCCAGTACCTGGACGAACACCTCTCCGGTCCAGCCTTCGATCGGATCGGCGCGGCCGTGGCCGGACAGGCCCTGCGTCATCGCCTCCACCAGCAGGCCCAGCGCGTAGCCCTTGTGGCCGTACTCGGTGCCGCCGATGGGCAGCAACGCGCCTTTCGGAACGCGGGACATCACCGCGGGATCGTCGGTGGGATTGCCCTCGCTGTCGGCGAGCCACTTGCCGGCGAGGCGCCCGCCCTGCGCGGACAGCCGGCTCACCATGCCGTTGGTCGTGATCGACATCGAGACGTCGATCAGCACGGGTTCGCTGTCGGTGGGCCAGCCGGCTGCGATCGGATTCGGCGTGAGCGCTCCGTCGCGGCCGCCGAAGGGCGCGACGGACTGGTTCTCCGGCGCGGAGGTCATGATCTGGATCACGAAGCCCTGGTCCGTTGCCCGGGTGAGGTACGCCGCGAGGCAGGCGATGTGATGGCTGCGGCGGATCGAGACGGTGCAGGTGCCCTGCGTGCGTGCGCGCTCGCAAGCGAGATCGATCGCCTTCACCGTGAGCCAGGTCCCCGGTAGGCGCCGACCATCCCAGGTGAGCGCCGCCGGAAAATCCGCGATCACGCCCGGATCGCCGTCGGTCCTCAGCTCACCTTTGCCGATGTCGGCGAGATAGGGCCCGAGCAATCCGAGGCCGTGGGTATCGTGCCCCATCAGGTCGGCCTCGACCAGCACGTCGGCGATGATCGGGGACTTGGCCGGGTCCATGCCGGCGGCGTCGAGCAGGCGGGTGGCGAAGGCGGTGAGGCGGGAAGCGTCGTATGAAGTAGGCATGAAGATGCGTGGAGGATTGAACGTCGATCGAATACACCAGCGTCGGGTCGCCTGCAACGGCAGCGCATTGCCCCGCACGGCAGCTCCGGCCGGACCGCGCGGCGCGACGATCATTGTCGCTCAGCCGGAGCGATCGGTCGGCCCGATCCCGATCGTTCGGGACGCTAGTCCGCCGAACCAGATGAATCGCACCGGATACGACGGCGCGGATCGGCATACTTCCACTTCAGTGGTCTGGCGGTCTTGTTGTACTGACGGATATAGCGCATCAGCTTCTTGTCGAGGTCTTTGGTGCTGGTGAAC